>NZ_AP014862.1:0-618313 GCF_002355475.1 Pseudomonas furukawaii | reverse complement strand
TCCATCACGTGGTTCATGAATTTGGCGAGGATCAGGCTTCCGTATTTCGGATCGTCCAGAATCTCACGCTTGGCTGCTACACGACGTCTTGGCATTGATAAGCCCTCAAACGGTCTTCAGGTTAGCCCGGGACCATAACCATAAGGTTACGCCCGACCTTACTCTTATCGACTCAATGAATATGAAAACTGGTCAGACACCGAATTACTTCGGACGCTTGGTACCGTACTTGGAACGACCCTGCTTACGGTCTTTAACGCCGGTGGTGTCCAGCGAACCGCGAACAGTGTGATAACGCACACCCGGGAGGTCCTTTACACGACCGCCGCGAATAAGCACCACGCTGTGCTCTTGCAGGTTGTGACCCTCACCACCGATGTACGAAGTCACTTCGTAGCCGTTGGTCAGACGAACACGGCAAACCTTACGGAGTGCGGAGTTCGGTTTCTTCGGCGTAGTGGTGTAAACGCGGGTGCAAACGCCACGACGCTGCGGGCAGTTTTGCAGCGCAGGTACGTCGGATTTCTCGACGATACGGCTGCGCGGCTTACGCACCAGCTGGTTGATAGTTGCCATCTAATTGCTCCACTGTTGTCTTTCGACGCTATTGCTTTACAAAGAAAGCAAAATGACAGAGCAAAATGCCCTGCCAAATTTAGGGGTGCATGAGTCTAAAGAGACACGACGCCCCCGTCAAGGCAACGCCCCCGGCGGAAGGGACCGCCGGGGGCATCGCACTTAGTTGCTGCTGGAGTTCAGCGCTTCGGTCAGCGCCGCTTCCACCTCGCTCGCGCTAACGCGGACCGGCTTGCCGGCATCGCGCTGACGCTTGCGTTCGCTGTGGTACGCCAGGCCGGTACCGGCCGGAATCAGGCGACCCACCACCACGTTTTCCTTCAGTCCGCGCAGGTAGTCGCGCTTGCCGGTAACCGCCGCCTCGGTGAGAACGCGAGTGGTTTCCTGGAAGGACGCTGCGGAGATGAAGGACTCGGTCGACAGCGAGGCCTTGGTGATGCCCAGCAGGACACGCTCGTACTTGGCGATGAAGCGGTCTTCGCTCGCCAGACGTTCGTTCTCCTCCAGCACCTGGGTCAGCTCCATCTGGTCGCCCTTGATGAAACTGGAATCACCCGACTCAGCGATTTCGACCTTGCGCAGCATCTGACGCAGGATGGTCTCGATATGCTTGTCGTTGATCTTCACACCCTGCAGTCGGTACACATCCTGAATCTCGTTGACGATGTACTTGGCCAGTGCGCTGACGCCGAGCAGTCGCAGGATATCGTGCGGGTTGCTCGGGCCGTCGGAGATCACCTCACCGCGATTCACCTGCTCGCCTTCGAACACGTTCAGGTGACGCCACTTCGGAATCAGCTCCTCGTAAGGATCGGTACCATCGTTCGGCGTGATGACCAGACGGCGCTTGCCCTTGGTTTCCTTGCCGAAGGAAATGGTGCCGCTGATTTCCGCCAGGATAGACGGCTCCTTCGGACGACGCGCTTCGAACAGGTCGGCAACGCGCGGCAGACCACCGGTGATGTCACGGGTCTTCGAGGTTTCCTGCGGGATACGGGCGATAACATCACCCACGCCCACCTGAGCACCGTCAGCCACACCCACCAGGGCGTTGGCCGGCAGGAAGTACTGGGCCGGCACGTCGGTACCCGGCAGCAGCAGCTCCTTGCCGTTGGCGTCCACCAGTTTCACGGCCGGACGAATGTCCTTGCCGGCAGCCGGACGATCCTTCGGATCCAGAACCTCGATGTTGGTCAGACCGGTAAGCTCGTCGGTCTGACGCTTGATGGTGATGCCCTCCTCCATGCCGACGAAGGTAACGGTACCCTTCATTTCGGTCACGATCGGGTGGGTGTGCGGGTCCCACTTGGCGACGATGGCGCCCGGGTCGACCTTGTCGCCCTCTTTCACGGAGATCACGGCACCGTAAGGCAGCTTGTAGCGCTCGCGCTCGCGACCGAACTCGTCGGCAACGGCAAGCTCACCGGAGCGGGATACCGCCACCAGCGCACCGTCGAGGCGCTCCACGTGCTTCAGGTTGTGCAGGCGGATGGTGCCGCCGTTTTTCACCTGGACATTGTCGGCAGCGGAAGTCCGGCTAGCCGCACCACCGATGTGGAAGGTACGCATGGTCAGCTGGGTACCCGGCTCACCGATGGACTGGGCGGCGATAACGCCAACCGCTTCACCGATGTTCACCTGGTGTCCACGTGCCAGGTCGCGACCGTAGCACTTGGCGCAGATGCCGTAGCGGGTTTCGCAGCTGATAGGCGAACGCACGATCACTTCGTCGACGCTCATGCGCTCGATGAACTCGACCCACTGCTCGTCGACCAGGGTACCGGCCGGAACGATGACTTCGTCGGAACCCGGCTTGAACACGTCGCGGGCAATGACACGGCCCAGTACGCGCTCACCCAAGGGCTCGACCACGTCGCCGCCTTCGATGTGCGGTGTCATCAGCAGGCCGTGCTCGGTACCGCAGTCGACTTCGGTCACTACCAGGTCCTGGGCCACGTCGACGAGACGACGAGTCAGGTAACCGGAGTTCGCGGTCTTCAGTGCGGTATCCGCCAGACCTTTACGAGCACCGTGAGTGGAGATGAAGTACTGGAGTACGTTCAGGCCTTCACGGAAGTTCGCGGTGATGGGGGTCTCGATGATGGAGCCGTCCGGCTTCGCCATCAAGCCACGCATACCGGCCAGCTGACGGATCTGGGCCGCGGAACCCCGCGCACCGGAGTCCGCCATCATGTACATGGAGTTGAAGGACTCCTGGTCGACTTCCTTGCCTTCGCGGTCGATGACCTTCTCTTTCGAGAGGTTGCTCATCATCGCCTTGGAAACTTCGTCGTTGGCCTTGGACCAGAGGTCGATCACCTTGTTGTACTTCTCACCCTGGGTTACCAGGCCGGAGGCGTACTGGGACTCGATCTCCTTCACTTCCTCGGTGGCGGCATCAATGATGCGGGCCTTCTCGTCGGGGATGACGAAGTCGTTCACGCCGATGGAGACGCCGGAAATGGTGGAGTAGGCGAAACCGGTGTACATCAGTTGGTCGGCGAAGATGACGGTGTCCTTCAGACCGACCACGCGATAGCACTGGTTGATCAGCTTGGAGATCGCCTTTTTCTTCATCGGCTGGTTGACCACGTCGAACGACAGGCCGGCCGGAACCACCTGGAACAGCAGCGCGCGGCCGACGGTGGTGTCGACGATGCGGGTGTTCTTGGTGATGGAGCCGTCCTTGTCCTTCACGGTCTCGTTGATGCGCACTTTCACGCGGGCGTGCAGGGACGCTTCGCCGGCGCGGAACACGCGGTCGACTTCCTGCAGGTCAGCGAATACGCGACCCTCGCCCTTGGCGTTCACAGCCTCACGAGTCATGTAGTACAGACCCAGTACCACGTCCTGAGACGGGACGATGATCGGCTCGCCGTTGGCGGGCGACAGGATGTTGTTGGTGGACATCATCAGCGCACGCGCTTCCAGCTGGGCCTCGAGGGTCAGCGGAACGTGGACGGCCATCTGGTCACCGTCGAAGTCGGCGTTGTACGCCGCGCACACCAGCGGGTGCAACTGGATGGCCTTGCCTTCGATCAGCACCGGCTCGAACGCCTGGATACCCAGACGGTGAAGGGTCGGCGCGCGGTTCAGCAAAACGGGGTGTTCGCGGATGACTTCAGCGAGAACGTCCCAGACCTCGGGCAGTTCGCGCTCGACCATCTTTTTGGCCGCCTTGATGGTGGTAGCCATGCCGCGGGCTTCCAGCTTGCCGAAGATGAACGGCTTGAACAGCTCGAGGGCCATCTTCTTGGGCAGACCGCACTGGTGCAGGCGCAGGGTCGGACCCACGGTGATCACGGAACGACCGGAGTAGTCCACGCGCTTACCGAGCAGGTTCTGACGGAAGCGACCTTGCTTACCCTTGATCATGTCGGCCAGGGACTTCAGCGGGCGCTTGTTCGAGCCGGTGATGGCACGACCACGACGACCGTTGTCCAGCAAGGCGTCGACAGCTTCCTGCAGCATGCGCTTTTCGTTGCGCACGATGATGTCCGGCGCAGCCAGGTCGAGCAGGCGCTTCAGGCGGTTGTTACGGTTGATCACCCGACGATACAGGTCGTTAAGGTCGGAAGTCGCGAAGCGACCACCATCCAGCGGAACCAGCGGACGCAGGTCCGGCGGCAGTACCGGCAGGACGGTCAGGACCATCCACTCGGGATGGTTACCGGAATCCTTGAAGGCTTCCATCAGCTTCAGGCGCTTGGACAGCTTCTTGATCTTGGTTTCCGAGTTGGTCTGCGGAATTTCTTCGCGCAGGCGGCCAATTTCGTGATCCAGATCGATGGCGTTCAGCAGCTCACGGACAGCCTCGGCACCCATGCGGGCGTCGAAGTCGTCACCGAACTCCTCCAGGGCCTCGAAGTACTGCTCGTCATTCAGCAGCTGGCCTTTCTCCAGGGTGGTCATACCCGGGTCGATCACGACGTAGCTCTCGAAGTAGAGTACGCGCTCGATGTCACGCAGGGTCATGTCCAGCAGGAGGCCGATGCGGGACGGCAGCGACTTCAGGAACCAGATGTGGGCAACGGGGGAAGCCAGTTCGATGTGACCCATGCGCTCGCGGCGCACCTTGGCCAGGGCGACTTCCACGCCGCACTTCTCGCAGATCACACCACGATGTTTCAGGCGCTTGTACTTACCGCACAGGCACTCGTAGTCCTTAACTGGGCCGAAAATCTTGGCGCAGAACAGGCCATCGCGCTCCGGCTTGAAGGTACGGTAGTTGATGGTCTCCGGCTTTTTCACTTCACCGAAGGACCAGGAACGGATCATCTCAGGCGAGGCCAGACCAATACGGATGGCATCGAACTCTTCGATTTGACCCTGGTTTTTCAACAGATTCAGCAAGTCTTTCAAGGCCTTTCCTCCTCACGGACCCGCTACGACCGGCCTGACCAGCCGTAGCGTATTGGGCGTCGCGTGTTATTCGGTTTCCAGTTCGATGTCGATGCCGAGCGAGCGGATCTCTTTGATCAACACGTTGAAGGACTCGGGCATGCCGGCCTCCATGCGGTGATCCCCGTCCACGATGTTCTTGTACATCTTGGTCCGGCCGTTCACGTCGTCCGACTTCACGGTCAGCATTTCCTGCAGGGTGTAGGCGGCACCATAGGCTTCCAGTGCCCAGACCTCCATCTCCCCGAAACGCTGGCCACCGAACTGCGCCTTACCACCCAGCGGCTGCTGGGTAACCAGGCTGTAGGAACCGGTGGAACGTGCGTGCATCTTGTCATCGACCAGGTGGTTCAGCTTGAGCATGTACATGTAGCCGACGGTGGTCGGACGCTCGAACTGGTTGCCGGTACGGCCGTCGAACAGGCGCATCTGACCGCTTTCCGGCAGGTCCGCGAGCTTCAGCATGGCCTTGATCTCGCTTTCCTTGGCACCGTCGAACACCGGGGTGGCCATGGGTACGCCGCCCTTGAGGTTCTTGGCCAGGTCCAGGATCTCCTGGTCGCTAAGCTCGTTCAGATTCTCCTGACGGCCACCGATCTCGTTGTAGATCTCATGCAGGAACTCACGCAGTTCGGCGATCTTGCGCTGCTCTTCGAGCATGCGATTGATCTTCTCGCCCAGGCCTTTGGCTGCAAGGCCGAGGTGGGTTTCGAGAATCTGGCCGACGTTCATACGCGACGGCACGCCCAGGGGGTTCAGAACGATATCCACAGGGGTGCCATTGGCATCGTGGGGCATGTCTTCGACCGGCATGATCACGGACACCACACCCTTGTTACCGTGGCGGCCTGCCATCTTGTCGCCGGGCTGGATGCGGCGTTTGATGGCCAGGTAGACCTTGACGATCTTCAGCACGCCCGGAGCCAGGTCGTCGCCTTGCTGGAGCTTGCGCTTCTTGTCTTCGAACTTGTCGTCGAGCATCTGGCGACGGTCGGACAGGTAAGCCTGCGCCTTTTCCAACTGCTCGTTCAGCGCGTCTTCGGACATGCGCAGCTTGAACCACTGACCGCGCTCGAGGCCGTCGAGGTACTCGTCGGTGATCTCGGTACCCTTCTTCAGGCCGGCGCCGCCTTCGGCGGTCTGACCCACCAGGGCGGAGCGCAGACGCTCGAACGTCGCGCCTTCGACGATACGGAACTCTTCGTTCAGGTCCTTGCGGATCTCGTCCAGCTGCATCTTCTCGATGGACAGGGCGCGGCTGTCGCGCTCAACGCCATCACGAGTGAAGACCTGAACGTCGATGACGGTGCCCTTGGTGCCGGTCGGCACGCGCAGGGAGGTGTCCTTCACGTCGGAGGCCTTCTCACCGAAGATCGCACGCAACAGCTTCTCTTCCGGAGTCAGCTGGGTCTCGCCTTTCGGGGTGACCTTGCCCACCAGAATATCGCCAGCCTGCACTTCGGCACCGACGTAGACGATGCCCGCCTCGTCCAGCTTGTTCAGCGCTGCCTCACCCACGTTGGGGATGTCCGCGGTGATTTCTTCTGGGCCGAGCTTGGTGTCACGAGCGACGCAAGTCAGTTCCTGAATATGGATGGTGGTGAAGCGATCTTCCTGCACCACACGCTCGGACAGGCAGATGGAGTCCTCGAAGTTGAAGCCGTTCCAGGGCATGAACGCAACGCGCATGTTCTGACCCAAAGCGAGCTCACCCATGTCGGTGGACGGACCATCGGCGAGAATGTCGGCGCGAGCGACCACATCACCTTTCTGCACCAGCGGACGCTGGTTGATGCAGGTGTTCTGGTTGGAACGGGTGTATTTGGTCAGGTTATAGATGTCCACACCAGCTTCGCCGGTCTCGACTTCATCGTCGTTGACGCGCACCACGATACGGCTGGCGTCGACGGAGTCGATCACGCCGCCACGACGGGCCACGACGCAGACACCGGAGTCACGGGCAACGTTGCGCTCCATGCCGGTACCGACCAGGGGCTTGTCGGCACGCAGGGTCGGCACGGCCTGACGCTGCATGTTCGAGCCCATGAGTGCACGGTTGGCGTCGTCGTGCTCGAGGAACGGAATCAGCGAAGCAGCGACGGAAACGACCTGTTTCGGAGAGACGTCCATCAGGGTCACGTCTTCCGGCGCCTTCACGGTGAACTCGTTCAGGTGACGCACAGCCACCAGTTCGTCGACCAGTTGACCCTTCTCGTTCAGGGTCGCGGACGCCTGGGCGATCACGTGATCGGCCTCTTCGATGGCGGAGAGGAACACGATCTCGTCAGTGACCTGCCCTTCCTTGACCACGCGGTACGGACTTTCCAGGAAGCCGTACTGGTTGGTGCGGGCGTAAGTCGCCAGGGAGTTGATCAGGCCGATGTTCGGACCTTCAGGGGTTTCGATCGGGCACACACGGCCGTAATGGGTCGGGTGTACGTCGCGAACCTCGAAACCGGCGCGCTCGCGGGTAAGACCACCTGGACCAAGCGCAGAGACGCGACGCTTGTGGGTGATCTCGGACAGCGGGTTGTTCTGGTCCATGAACTGGGACAGCTGGCTGGAACCGAAGAACTCCTTGATCGCGGCTGCCACCGGCTTGGCGTTGATCAGATCCTGCGGCATCAGGCCTTCGCTTTCGGCCATGGACAGACGTTCCTTGACTGCACGCTCTACGCGCACCAGGCCAACACGGAACTGGTTCTCAGCCATCTCACCGACACAACGCACGCGACGGTTACCCAGGTGGTCGATGTCGTCGACGATGCCCTTGCCGTTACGGATATCGACCAAGGTCTTGAGGACGTCGACGATGTCTTCGCGGCTGAGTACACCGGAGCCTTCGATTTCGCTGCGACCGATACGGCGGTTGAACTTCATGCGGCCAACAGCGGACAGGTCGTAACGCTCGGCACTGAAGAACAGGTTGTTGAACAGGGTCTCAGCGGCTTCCTTGGTCGGAGGCTCGCCGGGACGCATCATGCGATAGATCTCGACCAGTGCTTCCAGTTGGTTGCCGGTGGAGTCGATCTTGAGGGTATCCGAGATGAACGGACCGCAGTCGATGTCGTTGGTATAGAGCGTCTCGAGACGGACAACCTGAGCCTTGGCAATCTTCACCAGCAGGTCGGTGGTCAGTTCGGTATTGCACTCGGCAATGATCTCGCCGGTGGCCGGATGCACGATCGCCTTGGCGGTGGTACGACCCAGGACATAATCCAGCGGAACTTCGAGTTCCTTGATGCCGGCTTTTTCCAGCTGGTTGATGTGGCGGGCAGTGATACGGCGACCCTGCTCCACGATCACCTTGCCAGACTGATCCTTGATGTCGAACACGGCGATCTCGCCGCGCAGGCGCTGCGGAACCAGTTCCAGATGCAGGCCTTCACCCTTAACGTGGAAAACGTTCGTGGCGTAGAAGGCGTCCAGGACCTCTTCGGTGCTGTAGCCGAGGGCGCGCAGGAGTACGGACGCTGGCAGCTTGCGGCGACGGTCAATACGAACAAATACGCAGTCCTTCGGATCGAATTCGAAGTCCAGCCAGGAACCGCGGTAGGGAATGATACGCGCCGAGTACAGCAGTTTGCCCGAGCTGTGGGTCTTGCCGCGGTCGTGATCGAAGAACACGCCCGGAGAACGGTGCAACTGGGAGACGATGACGCGCTCGGTACCGTTGATGATGAAGGTACCGTTCTCGGTCATGAGGGGGATTTCCCCCATGTAGACTTCTTGTTCCTTGATGTCTTTGATTGCCTTGTTCGACGACTCCTTGTCGAAAATGATCAGGCGGACTTTTACCCGCAGCGGTACGGCGAAGGTCACGCCGCGCAGCACACATTCCTTGACATCGAACGCCGGATCGCCGAGGCGATAGCCGACGTATTCCAGGGCGGCGTTGCCGGAATAGCTGATGATCGGGAAAACAGACTTGAAGGCCGCGTGCAGGCCGATGTCACGAAAATGTTCCTTGCTGACTCCCGCCTGCAGGAATTCGCGATACGAATCCAGCTGGATGGCCAGGAGGTAGGGTACATCCATGACGTCCGGCAACTTGCTAAAGTCTTTGCGGATACGTTTTTTCTCAGTGTATGAGTAAGCCATCAGCGTTCCCCAGCTTGGTCACCTGCTTATTTGGCCCCTCCGACGGGAGTAGCCAGAAAATCGTGCAAACCCCTTGGTTTGCGCCGCCTCTCATTGGAGGTCGGATCACGCCCCAGGTGGCGCCTTGAGGACATCCACCTAGAACGGAAAAAGGCCGGTGGCATAAGCCACCAGCCGTCAGCCTGGCGCGCAGCGCTCCGGCTGTAGACGCAAGGTCGTCGCTTACTTGAGCTCGACTTTGGCGCCAGCTTCTTCCAGGGCTTTCTTGGCAGCTTCGGCTTCTTCTTTCGAAGCGCCTTCCTTGACAACGCCCGGGGCGCCATCAACAACTGCCTTGGCTTCTTTCAGACCCAGACCGGTCAGTTCGCGAACGACCTTGATCACGTTCACTTTCTTCTCGCCAGCCTCGGCCAGAACGATGGTGAACTCGGTCTGCTCTTCAACAGCAGCAGCGGCAACAGCCGGGCCAGCGGCAACAGCAGCGGCAGCGGTAACACCGAACTTCTCTTCCATCGCCTTGATCAGTTCAACGATCTGCATGACGGACATTTCGGATACGGCGTTGATGATGTCTTCGTTGGTCAGAGCCATGACTCTAATTCCTGTATTGGTGGACAGCCTTCGCGGCCATCAAAATTAAAAGATTTCGTGAAAGGGACTGTGCAGCCTGACTCAGGCCGCAGCGCCTTCTTTCTGGTCGCGAATAGCCGCCAGAGTACGAGCCAGCTTGCTGGTAGCGCCTTGGATCACGCTCATCAGCTGTGCAACGGCTTCGTCGTAGGTCGGCAGGGTCGCCAGTACGTCGATCTGATTGGCTGCGAGGAACTGGCCCTCGAATGCAGCGGCCTTGATCTCGAACTTGTCCTGACCCTTGGCAAACTCCTTGAAGATCCGGGCGGCAGCGCCCGGGTGTTCGTTGGAGAACGCAATCAGGGTCGGGCCTTTGAACACGTCGTTCAGCACTTCAAACTGAGTGCCGGCAACGGCGCGGCGAGCCAGGGTGTTACGTACGACACGTACGTAAACGCCAGCGTCACGGGCCTCTTTACGGAGTCCGGTCATAGCGGCTACGGTCACGCCACGGGCATCAGCCACGACAGCGGACAGGCCAGCTTTGGCAGCCTCGTTGACTTCAGCGACGATGGCCTTCTTGTCTTCGAGTTTAATTGCCACGGGTCTAACTCCTGGATGTTACCGTTTCGTTCAGCCGGGGCTGAACGTCGTTTTGGTGTCTGATTCGGTAAACGAATCGGGAGCACCATCTGCGTAGGCTCGGAATGACTTCCTGTTTAAGGCTTGCGCCGCCTACGGTCTTGGATAGCCCCCGCCAGGCAGGGACCCCAATACCTGGCGCGCCGAACGAGTCCGACGCACCTTTATCACTTAGCCTTCGAGGGAAGCCTGATCGATCTGCAGACCCGGACCCATGGTGGAACTCAGGGTCACACGCTTCAGGTACACACCCTTGGAGGTGGACGGCTTCAGTCGCTTCAGGTCAGCCAGCAGGGCTTCCACGTTCTGCTTCAGCTTGGCCGGCTCGAAATCGATCTTGCCAACAGAAGCGTGGATGATGCCATTCTTGTCAGTACGGAAACGTACCTGACCGGCTTTGGCATTCTTGACCGCAGTAGCGACGTCCGGAGTCACGGTACCAACCTTCGGGTTCGGCATCAGGCCGCGCGGACCGAGAATCTGACCCAGTTGACCTACAACGCGCATCGCATCCGGAGAAGCAATCACCACGTCATAGTTCAGGTCGCCGCCCTTCATCTCGGCAGCCAGTTCGTCCATACCGACCTTGTCAGCACCAGCAGCCAGCGCTGCCTCTGCACCGGCGCCCTGGGTGAACACGGCAATGCGTACGCTTTTGCCAGTGCCGTTCGGCAGAACGGTGGCACCACGGACGACCTGGTCGGATTTACGCGGATCAACACCGAGGTTGATCGAGACGTCGACGGACTCCTTGAACTTGGAAGTGGCCAGTTCGGCCAGCAGCTTGGCTGCATCCTCGAAAGCGTACTGCTTGCCAGCTTCTACTTTCTCGGCAATTGCCTTTTGACGCTTGGTCAGCTTAGCCATTACACACCCTCCACATTCAGGCCCATGCTACGAGCGGAACCGGCGATGCTACGCACGGCCGCATCCAGGTCAGCTGCAGTCAGATCAGCCTTCTTGGCCTTGGCGATCTCTTCCAGCTGAGCACGGGTAACGGTGCCTACTTTCTGGGTGTTCGGACGCGGCGAACCACTGGCAATACCGGCTGCTTTTTTCAGCAGAACGGAAGCCGGGGTGCTCTTGGTCTCGAAAGTGAAGCTGCGGTCGCTGTAAACAGTGATGATCACAGGTGTCGGCAGACCCGGCTCAAGGCCCTGAGTCTTGGCGTTGAACGCCTTGCAGAATTCCATGATATTCACACCATGCTGACCCAGGGCAGGGCCAACCGGCGGCGACGGGTTGGCCTGACCGGCCTTCACTTGCAGCTTGATATAAGCTTGAATCTTCTTAGCCATTTTCTACTCCAGTTACGGGTTCTAGCGCCCGAAGGCTCCCCGATTGCTTGGGCGTTTATCCCAGTGACAACAAAACCCCGCAACCTAGGGCTGCGGGGTTGGGATCTCTTTTCAGTCAGACCTTCTCGACTTGACTGAACTCCAACTCTACCGGGGTAGAGCGGCCGAAAATAAGCACAGCCACCTGAATCCGGCTCTTTTCGTAGTTAACCTCTTCAACCACACCATTGAAGTCAGCGAAGGGACCATCAACCACACGAACAGTCTCGCCAGGCTCAAACAGCGTCTTCGGCTTGGGCTTGTCACCACTATCCGCGACGCGACGCAGGATAGCCTCGGCCTCTTTCTCGGTAATCGGAGCTGGCTTATCGGCAGTACCGCCAATGAAGCCCATGACACGAGGCGTATCCTTGATCAGGTGCCAAGTTGCCTCGCTCATCTCCATTTGAACCAACACATAGCCAGGAAAAAATTTGCGCTCGCTTTTCCGCTTCTGGCCGTTGCGCATCTCTACCACTTCTTCAGTGGGAACCAGAATCTCGCCGAACTGATCTTCCATGCCGGCCAACTTGACACGCTCGACCAGGGAGCGCATCACATGCTTCTCATAGCCCGAGTAAGCATGCACGACATACCAACGCTTAGCCACGGAGCACCTATCAACCAACGATCATCGAAACAAGCCAACCGAGCAGGGTATCGAGACCCCACAACAGCAGCGCCATCACCAGCACTACAGCCACAACAATCAAAGTGGTCTGAGTGGTTTCCTGACGAGTCGGCCAAACTACCTTGCGTATCTCCGCGCGAGCTTCTTTGGCAAGAGCAAAGAAAGCCTGCCCCTTCGCAGTCTGCAAGGAAACAAAACCAGCAACCGTAGCAAGGGCAAGGAGAGCAAGAACGCGATACAGAATCGGCTCAGAGGAAAAATACTGATTGCCGACCACGCCAACCGCGACGAGAGCCACCACAACAACCCACTTCAGAACGTCGAAGCGTGCTTCTTTGGCTTCAGCCTTGGCATTCATCAGCTAGGATCCTGTGAGAGAAATGCCAGATCCTCTATCTTGGAATCTGGCAGGCCAGGAGGGAATCGAACCCCCAACCTGCGGTTTTGGAGACCGCCGCTCTGCCAATTGAGCTACTGGCCTATAACAAAGTCAGGCCGACCATTATGCCGGCCCGAAACACCAAGATCAAGTCTTTATTCGAAGATCTTAGCCACTACACCGGCGCCAACGGTACGACCACCTTCGCGGATAGCGAAGCGCAGGCCGTCTTCCATGGCGATCGGAGCGATCAGGGTAACAACCATCTTGATGTTGTCGCCCGGCATTACCATCTCAACGCCTTCCGGCAGCTCGCAGTTACCGGTCACGTCAGTGGTACGGAAGTAGAACTGCGGACGGTAGCCCTTGAAGAACGGAGTGTGACGACCACCCTCTTCCTTGGACAGCACGTACACTTCGCACTCGAACTTGGTGTGCGGCTTGATGGTGCCCGGCTTGGCCAGAACCTGACCACGCTCTACGTCGTCACGCTTGGTGCCGCGCAGCAGGGCGCCAATGTTCTCACCAGCACGACCTTCGTCGAGCAGCTTACGGAACATTTCAACACCGGTGCAGGTGGTCTTGGTGGTCGGACGGATACCGACGATTTCGATTTCCTCGCCCACCTTCACGATGCCGCGCTCTACACGACCGGTCACTACGGTGCCACGACCGGAGATGGAGAACACGTCCTCGATCGGCATCAGGAACGGCTGGTCGATGGCACGCACCGGCTCCGGAATGTAGGAGTCCAGGGTCTCAACCAGCTTACGAACGGCGGAAACGCCGATGCCGTTGTCGTCCTTGCCTTCCAGCGCCATCAGCGCGGAACCGATAACGATCGGAGTGTCGTCGCCCGGGAAGTCGTAGGTGTTCAGCAGATCGCGAACCTCCATCTCGACCAGCTCCAGCAGCTCGGCGTCGTCAACCATGTCGGCCTTGTTCAGGAACACGACGATGTAGGGTACGCCTACCTGACGGGACAGCAGGATGTGCTCGCGAGTCTGCGGCATGGGGCCGTCAGCGGCGGAGCAAACCAGGATAGCGCCATCCATCTGAGCAGCACCGGTGATCATGTTCTTCACGTAGTCAGCGTGACCGGGGCAGTCAACGTGAGCGTAGTGACGAACAGCGGAATCGTACTCAACGTGGGAAGTGTTGATGGTGATACCGCGAGCCTTCTCTTCCGGAGCGTTGTCGATCTGGTCGAACGCACGAGCCGAACCACCCCAGGTCTCGGAGCAGACCTTGGTCAGAGCAGCAGTCAGAGTGGTCTTGCCATGGTCAACGTGACCAATGGTGCCGACGTTGACGTGCGGCTTGTTACGTTCGAACTTTTCTTTTGCCATCGAAAACGTCTCCCTTCAAAAGATTGAGCGAGTCACGCCACCATTAAAACAAAGGCAGATATTTTCATATCTGCCTTTGTTGAGATGGAGCTCATGAGCGGATTTGAACCGCTGACCTCACCCTTACCAAGGGTGTGCTCTACCAGCTGAGCTACATGAGCCAAACACATTGCGAAAACAAAAAACCTGGAGCGGGTAGCGGGAATCGAACCCGCATCATCAGCTTGGAAGGCTGAGGTTCTACCACTGAACTATACCCGCGGAGCTTTAGCTCTCGCTTTGAATCTGGTGGAGGGGGAAGGATTCGAACCTTCGAAGTCTATGACGTCAGATTTACAGTCTGATCCCTTTGGCCGCTCGGGAACCCCTCCAAGTGAGGCGGCATTTTAAACTCTGCCACCGAGCTGTCAAGCTTTTTCTCAATAAAATCTTGAGGTTAGGAGCTTCTTACAGCAGCTTCACAGTTTGTTTTCTAGGCCACCCTGCGAAGCGGGCGCCATTCTATTCAAGCTAGCGAGGAGATGCAACACCCTCGCAAGGCATAAGTTGATGTTTCAGCCCCGGATAATCCCCGGACAGCTGCTGCAGCAGAGAGTCAGCCACCAGTCGTCGACTTTCGGGGGCTATACGCACCCAATAATCGCGATGGGCCCGCGACAACTCGCGCATCTGAGGTTCGTAACCAGCGTCTCGCAGACGCTGCATCACACTTTCAGCGGAGTCCAGTCGCGGAAATATCCCCAAGGAGATGCCATTCACAAGGTCCCCCTGAGTCACAATGTAGCTATCTATCTTACGCGCTTGAAGCTCCTTTAGATGGCGAAGTGAGGCGTCACGGGAGGCCAAGGGGGGCATGTAGACCCAATAATCTACGCCAGCCGCTGCATCCAGCGGCTTCACCTCCGCGCTTACATCGAGGCTAATGAGACGCTGCGCCACCTCTTGCGCATGACGCTCCTGCTCAAATCCTCCAAGATAGAGGCACACAGCCGCCTCGGCAGGGGCGCTCGGGACAAGGACTCGCCGAGCAGGCACTTCACCAGACTCACTGAGGAGTCGGATATCTTGCTGGTCCCCCTTGTAGAGCGAGAGCGTCTCAACTTCCTTTGGACGGAGCGGCGCCTGCTGCTGATGCCACACGTAGTAGAAGAGATTGAGAACTAGAAGAAACAGAAACAACCAACGCACGACTCAACCTCAGCGCAACGGGCAAGCAATGGCCAGCCCAACAAATACCAGGTCAGGCAGGACTCGAGCACGCGGAACAGCCTCTTGGACTAACTGCGCATCCCCTCCAGTCAAGAAGACCTCGAACTCGGAGCCTAGATGCTCCGCAGCCAACTCAACCTGAGACTGAACAAATCCACGCAACATCAAGAGGCAGCCTCGCTCTACTGCCTCGGCGGTAGAGCGACCAGGAGCCGTATCATGCAACGCCTGCTCTGCGGCGGAGTCATCGTAACGAATGCGACGCGTATGCGTCCTAAGCTGGTTGCGCATGAGCGGCATGCCAGGGCAGATGAAACCACCAAGGTGCTCTCCCTTACCCGTAACCAGGTCAGAAGTCACTGCAGTACCAAGATCGATCACCAGACAGGGCTTGCGGGCAAGGTGATAGGCCCCAACGACCGCTAGCCAACGATCCATCCCAAGTCGACGATACTCGGTATAACCATTTCGCACCCCACCCAGTTCGTCGGAGGGCATCGCCCGAACACAACACACTCCGAGGGCAGCCTCAAGGCGCGATATCAATGACTGGGTCTCTTCATCAGTACGCACACTCACCAGGCGGCAGTAGCTCAAAGCGCTTGCCATCTTTCCAGCCAGTGCTGCCAGCAGCTGCTCATCGCTACCGACGACCCCTCCCTCTACCGTGGAAGCCAGAACTTCATCAACCACGCGCCATTTGATAAAACTGTTACCACAGTCAAGCTCAAGAATCATCGCGCAACCTCAAGCTGAGCTCTCCCCCACTAAAAACCCTTTCAGTACCGGCAACGCTCAACCGAATTGCGCCGGCCGCATCGACCCCGAGAACGATTCCATCGACATGCTGAGCTCCAGCCACCAGGCTGACCGCGCAGCCTTGCCACAAGTGAGCAGCCTCCCACTCACTCTTCAGAGCGCCGAATCCTTCTCGGTCGTGCCGCTCCAGATATTCCCGCAAACATTTGGCAAGCGTGATGGCCAAGTCATTTCTATCGACCAAAAGGCCGGACTCAAGCTGCATTGAAGTCCAGGGTTGATCAATTTCCTCGAGCGCATTCTGCATGTTCACATTAATTCCAATGCCAATGATCACATGGCACAGGTCCGCTGGATCGCCCACCAGCTCCAGCAGAATTCCCGCAATCTTGCGCCCGCTGGAAAGAAGGTCGTTTGGCCACTTCAACCCAACCTCTATCAGGCCAAAAGAGCGTAGTACCTTGAGCACCGCCAACCCGACGACCAGGCTAAGGCCATCGAGTTGCCGCGCGCCTCCATCGATGCGCATGGCAAGGCTGTAATAAAGATTCTGCGCGAAAGGACTGATCCACTGACGCCCTCGCCTTCCGCGCCCTGCAGTCTGCCGCTCAGAGACAACAGCAAATGGCGGTATCGCCCCCTCGGATAGCAGGCGCATCACCTCAGCATTAGTGGAGTCCAAGGTCTCGTGAACTCTGTGAGGCCAGGGCGAATCCTGATTCAGCAACGGTGACTCCAGCAAGCTCACCGGACGCTCTAGACGATATCCCTTGCCCCGCACCTTATGAATCGGCAAGTGCAGTTCTGACTCCAAATGCTGGAGCTGCTTCCAGACTGCACTTCTACTGACACCAAGAGCAGCACCAAGAGCCTCTCCCGAATGAAAGCGCCCATCCTGCAGAAGTTTCAATAAGGTCAGCATTGGCTGAATCCAACCCACAATGAGGCAGGCATCATATCCATCGATGCTGAGGTTGCATAGAAACCGGACATCGTGCGGACGCAAGGCTACAGCCTGCAGCGACCGTGAAGCGGCCTGTGCAAGTTTTCCGGGCCCCAAAGACAAACCCCCGACACGCGTTAGCGTATCGGGGGTTTGGGATAGGAGCTTGACGATGACCTACTCTCACATGGAGAAGCTCCACACTACCATCGGCGATGCGTCGTTTCACTGCTGAGTTCGGGATGGGATCAGGTGGTTCCAACGCTCTATAGTCGTCAAGCAATTCGGTTGGGGCATCGTCTGGGACGCTACCCCTAATCAGGTATGTGACAGTTGTTGGCTTTGCGGTTCATGCGAACTTTCGGTTCACATCGACTTCACCAGTCGCACCCACAATCACCAGATTGTTTGGGTGTTATATGGTCAAGCCTCACGGGCAATTAGTATTGGTTAGCTCAACGCCTCACAGCGCTTACACACCCAACCTATCAACGTCGTAGTCTTCGACGGCCCTTCAGGGGATTCAAGATCCCAGTGAGATCTCATCTTGAGGCGAGTTTCCCGCTTAGATGCTTTCAGCGGTTATCTCTTCCGAACATAGCTACCCGGCAGTGCCACTGGCGTGACAACCGGAACACCAGAGGTTCGTCCACTCCGGTCCTCTCGTACTAGGAGCAGCCCCTCTCAAATCTCAAACGTCCACGGCAGATAGGGACCGAACTGTCTCACGACGTTCTAAACCCAGCTCGCGTACCACTTTAAATGGCGAACAGCCATACCCTTGGGACCGGCTTCAGCCCCAGGATGTGATGAGCCGACATCGAGGTGCCAAACACCGCCGTCGATATGAACTCTTGGGCGGTATCAGCCTGTTATCCCCGGAGTACCTTTTATCCGTTGAGCGATGGCCCTTCCATACAGAACCACCGGATCACTAAGACCTACTTTCGTACCTGCTCGACGTGTCTGTCTCGCAGTCAAGCGCGCTTTTGCCTTTATACTCTGCGACCGATTTCCGACCGGTCTGAGCGCACCTTCGTACTCCTCCGTTACTCTTTAGGAGGAGACCGCCCCAGTCAAACTGCCCACCATACACTGTCCTCGATCCGGATGACGGACCAGAGTTAGAACCTCAAGCATGCCAGGGTGGTATTTCAAGGATGGCTCCACGCGAACTGGCGTCCACGCTTCAAAGCCTCCCACCTATCCTACACAAGCAGGCTCAAAGTCCAGTGCAAAGCTACAGTAAAGGTTCACGGGGTCTTTCCGTCTAGCCGCGGATACACTGCATCTTCACAGCGATTTCAATTTCACTGAGTCTCGGGTGGAGACAGCGCCGCCATCGTTACGCCATTCGTGCAGGTCGGAACTTACCCGACAAGGAATTTCGCTACCTTAGGACCGTTATAGTTACGGCCGCCGTTTACCGGGGCTTCGATCAAGAGCTTCGCTTGCGCTAACCCCATCAATTAACCTTCCGGCACCGGGCAGGCGTCACACCCTATACGTCCACTTTCGTGTTTGCAGAGTGCTGTGTTTTTAATAAACAGTCGCAGCGGCCTGGTATCTTCGACCGGCATGGGCTTACGGAGCAAGTCCTTCACCCTCACCGGCGCACCTTCTCCCGAAGTTACGGTGCCATTTTGCCTAGTTCCTTCACCCGAGTTCTCTCAAGCGCCTTGGTATTCTCTACCCAACCACCTGTGTCGGTTTGGGGTACGGTTCCTAGTTACCTGAAGCTTAGAAGCTTTTCCTGGAAGCATGGCATCGACCACTTCGCTTTCTAAAAGAAAGCTCGTCATCAGCTCTCGGCCTTGAACACCCGGATTTGCCTAAGTGTTCGGCCTACCACCTTAAACTTGGACAACCAACGCCAAGCTGGCCTAGCCTTCTCCGTCCCTCCATCGCAGTAACTAGAAGTACGGGAATATTAACCCGTTTCCCATCGACTACGCTTTTCAGCCTCGCCTTAGGGGCCGACTCACCCTGCGTCGATTAACGTTGCGCAGGAACCCTTGGTCTTTCGGCGTGGGAGTTTTTCACTCCCATTGTCGTTACTCATGTCAGCATTCGCACTTCTGATACCTCCAGCAAGCTTCTCAACTCACCTTCACAGGCTTACAGAACGCTCCTCTACCGCTCGTCTTGCGACGAACCCGTAGCTTCGGTGTGTAGTTTGAGCCCCGTTACATCTTCCGCGCAGGCCGACTCGACTAGTGAGCTATTACGCTTTCTTTAAAGGATGGCTGCTTCTAAGCCAACCTCCTAGCTGTCTAAGCCTTCCCACATCGTTTCCCACTTAACTACAACTTTGGGACCTTAGCTGACGGTCTGGGTTGTTTCCCTTTTCACGACGGACGTTAGCACCCGCCGTGTGTCTCCCACGCTGACACTTCCAGGTATTCGGAGTTTGCATCGGTTTGGTAAGTCGGGATGACCCCCTAGCCGAAACAGTGCTCTACCCCCTGGAGTGATACGTGAGGCGCTACCTAAATAGCTTTCGAGGAGAACCAGCTATCTCCGAGCTTGATTAGCCTTTCACTCCGATCCACAAGTCATCCGCTACCTTTTCAACGGGAGTCGGTTCGGTCCTCCAGTCAGTGTTACCTAACCTTCAACCTGCTCATGGATAGATCGCCCGGTTTCGGGTCTATACCCAGCGACTAAACGCCCTATTAAGACTCGCTTTCGCTACGCCTCCCCTATTCGGTTAAGCTCGCCACTGAATATAAGTCGCTGACCCATTATACAAAAGGTACGCAGTCACCTAACAAAGTAGGCTCCCACTGCTTGTACGCATACGGTTTCAGGTTCTATTTCACTCCCCTCTCCGGGGTTCTTTTCGCCTTTCCCTCACGGTACTGGTTCACTATCGGTCAGTCAGTAGTATTTAGCCTTGGAGGATGGTCCCCCCATGTTCAGACAAAGTTTCACGTGCTCCGTCCTACTCGATTTCACTTCCAAGAACCTTTCATATACGGGGCTATCACCCACTATGGCCGCACTTTCCAGAGCGTTCTATTAGATTCAAAGAAGCTTAAGGGCTAGTCCCCGTTCGCTCGCCACTACTAAGGGAATCTCGGTTGATTTCTTTTCCTCAGGGTACTTAGATGTTTCAGTTCCCCTGGTTCGCCTCTTGCACCTATGGATTCAGTACAAGATACCTAGGTTATCCTAGGTGGGTTCCCCCATTCAGAGATCTCCGGATCAAAGTCTGTTTGCCGACTCCCCGAAGCTTTTCGCAGGCTACCACGTCTTTCATCGCCTCTGACTGCCAAGGCATCCACCGTATGCGCTTCTTCACTTGACCATATAACCCCAAGCAATCTGCCTGCGATCATGGTGTGAAGACGACATTCGCCGAAAATTCGCGCTTGAACTCGCAAATTTTGCCTTGAGTTGCTGAATGCAGTGAAACATTCAACAAGTCACTTCTATCACATACCCGAATTTTTAAAGAACGATTCTGAAGCAAAGTCCAGAATTCAATATCCAACCACGGATACTCAATTCTGCACTCTTGGCTGCCTGACTGGAGAGTGGTGGAGCCAAGGAGGATCGAACTCCTGACCTCCTGCGTGCAAAGCAGGCGCTCTCCCAGCTGAGCTATGGCCCCAATGTCGGCCGGTCATTCGACCCCGCGACAATTGGTGGGTCTGGGCAGATTCGAACTGCCGACCTCACCCTTATCAGGGGTGCGCTCTAACCAACTGAGCTACAGACCCAATCGCCTTCGCAATTGAATCAAGCAATTCGTGTGGGAACTTATGAAGAAGCTGATGTCTTCGATTAAGGAGGTGATCCAGCCGCAGGTTCCCCTACGGCTACCTTGTTACGACTTCACCCCAGTCATGAATCACTCCGTGGTAACCGTCCCCCTTGCGGTTAGACTAGCTACTTCTGGAGCAACCCACTCCCATGGTGTGACGGGCGGTGTGTACAAGGCCCGGGAACGTATTCACCGTGACATTCTGATTCACGATTACTAGCGATTCCGACTTCACGCAGTCGAGTTGCAGACTGCGATCCGGACTACGATCGGTTTTATGGGATTAGCTCCACCTCGCGGCTTGGCAACCCTTTGTACCGACCATTGTAGCACGTGTGTAGCCCTGGCCGTAAGGGCCATGATGACTTGACGTCATCCCCACCTTCCTCCGGTTTGTCACCGGCAGTCTCCTTAGAGTGCCCACCATAACGTGCTGGTAACTAAGGACAAGGGTTGCGCTCGTTACGGGACTTAACCCAACATCTCACGACACGAGCTGACGACAGCCATGCAGCACCTGTGCCTGAGTTCCCGAAGGCACCAATCCATCTCTGGAAAGTTCTCAGCATGTCAAGGCCAGGTAAGGTTCTTCGCGTTGCTTCGAATTAAACCACATGCTCCACCGCTTGTGCGGGCCCCCGTCAATTCATTTGAGTTTTAACCTTGCGGCCGTACTCCCCAGGCGGTCGACTTATCGCGTTAGCTGCGCCACTAAGATCTCAAGGATCCCAACGGCTAGTCGACATCGTTTACGGCGTGGACTACCAGGGTATCTAATCCTGTTTGCTCCCCACGCTTTCGCACCTCAGTGTCAGTATTAGTCCAGGTGGTCGCCTTCGCCACTGGTGTTCCTTCCTATATCTACGCATTTCACCGCTACACAGGAAATTCCACCACCCTCTACCATACTCTAGCCCAGTAGTTTTGGAGGCAGTTCCCAGGTTGAGCCCGGGGATTTCACCTCCAACTTGCTGAACCACCTACGCGCGCTTTACGCCCAGTAATTCCGATTAACGCTTGCACCCTTCGTATTACCGCGGCTGCTGGCACGAAGTTAGCCGGTGCTTATTCTGTTGGTAACGTCAAAACAGCAAGGTATTAACTTACTGCCCTTCCTCCCAACTTAAAGTGCTTTACAATCCGAAGACCTTCTTCACACACGCGGCATGGCTGGATCAGGCTTTCGCCCATTGTCCAATATTCCCCACTGCTGCCTCCCGTAGGAGTCTGGACCGTGTCTCAGTTCCAGTGTGACTGATCATCCTCTCAGACCAGTTACGGATCGTCGCCTTGGTGAGCCTTTACCTCACCAACTAGCTAATCCGACCTAGGCTCATCTGATAGCGTGAGGTCCGAAGATCCCCCACTTTCTCCCGCAGGACGTATGCGGTATTAGCTCGAGTTTCCCCGAGTTATCCCCCACTACCAGGCAGATTCCTAGGCATTACTCACCCGTCCGCCGCTCGCCGGCATCCCGAAGGACCCGCTGCCGCTCGACTTGCATGTGTTAGGCCTGCCGCCAGCGTTCAATCTGAGCCATGATCAAACTCTTCAGTTCAATACTGCTTGGGTTTTGAGAAAACCCTAAACTTGGCTCAGCAATCGCAAATAAACTCTCGAATTCACGAGTGTTACTTGTGATGCTGATAATCAGTTGACTATCAGTCTTACCTCACAAGAACCCACACGAATTGCTTGATTCAGTTGTTAAAGAGCGTTTCGATCAAGTTTTTCGTCTCAACCGAGGCCGCGCATTCTACAGCAGCCCTTCTTACTGTCAAGCTGTTTTTCGAAAATTTCTTTTCTACTCAACCGCTTGCGCTTTTGATCCGATTCACTCTTCTCGTCAGCGGGAGGCGCATTCTACAGGATTCAACCCCGTCGTCAACACCTCACTTCCGAGCCTTTCGCTTTCAGCTTAACACTTTGATTCTCAAGGAGTTTCGCTTGGCGACTGCGCCGGAAGTGGGGCGCATTATAGGGATGAGAAATCTGCCGTCAACATCTATTTTCAGAGAGTTACTCTGAAACGAGGGAAACGCGGGCAAAGGACTTCTTGCCAGCCTGGAGCACATGGGTTGAACCCAGCTTGAACAGGAAGCCTCGATCGACCGCCTGACCATCAACGCGAACACCACCAGAGCCCAGCAGGTCCCGAGCAACAGCCGCGTTCTTCACCAACCCTGCCTTATTAAGGACAGAAGCGATGGGCATATCCTCCACAGAAGACAACTGGACCTCCGGCAGATCCACCGGCAGCTCACCATCCTTCATCCGATTACCCGCAGAGCGATGGGCCGTAGCTGCCGCCTCCTCACCATGGAAGCGAGCGACGATTTCCTCAGCCAACTTTATCTTGATATCGCGCGGATTGGCCCCCTCCTCGACATCACGCTTGAACTGCCCGATCTCGTCCATCGAACGGAAGCTGAGGAGCTCGAAGTAACGCCACATCAACTGATCTGGAATGGACACGAGCTTGTTGTACATGACACCTGGCGCTTCCTGGATGCCGACATAGTTGCCCAGGGACTTCGACATCTTCTTCACGCCATCCAACCCTTCCAGCAACGGCATGGTCAGGATGCACTGGGACTCCTGACCATAAGCGCGCTGGAGCTCGCGCCCCATAAGAAGATTGAACTTCTGATCAGTGCCGCCCAGCTCGATATCGGCCCGCAGCGCCACGGAGTCATAGCCCTGCACCAGCGGATAGAGGAACTCATGGATAGCGATGGGCTGATTGGTGCTGTAGCGCTTGTTGAAATCATCGCGCTCGAGCATTCGCGCAACCGTGTACTGGGACGCCAGGCGAATGAAGTCCGCGGGGCTTAGCTGATCCATCCAGGTGGAGTTGAACGCCACCTCGGTCCTGGCCGGATCCAGGATCTTGAACACCTGGGCCTTGTAGGTTTCGGCATTCTCCAGTACCTGATCACGAGTCAGCGGCGGCCGGGTAGCGCTCTTGCCGCTGGGGTCGCCGATCATCCCGGTGAAGTCTCCGATGAGGAAGATCACCTGATGACCCAACTCCTGGAACTGGCGCAGCTTATTAATAAGAACGGTATGCCCCAGGTGCAGGTCGGGAGCGGTCGGATCGAAGCCCGCCTTGATACGCAGTGGCTGGCCACGCTTGAGCTTCTCAACCAGCTCGGACTCGACCAGGACCTCTTCCGCACCGCGCTTGATCAGCGCCAGCTGCTCTTCTACCGACTTCATGACAGGACTCGTAGACCATTGGACAGACAAAGGGGAACCAACCATACAAGATCGCGAACTAATTACAAGATTTGCGCCTGCATCCTGCCAATCGGCGGAAGGGGGTCACGCCAAGGTTGCCTGAGGCGGATTTTGATTATATTTTAGGCAGTTAGTTCACCTTCCGAATACAACACCACACGCCATGACGCATTCTGTTCCCAAAGCGCCGCCATATCCGAAGAGCCACCTGCTGGCCGCAAGCGGTGTGGCTGCGCTGCTAAGCCTGGCCCTGCTGGTGTTCCCGTCTCGCGAAGTCGAGGCGAAGAAGACCTACATCAACCTCGAGCTCGAAAGCGGCTCCGAGATGGTCATACAGGAGAAGGACGACCTTCGACCAGGTTCCACAACCGGGGATGAGGCGAGTTCGCCATTCGCCAGGATCGAGACTCCCACCGAAAATCAGAACAGCGCCGGAAAAGACGCGGATAAGAACCAACAGAATACCGACCTAACCACGACCCAGAAGCCCACCGATCCCAGCCTGAAAACTGTGACCGTGAGCAACGGCGACACCTTGTCCACGGTTTTCGCCAAGGTCGGACTATCCGCGAACGTCCTGCACGATGTACTCAACAGCAGCCGGGACGCCAAGCAGCTCAGCCGCCTGAAGGTGGGCCAGAGCTTCGAGTTCAAGCTGACGCCCTCCGGCGAGATCGAGCGACTCAGCACCAAGCTGAGCAGCCTCGAAAGCGTCCACCTGGAAAAGACCCCCAAGGGCTACGCCTTCAAGCGCGATCTGATCAAGCCAGAGCTGCGCTCGGCCTACGCGCGCGGCGTGATTGACAGTTCGTTGTTCCTGTCTGCCAAACGGGCCGGCCTTTCTCACGACCTGACGATGAACCTGGCCAATGTCTTCGGCTATGACATCGACTTCGCCCTCGACATCCGCGAGGGAGATGAATTCGAAGTCATCTATGAGGAGAAAGTCGTCGATGGCAAGAAAGTAGGCAGCGGCGAAATCCTCGCAGCGCGCTTCATCAATCGCGGCAAGACCTTCACCGCTATCCGTTACGTCGACCGCCAAGGTTCCGCAACCTACCTGCGGGGCGATGGGACCGCCATGCGCAAGGCGTTCATCCGCACACCAGTGGACTTTGCCCGCATCAGCTCGCGCTTCTCCAATGGTCGGCGCCACCCGATCCTGAACAAGATCCGGGCCCACAAGGGCGTGGACTACGCAGCGCCGCGCGGCACCCCGATCAAGGCTACCGGCGACGGCAAGATCGTCCTGGCCGGCCGCCGCGGTGGATACGGCAACGCGGTGATCATCCAGCACGGCAGCAAGTACCGCACGCTGTACGGCCACATGCAGGGCTTCGCGAAAGGCATTCGCACGGGCGGTTCGGTCAAGCAAGGCCAGATCATCGGCTACGTCGGCACCACCGGCCTCTCCACCGGTCCGCACCTGCACTACGAGTTCCAGGTCAATGGCGTACACGTCGACCCACTCGGCGTCAAGCTGCCCATGGCCGACCCGCTGCTGGCCGCCGAGAAAAGGCGCTTCCTGCAGATGAGCCAGCCGCTGCTGGCACGCATGGACCGGGAAAAGGCCAGCATGCTTGCCCTGAACAAGCGCTGACGACATGGCGCGCTACCTGGGGGTGATGTCCGGCACCAGTCTGGACGGCCTGGACATCGCCCTGGTCGAGCAAACCGACCGCCTCAGACTTCTGGACACCCACTACATCCCCATGCCCGGCTCGCTACGGCGCGAGCTGTTGGCCCTCTGCAGCTCGGGGCCGGATGAACTGGCACGCGCCGCCCTGGCCGAGAACGGCTGGGTGGAGCTGGCCGCAACTGGAATCAATGCCCTGCTCGTGCGCAACAGTCTGGGACCTGCGGACATCAGGGCCGTTGGCAGCCATGGCCAGACGGTGCGCCATGAACCGGCACGCGGCTTCACCATCCAGATCGGCAATCCCGCACTGCTGGCCGAACTGACCGGCATCACGGTCGTGAGCGACTTCCGCCGTCGCGATGTTGCGGCTGGCGGCCAGGGCGCCCCCCTGGTACCGGCCTTTCACGAGTCGCTCTTCGGCGATGGCCTCAACCATCGCGCCGTACTCAACGTGGGGGGCTTCAGCAACCTCAGCCTGATCGAGCCGGGCAAGCCCGTGCATGGCTTCGACTGCGGCCCCGGCAACGTGCTCATGGACGCCTGGATTCATCTGCAGCGCGGTGACAGCTTCGATCGCGACGGAGCCTGGGCCGCAAGCGGAATTCCCCAGCGCCGCCTGCTGGACACCCTCTTCGCTGATCCCTTCTTCGCCACCCGAGGCCCCAAGAGTACCGGTCGGGAACTCTTCAACCTGAGCTGGCTGCAGTCCCACCTGGCACGGCTACCGCGCTTCAAGCCGGAAGATGTCCAGGCGACGCTGCTCGAGCTAACAGCACGAAGCATCATCGACGCCTTGCGAACCGCCCAGGGGCGTACGGACGACCTGCTGGTCTGCGGCGGCGGAGCCCACAATCTCCAGTTGATGCATCGGCTCGCCGAACTGTTGCCCGGCACGCGCGTGTGCAGCACCCAGGCGCTCGGAATCGACCCGGACTGGGTCGAAGCCATGGCCTTTGCCTGGCTAGCCCACTGCTGCCTGGAGGGAATACCCACCAATCGCCCCAGTGTGACCGGCGCGAAAGGGTTGAGGGTCCTCGGGGCCATCTATCCGGCCTGACGCCCCAAACGAAAACGCCGTGCTCCAAGGCACGGCGTTTCTGTTCAAGGCTTGCGGAATGACTCAAATCGAGAAGGACTGGCCGCAACCACAGGTGGTGGAAGCATTCGGATTCTTGATCACGAAGCGCGAGCCCTCCAGCCCCTCCTGGTAATCCACCTCGGCACCTGCCAGGTACTGGAAGCTCATCGGATCCACCACCAGGCTAACGCCGTCGCGCTCGACGATGGTGTCGTCATCAGCCACATCCTCATCGAAGGTGAAACCGTACTGGAACCCGGAGCAACCGCCGCCGGTGACGAAGACGCGAAGCTTCAGGCGCGGATTGCCCTCTTCATCGATCAGGTTCTTCACCTTGCTGGCCGCACCTTCGGTGAACATCAGGGCTGAGGGGGTGAAGGTTTCGACACTCATGCTGCAAATCTCCCGGCTGGACGCCGCCATACTGCGCTAAGGCGAGGCATTATCCGCTTACCCTAGAAAACTGGTCAACTATTAAGCGATCCCGGAAACGACGCCGAAGCAATTGCCTTCGGCGCCATCAGCATCAGGGCAACAGCGCGGCATGGGACAGCCCCAGGCGCTCCTCAAGACCGAACATGATGTTCAGGTTCTGCACAGCCTGGCCGGACGCACCCTTAACCAGGTTGTCGATCACCGACAGCACCACCACCAGATCACCGCCTTGCGGACGATGGACCGCGATACGGCAGACGTTGGCGCCCCGCACGCTGCGGGTTTCCGGATGGCTGCCCGCCGGCATCACATCCACGAAGGGCTCATTGGCATAACGCTTCTCGAACAGGGCCTGGAGGTCGACGCCCTTGTCCGCCACGTTCGCGTACAGCGTGGCGTGGATGCCACGGATCATCGGCGTCAGGTGCGGCACGAAGGTCAACCCGACGTCGCCGCCCGCTGCACGGCGCAGCCCCTGGCTGATCTCCGGCAAATGGCGATGCCCCTTCACCGAGTAGGCCATCATGCTCTCGCCCGCCTCGCAGAACAGCGACCCTACCTTGGCACCACGACCAGCGCCGCTGACGCCGGACTTGCAGTCGGCGATCAGTCGGGACGTATCGGCCAGACCGGCCTCCAGCAGCGGGATAAAGCCCAGTTGCGCCGCCGTGGGGTAGCAGCCCGGCACTGCGATCAGCCGCGCGCCCTTGATGGACTCGCGATTCACTTCCGGCAGGCCGTAGACGGCTTCCGGCAGCAGCGCAGGGGCGCCGTGGGGCTGGCCGTACCATTTGGCCCATTCCTCGGCATCCTGCAGGCGGAAGTCCGCCGACAGGTCGATCACCCGCGTACCCGCATCGAGCAGCTCGCCTGCCAGGGCATGAGCGACGCCGTGGGGAGTGGCGAAGAACACCACATCGCAACCACCCAGGGTGGCCACATCGGGAACACTGAAGGACAGGTTGTCGTAATGGCCACGGAGGTTCGGATACATGTCGGCCACTTTCACGCCGGCCTCGGATCGCGAGGTGATAACCGCCACTTCAGCCTGCGGATGCTGAGCCAGCAGACGCAGCAGCTCGACACCGGTGTAGCCCGTACCGCCGACTATTCCGACCTTGACCATCACTTGCCCCTCAATGAACCGATTGGAAAGCTGCCGATGATAAGGCGGCATCGGCCAGCGGCCAACCGCCGAGGTGACGTGTGGCCGCTCAAGACTCTACTATCCGGCGAATCTGTCCAATGGAATCCGCCTCATGCTCTACCTCTGGCTCAAGGCCCTGCACATCGTCGCCATCGTCTGCTGGTTCGCCGGCCTGTTCTACCTGCCCCGCCTCTTCGTCTATCACGCCATGGCCGAGGACTCGCCCAGTCGCGAGCGCTTCAAGATCATGGAGCGCAAGCTCTACCGCGGCATCATGGGCCCTTCCATGATTGCCACCCTGGTCTTCGGCCTCTGGATGCTCTACCTCAATCCCGCCTGGTTCAGCCAGGGCTGGCTCCACGCCAAACTCACGCTGGTTGTGCTGCTGATCGGTTACCACCACGCCTGCGGCAGCCTGCTCAAGCGCTTCGCCCGCGACGAAAACCGGCGGGGCCATGTGTTCTTTCGCTGGTTCAATGAAGTCCCGGTGCTGTTCCTGATCGCCATCGTCGTTCTGGTGGTGGTCAAACCCTTCTGACCCGACAAGAGGAATGTCCGATGTCCCTGCCCGCCCTGCTCGACCAGCGCCTCCGCCTGCCCCTGGTGGCGGCGCCGATGTTCCTGGTGTCCACTCCACAACTGGTGCTGGCCTGCAGCAACAGTGGCATCGTCGGCAGTTTCCCCGCCTTGAACCAGCGAGAAAGCAGTGGCTTCCGTGACTGGCTGGACGAGATAGAAGCCGGCCTGACCGCCGAGGCCGCACCGTTCGCGGTGAACCTCATCGTCCACCCGAGCAACCCCCGCCTGCAGGCGGACCTCGCCATCTGCGTCGAGAAGCGCGTCCCCATCGTCATCACCAGCCTGGGGGCCGTGAAGGAAGTGGTGGATGCGGTGCACAGCTATGGCGGCCTGGTGTTCCATGACGTCACCACCCGGCGCCATGCCGAGAAGGCGGCCGAGGCGGGCGTCGACGGACTGATCGCCGTCGCCGCGGGCGCGGGTGGCCACGCCGGGACCTGGAGCCCCTTTGCGCTGGTTGCGGAGATCCGCCAGTTCTTCGACAGGACCCTGTTGCTGGCGGGCTGCCTCAACCACGGGCACGAGGTCTTCGCCGCCCAGATGCTCGGGGTCGACCTGGCCTACCTGGGCACCCGCTTCATCGCCACCCGAGAAAGCGCCGCCGATGATGCCTACAAGCAGATGATCCTCGACGCAAGGGCCGCCGACATCGTCCACACGCCGGCCGTTTCGGGCGTACCGGCCAGTTTCATGCGCCAGAGCCTCGAGGCGGCGGGCTACGACCTCAAGCGTCTCACCGACAAGGCCGACATCAACTACGGCGAGAAACTGAAGCCTATCAGCGACGAGGCCAAGGCCTGGAAAACCGTCTGGTCCGCTGGACAGGGAGTGGGCGGCATCGATGACCTGCCGACCGTGCGGGAACTGGTGGCGCGGCTCGATCGCGAGTACCGCGTCGCACGGGAAAACGCGGGGCAACTGGGGCAACGCTGGCCACGCTGAGGCGGCGGTCCCCGCTTGGCCTCGGAATCCTGGGCGCGAGTAGCCCTCTCACACCTGGCCGAGCGCTTCGCGTTTTGTGCGCCAGCCCGCTTGTGCCGCCGGCCACGGCGCAATTACGCTGTGCCATCACCTGTTCCGTCGCAGACAAGGATGCCCGCATGACCGAAGCCCGCTACAAGATCATCTTCGACGGCGAACCCATGCCCGGTGTGGCCCTGGAGACCGTCAAGGACAACCTGGCGCGCCTTTTCAAGAGCGACGCCAGCCGCATCGAGAGCCTGTTCGGCGGCCGCAGCGTCGCCCTGAAGCGCGACCTGCTGGAAGCGGAGGCCGACAAGTACCTCGCCGCCCTGCTGAAGGCCGGCGCCAAGGTGCGAAAGGAGCAGGACAGCTCCAGCGGTCTCAGCCTGTTGGCCACTGACGACCATCCTGATCCCGCAGCGCCCGCGAGCGCGCAGGACGATTACCAGACCATGGACTGCCCCAAGTGCGGCCACACGCAACCCAAGTCGGCCGAGTGCCAGGCCTGCGGCGTCATCATCGAGAAGTACCTGGCCCGCCAGGCCCAACTGGCCGACGAAGCCGTACAGGCGTCGACCACCATCGGCACTGTCGGCGAGCCCGCGTCTCCCTATGCGCCGCCCCAGGCCCAGGTGGGGGAGTCGTTGCCCGAGTTCGGCGAGCTCAAGGTGTTCAGTCTGCAGGGCCGTATCGGCCGGCTCCGCTACCTGGCCTGGAGCACCGTGATGATGCTGGCGTTCCTGCCCATCGGCATCCTCATCTTCAGCAGTTCGGTGCTATCGGAAACCGTCGCCGCCATCGTCACCGTCCTGGTCAGCCTCGCCGTGATCGCCGTCAGCGTCTGCATGGGCGTCCAGCGGGTCCACGATATGGGCTGGTCAGGCTGGCTCTGGCTGCTCAATTTCGTCCCCGTCATCGGCTGGGTGTTCTCCCTGCTGATGCTGTTCATGCCCGGTACAGCCGGCGCCAATCGCTACGGCCCACCCCCGCCGCCCAACAGCCGCGCGGTAAAGGTCCTGGCCTGCCTGTTCCTCGTGCCGATAATGGGTATCATCGCCGCCATTGCGATTCCGGCCTACCAGGACTACGTCATGCGTGCCCAGTTGGAGAGTCCCGCCAGCTTCGAGGCGCCTGCCGAAATGCCCGCCATCCAGGACCAGTCCGCACAGTAAGCAACCTCCCGGGGCCGGCGCTGTCCAACCCGGCCCCAGCTTGGAGAACCTGCAGATGCCCCGCTATGCCCTGATCACCGGCGCCTCCAGCGGAATCGGCCTGGCACTGGCCGAGGCCCTGGCGCGACGGGGCCGCCACCTCCTGCTGGTGGCCAGGCAGCGGGACGCCCTGGAAAGCATCGCCTGCGAACTCACCCAGCGCTTTGGCGTGGAAGTGCTGTTCCGTTGCTGCGATCTGGCCGAGCCGCTGCAGGTCTCCGGCCTGTTGATGGAGCTCGAACAAGGCGAGCGGGAATTCGACCTCCTGGTGAACAATGCCGGCATCGGTTCCTCCGGCGCCTTCATCGACCAGGACTGGGGGCGCGAACAGGAACTCATCGAACTGAACATCATCGCCCTGACCCGCCTCTGCCACTCGATCGGCGGCCTGATGGCGCGCGACGGCGGCGGGCAGATACTCAACGTGGCCTCGGTGGCGGCATTCCAGCCCGGCCCCTGGATGAGCAGCTACTACGCCAGCAAGGCCTTCGTGCTGCACTTCTCCGAAGCCCTGCGCGAGGAATTGCGCCCGCGAGGCGTGAAGGTCTCGGTACTCTGCCCCGGTCCGACACGCACCGCCTTCTTCCGTGGCGCCCACCTCAAGGTGGACAGCCTGGAAGGCAGCAAGCTGATGATGAGCCCGGAAGAAGTGGCCCTGGCGACGGTGCGCGCCCTGGACAAGAACCGCGCGATCATCATCCCCGGCTGGCGAAACCGGCTGGCCGTCCTGTTGCCGCGACTGGCGCCGCGCTGGCTGGTCCGTCGCCTGCTGGGACGCATCGTCCGTCGCTTCGCTCAGCCCTGACTCGATCAGTCGGCCTTCACGCAGCGCCCTTCCGCCCAGGTCCGCAGCTCCACCAGGCGCTCGGCCATCAGCACCGAGAGAGGCGCCGTCCCCTTCAGCTCGGCCAGCAGCAGCGCCTGGTCCACCGGACACTGCCTGGCCTGTGCCGCGTAGAGCGCCCCCACCACCGCCTGTTCGATTTCGGCACCGGCAAAGCCATCGCTGGCGGCCGCCAGTTGATGCAGGTCGAACTGCGCCGGATCCAGCTCGCGGCGTGCCAGATGGATGCGGAAGATCTCCGCCCTGACCTCAGCCTGCGGCAGGTCGACGAAGAACAGCTCATCGAAGCGCCCCTTGCGCAGCAGCTCCGGCGGCAAGCGGTCGATGGCATTCGCCGTGGCCACCAGGAACACCGGCGCCTTGCGCTCCGCCATCCAGGTCAGCAGGGTACCCAGCACCCGCTGGCTGACCCCGCCGTCATGATCCCCGCTGGCCAGGCCCTTCTCCACCTCGTCCATCCACAACACGCAGGGCGCCATCTGTTCAGCCAGCTTCAGGGCCTCCCGCAGGTTTCGCTCGGTCTCGCCAAAGAACTTGTTGTAGAGACAGGCGAAATCAAGACGCAACAGCGGCAACCCCCAGAGGCCGGCCACCGCCTTGGCCGCCAGGCTCTTGCCGCCGCCCTGGACACCCACCAGCAACACCCCCCGAGGACGGTCACGGCCCTTGTCGTCCAGCAGCGCGGACTGGCGCTCGGCCAGCCAGCGCTTGAGGTTGGCCAGGCCGCCCACCTCGGCGAAGCGCGCCGTCTCGTACTCGAAGCTGAGTACCCCCTCCAGGTCCAGCAACTGGAACTTGGCCTTGTTCAGCTCCGGCAGGTCTTCCTGGGTAATGGCCCCGTCATCGCAGATCACATTGCGCGCCAGCGCCCGCGCCTCACCATGACTCATCCCCCGCAGGTTCTTCAGCACCTGCTGCAGGGTGCGGTTGTCCGTGCGCACCCGCGCGCCCCGGTTGCGCTCGCTCCAGCGCGACGCCTCCTCACGAACGATGCTGAGCAGCTCATCCTCGCCGGGTAGCGCCAGGTCAAAACGGGCGGCAAAGCGCTGCACCTCCGGCGGCAACTTCAGCGCATGGGACACCAGCACCAGGGTCGGCTTGTGATTGCCTTCCGCCATGGCCACCTCCTTCAAGAGGCGCACCACCTTCGGGTTGTCGCCAAGGAAGGGATGCAGGTCGCACATCACGTAGAGATTCGGCTGGGGATCGCCCTTGATCAGGCGCAGCGCCAACTCGGGGTCGCGGCTGTCACCTTCCCCCAGGCCGTCACCGCCGAACCCCAGGCGCTGGAGCCCTTCGCTCACCGCCCAGGTGAACAGGCCCAGCCCCCGTTTCACCGCGAGGCTGGTAAGGGTTTCCAGAACCCGTCGCTCGTCCCAGGACTCGATCAGGATCAGCTTGACCCGTGAATCCAGCACCAGGCCAAGGTCGTGGATATCGTTCTTCACAGAGGCTCCTTGTGGATACCAGCGGACGCTGGCCGGAGAAATGGCGCACCGCTAAACTCGGAATTTCTTATAACAGGCCGGAGAATTCCCGTGGACTGTCTCTTCTGCAAAATCGCCGCCGGGGACATTCCCTCGCGGAAGATCTACGAGGACGACCGCGTCGTCGCCTTCCACGATGTCGCACCCCAGGCCCCCGTGCATTTCCTGGTGATCCCCAGGCAACACATCTCCAGACTCACCGACCTCACCGAGGACGACCGCACGCTGGTGGGCCACATCGCCTACACCGCTCAGCGCCTCGCGGCCGAACTGGGCTGCGACGAGGGCTTCCGGCTGGTGATGAACTGCAACGAACTGGGCGGCCAGACGGTCTTCCACATCCATATGCACGTGCTGGGGCAACGCCAGCTGCACTGGCCTCCGGGCTGACACCCGGCCTGCCGACGGGGCCTGACGCCAGTCAAGCCTCTGTCACCCCCTTGGGGTAGAATGCCCGGCGAAATTTCCCGGAGGTGCCGCATGACCAGCGAACGTTCCTACTCCCCCGCCGACCGCCTGCTGCTGCAGGCCGATGCCGCGCTGCGTACCCTGCTCCCCTTCACCGGCCAGCCATACCGTGCGTCTCCGGCCGAAGGGCTGCCCGAGTCGGATATGGATGCCGATGAGGCACGCCACGTCGCCGGACTCATGCGCATCAACCACACGGGCGAGGTCTGCGCCCAGGCGCTCTACCAGGGCCAGGCGCTGACCGCCAAGCTGCCCGACATCCGCGCCGCCATGGAGCACGCCGCCGAGGAGGAGATCGACCACCTCGCCTGGTGCGAGCAGCGTATCCGCGAGCTGGGCAGCCACCCCAGCGTGCTGAACCCGGTGTTCTATGGCCTGTCCTTTGGCATCGGCGCCGTGGCCGGGCTCATCAGCGACCGCGTCAGCCTGGGTTTCGTCGCGGCTACGGAGGACCAGGTGTGCAAACACCTCGACGAGCACCTGGAGCAACTGCCGACCGACGATGCCCGCTCCCGCGCCATCCTCCAGCAGATGCGCACGGACGAGGAACAGCACGCCACCAGCGCCATCGAGGCCGGCGGCTTGCGCTTCCCCGCACCGGTGAAGTTCGGCATGACCCTGCTCTCCAAGGTCATGACCAAGAGCACCTACCGGATCTGAAGCGGCGGCTTCCCGGCAGCAGGAACGACAAAGGGCGCCTCGGCGCCCTTTGTGCTTTTCACCCGCCGCTCGCAGCCTTCGCCTGGAGCGTCCATGCCTCAGTGCGGCATGTTGCGTGCGTAGAAGATTTCCAGCATCTCGTGACGCAGGCGCTCTTCGACTTCCTTGCGCTGCCCCGACGTCAGGTTGCGGGTCGCGTCGCCGAACAGGTAGTTGTCCAGCTCGAAATCCTTGAGCAGCATCTTGGTGTGGAACAGGTTCTCCTGATACACGTTGACGTCCGTCATCTGGTAGGCGTCGCGGGTGTCATCGGAGAGGTAGTTCTGGATGGAATTGATCTCGTGGTCGATGAAGTGCTTGCGGCCTTCCACATCGCGGGTGAATCCACGCACGCGATAGTCGACGGTGACGATGTCCGAGTCGAACTGGTGGATGAGGTAATTGAGCGCCTTCAGCGGGGAAATCACGCCACAGGTCGACACATCGATATCCACACGGAAGGTGGCGATACCCGACACCGGATGGATCTCCGGGTAGGTGTGAACGGTGATGTGACTCTTGTCGAGGTGCGCCAGGATGGTTTCCGGCAGCGGCCCCGGGGACTCCTCGATCTGACTGTCGGTAGGCGTCACCGGCTGCTCGGAAATGAGGATGGTCACGCTCGCGCCCTGGGGATCGTAATCCTGGCGGGCGATGTTGAGGATATTGGCACCAATGATGTCCACGACGTCGGTGAGGATCTGGGTCAGGCGCTCCGCGTCGTACTCTTCATCGATGTACTGAACGTAAGCCTGCTGATCCTCGGGGGTCTCCGCGTAGCAGATGTCATAGATGTTGAAGCTCAAGGTCTTAGTCAGGTTATTGAACCCGTGGAGCTTGAGTTTGCTTTTCACCGTTGAGAGCTCTCTGTGCATATGCGGCTCTGCCGCGTGGTTGAGCATGCCCGTCAGAAGCGCACGACACTCCTGCGTAGGACGGTTTACACCTCTTCGCGTTGGCGATTGTGGTCGTAGGTTCGGAGCCCGAAGCCCCGGAAATGGAAAGGGGGCGAATTATGCAGACGACGGACGCCGTCTGCCAGAGTTTGCCGCGCAAATATGATGGCCGGATGTCATTGACGGGCATCCGGCCCACCGGGATCAGGCGCCGAGTTCGACGATTTCGTAATCGTGGGTGATTTCCACACCGGCACGGCCCAGCATGATGGAAGCCGAGCAGTACTTCTCGGCGGAGAGTTCCACCGCCCGCTTGACCTGCGCCTCCTTCAGCCCACGGCCCTTCACCACGAAGTGCACATGGATCCGGGTGAAGACCTTCGGGTCTTCACCGGCGCGCTCGGCTTCGAGGAACGCCTCGCAGCTCTCCACCGGCTGGCGCCCCTTCTTGAGGATGCTCACCACGTCGAAGTTGGTGCAGCCACCGAGGCCGAGCAGCAGCATCTCCATGGGACGCACGCCAAGGTTGCGGCCACCGGACTCGGGCGGGCCATCCATCACCACGACGTGCCCGCTGCCGGACTCGCCAAGGAACAGGGCCTCACCCGCCCACTGGATGCGTGCTTTCATCACCTGGAACTCCGCTCGGAAAAAGGTGCGGTAGCTTATCACAGCGACTTTTCCTCACCGCCCCCCGTATAGTTCCGAAGCAGGTGTTAGGCACGTCGCAAAATGACGTTGTTCATTGGGGGGTGTCTGTTAAGCTGGCGCCGGATTACTGGCACACTTGGCCAGACAACTATTAGAAATTTGCCTGCTGTACAAAGGCTTACCTTCTTTTTTTCGGGACTCGGGCATGGTCGCAATCACCCTTACACCAAAAATAAAAAGCCTGGACAAACTACTCGCGCATTGTCATCGCCGCCGCTACACGGCCAAGAGCACCATCATCTATGCGGGCGACCGCTGCGAAACCCTCTTCATCATCATCAAGGGCTCGGTCACCATCCTGATCGAGGATGACGATGGCCGGGAAATGATCATCGCCTACCTCAACCCCGGCGACTTCTTCGGCGAGATGGGCCTGTTCGAGAAGGAAGGCACCGAGAAGGAACGTAGCGCCTGGGTGCGCGCCAAGACCGAATGCGAAGTGGCGGAACTGAGCTACGCGAAGTTCCGTGAACTCACCCAGCAGGACCCGGAGATCCTCTACGCCCTGGGCAGCCAGATGGCCGACCGCCTGCGCAACACCACCCGCAAGGTGGGCGACCTGGCCTTCCTCGATGTCACCGGCCGAGTGGCCCGCACCCTGCTCGACCTGTGCAAGCAGCCCGACGCCATGACCCACCCGGACGGCATGCAGATCAAGATCACCCGCCAGGAGATCGGCCGTATCGTCGGCTGCTCCCGCGAAATGGTTGGCCGGGTGCTGAAGAGCCTGGAAGAACAGGGTCTGGTGAACGTGAAGGGGAAGACCATGGTGGTCTTCGGCACCCGCTGAGCGCCGATCAGCTGCGCCTCGGCCCTGCCCTGTTGAAAGCGGAGACGAAAAAGCCGGCGCAAGCCGGCTTTTTCATGGGCGGTGCTCCGGCCTGGATCAGTCCGGGTCGATCCCCGCCACCACGCGGTTGCGCTCGGGGAAGAACAGACGACCCAGCTCGGTACCCGGCTCCTCTGCGCGCATGAAGGCCTCGCCTACGAGGAAGGCGTAGACGCCGCTGACCTCCATCAGCTCCACATCGGCCCGGTTGAGGATGCCGCTCTCGGTCACCACCAGGCGATCACGCGGGATGCGCGGCAACAGGTCGAGGGTGGTTTCCAGGCTGACCTCGAAACTGTGCAGGCTGCGGTTGTTGATGCCCACCAGCGGCGTGTCCAGGCAGTTCAGGGCGCGGTCCAGCTCCTCGCTGTCGTGCACTTCCACCAGCACGTCGAGGCCGACCTCCCTGGCGGTGGCGGCCAGCTCCTTCATGCGGCCATCCTCCAGGGCGGAAACGATCAGCAGCACGCAGTCGGCGCCGATGGCACGGGCTTCCACCACCTGGTAGGGGTCGATCAGGAAATCCTTGCGGATCACCGGCAGGGAACAGGCGGCGCGGGCTTCCTGCAAGTAGGCATCGCTGCCCTGGAAGAAGTCGATGTCCGTCAGCACGGACAGGCAGGCGGCACCGCCCGCCTCGTAGCTGCGGGCAATCTGCGCGGGAACGAAATGCTCCCGCAGCACGCCCTTGCTCGGCGACGCCTTCTTCACCTCGGCGATCACCGCCGGCTGGTGGCGCTCGGCCCGCTCCATCAGCGCGCGGGCAAAGCCTCGGGGAGCATCGGCGGAACGCGCCAGCGCCTCCACCTCGGCAAGGGAAACACGGGCGCGACGCTCGGCCACTTCCTCGGCCTTGCGCGCCAGGATCTTCTCAAGGATGGTCGGGATGCTCACGCTTCATTCTCCACTCGGAACACGGCGGTAAAGGAGGCCAGCTCGTCCAGCTTCTCGCGGGCCAGGCCAGTGTGCAGGGCGTCCTGGGCCAGGCGCACGCCCTCCTTCAGGCTGGACGCCAGGTCAGCGGCATAGAGCGCCGCGCCGGCATTCAGCACGATCATGTCAGCGGCCTTCTGGCCGCTCTCGGTCTTGCGCTTGCCCAGGGCGTCGCGGATCAGCTCCAGGGATTCCTGGGGACTGCCCACCGTAAGGCCGATGAGGCTCTGGCTCTTGATGCCGAAGTCCTCGGGCTGGATCTGGTACTCGGTGACCTCACCGCCTTTCAGTTCGGCGACATGGGTCGGCGCGGCGAGACTCAGTTCATCCAGCCCGTCCTTCGAATGCACCACCAGGATGTGCTCGCTGCCCAGGCGCTTGAGCACCTCGGCCAGCGGACGGCACAGGGCCTGGCTGAACACACCGACCACCTGGTGCTTCACACCGGCCGGATTCGTCAGCGGGCCGAGCATGTTGAACAGCGTGCGCAGCCCCAGCTCCCGACGCGGGCCGGCGGCGTACTTCATGGCCCGGTGATGCACCTGGGCGAACATGAAGCCGACGCCGATATGCTCGATGCAACGGGCCACCTGCTCGGGCTTCAGGTCCAGGTAGATGCCCGCCGCCTCCAGCACGTCGGCGCTGCCGGTCTTGCCGGACACCGCGCGGTTGCCGTGCTTGGCCACCTTGCCTCCGGCGGCCGCCACCACGAAAGTGGCCGCCGAGGAGACGTTGAAGATATTCGCGCCATCGCCACCGGTGCCGACCACGTCCACCACGCGGGCCAGGTCGGACAGCTCGACGCGGACCGCCAGCTCACGCATGACCGAGACGGCACCGACGATTTCCTCGATGGTCTCGCTCTTCATGCGCATGCCCATGAGGAAGGCGCCGATCTGCGCATCGGTGCACTGGCCGGTCATGATCTGGCGCATCACGTCCTGCATTTCCTCCGTGGTCAGGTCCAGTTGGTTGACCACCCGGTTCAGGGCTTCCTTGATGTCCATGTCAGCGTACTCCACCGGTCTGCTTGAGGAAGTTGGCCAGGAGCTCGTGGCCTTGTTCAGTGAGGATGGATTCGGGGTGGAACTGCACCCCCTCGATGTTCAGCGTCTTGTGCCGCAGCCCCATGATCTCGTCCACCGAGCCGTCGTCATGCTGGGTCCAGGCAGTGACTTCCAGCGCATCCGGCAAGGTTTCCAGCTTCACCACCAGGGAATGGTAGCGGGTGACCGTGAGCGGATTGTTCAACCCCTCGAACACACCCAGGTCCTTGTGGAACACCGGGCTGGTCTTGCCATGCATGGCCTGGCGCGCGCGGACCACGTCACCGCCGAAGGCCTGGCCGATGCTCTGGTGCCCCAGGCAGACGCCGAGGATCGGCAACTTGCCGGCGAAATGGCGGATCACATCCAGGGACACGCCCGCTTCATTGGGGGTGCAGGGACCGGGCGAGACCACGATGCGCTCCGGGTTCAGCGCCTCGATCTCGGCGATGGACAGCTCGTCATTGCGGATCACGTGCACGTCCGCGCCCAGCTCACCCAGGTACTGCACCACGTTGTAGGTAAAGGAATCGTAGTTGTCGATCATCAGCAGCATGGTGCGATCCTCAGGCGTCGGTCTTGGCGGTCTGTTCGGCGAGGGCCACGGCACGGAACATGGCGCGGCGCTTGTTCAGCGTCTCCTCCCATTCCAGGGCCGGGACCGAGTCGGCGACGATGCCGGCGCCGGCCTGGACGTGCAGTTCGCCGTCCTTGATCACCGCGGTGCGGATCGCGATGGCGGTGTCCATGTTGCCGTTCCAGGCCAGGTAGCCCACGGCACCGCCGTAGACACCCCGCTTGACCGGCTCGAGCTGGTCGATGATTTCCATGGCGCGGATCTTCGGCGCGCCGGAGAGGGTGCCCGCCGGCAGGATCGCGCGCAGCGCCGACATGGCGGAGACGCCTTCCTTCAGATGGCCGGTGACGTTGGAAACGATGTGCATCACGTTGGAATAGCGCTCGATCACCATTTTCTCGGTGACCTTCACCGAGCCGGTGCTGGAGACGCGGCCCACATCGTTGCGGCCCAGGTCGATCAGCATGAGGTGCTCGGCCAACTCCTTGGCATCGGACAGCAGGTCCTCTTCCAGGGCCAGATCGGCTTCCTCGGTGGCGCCGCGCGGACGGGTGCCAGCGATCGGGCGCACGGTGACCAGGCCATCCTCCACGCGCACCAGCACTTCCGGCGAGCTGCCCACCACGTGGAAGTCGCCGAAATTGAAGAAGTACATGTAGGGCGTGGGGTTGAAGCAGCGCAGGGCGCGATACAGGTCGATGGGCGCGGCGGTGAAGGGGACCGACATGCGCTGGGAAATCACCACCTGCATGCAGTCGCCGGCGAGGATGTATTCCTTGATGTCGCGAACCGCCTGCTCGTAGTCCTCACGGGTGAAGCTGGAGCGGAAGTCGGTCTGCATCTCCACCGGCAGCGCCGGGTCCACCCCCAGGCGCGGAACCACCGGCAGGCGCAGCTTGCGACGCAGTTCGGCGAGATGGGCCTGGCCCCGTTCGAAGGCGTCGTCCTGGTTCGGATCCACCAGCACGATGGCGTGCAGCTTGCCCGCCAGGTTGTCGAACACGATCACCGCATCGGACACCATCAGCAGGATATCCGGCGTACCCAGGGGATCCGGGTTCGGGCAGTTGGCCAGGCGCTTCTCCACGTAACGCACGCAGTCGTAGCCGAAGTAGCCCACCAGGCCGCCGTTGAAACGGGGCAAGCCGGCGATCGGCGCCACCTGGTAGCGCTCCTTGAAGTCCTCGACGAAGGCCAGCGGATCCTCGCACTCGAGCGACTCGGTCTCCACATCGTCGACACTGACGGTCACTCGCGGGCCATGAGCGCGCAGCACGGTACGGCTCTGCAGGCCGATGATGGAGTAACGCCCCCATTTCTCGCCGCCCTGGACCGACTCCAGCAGGTAGGAGTACGGGGTGTCGGCCAGCTTCAGGTAGAGGGACAGGGGCGTGTCGAAATCCGCCAGGGTCTCGAACGCAAGCGGAATGCGGTTATAGCCTTCGGCGGCCAAACGCAGGAATTCTTCGCGGGTCATGATCAGCCTCATGGGCGGGGAGCCTGCGGGAGGCTCCTTGAGATGAAATCTGTGATGTACAAGCGCGCCGGTGCATCCGGCCAGAATGAATTCAGGCGCGCCAGCGCCAACGGGCGACAGCCTTGATGATCTTCATTCCGGCTCGTTCGAGCCAATGCTTGCAGGGAACCACCACGTTTCTGTCTCGCTGAGGCGAATTTTCGGGGGAGTCCGGTGACATTAACGCAGCCCCGTGAGCGGCGCAACCGCCGGGCAGCAGCTCCCGCAGGTCATCCACCACCAGGGCGGGCTCCTCCTCGGCGATGGGTCGACCGTGGTTGTAACCGTAGCTCAGGGCCACGCATTTCACCCCGGCGGCGCGGGCCGCGAGGACATCGTTGCGAGAGTCGCCGACGAACAACGCCTCATGGCGGCTCACTCCGGTCATGTGCATCACATGCAGCAGGGCGGCCGGGTCGGGCTTCTGCTGGGGCAGGGTGTCGCCGGCGATGATCAGCGGGAAGTAGCGGCCGAGCTTCATCTCGTCCAGCAACGGCGCGACGAAGCGCTCCGGCTTGTTGGTGACCAGCGCCAGCTCCACGTCCTGCTTCTTCAACCACTTGAGGGTATCCACCACGCCGGGATAGACGGTGGTGAGCGCGTGGCTCTCGGCGTAGGCCTCCATGAAGAGCGCCAGCCCCCGTTCGGCGTCGGCGTCATGCACGGCGGCATGTTCGATGTCGCCGGCCAGGGCCCGGCGCACCAGCACCCGGGCCCCGTTGCCGACCCACTCGCGCACCCGCTCCACACCGGCCGCAGGGCGGCCCAGGGCGATCAGCATCCGGTCGACGGCGGCGGCCAGGTCGGGAACCGAGTCCACCAGGGTGCCATCCAGGTCGAACATCACCAGGCGTGGCAGGCGCCCGTCGAACAGCCGGTGCAGCGTCCCCATGTCACACCCGGGCCAGTTCGGCGCGCATGGCATTGATGACTTCGGCGTAATCCGGGGCGTTGAAGATGGCCGAGCCGGCGACGAAGGTGTCGGCACCGGCGGCGGCGATCTCGCGGATGTTCTTCACGTTGACGCCGCCGTCGATCTCCAGGCGGATGTCGCGACCGGACGCGTCGATCAGCGCGCGCGCCTCGCGCAGCTTGTCGAGGGTACCGGGGATGAACTTCTGTCCGCCGAAACCGGGGTTGACGCTCATCAGCAGGATCATGTCCACCTTGTCCATCACGTACTTGAGCACGTCCAGGGGCGTTGCCGGGTTGAACACCAGGCCGGCCTTGGCGCCGCCGTCGCGGATCAGCTGCAGGGAACGGTCGATGTGCAGGGAGGCTTCCGGGTGGAAGGTGATGTAGGTGGCGCCCGCCTCGATGAAGTCGCCGATGATGCGGTCCACCGGCTTGACCATCAGGTGCGCGTCGATGGGCGCGGTGATGCCGTACTTGCGCAACGCCGAGCAGACCATGGGGCCGATGGTCAGGTTGGGCACGTAGTGGTTGTCCATCACGTCGAAGTGAACGATGTCGGCGCCGGCGGCGAGCACCTTGTCCACTTCCTCGCCCAGGCGGGCGAAATCGGCGGACAGGATCGACGGAGCGATGGCAAAGGGTTGCATGGCTGACCTCAGGGGCGGAATCACGGTGGCGCGAATTGTAGCCGGGATGGAAGGTTCGCGGGCATTCGACCGATGACTGAGGCGAGGCGAAAAAAAGCCCGCCCGCACGGGGGAGCGGGCGGGCGGAAGGATGGAGAGTCTATTCCGGCATCGAGGTGCGCAGGCGCTCGCTGCGTCCCCGCAGCCATTCCAGCACCAGCAGCAGGGCGATGGAGAAGCCGATCAGCAGGGTGGCCGCCGCGGCGATGGTGGGGCTGAGGTTCTCGCGGATGCCGCTGAACATCTGGCGCGGCAGGGTGGCCTGTTCGGGGCCGGCGAGGAACAGGGTCACCACCACTTCGTCGAAGGAGGTGGCGAAGGCGAACAGGGCACCCGAGATCACGCCGGGCGCGATCAGTGGCAGGGTCACGCGGAAGAAGGCGGTCAGCGGCGGAGCCCCCAGGCTGGCGGCGGCGCGCACCAGGTTGTGGTTGAAGCCCTGCAGGGTGGCCGACACCGTGATGATGACGAAGGGCACGCCCAGCACCGCATGCACCAGGATCAGCGACAGGTAGCTGTTGCCCATGCCCAGCGGGGCGAAGAACAGGTAGCTCGCCACGCCGATGATCACCACCGGCACCACCATGGGCGAGATCAGGATGCTCATCACCAGCGCCTTGCCGCGGAACTCGCCGCGGGTCAGGCCGATGGACGCCAGGGTGCCGAAGACCATGGCCAGGACCGTGGCGGCGGGCGCGACGATCAGGCTGTTGGTCAGGGCGCGCATCCACTCGGCGGACTGGAAGAAATCGGCGTACCAGCGCAGGGAGAAGCCCTGCAGCGGGTAGACCAGGAAGGTGCCGGAGTTGAACGACAGGGGCACTATCACCAGCACCGGCAGGATCAGGAACAGCAGCACCAGGCCGCAGAGGATACGCAGGGTAAAGAACCACAGGCGCTCCACCGGGGACATGTAGGGACTCAGCATCACGCTCTCTCCTCAGAATCTTTCTTGTTTCCCCGTCCACTCCCCCCGCAAGCGGAAGAGGGGGAGCGGACGGCCTCCAGCGGAGGCGCTTTCTTATCCCAGCCTCAGGCGACCGGCGCCCACCAGCCAGGTGTACACCACGTAGAGCACCAGGGTGGCGAACAGCAGCATCCCGCCCAGGGCCGTGGCCATGCCCCAGTTGATGGTGGTGTTGGTGAAGAAGGCGACGAAGTAGCTGACCATCTGGTCGTTCGGGCTGCCCAGCAGCGCCGGGGTGATGTAGTAGCCGATGGACAGGATGAACACCAGCAGGCACCCGGCACCGACACCGGCCACGGTCTGCGGGAAGTACACCTTCCAGAAGCTGGCGAAGGGGTGGCAGCCGAGGGAGATCGCCGCCCGCATGTAGCTGGGGGAGATACCCTTCATCACGCTGTAGATCGGCAGGATCATGAACGGCAGCATGATGTGGACCATGGCGATGTAGACGCCGGTGCGGTTGAACACCAGTTGCAGCGGCTGGTCGATCAACCCCAGTTTCATCAGGGCGCCGTTGATCAGGCCGCCGGACTGCAGCAGCACGATCCAGGCCGCCACCCGCACCAGGATGGACGTCCAGAAGGGCAGCAGCACCAGGATCATCAGCAGGTTGCTCTGCCGGGTCGGCAGGTTGGCCAGCAGGTAGGCCAGCGGATAGGCCAGCAGCAGGCAGATGGCCGTGATCACCGCGCTCATCCAGAAGGTGCGGGCGAAGATATCCAGGTAGATGGCCTGGTCCGGGGTTGCCGGCGCCAGCTCGCCGAGGTCGTCGATGCGATGGTCGAGGGCGGCCAGCAGGTAATAAGGCGTCAGGTGGCTGGCGTTGCGACGGATCGCCTGCCAGTAGGCCGGGTCTCCCCAGCGCTCGTCGAGGGTTTCCAGGGCGTCCTTGTAGGACGCCGGCTCGGTCTTGAACGGCAGGGCCCGGGCGGTCTTGGCCATCAGGCTGCGGTAGCCGGCCAGTTCCATGTTCAGGCGCTTGGAGAGGTCGCCGATGGTCTGGTTCTTGCGCGCCTCGGCCAGGTCTTCGGCCAGGGCCTTGTACACCGGTTCGGCGGGCAGCGCCTTGCCGTCCCAGGATGCGATGGCGTCGACGGTGCGGGGCATGGAGCCGACCACTTCCGGGTTGTTCACGCTCTTGTAGAGCAGCGCGCCGATGGGCACCAGGAAGGTCAGCAGGAGGAAGATCAGCAGCGGCAGGATCAGCGCCTGGGATTTCAGGCGGTTCATCCGCTCGGCTCGGGCGAGGCGCTGCTTGAGGCTGGGGCCGGCGACCTCGTTCAGGGGCACTGCAGTGGCCATGGCGAACTCCGTTGGAACAGTACTTGGGACTTTCAGGCCCTAGGGCCGGGGTGAGGAACGACTGCCCTCACCCCTGGCCCCTCTCCCGGAGGGAGAGGGGGAAGGCGGCGGTCTTACTTGGCCGCCCAGGCGTTGAAGCGCTGTTCCAGCTGCTCGCCGTAGTCAGCCCAGAAGGTGACGTCCATGGCGACCTGGTCCTTGATGTTCTCCGGCGTGGTCGGCATGTCCTTCAGGATGCCCTTGTCCAGCAGCGACACCGCCTGGGTGTTGGCCGGGCCGTAGGCGATGTTGGAGGAGTAGACCTTCTGCTGCTCGGGCTGGACCGAGAAGGCGATGAACTCCTTGGCCTTGTCGGCATCCTTGGCGCCCTTCGGGATGGCCCAGGAGTCGAAGTCGTAGATGCCGCCGGTCCAGACGACCTTCAGGTTGCTCTCGTTCTGCACGGCGGCGATGCGGCCGTTGTAGGCGGAGCTCATCACCACGTCACCCGAGGCGAGGAACTGCGGCGGCTGGGCGCCGGCTTCCCACCACTGGATGCTGGGCTTGATCTCGTCGAGCTTCTTGAAGGCGCGATCCTGGCCTTCCTTGGTGGCCAGCACGCTGTAGACGTCCTTGGGCGCCACGCCGTCGGCCATCAGGGCGAATTCGAGGGTGTACTTGGCGCCCTTGCGCAGGCCGCGCTTGCCCGGGAACTTGTTCACGTCCCAGAAATCGGCCCAGCTGGTGGGTGCGGTCTTCAGTTTGTCGGCGTTGTAGGCCAGCACGGTGGACCAGACGAAGAAACCCACGCCGCAGGGTTGCAGGGCGCCCGGAATGAAGTCCTCGGCCTTGCCGAACTGGGCGGTGTCCAGTTCCTCGAACAGCCCTTCGTCGCAACCACGGGCCAGTTCGGGGGACTCCACCTCCACGAGGTTCCAGGACACGCTGTTGGTGTCGACCATGGCCTTCACCTTGGCCATCTCGCCGTTGTACTCGCCAGCGATGATCTTGTTGCCGGTGGCCTGCTGGAAGGGCTCGTAGAACGCCTTCACCTGGGCGTTCTTGTTGGCACCGCCAAAGGACACGACGGTCAGGTCGGCGGCCATGGCCTGTGCGGCGCAGGCCAGCCCGAGGGCGATGGCGGTGAGTTTCAGGGATTTCGACATTGTTGTTTTCTCCACAGTGCAGGGTTGCTTATGCCTTGGTGCCACCGCGTCATTCCGCGTGCAGCGGGTCCAATGCGCGGACGTGCTCCACTTGCCAGCCGAGCGGCACCACATCGCCGACCGCCAGCGCGGGATCGAGCTCGGCGATGGGTTGCTTGACGAAGAAATCGGGCTTGCCGCAGACCTCGAAGCGGATGCGCACGTGGTCGCCCAGGTAGATGAACTCGGCGACGCGCCCGGAGAAACGGTTGACGCAGGATTCGCTGTGGCCATTCAGGCGGATCCGCTCGGGGCGGATCGACAGGGTGACCGGCTCGCCCGGCTGGCCGACGTTGATGGCCAGGGCCTCGACCTTCTCGCCACGGGCCAGGCGCACCACGCAGGTATCGCCCTGGCGGCTTTCCAGCTGACCGCTGAGGCGGTTGTTCTCACCGATGAAGTTGGCCACGAAGGTATTCTTCGGCAACTCATAGAGCTCACGAGGCGGCGCGATCTGCTGGATCTCGCCCTGGTGGAACACCGCCACGCGATCGGACATGGTCAGGGCTTCGCCCTGGTCGTGGGTCACGTAGACCACGGTCACGCCGAGGCGCTGATGGATGTGCTTGATCTCCATCTGCATGTGCTCGCGCAGCTGCTTGTCCAGCGCGCCGAGGGGTTCGTCCATCAGCACCAGCTGCGGCTCGAACACCAGGGCGCGGGCCAGGGCGACGCGCTGCTGCTGGCCACCGGAAAGCTGGGCCGGGTAGCGGTTGCGGAAGGCGTCCAGCTGGACCATCGACAGCGCACGCTTCACACGCTCGCTGGCGTCGGTCTTGCTCATGCCGCGCACCGACAGCGGGAAGGCCAGGTTCTCGGCCACCGTCATGTGGGGGAACAGCGCGTAGTTCTGGAACACCATGCCGATGTCGCGCTTGTGAGGCGGCACGTTGTTGATGGAGCGACCGGCCAGGAGGATCTCGCCGCTGGTGGGGGTCTCGAACCCGGCGAGCATCATCAGGCTGGTGGTCTTGCCGGAGCCGGATGGCCCGAGCAGGGTGAGGAATTCGCCTTTGCGAATATCCAGGTTGAGGTCTTTGACGATCAGCGACTCGCCGTCGTAGCTCTTCTGTACGCCGCGAAAGCTGACCAGGATGTCGCTGCCTTGTGTCTCGGCCATAACCGCACCTTTGTTTTTGTGTCTGCCGTGGGAGAAAGACTAGAGAACGGCATGGCGCACGCAAATCGGGCGGTATGAGAGATTGCTATAAGGCGTGGAGAGGATCTTTTGTAGGGATCGCCCTACAATCCAGAGCGCATTTCTCGGGCATTCATAGAAGCTTGTGTTCCACGGCGTACTTCACCAGGTCGGCCACAGAACTGAGTCCGAGCTTCTGCATCAGCCGTGCCTTGTGGGTGCTCACGGTCTTGCTGCTGATGGCCAGGTGCTGGGCGATCTCGTTGACGCCCTCACCCCGCACCAGGCGCTCGAACACCGAGAACTCCCGCTCCGAGAGCAGGGTGTGGGCGGGCCGGGAATCGGTGAGTCCCACCTCGAACACCATGCGGTCGGCCAGGTCCGGGTCGATGTAGCGACCGCCAGACGCCACCTTGCGGATGGCGGCCAGCAGCAGTGAAGGATCGCTGTCCTTGGTGGCGTAGCCCGCGGCGCCGATCTTCAGCGCGCGGGCGGCCATTTGCGCCTCGTCGTGCATGGAGAGCACCAGCACCGCCGGCGGGTTGCCGAGGGCGCGGATGCGCGGAATGGCCTCGAGGCCGTTGACCCCGGGCATGGAGATATCCAGCAGCACCACCTCGCAGGGCGTATGCCGCAGGGTTTCCATCAACTGCTCGCCATTGGCCGCCTCCCCCGCCACGCAGAGGTCCTTGGCCAGGCCGATGAGCTGCTTGATGCCCTCGCGGACGATGGTGTGGTCTTCCGCCACCAGTACTCGGATCACGCTGCTTTCTCCTTATCCAGTGCCACCCGCACGCAGAGGGTGGTCCCCTCCCCTGGCTGGCTGTCGATTTCCAGGCTGCCGCCCAGCATCAGTACCCGCTCGCCCATGCCCACCAGGCCGAAGGAACTGCCACGCCGGGCGCTCGTATCGAAACCCCGCCCGTCATCGCTGATGCGCAGGCAGAGCTGGCCGCCCTCCTCGCTGAGGCGAACCTCCACAGTATGGGCCTCGGCGTGCCGCATGACGTTGGTCAGGGCTTCCTGCAGCACCCGGAACAACCCCACCGCCTTGGCGTCGGAAATGGCCGGCAGGTGCTCCGGCACCTCCACCAGGCAGGGAATCTGGGTCCTGGCCTCGAAGCGCCGGGCCTGCCACTCGATGGCCGATCCGATGCCGGCATCGAGAATGGGCGGGCGTAGCGCGGTGGCCACGTCGCGCACCAGCTGGAACAGCTGGGCGATCAGGCGCTTCATGCTCTCCAGGCGCTCCTTGAGCCCCTCGTCCAGGTCGGCATAGGCCAGCTCGCACATCGAGGTTTCCAGCTTGAGCACGGTCAGCACCTGGCCCAGTTCGTCGTGAACCTCACGGGCGATGCGGGCCTTCTCTTCCTCACGCACGCTTTCCAGGTGGGCGGACAGCTCCCGCAGCTGGGCGCGGGAAGCCGCCAGTTCGAGTTCGATCTGCTTGTTGTCGGTGATGTCCCAGACCACGCCGTCCCAGACCGCGCGGCCATCCTCGAAGATCCGTGCACTGGCCTTGATGTCCGCCCAGCGCAACTGCCCGTCGCGGGTGAGGATGCGCCCCTGCCAGTGCCAGTCGCGGTCCGCGTCGAGGGCCGCGAGCTGGCTCGCCCAATAGCCATCGCGGTCCTCCGGATGCACCAGGCCGCGAATGCCGCGTCCGGTGTCCAGCAATTCGCTGGCGCTGTAGCCCACCAGCCCCTCGCTGCCCTCGCCGATGAAGGCGAAGGCCGAGGGCGCGCCCGCGGCGGGACGCTCCAGCCGGAACACCAGTCCCGGGACGTTGGAGGCGATGCCCTTGAGACGCGCCTCGCTCTCTTCCAGGGCCTCGCGGGCGCGACGACGCTCGGTGGCGTCGGAGAGGAAGACCACCAGGTACTCGGAAGAGCCGAAGCGCAGGAAGCTCAGGGAGACGTCCGCCGGCAGCCAGCTGCCGTCCGGGCGCAGGCAGCGGGTCTCGAAGCCCAGGGGCCCTTCGTCGCTGTTGCGCACCCGGCGCCAGAGGTTCAGCCAGCGGTCCATGTTCAACTCGGGCTGGAAGTCCGCCAGCGGCCGGTCCGCCAGGCTGCCGGGGGCGTAGCCGAGCATCTGTTCGGCGGCCCGGTTGGCGTAGCGCACATGGCTGTCCCAGTTCACCCAGAGGACGCCCAGGGTGCTGTGGTCGATGGAGAACTGGGTGAGGCGTAGCGCCTCCTCCGCGGCTTCGCGCATCTGCAGAGCATGGCGGGCGTCCAGCAGCTGCCGCTCCAGGCCACGACGCTGACGACGCAGCCAGGTGATGATGGCCGCGGCGGACAACAGCAACACGCCCAGCAGCAGGCTGAGGTTCTGCCAGAAGCCTGCGGATTCGCCCAGGCGCGGGTACTTGGGTTGCAGCCAGCGCTCATGGAGCAGGTCGAGGTCCTTGGCCGGGAGGTTGCGCAGGGCGATGTCGACGATGGCCGCAAGCTCGGGCCAGTCCCGGCGGGACGCCACCCGCAGCAACTGCGGGAAGCCGATATCCGCGACCACGGCGAGCCCGGCGAACTCCTGCTCACGGGACAACCGGCTGAGCTGCGCCTCGTCCAGCACCGCATAACGTACCTGCTCGGCCAGCAAGGCTTGCAAGGCCTGGCGCTCGCTGGCCATGGGCCGGAGTTCGAGGTTGGTGTAGGTGGACCTCAGGTAGTCGAACACGCCGCTGGGATGTCGAAGGGCCAAGGGCGAGGTGCCATCCAGTTGCTCCAGGTCGACCGCAGCATTGCCCTCGCGCTCCCCCACCACCAACTGGGAGACGCGCATGTAGGGATCGGAGAACAGCCAGAGGCGCAATCCGGCGGGGGTCTGGCTGAGCCCTGGCGCCAGGTCGATCAGCCCGGCACGCAGCGCCTGTTCCAACTCGCCCTGGCTGTCGTAGGTGCGCCAGATGAGTTCGACGCCGAGTTCGCGAGCCAGCCAGTTCATCAGCTCCACATTGGCGCCCGACAATTGCTGCAGGCGCCGATCCAGCTGCACGTAGGGTGCCTGCAGTACAGCGCCCACCCGCAGCCGGTCATGGTCGGCCAGCCAGAGCCGCTGGGCGTCGTCCAGGGGCAGGGTGCTCGGGGCGGCCAGCAGCGGCGGGCTCAGGCACACAACCAGCAGGAGGGAAACCAGTGCACGGATCATCGAGAACCCATCGCCAGGAAGAGAAAAGCGCACATACCTTACTCCAGGGTCACGAAACCATGCGAAGGCCCGGCCTGACAAATTTTCGGTGAGCCAGTAGGCTCCAGCTTTTCCGCTCGACCAGGTACGCACCGGATGCTCCGATTCCATCGACCCGCCCTTTCGGCCCTCGTCCTCGCCCCGCTGTTCGCCTCCCTGCCCTTGCGGGCGGAAAACGCCGGCACGCCCACGGAGCCGACACCTGCCGTCGAGCGGGCGCCCCTGGTGGAACGCAGCCAGGAAGAAGCCCGCGGACTCGAGCGACGACTGCCGCAGCGGGAGCAGCAGATGCTGAAGGCCGGAGACGAGCATTTCCTGGCCCTGTGGCAGCCCGCCAACATCGCCGAGTCCAAGGGCCTGGTGGTGATCCTGCCAGGCGACGGTGAAACTGCGGACTGGCCTCGCGCCGTCGGTCCCTTGCGTCGTGGATTGCCGGACCTGGGCTGGAGCACCCTGAGCCTCACCCTGCCGGATCCCAGCGGCGACCCGCTGCCACCGCGCGCCCCCAAGTCGGAGGAGAAGACCCAGGCCGAGCCCGCCGTGAGCCCGGAGAAGGCACAGGAAGAGGGTCCGGCCAATACCGAGCAGGCCGGCAGCGCCGAGCCGGATACCGATCCGGCCCCTCCGCCCCTGTCGCGCGATGCCATCCAGAAGTCGCAGACCGACCGCACCTTCGCTCGCATCGACGCCGCGCTGGCCTTTGCCCGTCAGCAGAAGCCCGGCGTCATCGTGCTGCTCGGTCACGGTACCGGGGCCTACTGGGCCGTTCAGTACCTGGGAGCCCTGGAGCCCGGGGATGTGCAGAACCTGTTGCTGGTGGCGGCCGAAACACCCGCCGGCTACGGGCCGCCCCTGGAGGACTCGCTACCGGACCTGAAACTGGCGACCGGCGACTTCTATTACCGCGACCAGCCGGCGGACCGTGATGCCGCGCAAGCGCGCCTGCACGCCAGCAAGCGGCAGCAGCACCCGGCCTACATCCAGATCGCCATTAAGGCGCTGCCTGGAGACCGTGCCAGCGAGCAGGAGCAGTTGCTGAGACGCATCCGGGGCTGGCTGGACCTGCAGCCTCGATCCAAGGCATCGGCCACCGGCGGCTAGCGGAAGCCGTGGCGCTCACGGATCAGGTTGTAGGCGCTTTGCAGTTCGCGGGTCCGCTCGGTGGCGGCACGCACCGCCGTGGGGCTGGCACCTGAGCCCGCCAGTTTGTCCGGGTGGTGCTTGCTCAGCAGCCGGCGATAGGCCCGCTTGATCGTCGCCGGCTCGCAATCGGCCGTCACCCCCAGCAACTTGAGCGCCTCGCTGTAACTGTTGCCACGAGCAGGGGCAAGGCCTTGCGGCGTGTCGTAGCCTGCACCCAGGGCCTGCACCTGCGCCGGCTTGAACCCGAGCCATTGGCCCCACTGCAGGATCAGTTCCCGCTCGACCTCGCCGATGCGTCCGTCCGCCGCTGCCATCTGCCAGCAGCTGCGCAAGAGGCGCTCGGCGCTCAGCCGCTCCTCTCGCAGCCCGGCCAGCGCGGGCTGCAGGTTGTCCCGCCCGACCTTGCCGCGATTGAAGGCCGCGATGGCGCGGCGGGTGCGCGACTCGTCCAGCCCCAGGCGCTTCATTTCCGAGCGCGCCTGCTGAATATGGGCCGCCTGCACCCGGCCGTCGCTCTTGGCCAGACGTCCCAGCAGGACGAACAGCAGGTCCCCGCTCGCGATCTCAGACCGTCCCCGCAGCCGCGCCCAGAGGGCACTCCAGGAGTCCAGCTTCAGCCGTCGGTCCAGCACCTGGCCCAACAGACCGCCGAGCATGGCACCGGGAATGCTCGCCAGCGCGAAGCCAGCGGTGGCGCCGATCAGGGTGGCGGGCCAGAGCATTCAGACCTCCGCCTGCAACAGGCGCTCGACATCCGCCAGGCGCTCGTGGGTGCCCACGTCGACCCAACGGCCACGAAAGTGCTCACCGCTCACCTGGCCAGCGGCCATGGCCTGGCGCAGCAGCGGCGCCAGTTTGAAAGCCCCCGGCTGGCAGTCCTCGAAAAGTCGCGGGTGCAGTACGGCAATACCACTGTAGGTGAGGCTGGGCTCGCCCTCCCGCGCTTCGCTGACGCGCCCATCCACCAGTTGGAAGTCTCCCCGAGGATGGTGCTCGGGGTTATCCACCAGGACGAGATGGGCCAGGCCGTCCAGTGGGCGGCACAGGTGGCCGAAGTCGTAGTCGGTCCAGACATCGCCGTTGACCAGCAGGAAAGGTTCATCCCCCAGCAGCGGCAGGGCCCGGAAGATCCCGCCCCCGGTCTCCAGGGGCTCGCCTTCGGGCGAGTAGCGGATCGACAGGCCGAATCGCTCGCCGCTCCCCAGGTGATCCTCGATCTGCTGGCCGAGCCAGGCGTGGTTGATGACCAGGTCCTGGAATCCGGCACGGGCCAGGGCGCGGAGGTGGAATTCGATCAGCGGCGTGCCGGCGGCGCGCACCAGGGGTTTCGGTGTGTGCAGGGTGAGTGGGCGCATGCGCTCGCCCTTGCCCGCCGCGAGGATCATCGCCTTCATCCGCGAGCCGCCTCCCCATCGGGCAGGCTGGCCAGCAACTGGCCCAGTTCGGCCAGTTCAGGCCGCCTTTCGATCACTGCCTTTATATAGGCAAAGAAGCGCGGCACATCGCCCAGGTACTTGGGCTTGCCATCGCGGTGGCAGATACGGGCGAAGATGCCGATCACCTTGAGGTGACGCTGCACCCCCATCAGATCGCTGGCACGCCGGAATTCGGCGAAGTCGGCCTGCACCGGGATGCCGGCTTCGCGGGCGAGGGTCCAGTAGCGCTGCAGCCAGCCCGCCACCCGCTCCTCGGGCCAACTGAGGAAGGCATCCTTGAACAGGCAGGTGATGTCATAGGTGACCGGGCCGTAGACGGCATCCTGGAAATCCAGCACACCGGGGTTGGGCGTGCTGAGCATCAGGTTGCGAGGCATGTAGTCGCGGTGCACCAGCACCTTGGGCTGGGCCAGCGCGCTGTCGATCAGCAGGCGGGAAATGCGCTCCCAGGCCGCCAGGCGCTCGCCCTCCAACTCCAGCCCCAGGTGGTGCTGCAGGTACCACTCCGGGAAGAGCTGCAGTTCGCGACGCAGCAGCGCGTCGTCGTAATGGGGCATGGGCGCATCGAGGCTGCGTTTCTGGAAAGTGAGCAGCGCCTGGATGGCGTCCTCGAACAGGGCATCGGCATTGCTCGCGTCGATCACGTCCAGGTAGGTCTGGCGACCGAGGTCGTCGAGGATCAGGAAGCCCTGTTCCACATCCGCAGCCAGGATGCGGGGGACATGCACGCCCGCCTCGGCCAGCATGCCGGCGACCTTGACGAAAGGGCGGCAGTCTTCGCGCGGTGGCGGAGCGTCCATCAGGATGAGGGTGCGATCCTCGGCCTCCCAGCGGAAGTAGCGCCGAAAGCTGGCGTCGCTGCTGGCGGGTACCAGCCGGGCCTCGGGAACCGGGCCCCAGCCATGGGCCGTGAACAGGGAGGGCAACTGCTGGTCCAGCCATTGGCTGAGCTGCGCGAGGCGCAGGTCTTCATGGTGCATCGAGTGGTCTCCGGCGGCGCTAGCCGTTGTGCGGGTCATGCTTTATTATCCAGCATCTTTTTCAGCCCATCGAGAGGCGTGCGGCCCCAGCGGGCCGAAGGCGCGCAGGAAGCCCGGACTAACAAGATGGCAGTAAGATCTCCCGCGTTTCGCAAGAAATTCCCCCTGCTGGTGACCGGCAGCCTGCTGGCCCTCCAGCCCGTAGCCAGCTCATTCGTCGTCGCCGCAGAGCAATTCGACTGCCAGGCATCCGCCACCGGCGGCTGGGCGTGCGCGCCCAAGGCCAGTGTAGAGAACCTGCCACCACGTCCCGTTCACAGTGACAGCGCCGTGAGCTCCACCATCGGTGCGGCCCCGGCTGCCGAAGGCGAAGCCCAGGGCGACAAGGCAACGCTGGTCACCGAGGCCGGCGGAAAAGGCCTGGCTTCCCGCAGCGCCGACTTCAGCCATATGGACTGGGTCCCCCGGGACCAACTGACCCCCGCGCAACTCGCCGAGGCCGGCCCCTATTGCGCCGGCGCCTATGTCGAGCCCACCCGCCCGGGCATGAACGACGACACCCCGATGGAGGACGCGCCCACCTACATCTCCGCCAAGGCCTCGCGCTATGAGCAGGAGCAACAGGTGGCGACCCTCGCCGGTGACGTGGTCCTGCGCCAGGGCAGCATGCAGGTGGAGGCCGACGAGGCCAATCTCCACCAGGCCGAGAACCGTGGCGAGCTGCTGGGCAACGTCAAGTTGCGCGACAAGGGCGCCCTGGTGGTCGGCGACCGCGCCGAGCTGCAACTGGACAACGGCGAGGCCAAGGTCGAAAACGCCGAGTACGTGCTGCACCAGTCCCACACCCGCGGTAGCGCCCTGTATGCGAAGCGCCAGGAAGACGCCATCATCCGCCTGAAGGACGGTACCTACACCCGCTGCGAACCGGGCGACAACGCCTGGCACCTGAAGGGCAACAACATCAAGCTGAACCCGGCCACCGGTTTCGGCACGGCGACCAACGTCACCCTGCGGGTCAAGGACATTCCGGTGTTCTACACCCCGTACATCTACTTCCCCATCGACGACCGTCGCCAGTCCGGCTTCCTGCCGCCCACCATCGGCAGCAGCAGCGACACCGGCTTCCTGCTGGTCACGCCCTACTACTTCAACCTGGCGCCGAACTACGACGCCACCCTCTACCCCCGCTATATGTCCAAGCGCGGCCTGCTGATGGAAGGCGAGTTCCGCTACCTGACCCACAGCAGCGAGGGCCAGCTGGGCGGCGCCTACCTGAACGACAAGGAAGATGAGCGCGAGCTCATGTCCGAGTACGAGAAGAAGCGCTGGCTGTACCACTGGAAACACACCGGCGGCCTGGACTCCCGCTTGCTGGCCGAGGTGGATTACACCGATATCAGCGACCCCTACTATTTCGAGGACCTGGACACCGACCTGGGTGTGGACGCGCCCACCTACGTCAACCAGCGCGGCACCCTGACCTACCGGGGCAACGGCTACACCGCCAAGCTCAACGCGCACGCCTACGAGCTGGCCACCATCACCGATATCACCCCTTACGATCGCCTGCCGCAGATCACCCTGGACGGCGCGCTGCCCTTCAAGCCGGCAGGGTTGAACTTCGCCTACAGCACCGAGTTCGTGCGCTTCGACCGCAACCTGCGCGACGGCCAGTTCAGCGACATCGACGGCAACCTGACCAATTGGAACGACAACAACATCCGCGGCCTGGCCCGCGCCAATGGCGACCGTGCCCACCTGGAGCCCAGCGTCAGCCTGCCGATGAACTGGACCTGGGGCTTCCTCAAACCCCAGGTCAAGTACGCCTATACCCAGTACGACCTGGATCTGGACGCACAAGGCTTCGACCTCACGAAGGGCGGCATCGCCAAGTCTGCCTTCGACGATGCCCCAGATCGCAGCGTGCCCATCTACAGCGTGGACAGCGGCCTGTACTTCGACCGCAAGACCCAGTTCTTCGGCAAGGACTACACCCAGACCCTGGAACCGCGCCTGTTCTACCTCTATGTCCCCGAGGAAGACCAGACCGATATCCCTGTGTTCGACACCGGCGAGTCGACCTTCAGCTACGCCTCCCTGTTCCGCGAAAACCGCTTCTCCGGCCGCGACCGCATCGGCGACGCCAACCAGGTCTCCCTGGGTGTGACCAACCGCTGGATCGAGTCCAACGGCTTCGAACGCCAGCGCTTCAGCATCGGCCAGGCCTTCTATTTCGAAGACCGCAAGGTGCAGCTGCCGGGCATCGACTACAAGACCCGTGACGACGCCCAGGCCTCAGTATCGCCCTATGCGCTGGAGTACATGTACCGCTTCAACCGCGACTGGCGCATCAACTCCACCTTCAACTGGGACCCGGACTCTCACAGCACCCGTTCGGGCAGTGCGATGTTCCACTACCAGCCTGAAGACAACCCGAACAAGGTGGTCAACGCCGGCTACCGCTACCGCAACGACACCGTGCGCTACGACCAGTCCACCGGTAACTGGGTCGTGGGCGGCGGCGACTTCGGCACCCCGGGCAGCGCGAACTTCATCGAGGACTACTACAAGATCAGCCAGCATGACTTCTCCGTCATCTGGCCGCTGGTCCCGCAATGGAGCGCAATCGCCCGCTGGCAGTACGACTACAACCGCGATCGCACCCTGGAAGCCTTCGGCGGCTTCGAGTACGACAGCTGCTGCTGGAAGCTGCGCCTGATCAACCGCTACTGGGTCGACTACGACGAGTTCGACCAGACGCCGGACACCACCAACAACAGCGGCGACCGCGGGATCTTCCTGCAGATCGTGCTCAAGGGCCTCGGCGGCATCGTCGGCAACAAGGCCGAAAGCTTCCTGGACAAAGGCATTCAAGGCTACCGTGAACGTGAAGAACAAGCTCGCTAATCGCCTGCGCCCGCTGCTGCTGGGCGCAGTTCTCCTCGGCGGCCTCGCCCATGCCGAGGTTCGCCCCATCGACCGAGTGGTCGCCATCGTCGACAACGACGTGATCATGCAGAGCCAGCTGGACCAGCGCCTGCGGGAAGTGCAGCAGACCATCGCCAAGCGCGGCGCCTCGCTGCCCCCCGAGAATGTGCTGAGCCAGCAGGTGCTGGAACGCCTGATCATCGAGAACATCCAGCTGCAGATCGGGGATCGCTCCGGTATCCGCATCGCGGACGAGGAACTGAACCAGGCCATCGAAGCCATCGCCCAGCGCAATGGCATGAGCGTGGACCAGTTCCGCGCCGCCCTGTCCAGCGACGGCCTCTCCTATGAAGACGCCCGCGACCAGGTTCGCCGCGAGATGGTGATCAGCCGCGTGCGCCAACGCCGCGTCGCCGAGCGCATCCAGGTCACCGACCAGGAAGTGCAGAACTTCCTCGCATCCGACATGGGCAAGCTGCAACTGTCCGAAGAGTTCCGCCTGGCCAATATTCTGATCCCGGTGCCGGAGGGCTCCTCGCCGAGCACCATCCAGTCGGCCGAGCGCCAGGCCCAGGAGCTCTACCAGCAACTGCGCCAAGGCGCCGACTTCGCCCAGCTGGCCATCTCCCGCTCCGCGGGCGAGACCGCGCTGGAAGGCGGCGAGATCGGCTGGCGCAAGGCCGCCCAGCTGCCGCCTCCCTTCGACGGCATGATCAGCGCCCTGCAAGTGGGCGAGGTCACCGAGCCGGTCCGCACCCCGGGTGGCTTCATCCTCCTCAAGCTGCTGGACAAGCGCGGTGGCGAGACCCAGGTACGCGACGAAGTGCATGTCCGCCATATCCTGCTCAAGCCCAGCGAAATCCGCAGTGAAGCGGATACCCGCCGCCTGGCCGAGCGCCTGTATGAGCGCATCCAGTCCGGCGAGGACTTCGGCGAGCTGGCCAAGGCCTTCTCCGAGGACCCGGGTTCGGCCCTCAACGGTGGCGACCTGAACTGGATCGACCCCAACGCCCTGGTGCCGGAGTTCCGCGAAGTCATGGCCCAGACCCCGGCCGGCAAGCTCTCCAAGCCGTTCAAGAGCCCCTACGGCTGGCACGTGCTGGAAGTCCTCGGCCGTCGTGCCACCGACAGCAGCGAGCAGTTCCGCGAGCAGCAAGCGATGAACATCCTGCGTAACCGCAAGTACGACGAAGAGCTGCAGGCCTGGCTGCGCCAGATCCGCGACGAAGCCTACGTCGAAACCAAGCTGTAATACCGAGCGAGTCTCGGCCACGCGCTGGCGGTACAATCGCCGCCAGCGTATCGGCCCCCTGCACAGGACTCGCCATGACCACCCTCCGCTTCGCCCTCACCCCCGGTGAACCCGCCGGCATCGGCCCAGACCTCTGCCTGCTGCTCGCCCGCAATGCCCAGCCCCACGCCCTGATCGCCGTGGCCAGCCTCGACCTGCTGGAGCGACGCGCCTCCGAACTCGGCGTGGACATCCGACTGATCGCCATCGACCCCGACGCCCTGCCCGATGCTCCGGCGCCCGCAGGCAGCCTCTATGTCTGGGACACTCCGCTGCGCGCCCCTGCATACCCCGGCAAGCTCGACCCCCGGAATGCCGATTACGTGCTGGAAACCCTGACCCGCGCCGGCCAGGGCTGCCTGGACGGGCACTTCGCCGGCATGATCACAGCGCCGGTGCACAAGGGCGTGATCAACGAGGCCGGGATCGCCTTCTCCGGTCACACCGAGTTCCTCGCGGACCTCACCGCCACCCGCCAGGTGGTCATGATGCTGGCCACGCGGGGACTGCGTGTCGCCCTGGTCACCACCCACCTGCCGCTGAAGGACGTCCCCGCCGCCATCACACCCGAGCGCCTGCAGCGTGTCAGCCGCATCCTGCACACCGACCTGGTGGAAAAGTTCGGCATCCCCCGTCCGCGCATACTCGTCTGCGGCCTCAACCCCCATGCCGGGGAAGGCGGCCACCTGGGACGGGAAGAACTGGAGATCATCGAGCCGACCCTTGAGGGACTTCGCGCCGAAGGCTTGAACCTGGTGGGCCCGCTGCCGGCGGATACCCTCTTCACCCCGAAGCACCTGGAGCACTGTGACGCCGTGCTCGCCATGTACCACGACCAGGGCCTGCCCGTGCTCAAGTACAAGGGCTTTGGCGCGGCGGTGAACGTCACCCTCGGCCTGCCCATCATCCGCACCTCGGTGGACCACGGCACCGCCCTGGACCTTGCCGGCACCGGCGACATCGATTGCGGCAGCCTGGAGGTGGCGCTGGAGACCGCCTATCAGATGGCCGGCAGTCGAGGCTGAGCGAGCCGCCGATCAGCTCCGCACTTCGGCCTGATCGGCGCAATGCTGTAGACTGCGCGCTTTTCCCCGCTTCCAGCTTCTAGCCACAGGCTTCAAGCTGCTCCCCTCGGAGCCCGCAATGCCAGATCACTACCAACACCGCGCGCGCAAGCGGTTCGGCCAGAACTTCCTGCACGACGCCGGCATCATCCATCGCATCCTGCGCAGCATCCACGCGAGGGAAGGCGAGCGCCTGCTGGAAATCGGCCCGGGTCAGGGCGCCCTGACCGAAGGCCTGCTGGCTAGCGGCGCGCAGCTCGACGTGATCGAGCTGGACCTGGACCTGATCCCCATCCTCACGCATCGTTTCGGCCAGTTGCCGAACTTCCGCCTGAACCAGGGCGACGCGCTCAAGTTCGATTTCCGCCGACTCGATGCCGCCCCCCACAGCCTTCGCGTGGTGGGCAACCTGCCGTACAACATCTCGACCCCGCTGATCTTCCACCTGCTGGCCCACGCCGACCTGATCCGCGACATGCACTTCATGCTGCAGAAGGAAGTCGTCGAGCGCCTGGCCGCCGAGCCGGGCGGTGGCGATTGGGGTCGCCTGTCCATCATGGTCCAGTACCACTGCCGGGTGGAGCACCTGTTCAACGTCGGCCCCGGCGCCTTCAATCCGCCGCCCAAGGTGGACTCGGCCATCGTGCGCCTGGTGCCCCATGAAGTGCTGCCGCACCCTGCCAAGGATCCCGCCCTGCTCGAACGCGTCGTCCGCGAGGCCTTCAACCAGCGCCGCAAGACCCTGCGCAACACCCTCAAGGGCCTGCTTGACGCCGCCGCCATCGAAGCCGCCGGCGTCGACGGCGGGCTGCGCCCCGAGCAGCTCGACCTGGCCGCCTTCGTCCGCCTGGCCGACCAACTGGCCGCGTCCCAGCCCGACTCCTAGACTCAGTACCCAGCTATTCGAGAGTGCCCGCGTGTCCGATTCCCGCTACCAGGTCGATGTCAGCGTCGCCACCCGCTTCCTCCCGGAACAGTCGCAGCCGGAGCAGAACCGCTTCGCCTTCGCCTACACCGTCACCATCACCAACAACGGTGAGCGGCCCGCCAAACTCCTGAGCCGGCACTGGGTGATCACCGACGGTGACGGCCATGTGCAGGAAGTCCGTGGCGCCGGCGTGGTCGGCCAGCAGCCACTCATCGCCCCGGGCGCCAGCCACACCTACACCAGTGGCACCGTCATGGCGACCCGGGTGGGCACCATGCAGGGCAGCTACCAGATGGTCGCCGACGACGGCAAACGCTTCGACGCCCCCATCGCCCCCTTCCGCCTGGCCGTTCCCGGCGCCCTGCACTGAGGGGACATCCATGACGACTTACGCGGTCGGCGACCTCCAGGGTTGCCTCGATCAACTGAAGTGCCTGCTGGATCAGGTGCACTTCGACCCGGCGAAGGACCGGCTCTGGCTGGTGGGAGACCTGGTCAATCGCGGCCCCAAGTCCCTGGAGACTCTGCGCTTCCTCTTTTCGATCAGGGACTCCGTGGTCTGCGTCCTGGGCAACCACGACCTGCACCTGCTGGCCGTGGCCCACAACATAGAACGCCTGCGCAAGGCCGATACCCTGAGGGAAATCCTCGACGCCCCCGACCGGGCCGACCTGCTCGACTGGCTGCGCCGACAGAAGCTGCTGCACTACGACGAGCAGCGCGACATCGCCATGGTGCATGCCGGCATCCCCCCCCAGTGGACCCTGAGGAAGGCCCTCAAGCGCGCCGCCGAAGTAGAAGAAGCCCTGCAGGACGATGCCCGGCTGCCGCTGTTCCTGGACGGCATGTACGGCAACGAGCCCGCCAAGTGGGACAAGGACCTGCACGGCGTCACTCGCCTGAGGGTCATCACCAACTATTTCACCCGCATGCGCTTCTGCAAGGCCGACGGAACCCTGGACCTCAAGACCAAGGAAGGCCTCGGCACGGCGCCGCCCGGATACGCCCCCTGGTTCAGCTTCCCCAACCGCAAGACCCACGGACAGAAGATCATCTTCGGCCACTGGGCGGCCCTGGAAGGCCAGTGCAACGAACCCGGGCTCTTCGCCCTCGACACCGGCTGCGTATGGGGTGGCACCATGACCCTGCTGAACATCGACAGCGGCCAGCGCATCAGTTGCAGCTGCCAGGAGAACCACCATGAGTGAATTCCAACGCATCGCCCCGGAACGGGCCCACGACCTGCGCGAACAGGGTGCAGTGGTTGTGGACATCCGCGACCCGCAGAGCTTCGCCCAAGGGCACATCAGCGGCTCCCGCCACCTGGACAACCACTCCCTTGCGGACTTCATCGCCCACGCCGACTTCGACAAACCGCTGATCGTCGCCTGCTACCACGGCAACTCCAGCCAGGGGGCAGCCGCCTACCTCGCCCACCAGGGTTTTTCCGAGGTCTACAGCCTGGATGGGGGCTTCGAACTGTGGCGAAGCGTCTATCCCGGGGATGTCGCCCAGGGCGGCACCGATTGAAATTTTTTTCCGCGTGGCGCAACCCCGCGCCACGCGTGGCTTGGCGCCATTTCTCCGACGGACGGTAATCCCTTGTTATCGTTCCGTCATCCTTGACCTCGCCGAGAACGGGCTACTCTTAGCTCAGGCCATCCAAAAAAGGGGAGAGCCGGTACACCGGCTCCGGGCCATCGGCAGCGACCATTGAGGTGTTCTGGGGGATTTCCATCGGCCGACCTTCCTCGGCTGACCGCCCGCACCCGCACAACCGACCCCGCGCCGGCTTCCTGTTTCCAGCGAGGTGACGTCATGAGCATTTTCAGCCACTTCCAACAGCGTTTCGAAGCGACCCGCCAGGAGGAATATTCCCTCCAGGAATATCTGGACCTGTGCAAACAGGATCGCAGCGCTTACGCCACCGCCGCCGAACGCATGCTCATGGCCATTGGGGAGCCAGAGTTGCTGGACACGTCGGCCGATCCACGACTGTCGCGGATCTTCTCCAACAAGGTGATCCGGCGTTACCCGGTGTTCGCCGACTTCCATGGCATGGAAGAGTGCATCGACCAGATCGTGTCCTACTTCCGCCACGCCGCCCAGGGCCTGGAAGAGAAGAAGCAGGTCCTCTATCTGCTGGGGCCGGTGGGGGGCGGCAAGTCCTCCCTGGCGGAAAAACTCAAGCAGGTCATGGAACGCGTCCCCTTCTACGCCATCAAGGGCTCGCCGGTCTTCGAGTCGCCCCTCGGCCTGTTCAACCCCGACGAGGACGGAGCCATCCTGGAGGAGGAGTACGGCATTCCCCGGCGCTACCTGCGCACGGTGATCTCGCCCTGGGCCACCAAGCGCCTGAACGAGTTCGGCGGTGACATCAGCAAGTTCCGCGTGGTCAAGCTCTACCCCTCGATCCTCAACCAGATCGCCATCGCCAAGACCGAGCCGGGTGACGAGAACAACCAGGACATCTCCTCGCTGGTGGGCAAGGTGGATATCCGCAAGCTGGAGGAATTCCCGCAGAACGACGCCGACGCCTACAGCTATTCAGGCGCACTGTGCCGGTCCAACCAGGGCCTGATGGAATTCGTCGAGATGTTCAAGGCCCCGATCAAGGTGCTGCACCCGCTGCTCACCGCCACCCAGGAAGGCAACTACAACAGCACCGAAGGCCTGGGCGGGCTGCCCTTCAGCGGCATCATCCTGGCCCACTCCAACGAGTCGGAATGGCACAGCTTCCGCAACAACAAGAACAACGAGGCGTTCATCGACCGGATCTACATCGTCAAGGTGCCCTACTGCCTGCGGGTCACCGACGAGATCAAGATCTACGACAAGCTCCTCATCAACAGTTCCCTGGCCAAGGCCCACTGCGCCCCGGACACCCTGCGCATGCTGGCCCAGTTCTCCGTGCTCTCGCGCCTGAAGGAGCCTGAGAACTCCAACGTCTACTCGAAGATGCGGGTGTACGACGGCGAGAACCTCAAGGACACCGACCCCAAGGCCAAGTCCATCCAGGAATACCGCGACTCGGCCGGCGTGGACGAAGGCATGAACGGCCTGTCCACCCGCTTCGCCTTCAAGATCCTCTCCAAGGTCTTCAACTTCGACCCCCATGAGGTGGCGGCCAACCCGGTGCACCTGCTCTACGTCCTGGAGCAGCAGATCGAGCAGGAGCAGTTCCCGGCCGAGGTACGCGAACGCTACCTGCGCTACATCAAGGAATACCTGGCGCCGCGCTACATCGAGTTCATCGGCAAGGAGATCCAGACCGCCTACCTCGAGTCCTACAGCGAGTACGGCCAGAACATCTTCGACCGCTATGTGCTGTACGCGGACTTCTGGATCCAGGACCAGGAATACCGCGACCCGGAAACCGGCGAGATCCTCAACCGTGTCGCCCTGAACGAGGAACTGGAGAAGATCGAGAAGCCCGCCGGCATCAGCAACCCGAAGGATTTCCGCAACGAGATCGTCAACTTCGTGCTGCGCGCCCGAGCCAACAACAACGGGAAGAATCCCAGCTGGCTCAGCTACGAGAAGCTGCGGGTGGTCATCGAGAAGAAAATGTTCTCCAACACCGAAGACCTTCTGCCGGTCATCAGCTTCAATGCCAAGGGCAGCAAGGAGGAACAGCAGAAGCACAACGACTTCGTCAAACGCATGGTCGAGCGCGGCTACACGGAGAAACAGGTTCGCCTGCTGTCCGAATGGTACCTGCGGGTACGCAAGTCGCAGTAATCGCAGCCACAAGCCGTCAGCTGCAAGCCGCAAGCGGGATCGCCCCCTTGCAGCTTGCGGCGTGAAACTTGGCGCTGCCCCGGAGGGGCATCTATGAGCTATGTCATCGACAGGCGTTTGAATGGCAAGAACAAGAGCACCGTGAACCGCCAGCGGTTCCTGCGGCGCTATCGCGAGCACATCAAGAAGGCCGTTGAGGAGGCCGTGAGCCGCCGCTCCATCACTGATATGGAGCACGGCGAGCAGATCAGCATTCCCGGTCGCGACATCGACGAGCCCGTCCTGCACCATGGCCGGGGCGGCCGGCAGACCATCGTCCACCCCGGCAACAAGGAGTTCACCACCGGTGACCGCATCCCACGTCCGCAGGGCGGCGGAGGGGGACGCGGCAGCGGCAAGGCCAGCAACCAGGGCGAGGGGATGGACGATTTCGTATTCCAGATCACCCAGGAGGAATTCCTCGACTTCATGTTCGAGGACCTGGAACTGCCCAACCTCGTCAAGCGTCACCTGACCGGCGCCGATACCTTCAAGACCGTGCGCGCCGGTATCAGCAACGAGGGCAACCCCTCGCGCATCAACATCGTCCGCACCCTGCGCTCGGCCCATGCCCGGCGAATCGCCCTCTCCGGCTCCAGCCGCGCGAAGCTGCGGGAAGCCAAGGAGGAACTGGCCCGCCTGAAGCGCGAAGAACCCGACAATTTCAGCGACATTCAGGAGCTGGAAGCGGAGATCGCGAAACTGCGCGCCAGGATCGAGCGCGTGCCCTTCCTCGATACCTTCGACCTCAAGTACAACCTGCTGGTGAAGCAGCCCAACCCCAGCTCCAAGGCGGTGATGTTCTGCCTCATGGACGTATCCGGCTCCATGACCCAGGCCACCAAGGACATCGCCAAGCGTTTCTTCATCCTCCTCTACCTGTTCCTCAAGCGGAACTACGACAAGATCGAGGTGGTGTTCATCCGCCACCACACCAGCGCCCGCGAGGTGGACGAGGAAGAGTTCTTCTACTCCCGCGAGACCGGCGGCACCATCGTCTCCAGCGCCCTGAAACTGATGCAGGAGATCATGGCCGAGCGCTATCCCATCAACGAATGGAACATCTACGCGGCCCAGGCATCGGACGGCGACAACTGGAACGACGATTCACCCATCTGCCGGGATATCCTGATCAAGCAGATCATGCCGTTCGTGCAGTACTACACCTACGTCGAGATCACCCCGCGCGAGCACCAGGCGCTGTGGTACGAGTACGAACAGGTCTGCGAAGCGTTCGACGACACCTTCGCCCAGCAGCAGATCGTCTCGGCGTCGGATATCTACCCGGTGTTCCGCGAGCTGTTCCAACGCCGGCTCGTGACCTGAGGGAGGCGTGACATGAGTGCCAGCAAGAAGGAACGCAAGCCCATCTCCACGGGGTCCGAATGGACCTTCGACCTGATCCGCACCTACGACCGCGAGATCAGCCGCATCGCCGAGCGTTATGCGCTGGACACCTATCCGAACCAGATCGAGGTGATCAGCGCCGAGCAGATGATGGACGCCTACGCCTCGGTGGGTATGCCCATCGGCTACCACCACTGGTCCTACGGCAAGCACTTCCTCGCCACCGAAAAGGGTTATACCCGCGGCCAGATGGGCCTGGCCTACGAGATCGTGATCAACTCCGACCCCTGCATCGCCTATCTCATGGAGGAAAACACCATCACCATGCAGGCGCTGGTGATCGCCCACGCCTGCTACGGCCACAACAGCTTCTTCAAGGGCAACTACCTGTTCCGCACCTGGACCGACGCCAGCTCCATCATCGACTACCTGGTGTTCGCCAAGCAGTACATCACCCAGTGCGAGGAGCGCCACGGCATCGACGCGGTGGAAGACCTGCTGGACTCCTGCCACGCCCTTATGAACTACGGCGTCGACCGCTACAAGCGGCCCTATCCCATCTCCGCCGAAGAGGAGCGGCGCCGGCAGAAGGAGCGCGAGGAACACCTGCAGAAGCAGATCAACGACCTCTGGCGCACCATCCCCAAGGGCGCCGGCAAAGGCGGCGAGAAGGACAACCAGCGCTTCCCGGCCGAACCCCAGGAGAACATCCTCTACTTCATCGAGAAACACGCTCCGCTGCTGGAGCCCTGGCAGCGCGAGATCGTGCGCATCGTGCGCAAGATCGCCCAGTACTTCTACCCGCAACGGCAAACCCAGGTGATGAACGAGGGCTGGGCCACCTTCTGGCACTACACCCTCCTCAACGACCTCTACGACGAGGGCCTGGTCACCGAGGGCTTCATGATGGAGTTCCTCCAGTCCCACACCAGCGTGGTCTACCAGCCATCCTTCGACAGCCCCTACTACAGCGGCATCAACCCCTACGCACTGGGCTTCGCCATGTACCGCGACATCCGCCGCATCTGCGAAGACCCCACCGAGGAGGACAAGCGCTGGTTCCCCGACATCGCTGGCAGCGACTGGCTCTCCACCCTCAAGTTCGCCATGAAGAGCTTCAAGGACGAGAGCTTCATCCTGCAGTTCCTCTCGCCCAAGGTGATCCGCGACTTCAAGCTGTTCAGCATCCTCGACGACGACCAGAAGGACGAACTGCTGGTTCCGGCCATCCACGACGAGTCGGGCTATCGAGTGATCCGCGAGCAACTGGCCGCCCAGTACAACCTCGGCAACCGCGAGCCCAATGTGCAGATCTGGAGCGTCGACCGCCGGGGCGACCGATCGCTGACCCTCCGCCACCAGCAGCACGACCGCAAACCCCTGGGTGAATCCACCGAGGACGTGCTCAAGCACCTTCACCGGCTCTGGGGCTTCGACGTCCACCTGGAGACCCGCTACGGCGAACAGATCACCGGAGTCCACCATGTTCCCCCAAAGGGGGAACGCACTGAGGACGGGGAATACCCGCGCCTGGACCTGATCATTCCACCCATTTGATCATGTGACCGCATGCCGGCACTCGCCGAGCATGCGGCCATGTCTCATGGAAGCCCTCCTCAGATGCGCCCGGCGCTAGTCACCTGCACCCGCCCAGCAGATCCGCATCCTCCAGCTCGTCGGTGCCGGCCCCGTCCGTGGCAGCGCCGAACCGATGGACAGCACCCTGATCGCACCGGCCGGACCGCTCCCCGCTGCGCGCCGGGCTGCTATCCTCCGCGTCCACGGAGGCAAGACATGCAGATATTCAAAGTGGGCGGCGCGGTTCGCGATCGCCTGTTGGGTCGCCTGGTAAGCGAAGTCGACTGGGTGGTCGTAGGCGCTACCGCAGAAGAGATGGCCGCACAGGGCTTTCGCCCGGTGGGCGCCGACTTCCCGGTGTTCCTGCACCCGGAAACCGGCGAGGAATACGCCCTGGCACGCACCGAACGCAAGAGCGGACGTGGCTACGGCGGCTTCACCTTCCACGCCAGCCCGGACGTCACCCTGGAACAGGACCTGATCCGCCGCGACCTCACGGTCAACGCCATGGCCGAAGACGAGCACGGCCGCCTCATCGACCCCTACGGCGGACGGAAGGACCTCGAGGCCCGGGTGCTGCGCCACGTCTCCCCGGCCTTCGCCGAAGACCCGCTGCGCGTGTTGCGCGTGGCACGCTTCGCGGCCCGTTATGCCCCCCTAGGCTTCCAGGTCGCCGGCGAAACCCTCGAACTGATGCGACAGATCGCTGACTCCGGCGAACTGGACGCTCTCACACCCGAGCGCAGCTGGAAGGAAATTTCCCGCGCCCTCATGGAGCCGCGCCCGGACATCTTCATCCAGGTGCTGCGGGACAGTGGCGCCCTGGCCGCGTGGATGCCCGAACTGGACCGCCTGTTCGGCGTGCCCCAGCCGGAGCAGCATCATCCCGAAGTGGACACTGGCCTGCATACCCTGGCGGTTCTGCGCCAGTGCGCAGAGCATGAGCAACCCCTGACCGTGCGCTGGGCCTGCCTGCTCCACGACCTGGGCAAAGGACTGACTCCCGAGACGGAATGGCCCCGCCATGTCGCCCATGAAGTACGCGGCCTGAAACTCATCAAGGCCGTGAACGAACGCTGCAAGGCCCCCCGCGACTGCCAGGAACTGGCCCTGCTGGTGGGCGAGTACCACACCCACGCCCACCGCGCCCTTGAGCTGCGCGCCTCGACGCTGCTCGAGCTGCTGCAGGCCTTCGACGTATTCCGCCGCCCACAGCGCTTCGAGGAATTCGTCGCCGCCGCTGAAATGGATGCCCGTGGACGCACCGGGCTGGAACAGCGCGACTACCCACAATCGGCGTACCTGCTGGGTGCGGCTTCCGTCGCGCGAGCGGTGGCCGTCCAGCCGCTGCTGGAACAGGGCTTCAAAGGCGCGGAACTGGGCCAGGCCCTGACGCGGGCTCGGCTGGCGGCACTGGAAGACTACAGGCGGAATAGCGCAGCCGACCGCCCGACCTGAGCACCTCAGGCCGGCGCGGGGTAGGCCTGCAGCAGCGTGACGGGAGTCAGCTCGACACCGTGCCAACGGAAGGAGGCCGGCCAGAGCGCCTGCTGAATGGCGGACGACTCCCAGAGGTCGGCGAAGCTGCGCTCCTCGCCCGGATGAAGGGTGTCAGGGGCCAGGATCGACAGGGGCCAGAGCACGAAAGCGTTCTTAAGCACCTCGGCGCGGGGCAGGACCAGGCCGTCGAAGTTGCCGACGCGATCGCCGTAGAGCAACACGTCGATGTCCAGCGGCAACCCCTTGCGACCTGGCGCATAGCGGCCGTTATCGGCCTCGATGTCCTTGAGCCGGCGATCCAGTTCATGCAAGGGAAGGTCGGTCTTCGCCTCCACCACGAAGTTGAAGAAGTTGCCGCTGCGAATACCGACCGGCAGGCTCTCGAACACTGGCGAGCAGCGCAGGTCATGAAGGAATACCGCCAGCGCGTCGAGGCCGGCGGTCAGGTTGCGTTCGCGCTCGATATTGCTGCCGAGCCCGAGGTAGATACGCGTCAGCGACATCCGCGCTCGATCTCCACACCAACGCTGCTGGCAGCCGGGACGGCCCCCGGCTTGTGCAACTTCAGGCGGACCCAGGGGATATTGAACTCGGCCATCAGCAGCGCCACCAGGCGCTCGGCGAAGGTCTCAACCAGAAGAAACTGGGACTCGGCGGCGAACGCCTGGATACGCTGGGACACAGAGGCATAGTCGAGGGCCTTCTCCAGGTCATCGCCTTCCGCGGCGGGACGATTGTCCCAGCCGAACTGCAGGTCCAGGCGCAGGCACTGGCGAATGCTGCGCTCCCAGTCGTAGGCACCGATGACGGTGTCGACTTCCAGACCTTCGATGAAAACCATGTCCACGTCAGTGCTGCCCCGCTAGAATCGGGACTTCCTCGCCCCGGAATGGATACCATGTTTTGGCTGCTGGCGACTCTCGCCTACCTGCTCGGATCGTTGTCCTTCGCCATTCTGCTCAGCCGGCTGTTCGGCACGGGCGACCCGCGTGCCCAGGGTTCCGGCAACCCTGGCGCCACCAACATGTTGCGGGTGGCGGGCAAGAAACTCGCGATCCTGACCCTGCTCGGCGACCTGCTTAAAGGCCTGCTGCCGGTACTGATCGCCCACCTCTGCGGCCTGGGTATCCAACAGCAGGCCTGGATCGGCCTTGCCGCTGTACTCGGGCACCTGTATCCGCTGTACTTCCGCTTCCGCGGCGGCAAGGGCGTCGCCACTGCCGCCGGCATGCTCCTGGGGCTCTATCCCCCCGCCGCCTTGCTGGCCATCAGCACCTGGCTGCTGACCTTCTACCTGACCCGCACCAGTTCCCTGGCCGCCCTGATCGCCACGCCGCTCACCCTGCCACTGCTGGCCTGGCGGCAACCCGGCGCCCTGCTGCCGATGACGGTACTCACCGCACTCATCGTCTGGCGCCATCGCGGCAATCTACGCGACCTTTTCGCCGGACGCGAACGGCATTTCTGATGCATCCGAGTGAACACCGCGTACACAGCGGTCAGATGGCGGGAAGCTGCTCCATCGGCCAACGGGCCTGCACGGTGATTGCCGGGCCGTCCTGCTGCCCCGCCAGCAAGCGCTGGCAACCGGCATAGGCAATCATGGCGCCGTTGTCGGTGCAGAAGCGCGGGCGGGCGTAGAACACCTCGCCGTTCAGCTCTCCCAGCATCCGCGCCAGGGACTGGCGGAGCGACTGGTTGGCACTTACGCCTCCCGCGATCACCAGGTTCTTCAAGCCGGTCTGCTTGAGGGCCCGCTTGCACTTGATGGTGAGAGTCTCCACCACCGCCTGCTCGAAGGCCAGAGCGATGTCGCAACGGGTTTGCTCGCCGTCGTCCCCAGCATTGCGGCATTGCTGCCAGGTATTGAGGGCGAAGGTCTTGAGGCCGCTGAAGCTGAAGTCCAGCCCCGGACGATCGGTCATCGGGCGAGGGAAAGTGAAGCGGCCCGGGGTACCGCTCTGGGCCAGACGAGCGATCTCGGGGCCACCGGGATAACCCAGTCCGATCAGCTTGGCGGTCTTGTCGAAGGCCTCGCCGGCGGCATCATCCACCGACTCGCCCAGCAAGGCGTAGCGGCCGATGCCATCGACCCGGACCAACTGGGTGTGCCCGCCCGAAACCAACAGGGCGACGAACGGGAACTGCGGCGGCTGCTCTTCCAGCATGGGAGCCAGCAGATGGCCCTCCATGTGGTGCACACCCAGTGCCGGAACGCCCCAGGCAAAGGCCAGCGCCTGGGCGCAGGACGCACCGACCAGCAGCGCTCCCACCAGTCCGGGGCCGGCGGTATAGGCGATGCCATCGATGTCTTCGGGGGTACGGCCGGCCTCTTCCAGCACCTGGCGCAGCAACGGCAGCATGCGCTTCACATGGTCGCGGGAGGCGAGTTCAGGCACGACGCCGCCGTAGACCCGGTGCAGGTCGATCTGACTGAACAGCGCATCGGCCAGCAGGCCGCGCTCACTGTCGTATAGGGCGACGCCGGTTTCGTCGCAGGAGGTTTCCAACCCCAGCACTAGCATGGGAACGAGCCTTTCTGGCCTGGTAATTCGAGAAGCCGCGAATCATAATCCTCGCCCCTCTCGCCGACCAGCGGTTTTCGACTGAAGGCTTTGCATTCCAAGGCCCAAGGCGTTAATATCCGCAGCCCTTGAAATCCGACGCACTGAGCCTGCTATTGCCGGAATGCGTCGACCATTCGGTAATTGATGAAGGTACGACCTGGATGCCAGCCGTCAAAGTTAAAGAGAACGAACCCTTCGACGTAGCCCTGCGTCGTTTCAAGCGCTCCTGCGAGAAAGCCGGTGTACTGGCTGAAGTCCGTAGCCGCGAGTTCTACGAAAAGCCCACCGCTGAGCGCAAGCGCAAGGCCGCTGCCGCCGTCAAGCGTCACGCCAAGAAAGTGCAGCGCGAACAGCGTCGCCGCGAGCGCCTGTACTGAGTTAACCTCTCAGCTGCACGCTCCAGCATCGCCCGGCCCTGGCCGGGCGAGTGCATGATGGGCACACGGAAAACTCCGCTTCGCCAAGGCGAATCGCGGGGTTTTTTGCTTTCCGGGACCATGCTCCCGCCTGTCGCCACTCCGCCCTGGCGCGAGTATGCTTTGACCCTTTCCGCGACCCGAGCAGCCCCTTTATGGCCGGCCTGATTCCCCAAGGCTTCATCGACGACCTGCTGAACCGCACCGACATCGTCGAAGTGGTCGGCTCGCGCGTGCAGCTGAAAAAGGCCGGCAAGAACTACACCGCGCGCTGCCCCTTCCATAACGAGAAAACGCCCTCTTTCAGCGTCAGCCCGGACAAGCAGTTCTACTACTGCTTCGGCTGCGGCGCCGGCGGCAACGCCCTCGGGTTCATCATGGACCACGACCACCTGGACTTCCCCCAGGCGGTCGAGGAACTGGCCAAGCGCGCAGGCCTGGATGTTCCCCGGGAAGAAGGCGCCGGGCGTAGCAACCGACCACGACAGCCCAGCGACTCACCACTCTACGCCCTGCTGACCGCGGCATCGGACTACTACCGTCACGCCCTGAAGCAACACCCCACCCGCAAGGCTGCGGTGGAGTACCTCAAGGGCCGCGGCCTGACCGGCGAGATCGCCCGTGATTTCGCACTCGGCTTCGCCCCGCCCGGCTGGGACAACCTGCTCAAGCACATGGGCGGCGACAGCCTGCAACAGAAGCACATGATCGACGCCGGCCTGCTGATCGAGAACGCCGACACGGGCAAGCGCTACGACCGTTTCCGCGACCGTGTGATGTTCCCGATACGCGACAGTCGCGGCCGGATCATCGCCTTCGGCGGCCGCGTACTCGGCGACGACAAGCCCAAGTACCTGAACTCCCCTGAAACCCCGGTGTTCCACAAGGGGCAGGAACTCTACGGCCTGTTCGAGGCACGCAAGCACAATCGCAACCTCGACGAAATCATGGTGGTCGAGGGCTACATGGACGTCATCGCGCTTGCCCAACAGGGCCTGCGCAATGCGGTCGCCACCCTGGGCACAGCCACCAGCGAAGAACACGTTCGGCGCCTGTTCCGCCTGGTGCCGAGCATCCTCTTCTGCTTCGATGGCGACCAGGCCGGGCGCAAGGCCGCATGGCGCGCCCTGGAGGCCACATTGCCAAGCCTGGAAGACGGCCGACGCGCGCGCTTCCTCTTCCTGCCGGAAGGCGAAGACCCCGACAGCCTGGTCCGCAAGGAAGGCACCGACGCCTTCCGCGCACGGATCACCCAGCACGCCCAACCCCTGGCCGACTACTTCTTCCAGCAACTGACGCTGGAAGCCGACCCCGCCTCCCTGGAAGGCAAGGCGCACCTGGCGACGCTCGCCGCCCCGCTGATCGAGCGCATACCCGGCGCCAACCTGAAAGTCCTGATGCGTCAGCGCCTGGCCGAAATCACAGGCCTGAATGGTGACGCCCTGGGCCAATTGGCCCGAAGCATGCCCAGCGGCAGCGCCAGCCAGGATGTTCACGGGACGTCGGAAGATGCCTACTACGAAAGTTTTTCCGGTTATGACGACCAGCAGCACGACGTGGACCCTTCCCACTACTTCGAGGCGCCGGCGCAGCCCCAGGGAGACTGGCAGCAGGGCGGCCAGCGCAAGGAATGGAAGAAGGGCGACTGGAAGAAGGACGGCAAGAAGTGGAACCGGCAGGGCCGCGACGACTTCAAGCGGCCGCCGCGCACCGAAGTGAAGGTGGAAACCCCCACCCTGACCGCGCTGCGCACCCTGCTCCACCATCCCTCGCTCGCCCAGAAGGTGGAAGATGCCGCCCATTTCGCCGCCGAAGACGACACCTATGCCCAGCTGATGGTGGCCTTGGTCGAGGCCGTGCAAAAGAATCCGAAACTCCGCTCGCTGCAGCTGATCGCCCGCTGGCACGGTACCGAACAGGGCCGTCTGCTGAGGGCGCTGGCGGAGAAGGAATGGCTGATTTCCGAAGACAACCTTGAACAACAGTTTTTCGACACTATAACTAGCTTATCGGCCCGCCAGCGGGAACGCCGCCTGGAAAGTCTGCTGCGGAAAGCGCGGCAAAGCGAACTGAGCGCAGAGGAAAAAGATCAGCTGCGCGACCTCCTCAGCCGCAACACGTCCCCCCTGACACCGACCTCAACTGGCGCGTGAGGCCCCGGATCAGGTATAATCCTCGGCTTGTTTTTAGCCCGCCAAGACCTTAAGTGGATAGGGTGCTATGTCCGGAAAAGCGCAACAGCAGTCTCGCCTCAAAGAGTTGATCGCCCGTGGCCGTGAGCAGGGATACCTGACTTACGCGGAGGTCAACGACCACCTGCCGGAGGATATTTCCGATCCGGAACAGGTGGAAGACATCATCCGCATGATCAACGACATGGGGATCAACGTATTCGAGAGTGCCCCGGATGCGGATGCCCTGTTGCTGGCCGAAGCCGACACCGACGAAGCCGCAGCCGAAGAAGCCGCCGCCGCCCTGGCCGCGGTGGAGACCGACATCGGTCGCACCACCGACCCAGTGCGCATGTACATGCGTGAAATGGGCACCGTGGAGCTGCTGACCCGCGAAGGCGAGATCGAAATCGCCAAACGCATCGAAGAAGGCATCCGTGAAGTGATGAGCGCTATCGCCCACTTCCCCGGAGCCGTCGACGGCATTCTCAGCGAATACCACCGCGTCACCACCGAAGGTGGCCGCCTCTCCGACGTACTCAACGGCTACATCGATCCTGATGACGGCACCCTGCCGGCCGAAGAAGTCGAGCCTGAACTCAAGGACGACAACGCCGCCGCCAAGACCAAGGACGACGACGAAGAAGACGAAGAAGGCGAAAGCGACGACTCCGAGGACGAGGGCGATGGTGGCCCCGACCCGGAAGAAGCCCTTCGCCGCTTCACCGCCGTGTCCGAGCAGCTCGAGAAAGCCAAGAAGGCGCTCAAGAAGCATGGCCGCAGCAGCAAGGAGGCCATTGCGGAACTGCTGGCCCTGGCCGAGCTCTTCATGCCCATCAAGCTGGTGCCGAAGCAATTCGACGCGCTGGTGGAGAAAGTTCGCAGCGCCCTGGACCGCGTCCGCGCCCAGGAACGCGCCATCATGCAGCTCTGCGTCCGCGATGCCCGCATGCCCCGCGCCGACTTCCTGCGCCTGTTCCCGGGTAACGAAGTCGACCTGACCTGGGCCGACGGCCTGGCCAGCGGCAAAGCGAAGTACGCCGAAGCCATTGGCCGCCTGTCCGACGACATCAAGCGCAACCAGCAGAAGCTGGTGGACCTTGAGCAGGAAGTCGAACTGACGGTCAACGAAATCAAGGACATCAACCGCCGCATGTCCATCGGTGAAGCCAAGGCTCGCCGGGCGAAGAAAGAGATGGTCGAGGCCAACCTGCGCCTCGTGATCTCCATCGCCAAGAAGTACACCAACCGCGGCCTGCAGTTCCTCGACCTGATCCAGGAAGGCAACATCGGCCTGATGAAGGCGGTGGACAAGTTCGAATACCGTCGCGGCTACAAGTTCTCGACCTACGCCACCTGGTGGATTCGCCAGGCGATCACCCGCTCGATCGCCGACCAGGCGCGCACCATCCGTATCCCGGTGCACATGATCGAGACCATCAACAAGCTCAACCGCATCTCCCGCCAGATGCTCCAGGAGATGGGCCGCGAGCCCACCCCGGAAGAGCTTGGCGAGCGCATGGAGATGCCCGAGGACAAGATCCGCAAGGTCCTGAAGATCGCCAAGGAACCGATCTCCATGGAAACCCCGATCGGCGACGACGAGGATTCGCACCTGGGCGACTTCATCGAGGACAGCACCATGCAGTCCCCGATCGACGTGGCCACCGTCGAAAGCCTGAAGGAAGCCACCCGCGAAGTCCTGGCCGGCCTCACTGCCCGTGAAGCCAAGGTGCTGCGCATGCGTTTCGGCATCGACATGAACACCGACCACACCCTCGAGGAAGTGGGCAAGCAGTTCGACGTCACCCGCGAGCGTATCCGTCAGATCGAAGCCAAGGCGCTGCGCAAGCTGCGTCACCCGTCCCGAAGCGAGCACCTGCGTTCCTTCCTCGACGAGTAAGCGACATAGACAACCCCCGGCCAGCCCGGGGGTTTTCTTTTCCGCGCACAACATATCAGTTTGCCACCACCGCCCTCTTCCAGACGGTCACGAGCGCCGACTACACTTCGACCTGAATCCCTCCAAGGAACGAGGCCGCCGATGGCGCGAGCGCGGGCCGTATTCATGCTGTGGCTGGCACTCTGGACCTTACCGGCCGGGGCACTCACGCTCACCCCGGACGAACAGGCCTGGCTCGACGACCACGACGAACTCCGTCTGGGCATCGACGCCTCCTGGCCGCCCTTCGAGTTCCGTGACGAGCAGGGCCGCCACCAGGGCCTGGCAGCCGACTACGTCGAACTGATCCGCCAGCGCCTGGACATCGAGCTCACCCCCGTCGAACCCAGCAGCTGGGGTGAAGTGCTGCACCAGGCCCGCACCGGCCAGCTCGACATCCTTCCCGGCATCATGTCCACGCCGGAGCGCCAGCAATACCTGCTCTTCACCCGCCCCTACCTCGACTTCCCCATCGTCATCCTCTCCCAGACCAAAGGCCCACAACCCTCCGGACTCAAGGACCTCTACGGCCTGCGTGTCGGCGTCGTCGCCGACTACGCCCCCCACGAACTCCTCCGCAGCCAGCATCCGGACCTCAGCTTGCAGGCCTACCCCTCCGTAGCCGCCGCCCTCCAGGCCCTCGCCACCGGCAAGGTGGACGCCTTCGTCGGCGACCTCGCCTCCAGCGTCTGGAGCCTGCGCCAGCTCAAGCTCGACGGCATCAGCATCAGCGGCGAAACGCCCTACCGCTACCAACTGGCCATGGCCACCCCCAAGAATCAGCCCATCCTCACCGGCATACTCGACAAGGTCTTCGCCGAAATCACACCCCAGGAAGCCGCCGCCATCCAGGAACGCTGGGTAGGCGGCGCGCTCCAGCGGCGCCCCGACTGGCTCCGCGCCCTGCTCTACGGCCTGCCCGCCCTCCTCCTCATCGGCGGCGCCCTCGCCTTCGTCATCCGCGTCAACCGCAAGCTCAGCAACGAAATGGCCAGCCGCGCCGCCCTCCAGGAAGAGCTGCGCAGCAGCGAACAGCACTACCGTGGCCTGGTGGAAAGCCTCAACGCCATCGCCTGGGAAATGCGCGTCGACGACTACCGATACACCTACGTCTCCCCCCACGCCGAGCGCCTCCTGGGCTACCCGCTGGCCGCCTGGCTCGAACTCGGCTTCTGGCACCGCGCCCTGCACCCGGACGACGCCGAATGGGCCACCGCCTTCTGCAAGTCCGAGACCCAGCTTGGCCGCGACCACAGCCTCGATTACCGCATGATCGCCGCCGACGGCCGCATCCTCTGGGTCCGCGACATCATCACCCTCATCCCCCATGGCGAAAGCCGCATGATGCGCGGCCTGATGATCGACATCACCGAAGCCAAGCAGACCGAACACGCCCTGCGCCTCTCGGAACAGAAATTCGCCTCCGTCTTCCACAACTGCCCCGACATCATCGTCATCGCCCGCCGCACCGACGGCAGCCTGCTGGCGGTCAACCACACCTTCGAACAACAGATCGGCCTCAAGGCCGAAGACGCCATCGGCCGCACCGCCACCGAACTCGACATCTGGGGCATCCCCGGCATCGGCCCGAAACTCCTCCAGCGCCTCCAGCAGGGCAACCCGCTGCACAACTTCGAAATGCCCTTCCGCCGCACCAACGGCGACACCTTCATCGGCCTCATCTCCGCCCAGACAGTCGACCTCGACGACACCCCCGCCCTCGTCGTCGTCGTCCGCGACATCACCCAGCTCAAGGAGACCCAGCAGCAGCTCCAGGTCTCCGAAGAGAAGTTCGCCCGCGCCTTCCACGCCTCCCCGGACGGCCTGCTCATCACCCGCATGCGCGACGGACTCCTGCTCGAAGCCAACGAAGGCTTCACCCGCATCACCGGCTTCGACCAACGGGAAATCGCCGACCGCTCAACCCTCGACCTCGGCCTCTGGGCCAACCCGGCGGACCGCGATCTCATGATCCGCTCCATACGCGAACAGGGCAGCCTCCACCACTTCACCACCCAGATCCGCACAAAGGCCGGGCAACTGCGCATCTGCGAACTCTCCGCCCAGCCCATACCCATCGGCGACGAAGTCTGCATGCTCACCATTGCCCGAGACATCACCGAGCGCCAGCAGATGCAGGACAAGCTGCTGCAGGCCGCCACCGTCTTCGAAAGCACCGCCGAAGGCGTCATGATCACCGACGCCGACCAGCGCATCACCGCCGTCAACCGCGCCTTCAGCGAAATCACCGGCTACGGCGAAGCCGAAGCCCTCGGCCGGACGCCGCGCCTGCTCGCCTCCGGCCAGCACGACAGCGCCTTCTTCGCCGCCCTCTGGCACCAACTGGAACGGGAAGGCCACTGGCAGGGGGAAATCTGGAACCGCCGCAAGAACGGCGATCCCTATCCCGAATGGCTCACCATCAACGCCGTGCGCGACCGCCACCAGCGCATCACTCACTACGTCGGCGTCTTCGCCGACATCTCCCCGCTCAAGCACGCCCAGGCCCGGCTCGACTACCAGGCCCACCACGACCCCCTCACCGGCCTGCCCAACCGCCTGCTCTTCGAAAGCCGGCTGCAACTGGCCCTGGCCGACGCCACCAGCGACCACCACCACGGCGCCGTCCTCTTCATCGACCTGGACCGCTTCAAGCACATCAACGACAGCCTCGGCCACCCCGTGGGCGACCTGCTCCTCAAAGGCATCGCCAGCCGCCTCAAGGAACACCTGCGGGACATCGACACCGTTGCCCGCCTGGGCGGCGACGAATTCATCATCCTGCTCCCCGGCCTGCACAACGCTGGCGACGCCCAGGCCGTCGCCAACAAACTGCTCGCCTGCTTCGAAGCCCCCTTCCCCGCGGGCCAGCACGAGTTCTTCATGAGCGCCAGCATCGGCATCAGCCTCTTCCCCGAGCACGGCCAGGACGTCGCCACCCTGGTGAAGAACGCCGACGCCGCCATGTACCGGGCCAAGGCCCGTGGCCGCAACCGTATCGACCTCTACACCCAGGACCTCACCAGCCAGGCCACCGAGCGCATGTCGCTGGAAACCGAACTGCGCCGCGCCCTGGAACGCAACGAACTGTCCCTCAGCTACCAACCCAAACTCAGCCTCCAGCACCGCACCCTCGTCGGCGCCGAAGCCCTCGTCCGCTGGTACCACCCCCGCCTGGGCGAAATCCCCCCGGAGCGCTTCATCCCCATCGCCGAAGAAAGCGGCCTCATCCTGCCCCTTGGCGACTGGGTCCTGACCCAGGCCTGCCGCCAGATGCAACGCTGGCAGAACGACCACGCCCCCTTCGGCCCGCTCTCCATCAACCTCGCCGGCGCCCAACTGCGCCAGCCGCAACTGGTGGAACGCCTGCAACGGCTCATCCAGGGGCTTGGCCTCGAGCCGCAACGGCTGCAACTGGAAATCACCGAAGGCTTCATCATGAGCCAGGCCGAAGAAGCCCTCGGCGTCCTGCACAACCTCAAGGCCCTTGGCGTCCAACTCGCCATCGACGACTTCGGCACCGGCTACTCCTCCCTCAGCTACCTCAAACGCCTGCCGCTGGACGTGCTCAAGATCGACAAGTCCTTCGTCCACGGCCTGCCCGACGACCCCAACGACGCCGCCATCAGCCGCGCCATCATCGCCCTGGGTCGCAGCATGCAACTCACCGTCATCGCCGAAGGCGTCGAAACACCGGCCCAGGAGGCCTTCCTCACCGCCGAAGGCTGCGAACAGATCCAGGGCTTCATCGTCAGCGCCGCCCTGCCGACCGAAGCCTTCGAACGCAAGTTCCTCAATCCCCTGCCCTCGATTGGCGCCCAGCAAAAGGCGCCTGTATAATCCGCCGGCCTTCTGGGGCCTATAGCTCAGTCGGTTAGAGCAGAGGACTCATAATCCTTTGGTCCACGGTTCGAGTCCGTGTGGGCCCACCAAATCAAAAGCCGCGCATTGCGCGGCTTTTGTGTTTCTGTTGTCCTGGATTACGTGCAGGACTGGGGCTTTCAAAAATTAGCGGCGTCCACAAATCGTCAACACGGGACCAAAGCGAGTCCACAAATTGCTTTACGTATTTGCGTGAGATCCATCCCTCTTTTCCTTCTCAATCAGTTTCCAACTCGACATGCAGCCAATCGCGATTGGCCGTGCTGAGAACCTCAAGTACGCCCCCTTTGGCAACTTGGCGATGACCTTAGTCATTGTGCTCGGCCCATCGCAGAGCCTTGGCGAACCGGGAAAGAACGAGAAACGCCGCCCCTATGCCTTCACCAGAACCTGGGGGCTGCTGAAGAAGAAACTCGGCATGCCCGACCTGCGCTTCCACGATCTACGCCATGAGGCAGTCAGCCGGCTGGTCGAAGGCGGCCTATTCGACCAGGATGTCTCGGCCATCAGCGGCCACAAGTCGATGCAGATGCTCAAGCGCTCTGCGCGCCGAGGATTTGTCGGCAGGCTGGACAAGCTGAAGCCCCAACGCAAGGCGCCTTGACGGTGCGTTGAACGCGCCACAAACTCTACGCAGATAACGTACACAGCATGGAAGCATTATTCGTTGAACTACCGCCCTTCGAGCGCCATCGAGCGGACTACCTGGATGACGAGGCCTTTCGCACCTTCCAGCGCGCGCTGATGAAGAACCCGGAAGCCGGCGATGTGATCCAGGGAACCGGCGGCCTGCGAAAGATTCGCTTCGCCGACGGGCGACGACAGAAGGGCAAGCGCGGCGGCATCCGAGTCATCTACTACTGGTGGCTGGGTGGCGCGCAGTTCTGGCTGTTCACCCTGTATGGGAAGGACGTCCAGGACGACCTGAACGAGCAGCAGAAGAAGCGACTCAAGCAGCTGCTGCAAGCTGAAATTGATGCGAGGACGACACCGTGAAACGAGACATCTTTGCTGAGCTGGTTGAAGGCTTCGAGGCTTTGGCGGATGAACGCCAAGGCAAGGTGACTCTGCGCTCGCACAAAGTCCAATTACCCGAACTGTGCGAAGTCAGCTCCGAGGAGCTGGTGGCGATCCGCCAGAAGCTGAACCTGTCACGCCCGGTTTTCGCCATGTATCTGCGCACCAACCCGCGCACCTTGGAGAACTGGGAGCAAGGTCGGGCCAAGCCAAACGCCCAGGCGACTACGCTGATTCGTCTGGTGCAAAAGTATCCTGAAACTATCGAGCATCTAGCTGCTCTCGGTCAGTGAATCGGTCCACCACCGATCAGGCCATCCCTCATTCAGCGTTCCGCAAGCCAGCCATGTGCTGGTTTTGTCTTGTCTATGTCGGCCACCTCTACACACATCTTGTGAGCGGTTGGGAAGGCTGCCCCCTTTTCTCTGGCAGTAGGCAATGGTTCAACCGCTGTGCCGAGCGGTTCCATGCTCCGCGTGCGTCCTGCGGTCGGGAGCAGGGCGCCACTCGGGCGCCCTGCCGAGGGCTTCGCGCGCGTATCTTCGCGCCTGGCCGCTCAGATCGCCTGGCCGCCGGAGACCTCGATACGCTGGGCATTGATCCAGCGATTCTGCTCACCGAGCAGGCTGGCGATCATCGGGCCGATATCGTCGGGCACGCCAACGCGGCCGAGCGCCGTCATGTCCGCGAACACCTTGTTCAGATCTGGCATGTCGCGCACCGCACCGCCCAGAAAATCGGTCTCGATTGCGCCCGGCGCCACAGTGTTGACTGCAATGCCCCGGCTGCCCAGTTCCTTGGCCATGTACAGGCTTAGTACCTCGACCGCACCCTTGACCGCCGAGTAGGCGGAGAAGCCGGGATAGGAGACGCGCGTCAGCCCCGAAGAGATGTTGACGATACGACCGCCATCGGCCAGCAACGGCAGCAATGCCTGGGTGAGGAAGAACACACCTTTGAAATGTACGTTCACCAGAGCATCGAATTGCGCTTCGGTGGTTTCGGCAATCGAGGCCATGTCCCCGTGGCCGGCGTTGTTGACCAGGTGATCGAAGTTTTCACGCTGCCAGGTCTCTCGCAACGCCTGGCGCAGGCGCTGCACAAACACAGGGAAGGTGGTGACATTGCCGGCGTCCAGTTGCAGCGCGACAGCCTTGCGCCCCAGCGCTTCGATTTCGGCGACCACGGCCAGTGCGGCGTCGGCCTGGCTGTGATAGGTGACAACCACATCGCTACCCTGACGTGCGATATTCAAGGCGGTGTTACGGCCGAGGCCACGGCTGGAGCCGGTTACGATAGCGATCTTGGTCATGGTAGAAATCCTCTGCTTCGTGAAAGGGATTTCATTCTGTGATCCACGAGGTAATCCCGTCCTTACCGAAACCTCGACGCTTTTTGCCTATTTCTCCAATGGTGAGCAACCTGCCCACGTTCAGGCTGAGGAAGCACCGATGAGCGCAGCGCTGCTGAATGTCGTTCGCGAGTATCTGGATAGACATGTCGACCCCAACGGCCTTGCCCAAACACCCATTTCCGGCTTGACCATCATCCGTACGCATGAACCCAGTGGGCTTGATTACGCCATTACCCGGCCTCTCGCCTGTCTCGTCCTGCAAGGCCGCAAGCAGGTGATGATGGGAACTCAGACCTTTACCTTCAGCGCGGGAGATTCCCTGCTGATCACCGCCGATGTACCGACGGTCAGTCAGATTGTTCAGGCGAGTCCCGAGGCACCGTACATCTCGCTGGTGATCGATCTGAATCTCTCCTTGCTCACCGAGTTAATGGAAGAGATGCAGTCCGCTCCGAGCCCTGAGGCGGCGCCGATAAAGATCGAACCGACTGACACAGAGGTCGTTGAAGCGGCGCTGCGACTGATGCGCTTGCTGGATCGCCCGGCTTCAGCGGCAGTGCTGCATGCCTCGTTGATGCGCGAGTTGCACTACTGGTTGCTGGCAGGGCGTCATGGTTCGGCAATCAGTCGTCTGGGCTGGCCGGACGGCCATGCGCAGCGCATCGCGCGGGCGGTGACGGTGCTGCGCAGCGAGTTCACCCGCCCCTTGCCGGTGGAACATCTGGCCTCCGTAGCCGGCATGAGCACATCGTCATTCCATCATCATTTCCGCAAGCACACGTCGCTTACGCCGCTGCAGTTTCAGAAGCAGCTACGGTTGATCGAGGCCCGTCGCCTGATGATCGGAGAAGGGGCCTCGCCCAGTACCGCGGCATTCACCGTAGGCTACGAAAGCGTGTCGCAGTTCAGTCGCGAATACCGCCGCCTATTCGGCATGCCGCCGGGCCGGCATACGGCTCGCGCTTGCTGACCACGGCAGCCCCGGCTCCCGTTGCAGCCTCTCCTCGCTGTGGAGCAGAAGACGCCGAAACTCGACCACCTGCGGCCATCACCCTTGAGTGGTTATCCAACGACCGAAGGCTGCACCCCAGCAGACCTGCCAGGCACGCACCGAAAGTATCGTTATGACCAGGCACTAATCCGGGATCGCCATAGTCGCGTGCAGCCGTGTTTGCGTACCTGTCGGTGCCTGGTTGGCGATAAGTTGTTCCTGCCCAGCAGTTCAGAATGCACGGAAAAGGTGAAAGGCGAGATAAGCGGTGACGGCACTTCGTTGGGCTGAAAAGCGGTCTGCACGGGGGTTGGAAACGGCACTCAACGAGTGCATCGGCGTGCCCTGCACAGCGCAAACACCCAATAGCGCTGGCCTTGGCGCGTGCCCAGCACTCCTCATTGCGATCTGGCTTGAGAATTAGACAGTGAGCCGAATAGCCAGCACTATCGGCTCACCATATGAGCCGAATAAACTCGCTATTCGGCTCACAGGCGAGCAGCCCCCATGAAAGACCCGCTCTGGATCTGGCAACAACCCAATTGGCCTCACTTCAGCTGGCAAGCCGAAGCGCTTTCCCCGCTGCTGCGCGCGTGCAGCCAGGCCCTGGGACGCTTGCTCGGGATGCTTGGCGCTGTGGACAGTGATGCCGAGGCGCAGAGCAGCCTGAATGCCATGCTGCAGAACATCGTCACCTCTTCAGCCATCGAGGGTGAGCAACTGAATGTCGGTTCGGTGCGCTCATCACTGGCGCGGCGCCTAGGGCTGAGCGAAGAAGGCCGCACCACCTCCCGCTCCGAAGGCCTGGCGGAACTGCTGCTCGATGCCACCCACGCGCATCGACAACCGCTGGACGAACAGCGACTGTTCACCTGGCACCGTTGGCTGTTCCCCACCGATGTCCCACTGCTGGCGCGACCACTGCACATCGGCGCACTGCGTGGCGAAGAGCCTATGCAGGTGGTTTCCGGTCGCATCGACCAACCGACCGTACATGTCGAAGCCCCTCCCCGTGCTGGGCTGGAAACGCAACTGGCGGACTTCCTCGCCTGGTTCGAGAACAGCCGCCGCGATGCCAGCCTCGACCCCTTTCTGCGTGCTGGCATTGCGCACTTCTGGTTCATCACCCTGCATCCCTTCGAAGACGGCAACGGTCGACTGACTCGCGCCATCACCGACCTGGCACTGGCCCAGGGCGAACAGCAGGCCATCCGCTTTTACGCCCTGTCAGCGAGCATCCTCGACGACCGCGCCGGCTATTACCGCATCCTGGAAGCCAGCCAGAAGGGCACGCTGGATATCACCGCCTGGCTGCAATGGTTCCTCGCAACGCTGCTCAACAGCCTGGAGCAGGCCCTCGCTCGTATCGACCGTGTGCTGGTCAAGGCACGCTTCTGGCAGGCTCACCGCAGCAAAGCCTTGTCTGCCGAGCAGATCAAAGTGCTTAACCGCCTGCTCGATGGCGGCGAGAAAGGTTTCGAGAACGGCATCAGCGCCTCGCAATACCAGGCCGTGGCCAAGGTCTCGAAAGCCACCGCCACGCGTCATCTTAGCGATCTTGTCGAGAAGGGCTGCCTTGCCCGGCTGCCCGGCGGCGGACGCAGCACGCGCTATCAGCTACAGCACTCGGCCAACGCTCAAAGCTGACTCCTCAGCAACGATTCAGCGCCCCATAAGCACTGCAATACTGTCGTGCCATCATGCGAAGTTTCGGTACTATCCGGTAACTCAGGATTACCCAGGGATAGGAAATGGACTTCACCCTCATCATCGCGCAGGCCTGGGGCACGCTGGGCTGGTTTATCCCGGCCGCATTGCTGATTGGCCTGCTCAAGTCGCCTTGGGCCAAGGGCCAAATTGGCGAACTCCTGGTGCGACTGTTCGCCCATTGGCAGCTGGACAAGCAGACCTACCGCCGCCTGCACAACGTCACCCTGGACACCCCAGACGGCACCACCCAGATCGATCACGTTTTCCTCTCGCCCTACGGCATCTTCGTGCTGGAAACGAAGAACATGAGCGGCTGGATCTTCGGCAGCGAAAAGCAGGCGCAGTGGACGCAGCAGATCTACAAGCAGCGCTTCAAGTTCCAGAACCCGCTACGGCAGAACTACAAGCACCTCAAGGCACTGGAAGCCACCCTTGGCGTCAGCCCCGAGCACCTGCACTCGGTCATCACCTTTGTCGGCGATAGCACTTTCAAAACCGAGGTGCCGGCGAACGTGACCCGGGGCATCGGTTTTATCCGCTATATCAAGTCATTCCAGCAGGCGGTATTCAGCGAGGCTGAAGTCGACGCCATGCTGCACGCCCTACAAACCGGCCGCCGCACGCCGACCCTTGCCACTCACTGCGAGCACGTGCAAAACCTCAAGCGCCGTAGCGATCCGACAGCCGAACGGCAATGCCCTAAGTGCGGCGGCGCGCTACTGATCCGCACTGTGAAGTCAGGTCCGAAAGCCGGGCAGCAATTTTGGGGCTGCTCGGCGTTTCCCAAGTGCCGAACCATGCAAAGCCTTTAACACACGGCCGTATCATCAATCCTGCGTTTGGAGTCGCAATGTCCGTCCCAACCTACGACCAGTTCATTGAGCCAATCCTGCGCTACCTGGCCGCAACGCCCGAAGGCGCGGCAGCACGTGATGCCCATGAAGCCGCTGCGGATGCGCTGAACCTGTCGGAAGCACAGCGCCAAGAGCTGATTGCCAGCGGCCAGGCCACCTACAAAAACCGTGCAGGCTGGGCTCATGACCGCCTCAAGCGCGCCGGCCTGTCCAGCAGCGCCAAGCGTGGATACTGGAAGCTGACCGACGCAGGCATTACCTATGCCGCCCAGCACCCCATGCCTCTGGCTGCGGATATGATTGAACAGCTAGCTCTTGGCTTTATAGACGTGAAGCTCAAGAGCCCGACCGACGCCATCCCACTTGATGTACAAGAGCAGCCTGCACCGACCCTCAGCTCGGCCACTGTAAGCCCCGACGACCGACTGGAGCAGGCTTTACGTGAGCTGCGCGAGGCAACAGCCGCAGACCTGTTGGATAACCTTCTGCAAGTGAGCCCCAACCGCTTTGAAGTTATTGTGCTCGATGTGCTGCACAGCCTTGGTTACGGCGCTAGCCGTAACGATCTGCAGAGGGTCGGCGGCAGCGGGGATGGCGGAATCGATGGGGTAATCTCACTCGACAAGCTCGGCTTGGAAAAGGTCTACGTGCAAGCCAAGCGCTGGCAAGGCACGGTTGGACGGCCAGAACTGCAGGCTTTCTATGGGGCACTTGCCGGGCAAAAAGCCAAGCGTGGCGTGTTTATCACTACGTCAGGCTTTACTGCTCAAGCAGTCGATTTTGCACGTTCCGTAGAAGGCATTGTGCTAGTTGATGGTATTCGACTGGTAGGCTTGATGATGGACCACGAAGTCGGTGTAACATCCAGATTATTACGATTACCGAAGCTAGATAGTGACTACTTCGATGAAGAGTAAACATGCACAACAACAAGAGTATAGTTATTAGAATGAGTGGAGTTTAGCTTTATGGGCCAATATACTTGGATACCACGCGCACTGTTAGAATTTCTAATAAACATTTTGGTCTCAACATTACCCTTTGTCATTGGCATTGGAACGCTAATGCTGTCCGCCAAACTAAACCTAGATTTCTTCAGCGCCTTTAAAAAAATCAGCTCAAATGGCGAGCTAATAATTTACTCCGCAACTCTTATGGCGCCGATCATGTATGCAGTACTGAGAGACCCTCCAGTCGCATTCAGAGCAGGATTTGCCATCTCCGGCGGGATACCTGTCGTCCTAGGAGTTCTCGTCTATGTAATATCCATGACCGATGGATTTACTCATAGACTTTCTATACTCTCAACCATCTGCTTTATTCTTGCGGTAATTGTTTATTTGCTACTTCTCCTAGTACAGCATGAGTTTGAGCATAGAAAAAGCGCTCCTCAAATCCAGGAAGACCGCAGAAATGACCGCCTTGATGGCTACCGGAAACATAGAGAGAGTCAATCATGAAATTTAACGCTATGTTGCCATTCACTGAAAGTGCCGACAAAAAAGAATTTTCTGTTGACTGCATAGCAGTTGAACAGCCGCTTGGGCAGTTCTTTATCGCCAGCATTCCTTACTCAAAACTGATTGAAATAACCTATGCGGACACCCGTAGAGTTGAAGAAGAAGAGCATGGTTTTGAAACCATGCTCGGAATACAAAGGCACGTATCAAAAAGTCGAGTTAGCGAACTAAATCAGTATGTAAATACTTTTGACGCCTGCTTTCCAACTGCGATAATTCTATCCATTCCGGAAAGTTGCGTCGAATATGACGCAAGTAGCAAGCGCTTGAAAATATTTGAATCAAAGTCCGGAGTCAACGATAGCGATGAGGGAGTACCATACGAAAAAATTGCCAAAATACTTGATGGACAGCATCGTATCAAAGGACTAGAGGGATATGTCAAAGATAAGAAATTTGACATGAACGTCAGTATTTTTGTCGACTTAGACCCTGCTTCAGAAGCGTATATTTTTTCAGTCGTCAACCAAGCACAGACAAAAGTCAACAAAAGCCTTGTTTACGACTTATATAGTCTCGCAAAAGCAAAAAGCCCACAAAAGCTATGCCACCAAGTTGCTGTTGCGCTAAATGAAACCGATGGAAGCCCTTTCAGGCATAAGATCAAACGCTTAGGTGTAGCAGGGCCCAAAACCGAAGCGGTGGCGATCACGCAAGCGGCATTTGTTGAAGCGCTGATGAGGCACGTAAGCTACCCAAACTCTCTTGCTGTTGAGGATCGCGATTTATACTTGAGAGGCAAGAAACCACGAGCACCATCATCCAAAGATCTTGAAAAGATGATATTTCGTGGAATGATGCTAGAGGATAGAGACTACGACCTTACTGATGTAATTTGGAATTATTTTGATGCAGTACAAGAACGCTGGCCCGAAGCCTGGCACAGTCAAAACAAAGGCACAATGCTAAGTAAAACCAATGGCTTCATGGCGCTAATGCGCTTCTTAAAGGACATTTACATCGACCGCGAGGCTATAGGCACCGTCCTCAGCAAAGAATCTTTCCTTGAGATTTTCAAAGCAATAGATCTTAACGACAATGACTTTACAGTTGACAATTACAAGCCTGGAACCAGCGGAGAAAGCGCCTTGTACAAAGATCTTAAAAACAAGTACTTTGGCGAGTAGCCCTTAAAATCACCAGCATTTAACAGCGAGTTCTTGATATGTTCCCCTGAACTCGCTCTTTCCTGACAGCACATTACTTCTGGAAAGAACTATCTGCTCGTAGTCGTCGTACAACTTTACTATCGACTCATGATTCGCGTTAAGCACAAGGACTTTAGCGCCACGACCTACAGCTCTCGTAACACAGGCCCTGAGCCTTACTTGATCCTCCCAGCGGAAAAGATTTTCATTATATTTTATGAAGCCATTATAGTTATGCTTCACAGTATATGGCGGATCAATGAATACAAAATCATCTTTCTCTGCACGATCAACTATCTGCTCGAAATCCGCGACCACAAACTCTGCACAACTAAATAGCTGAGCAATTTGAGGGAATGCATCAACATCCATTAGAACATTTGACTTTGTTCCAATCGGAACATTGAACTGGCCATCAAGATTAACCCGATACAAGCCATTCCAGCACGTTCTATTTAAGTATAGCGTCCTAGCAGCTCTGGCATAGATTGTTTTTGGCGACTGCCCCCGAACAATGTAATAGTACTCTTTGCAATGGAGAGCCTGATGCTCCTTGAGAATTTCAACCACTCGCTTCCAGTTCTTCTGGACAGCAGAGTACACATTGATTAGCTCTGGGTTCACATCTGACAAAATTGCTTTCTTAGGCTGCAGATGAAAATAAACCGCACCACCGCCCAAGAATGGCTCGATATATTTATTGAATTCGGTAGGGAAGAGCTCTGAGGATTTACGCACCAACCATCTTTTGCCACCCGCCCATTTAATTATTGGTTGAAGCTCCATTTTTACTCTCGAACAGCGGCAAATTAACAGGGGCGTAGCTTAGTCACAGGACTAGGTCAAGTCCAGCCTGGTGGTCGTGGCTAGCCTCTGCCGGAAACGCATGCTGGGCAGCAGCCTGTTCAAAGCCTTGAGCGCTTTCATCATCAGACAACCAATCAAGAAGCTGAACGCTTCTGGACACCAAAAACAGTACACTGGCGGTACAGTGCCCAGCTTTTACAGATTTCGCTCAATTACGCTTAACCCGCTCTACGACGATGCTTTCAGTTAACTGCACCTGCGCTAAGCTACGCCCGATTTCACTGGGCTTGCAGCGTTTCCAGGCAACTCATAATCCTTTGGTCCAGGGTTCGAGTCCGTGTGGGCCCACCAAATCAAAAGCCGCGCATTGCGCGGCTTTTGCGTTCTAGCTGTCTGGCCATTGCCCGGAGCGCCCCGCCGCTTTCAGTGCCCTGCAGCAAGCTCCCGGAGCGCGGCTATGGCCAGGAACCCCGAGCGAGAAGCGTAACGATGGTCGCGCTTCACCCGCTCGTCGATGCGCTGCAGCAGGTTCTCGGGCAGGGTGGCATTGAATCGCACCGTCTTGCCCAGATAGGGAGTGATGTCGAAGTCCACCACAGCCCACACGCCACCCGCGAAGTCGGGGTTGGCGATGTGGATGTCCACATCCTGGGGCTGCGGAAGCGCATCCCCGTCGGCTACCAATCCCTCGAAGTGCAGAGTAAGGGCTTCCAGCACGTTATCGAGGGCCTCGGCGACGGTGGCACCGGCGGAGAAGCAGCCCGGTACATCGGGCACCGTAACGCCGTAGTCGGAATCGGGATCCTTGTGCAATGCAACGGGAAATTTCACGTCATGCGTTCTCCGGCGGAAGTTAGGTAGGCGGCGGGCCCTTGCCGATCTCATTAACGCAACGCCGCCACCGCAAACGCCTCGCGGCGACGCATCAGCAGCAGCACGCAAACGAACGAGATGAGCGCCAGCGCCGTGTAGAACAGCGCCAATGGCCACCATTGGCCGGCGGACTGGCCGGCGATCAGCGTGCCAATCATGGGCGTCGTGCCGCCGATCAAGGCGCCACAGCCCTGATAGGCCAGGGAGATGCCGGAGTAGCGCTGGCTGACCGGAAACACCGAGACGACATAGCCGGCGATCACGGCATAGAACGCCGAGGAGAAGACCTTCGTCAGCGAGATACCGAGAATGATCATCAGGCTCTGCCCTGTGCTCACCAGGCTGAACATCAGGTAGGGGACAAACAGGCTCAACCCGGATGTGATGAGCAGAAAACGCCCGGCCCCGACCCTGTCGGCGAGCCATGCGGCAATCGGCTGGTTGATCAACTGCACGACGGCGACGATCGACAGGCACTCCAGGATCATCGAACTCTTGATACCCAGGTACTGGGTGGCGTAGGCGATCATGAAGGTGTTGGTGAAATAGGCTGACGAGATACCGATGGTGCAGGCCCCCATCACCAGCAGCACCAGCGGCCAGGAATCCCGCAGCACCAGGCGGATGGGCGATGCCTCCGTCTTCGCCGCCTTGGCCTGGGCCTCGAACTCAGGGGACTCATTCACCCTGCTGCGGATCACGAAGGCCAGCAACAGCAGCACGACGCTGCCAATGAAAGGCAACCGCCAACCCCAGGCATACATCGCCTCCTCGGGCATTTCACTGATGAAGCGGAAGACCATCAACGACAACACCAGTCCGGCCGGGCTGCCCAGTTGCGCGAAGGACGCATAGAAACTCCGCTTGCCCTCCGGCGCGTGCTCGCTGGCCAATAGCACTGCACCGCCCCACTCCCCGCCCACCGCGATTCCCTGGCATATCCGCAACAGCACCAAAAGGATCGGCGCCAGGATGCCAACCTGCTCATAGGAAGGCAGCAGGCCGATGCCAACGGTCGAAACGCCCATCAGCAGCAGCGTCAGGATCAGCGAGTACTTCCTCCCGAAGCGGTCGCCCAGATGGCCGAACACGATGCCGCCCAGCGGCCGGGCCAGGAAGCCCACCGCCAGCGTGGCGAACGATGACAAGGTGCCCAGGAACTGGCTGCTCCCGGGGAAGAACACATGACTGAAGATGAGTGCGGATGCGGTTGCGTAGATGTAGAAGTCGAACCACTCGATCAAGGTGCCCAGGAAGGATCCAGCCGCAGCCCGGATAGGCTGTCGACTATGACTGGACGATGTCGTTGGATGAGCATTCTGTTGATGGGTCATGTCGCTTCCTGATCAGTATTGGAATTGTTGTGAAGACCTCGAGCAGCGATGGCGCGCTGGCGACTACCAGCGCCGCACGCGAGAGCGAGCGATTTGGGGTGCATTGAGGGTTTCGAAGGCCTGGGCGAACTTCAGCAGCGTCAGTTCGTCGCGATAGCGGCCGATCACCTGGATGCCGACCGGCAGGCCGTCGTCGCTGAATCCGCAAGGCAGTGAGATGGCCGGGTGGCCGGTGAGCGTGATGAGCGAGCAACTGTTCATCCACTCGATGTAGTTCCCCATGGGCCGCTCTCCGATCCGCTCGACGAATGGCCGCTCCACCGGAAACGGCAACACCTGACTGACCGGCGCGACCAGGAAGTCGTAGCGTTCCAGCAGCGCCTGGGTATCGCGGAACAGCCGGGCACGGACCGCCTCGGCCGCGATCACATCCTGGACGCTGAAGCGCTGCGCCAGCTCGATATTCCAGACCAGGTCCTCCTTCAGCAGATGGCGCCGGTCCTTCAGCAAATGGGCATAGCCGGTCGCATAGGTGAGCGCACGCAGCACCTGGAAAGCCTGGGCGGCCCCCGCGAAGTCCGGCTCCGCCTGCTCGACCGAGCCCCCCAGGTCGGCCATTCTCAGCGCACCTTGGTCGATGACCGTCCGCACCTCCCGGGCGACCGGCAAGCCGCCCAGGTCCGGGCTGTAAGCGATTCGCGCCCCCTTGAAATCGGCCTCCAGCCTCCCGCGAAACACGCTGGCCGGTGCGTCGACACTCAGCGGGTCGCGCCGATCCGGACCGGCGATCACACTCAAGAGCAAGGCCACGTCGGCCACGCAGCGTCCCAGGGGACCGGCGACGGTCAGTTGGCCGAAACTGTTGGTGTTCGGCCAGTTGGGTACTCGCCCCATGGACGGCCGCAACCCCACCAGGTTGCAGAAGCTCGCGGGGTTGCGCAGCGATCCCCCCATGTCGGTGCCGTCCGCCAGAGCGACCATCCCAGTGGCCAGCGCCACGGCCGAGCCACCGCTGCTCCCACCACAGGTCAGCTCAGGTGCGAAGGGGTTGCGGGTCGCGCCAAAGACTTCGTTGAAGGTCTGCGAGCCCGCACCGAACTCGGGCAGGTTGGTCTTGCCCAGCAGGATCGACCCCGCCTCCGCCTGGCGGGCAACGATCAGGGAATCCTGGTCTGGTACATGATCGGCGAACACTCGCGATCCCCAGGTCGTGCGCATCCCCTTGGTGAGAAAAGAGTCCTTGTGCGCAACCGGCAGCCCGTGCAGTGGGCCCAGCGTTTCCCCACGGGCCTGGCGCTCGTCGGCGCAAGCGGCCCTGTCGAGTGCGCCCTCGGCATCGACGGTCACCAGCGCATTCAGGGTCGGATTGAGCCGTTCCACCCGCTGCAGGCAGGCGCTGGTCAACTCCCTGGCGGACAAATGCCCACTGCGGATCTCCGTCGCCAGGTCGCATGCAGAGCGTTCGGTTAACTCGAGATCGAGGGTTCCGGTCATGTTTGCCTCACTAAATGTATCGCTAATCGATACTTCTTGTTGTATCGCGATACAACTTATAGGCAATGACCGTTGACGGGGTCAAGGCGTGGTATGTTCCGCCCACAACAGGGAGGCCCAATCAGTTGAGCGATAAAGACCCACGGCACACACATCCGCAGTTCATCGAGACACTGGAGAAAGGCATCCGCGTGCTGGAAGTGTTCCGCAGCGGTCAGGCCTCCATCGGCCTGACCGAACTGGCGGACAGCTGCGGCATGACCAAGAGCGCCGCCCAGCGCTTCACCCACACCTGGTGTGAGCTGGGCTACCTCTCCAAGGATGAGCGCTCGCGGCGCTACAGCCTGACCCACAAAGCCCTGGAACTAGGCTTCCTCTACCTCAACGCCGACCCGCTCATCAGCCGCACGTTGCCGGCCCTGCAATTGCTTCGCGAGCGGTGCAACCTGACCGTCAACCTCAGCGTGCTCAGCGGCCACGACATCGTCTACGTCATGCGTATTCCGGGGCAGAACCAGACCTTCGCCGAGATGCTGCCGGGCCGGCGAATGCCAGCCTGGTGCACGTCCGCCGGGCGCGTGCTGCTATCGGCGCTGCCGGACGAGGCGATCCGCGCCAGCCTTGCCGGCATCGAGCCCACCCGCTACACCCCGCGCACAGAGGTGGATGGCGAGGCGCTGTTCGAGACGATCCTGCGAACACGTGCGCAAGGCTACGCCCTGACCTGTGAGCAGGTGATGATCGGCCAGATCGGCATCGCCGCGCCGGTCCGCAACGTCCATTTCCAGACCGTGGCGGCGGTCAACATCACCGCTCAGCTCAGCCTGTGGCCGACCGAACAGGTCGAACAGAAACTGGTGCCGCTGCTGATGGAAGTCACCCAGGCCATCACCGTGGGATGACTCGCTCCGTATCGATGATGGACGCGTCAATCGGCTCAACCAGCTCGCCGCCGCAACGAATCGTGACCGCCTGTACCACCTGAAGCCTGCGCTTTCGCGTTATCTGGATGCCGAGTCATGGCATGTGGAAGCCATTCAGGAAGGGCTCAGGGACGCTGAGGCCGGCAACTTGACCGACATCGAAGCCGTGAAGGCCAAGTGGGTGAAACGTGCGAACGATCTCGCCGACTGAAAAGGCACAGAGCGATCTCGACGGCATCGTCCAGGCCGCTCTCAATCACCCCAGCACCACATAATCATTCCCCGACCGGATCCCCCGATGCTCCCCCGGCACCAGTTGCACGTAGCGGCCGGAGACGAGGTCGACCGGGATGCAGTCGTCCACATCGTGGAGGTTGTCGGTGTGGGGTTTGTCCCAGTGCAGGGCGGCGAGGCGGTGTTTGCCCTTGGCCTTGGCTTCGGCCTTGTCGCGGGCGACGACCAGGAGGTAGCTGTGGGCCTCGCCGAAGATGCCGGTTTCGTAGCCGCCGAGGTTGATGAAGTAGAGGCGCGGGTCGCCCGGGGCGGGGGCGAGGGAGGTGAAGTGCAGCTTGTAGCCGTCCACGCCGTCGACGGCCATCCAGGAGTCCAGGTGCAGGCCCTCGGGGCTGCCGAACCAGCCTTCCCGGAGTTGCGGATAGGTGGCTTCCAGGCTGTCGGCGAGGGCGAACGCCACGTCGTGCACTTCGATCTTCGCGCGGGGATGGCGGCCGCCCAGCATCACTACGTACAGCATGTCCTGCTCCTTGTTTGGCAGCGCGCATCCTAGCACCGGATTCGCCGGGCGCGTCCTCCGATGATTCCTACCGGCCATCAGCCTTGAAGGCCTACAAAGCGGGCCGCTAGCGTCTCCCCCCGTTGCAGCCTCGGCTGCGACCGGGAGTGGAATCCCGCACTCATGAACTTCGCAATACCGCCATAAGCAGGGTCAGCGAGTAGAAATTCGATTCGATGACACTGGCCATCTATGGCGGACCGTGCGAGGAGGGCACCAGCCCACCGGTATTGGTTCATGAGCCGGGATTCCACACCTCGTACGGTCCGCCACCCTCACGCAGTCAGGAACAGGTGGCGGCTCCCCCAGCAAGGAAGGAGTCTCGACATGTCCCACGATTATTTCGTCCCCAGTGTGTTTCACCGTCACCACCGCGCGCTGCGCGCCCTGCTGATCGACGATCAGGTCTGGGTGGTGGCCCACGACCTGGGCCCACTGACCAACCGCCGATTCGATAGGCACCTGGCACGCAAGCTGGACCCGGACCAGTGGCGCCACGCACGCATCGAGAATCACCAGGGCGAGGTGGAAACCCAGCTGCTCATCAGCGAAAGCGCGGTGTGCGAGCTGCTCAAGGTGAACTTCTACCACCCGGAAAATCGCAGCCTGCGCCAGTGGTTCACCGGCGAAGTGGTGCCCGCCCTGCGCTCGGCCGCCAACCCCAGCCTGCCCCGGCAACGTCGTTTCACCTGGCAGGGCAAGGAGTTCAACCTGATGGAATGGCAGGGCCGCGAGTGGGTGCGGATGAAGGATGTGGCGGAGCTGCTGGAAGGGCAGCATCCCGACACCACAACGCTGTAGGAGCGGGCTCGCCCGCGAACCAGCCCGCACAATTCGCCGGCAAGCCGGCTCCTACGAAACCGCGCCCCCCGTAGGAGCGGGCTCGCCCGCGAACCGGTCCGCACCATTCGCCGGCAAGCCGGCTCCTACGAAACCGCGCATCCTGTAGGAGCGGGCTCGCCCGCGAACCGACCCGCACCATTCGCCGGCAAGCCGGCTCCTACGGAACCGCGCCACCTGTAGGAGCGGGCTTGCCCGCGAACCAGCCCGCACCATTCGCCGGCAAGCCGGCTCCTACGAAACCGCGCCCCCTGTAGGAGCGGGCTCGCCCGCGAACCGACCCGCACCATTCGCCGGCAAGCCGGCTCCTACGGAACCGCGCCCCCTGTAGGAGCGGGCGCGCCCGCGAACCAGTCCGCGCCATTCGCCGGCAAGCCGGCTCCTACGAAACCGGGCGCCCTGTAGGAGCGGGCTTGCCCGCGAACCAGTCCACAGCGTTCGCCGGCAAACCGGTCCGCCGACGGGTGCTCAGGCACCCACGGCGAAGCCCCGCAGGAAGCCGGCGTAGGACTTGGGCAAGGGGAAGTCGAGGTCGCCGCGCTTGCTGGTGGACAGGCGCAGTTCGCCCAGGGTTTCCACCAATTTCAGGGCGGCGCCCACGCCGTCGATCACCGGCACACCCAGGTCGGCCTGCAGGGTCTGGGCGAGGTGGCTCATGCCGGCGCAGCCCAGGACGATGGCGCCGGATTCGTCCCGTTCCAGGGCCTCGCGGCAGGCGCTGCGCATCAACCGGCGCAGGCCGTCCGGGTCCTGGTCCAGGGCCAGCACGGGAATCTCCACGGCGTGGATGCCCCGGCACTGGGCGTGGAAGCCGTAGCGCTCCACCAGATGCCGGGCGATCACCTTAGTGCGGCCCAGGGTGGTGACGATGCTGAAGCCGGTAGCCACCCAGGTGGCCAGGTGCATGGCGGCTTCGGCGATGCCGATCACCGGGTAGCGGGCGATCTCCCGCGCGGCCAGCAGGCCGGGGTCGCCGAAGCAGGCGATCACATGCCCTTCCACCCCCTCACGCTCACCGTCGCGAATGGCCTGGAGCAGGCCGGGCACGCTCAGGGCCTCGTCGTAATGCCCCTCGATGGAGGCGGGCCCGGCCGCATTGGTCACCGCCAGCAACTGGTTGCCGGGCCGCAGCAGGTGCTGCGCGGAGGCGGTCAGGGCGGCGGTCATGGCGGTGCTGGTGTTGGGGTTGATGAGCTGGATCTTCATGGCCGGGCTCAGGTCTCGATCAGGTGCTTGAGCGGGTGATAGCCCGCCTTCAACTTGCCGGCGGATTCGAGGATGGCGGTCTCGATGGCGGCGAGGTGGAAGCAGGTCAGTTCGATGGCCGCATTCTGGTTGCCGGCCTCGATGAATTCGATCAGCCGCAGGTGCTCGTCGTCGCGGCAGGCGTCGTGGCGTTCGTCGTCGAGGGCGGCGGCATAGAGCGAGGCGCGGGAGATGAGCTTGCGGAACCAGTCCAGCAGCACCGGGTTGTGCAGGGCCATGGCCAGCTTGATGTGGAACTCCCCCAGCAGGTGGATCAGCCGCTCGTGGTCGTGCTCGCGGCGCGCCGCTTCTTCCAGCAGCAGGTGGTCGCGCAGGTCGCGCATGGCGGCGCTGTCGCGGCGGCGGCAGAGCTCGGTGACGATGCCGATCTCGATCAGCCGGCGGGTCTCGAACAGCGAGCGGATTTCCTCGTCGCTGGGCAGCGAGACCCAGCAGCCCTTGTTCGTCTCGGAGCTCACCAGGCCGTCGGCCTCCAGTTGCTTTAGCGCCGCCCGCACCGAGGTGCGGCTGACGTTGAACAGCTCGGCCAGGGCGGCCTCTCCCAGCTTCATACCAGGCCTCAGGGAGCGCTTGCTGATGGCCTGGTACACCCCCTGATAGACCCGGTCCACCGTGGTTTCCAGCTTCTTGTCGCTCATGGGTCTCTCCCTCTCATCGGTGAACGGCCTGATTCGGACGGAAATGCTCTGTCAGAAAAAGCCTGTTGCGCAATCAGAATAATCCAGCTATTTCTAGGTTGCATTCAATTTTTGCATACAAAAACAAGAGGTGACGCACCATCATGAAGCACGCATCATCCATCGAGGTGCAACGCGTCAGCAAGCGCTACACCGACGACCCCGAGGTGGCCCCGGCGCTGGATGAGGTTTCGGTGAGCATCCGTTCCAACGAGTTCTTCACCCTGCTCGGCCCCTCGGGCTGTGGCAAGACCACGTTGCTCAGGTCCATCGCCGGCTTCGAGCAGGTCAGCGCGGGCAGCATCCATATCGGCGGCCAGCGGGTGGACGAGCTGCCGCCCTACAAGCGCCGGGTCAACACCGTGTTCCAGAGCTACGCCCTGTTCCCCCACATGTCGGTGGCGGAGAACATCGCCTTCGGCCTGGAGATGCAGGGCCTCGCACGCGGCGAGATCCCCGCGCGGGTGAAGGAGATGCTGGCCCTGGTGCAGATGGAGCACCTGGCGCGCCGGCGTCCGGCGGAACTCTCCGGCGGCCAGCAACAGCGTGTGGCGCTGGCCCGCGCCCTGGCGCCGCGCCCGGACGTGCTGCTGCTGGACGAGCCGCTGTCGGCCCTGGACCTGAAGCTGCGCAAGGAAATGCAGGTGGAGCTCAAGCGCGTGCAGCAGGAGGCGGGTATCACCTTCATCTTCGTCACCCACGATCAGGAAGAGGCGCTGACCCTGTCGGACCGCATCGCCGTGATGGCCAGCGGCAGGATCCTGCAGATCGGCAGCCCCAGCGAGATCTACGAGCGCCCGAAGCACCCCTTCGTCGCTCACTTCATCGGCGACATCAACTTCCTCCCCGGCCAGATCCGCCAGTGCCCGCAGAACGGTCGGCTGTTCCGCCCCGACGGCATCCCGGTGGACATTCCCTGCGCCCACGACGGCGACGCCCCCAGCGGCCGCGCCCAGCTGGCCTTCCGCCCGGAACGCTCGAAGCTGGTGGAGCCCGGCGAACCCCACCACCTGCGCGGCGTGATCGAGGCGGTGCTCTACGTCGGCACCGCCACGCTCTACCAGTGCCGACTGGCCAACGACCTGAAGGTGATGCTGCGGGAAAGCAATGAGGGCGCGGTCAGCGCCCGCACCCCGGGCTCGTCCGTGGCGGTGCAGCTGCCGCCCCACGCCTGCCTGCTGATGGAGGCCTGAGATGAGCGTCAGCGCTACGTCCCCCAGCCTCAACCGGCTGTTGCTGCTGTCGCCGGTGCTGCTCACCCTGCTCTGCCTGATCGCCATTCCCCTGGGGATCATGGGCTACATCAGCCTGCTGCCGCGCAACCTCTACGGCGGCGTCGACTGGAGCGCGGGCTGGCACCTGGAAAGCTACGTGCGGCTGTTCTTCCAGGAGGATTTCGACGGCAACCTGGAGGTCAACTGGGTCTATGCCCAGGCGCTGCTGCGCTCGGTGCTGCAGGCCGGCGGAACCACACTGCTGTGCTTCCTGCTGGGCTTCCCGGTGGCGCTGTGGATGACCAGCCTCAGCGAGCGCTCGCGCAACATCATGGTGCTGCTGATCACCATCCCCTTCTGGACCAACCTGCTGATCCGCAACTACGCCTGGCTGATCATCCTGCGCGAGCAGGGCTGGCTGGCCCAGAGCCTCAACGCGCTGTTCCCCCAGGCCGGCGGCATCACCCTGCTCTACAACGACTTCGCCGTGGTGGTGGGGCTGGTCTACAGCTTCCTGCCGTTCATGATCCTGCCGATCTACTCCACCCTGGAGAAACTCGACTGGCGCCTGGTGGAAGCCGCCTACGACCTCGGCGCCAACCGCTGGAAGGCCCTGCGCCGGGTGATCCTGCCGCTGTCCATGCCGGGCGTGGTGGCCGGCGCGCTGCTGGTGTTCGTGCCGAGCCTGGGCGCCTTCATCACCCCCGCCATCCTCGGCGGCGGCAAGACGCTGATGATCGGCAACCTGATCCAGCAGCAGTTCGGCACCGCCCGCAACTGGCCGCTGGGCAGCTCGCTGTCCTTCCTGCTGCTGGGGCTGATGCTGCTGGCCCTGGTGCTCTACGCCCTCTACGCCCGGAAAGCCGCCAAGGCCATTCGCCAGGGAGCCCGCTGATGATCGCCAACCACCTGAAGAAATTGCCGCTGACCCGCGAAACCAGCCTGCTGGTGCTGGCCTACCTGTACCTGCCGATCCTAGTGCTGATCGCCTACAGCTTCAACGCCAACCGCACCGCCACGGTGTGGACCGAGTTCTCCTTCGCCTGGTACGGGCGCATCCTCGCCAACCCGTCGATCCAGGCGGCGGCGCTGAACTCGGTGATAGTCGCCTCCATCGCCACCGTCTGCGCCACCGCCATCGCACTGCTGGCGGCGCTGGCCACCTACCGGCCCTTCTACGGGCAGAAGCTGGTGGAAGGCGGCATCAACCTGCCGCTGATCCTGCCGGAGATCGTCACCGCGGTGGCCACCCTGCTGCTGTTCATGGCGCTGGGCATCAAGCTCGGCCTGCTGACGGTGATCATCGCCCACATCGGCTTCTGCATCCCCTTCGCCTACCTGCCGATCCGCGCACGCCTGAACGACATGGACAAGAGCCTGCTGGAAGCGGCGGGCGACCTCTACGCCAACCCCTTCCACACCTTCCGCCGGGTCACCCTGCCGCTGCTGTTCCCGGCGGTCCTGTCCGGCGCGGTGCTGGCGTTCGTGGTCAGCCTGGACGACTTCATCATGACCTTCTTCGTCGCCGGCCCCGGTTCCACCACCCTGCCGGTGTACATCTTCTCGGCCATCAAGGCCGGGGTCACCCCGGAGATCAACGCCATCTCCACCCTGATGCTGGTGATCTCCATCGTCCTGGTGGTGTTCTCCTTCTGGCTCGGCCAGCGGGGCAAACCCACCGCCTGAACCCTGTTCCACCTCTGCCCAACCTGTTCTCGACACGGAGAAAGACAATGAAGTTGAAAGCACTGCGTCATGGGGTAGCCGGACTCGCCCTCGCCTGCCTCACCGCCACCGCCCAGGCGGAGGAGCCCAAGGAACTGTTCTTCTACAACTGGACCGACTACTACCCGGTGGAACTGCTGGCCAAGTTCGAGAAGGAAACCGGCATCAAGGTCACCATGGACGGCTACGACAGCAACGAGACCCTGCTGGCCAAGCTGCAGGCGGGCGGCGCCAACTACGACGTCATAGTGCCGTCCCACTCCATCATGCGAACCCTGATCGAACAGGGCCTGCTGCAGGAAATCGACAGCCCCGGCCTGCCCAACTTCGCCCATGTGAAGCCGGCCTTCCGCAACCCGGACTTCGACCCCGGCCGCAAGTACTCGGCGCCCTACCTCTGGGGCACCACCGGCTTCTCCTACGACAGCGCGCGGGTGCCGGGCGGCACGCTGGACGACTCCTGGAAGGAGTTCTTCGAGCCGCGTCCGGAACTCCAGGGCCAACTGGCCGCGCTGGACACCCCCAGCAGCCTGATCAACGCCGCCAGCCATTACCTGGGCGTGGACGAGTGCACGGAAAACCCCCAGGACGCCAAGCGCATCCTCGAGCTGCTGCAGAAGCAGAAGCCCTTCCTGAAGATGTACAGCTCCGACAACACCGTGGACCGCATGGCCTCGGGCGAAGTGATCATGATGCAGAACTGGAACGGCTCCACCGCCCGCGCGACCCTGCAGAAGAGCACCATCAAGTACGTCTACCCCCGCGAAGGCATCGCCATGTTCCAGGACAACTTCGCCGTGCCCAAGGGCGCCCCGCACCCGGGCAACGCCAGGGTCTTCATCGACTGGATGATGAAGCCGGAGAACGCCGCCGCCGTGACCAACGCCATCGCCTACGCCAACGGCATCGAGACCGACGCGCTGCTGGACAGGAAATGGCAGGTGATGGACGCCATCAACATGCCCGACGCCTACGCCGAACGCCTGCGCCCCGAGAAGGAGTGCAGCAACCAGGCCCGCGAGCTGCAGGACCGCATCTGGTCGAAGCTCAAGGGCTGACGGCTAGCGCTCTTCGTAGGATGGGTAGAGCGGAGCGAAACCCATCCTACGGAAATGCTCGCTCCTACATGACCTTTCACCATTCGTAATCTGCCTTCGAGGTCCCCATGACTCACGCCTACTGGCTGCGCAACGTCCGCCCCTTCGGCGGCGCGGCCGAAGACTTCCTCATCCGCGACGGCGTCTTAGCCGAGCGCCGTCCGGCCAGCGCCGCGCCCCTGGCCGCCGGTGATGTCGACGGCGGCGGCCAACTGATGACCCGGCCCCTGGTGGAAAGCCACATCCACCTCGACAAGACCCTCTGGGGCCAGCCCTGGCGCCCCAACAGCGCCGGGCCGGCGCTGAAGGACTACATCGCCAACGAGCGCCGCGTGCTGCGGGAAGTCGAGGCGCCCATCGCCGCCCGCGCCGGCGCCCTGCTGGAGAACTGCATCGCCCGGGGCTCGCTGACCCTGCGCTGCCATGTGGACATCGACCCCGAGTTCGGCCTGAGCCATGTGGAGGCCATGCAGGCCCTGCGCGAGGGCTACCGCGACCTGATCCACCTGGAGCTGGTGGCGTTCCCGCAGACCGGCCTGGTGAGCCGCCCGGGCACCGCGGAACTGATGCGCCAGGCCCTGGCGCTGGGCGTGGAGAACGTCGGCGGGCTGGACCCCTGCGGCATCGACAACGACCCCATCGCCCAGCTCGACATCGTCTTCGGCCTCGCCGCCGAGTTCGACCGGGGCGTGGACATCCACCTGCACGACAAGGGCGAACTGGGGCTCTGGCAGATCGCCCGCATCGCCGACTACACCGAACGCTTCGGCCGCCAGGGCCGGGTGATGATCAGCCACGCCTACTGCCTGGGCATGGCGCCCTGGAGCCAGGTGGAACCCCTGGCCCGGCGCCTGGCGGAGCTGGGCATCTCGCTGATGAGCTCGGCTCCCGCCGACTGCGCCGTGCCGCCCTTTCTCGCCCTGCGCGCGGCGGGCGTGAACCTCTGCCTCGGCTCCGACGGCATCCGCGATGCCTGGTCGCCCATGGGCAACGGCGACATGCTGGAGCGCGCCATGCTGCTGGCGTTCCGCTTCGACCTGGCCAAGGACGATGAACTGGCCGCCGCCTTCGACGCCGCCAGCCTGCACGGCAGCCGGGCCCTCGGCCGCGCCGGGCAGACGCTGGCCCCGGGCGGCGCGGCGGACTTCCTGCTGATGGAGGCCCAGAGCCTGGGCGAGGCCGTGGTGGCGAGGCCGCCCAGGCGGGTGTACCGCGCCGGACGCCTGATCGCCGAACAAGGACGCCTGCTGGAGAGCCGCCTGTGAACAGCCCGCGCATCGGCCTCAGGGCCAGTTGCGTGGTGGGCTTCGACGGCACCCGCCATGTGCTCTGGCGCGAGGGCGAAGTGGTGCTGGAGGGCGACCGCGTGGCCTTCGTCGGCCGGGGCTATCCCGGCCCGGTGGCGCGCTGGATCGACTACGGCAACGCCCTGGTCAGCCCTGGCCTGATTGACCTCGACGCCCTGGGCGACCTGGACTCCACCGTGCTCTGCCTGGACAACGGCGACGAGCGCGCCATGGGCCGCCTGTGGTCGGCGGAATACCTGGCGCGCGGCCCCCGGGAGAGCTACCGCTTCGACGAGGAAGTGTTCAAGTACCGCTACGCCTTCACCCAGCTGATCCGCAACGGCATCACCACCGCCCTGCCGATCACCTCCATGTACTACCGCGAGTGGGCGGAAACCTACGAGGAGTTCGCGGCGGTGGCGGGCGTGGCCGCCGAGCTGGGCCTGCGCACCTACCTGGGCCCCTGCTACATGAGCGGCATGCAGTACCTCGATGCCAACGGCCAGCTGCGCGAGCACTGGGACGAAACCCGGGGCCTGGCCGGGCTGGACGCGGCCGAGCGGTTCTTCCGCGACTTCGACGGCCGCCACGGCGGGCTGATTCGCGGAGCCCTGCTGCCGGACCGCATCCAGACCTGCACCCCGGCGCTGCTGGAGCGCACCGTCGCCCTCTCCCGCGAGCTGGACGCACCGGTGCGCCTGCACTGCTGCCAGGGCCGTGACGAAGTGGCCCTGGTCAAGCGCCTGCGCGGCGCCGCGCCCCTGGCCTGGCTGGAGCGGCTGGGCCTGCTCGGGCCGCGCGCGCTGCTGCCCCACGGCATCCACATCGAAGGCGAGGACGACCTGGCGCGGCTGGCCGACAGCGGCGCCAGTCTGGTCCATTGCCCGGTGGTCTTCGCCCGCGATGGCGAGTCCCTGGACTCCTTCGGCCGCTACCGCGCCCGGGGCATCAACCTCGCGCTGGGCACCGATACCTGGCCGGCGGACCTGATCGACAACATGCGCCAGGGCCTGAACATCGCCCGGATCCGCGAAGGGGGCAGCGACAGGACCCGCGCCCTCGACTACTACAACGCCGCCACCCTCGGCGGCGCCAGGGCCCTGGGCCGCGACGACTTGGGCCGCCTGGCGCCCGGCGCCAAGGCCGACATCGCGGTGTTCAGCCTCGACGGCCTGCACCTGGGCCCGCTGTTCGACCCGCTGAAGAACCTGATCCTCGCCGGCCGCGGCGACGACTGCATCGCCAGCTGGATCGACGGCCGCTGCGTGATGGAGAACGGCCAGGTCAAGGGGGTCGACTACCCCAGCCTGCAACGCCAGGCCCAGCGCCAGTTCCAGCGCCTGATGGAAAGCCACGCCGAACGCGCCCCCGGCCGTCCCGACTGGCGCCGCCTGTTCCAGCCGGCCATTCCCTACGCCGACGCCTGGGGTGCCGAACACCCCCTCGTCACCCGCGCCGGCAACCCCGAACGACAACACGAGAACACGCCATGCTGAGTTTCGATTTCGCCCGCCTGAGCCCCCGCGAGAAGTACAAGATCCTGATCGGCAGCGTGGTCCCCCGGCCCATCGCCCTGGTCACCACGGTGGACGCCGATGGCCGCGCCAACGCTGCGCCCTTCAGCTTCTTCAACGCCCTTTCCGCCGACCCGCCGATCCTCGCCCTCGGCGTGGAGAACCACGCCGACCTGACGCCCAAGGACACCAGCCGCAATGTGCTGATCAACCAGGAATTCACGGTGAACATTGTCAACGACGCCCTGGTGGAAGCCATGAACGTCTGCGCCGTGCCCTTCGAACCGGGCTTCGACGAACTGGTGGCGGCCGGGCTCACCGCCGTGCCCGGCAGCCGCGTCGGCTGCCCGCGCATCCTCGAAGCGCCGGTGGCCCTGGAATGTCGGCGGATGATGGGCCTGTCCATCGGCCACTCGCGGGAGATCATCCTCGGCGAAGTGCTGATGGCCCATGTGCGCGACGACCTGATCGACCCGGAAACCCTCTACATCGACCAGCTCGGCCTCGACGCCATCGGCCGCATGGGCGGTCACGGCTACGCCCGCACCCGCGAGTACTTCGACCTGCCGACGCGCTCCCTGCAGGCGTGGAAGGAAGCCCCGGGCGGTGGCGAACGGCTCTGGCCCCCGAGCCAGTTCGCCTAGCCCTCCGGGAGCGGGGCCGGGGGAGAGGGAAGCCCGGGAACCTGGTCGCCGGCCACCTCGTAGAAGGCCTTCACCACCCGCAGCGCCGCATAGCTGTCCAGGCAGGCGAGGAAGTGCCGGCTCTCCAGCCCCTCGCCCTTCAGCGGCAGGGCGGCGACCCGGGGATCGCGGGGCACTTCCTGGGCGTAGAGGATGCTGACGCCGAGCCCCGCCGCCACCGCCTCGATCACCGCCTCGCGGCTGTTCAGTTCCAGCGCGGCGCGCAGTTCCAGCTCCTGGGCCGCACAGGCCCGCTCAAAGGTGCGCCGGGTCAGGGAACCGGGCTCGCGCTGCAACAGCACCTGGCCCCGCAACTCGTTGAGCGCCAGCGCCTTGCGCCGTCCGACCCAGGGATGGCCGGCCGGCAGCAGCAGGCACAGCCGCGTCGCGCCCAGGGGCATCAGGTGCAGGCCGGTGCGGGGCGGGATATCGCTCACCAGCGCCAGGTCGACCCGCTCGCCATTGAGCGCCGCCAGGGTTTCCTGGGTGTTGCCCAGGCGCAGGTTGATGGCCACGCCGGGGTAGCGCTCGCGCATCCGCGCCAGCAGCGGCATGACCAGGTGCGGGCTGTCGGCGGCCAGGTCGAGCCGGCCGGCCTCCAGCGCCTGGCTGGTGTCCAGCAGGTCCTCGGCCTTCTCCGCCAGGGCGAACAGCTGGTGGCTGATGGCGGCCAGGCTGCGGCCCAGCTCCGTGGGCTCCACCTGCCGCGCACTGCGCCTCAGCAGCCTTACCTGGTAATGCTCCTCCAGGGCCTTCACATGCCCGGTCACCGCCGGCTGGCTGATGCACAGGCGCTCGGCGGCGCGGGTGAAACTGCCTTCACGGACCACCGCATCGAAGGCGCGGAGCTGGAAGAGGTTCATGGCCACTCCATCAGTGGGACTTATCCGGCGGATAACGATAAACGATTTGAATGATGGATCGGTGACGCCGCACGCTAGCCAGCAATCCCCCCGCGCTCGCCGGAGCCCACCGTGTTCAACGAAACCGATCTCGCCACCCTGCTGGTGCTGCTCTCCGCGCTGATGCACGCCGCCTGGAACGCGGTGATCAAGTCCGGCAGCGATCGCCTGTCCTCCATGGCCCTGGTGGACGGCGTGGCCTTCTGCCTGAGCCTCGCGCTGCTGCCCCTGGTGAGCCCGCCGCCGCTGGTGGTCTGGGGGCTGATCGGCCTGTCGGTGGTGGTGAACACCCTCTATCGCCTGCTGCTGATCCGGGCCTACCACTACGGCGACTTCGGCCAGGTGTACCCGGTGGTGCGCGGCCTGCCGCCGCTGCTGGTGGCGCTGGCCGCCGGGCTGGTGTTCGGCGAGCGGCTGTCGGGGGCGATGCTGCTGGGCATCGTGCTGATCTCCCTGGGCATCCTCAGCCTGCTGTCCACCCGCCTGGAGACCAATGCCCTCAAGGCGCTGGGGTGCGCGGCGCTGGCCGGCGTCGGTGTGGCGCTCTACACCCTGATCGACGCCCAGGGCGTGCGCCGGGCCGACGGCGTGCTGCAGTTCGTGGTCTACCTGACCCTGATGCAGAGCATGACCACCCCGGTGATCGCCTGGATGCGCCGGGGTCCCCTGGTGCTGCGCTTCGCCCGGGAGAACTGGCGCATCGGGCTGTTCGGCGGCTTCAACTACTGCGTGGCCTACGGCCTGGTGCTCTACGCCATGACCCTGGATGCGGTGGCGAAGGTGGCGGCGCTGCGGGAAAGCAGCGTGATCATCGCCGCCATCATCGCCAGCCTGGTGTTCAAGGAACCCTTCGGCCTGCGCCGCATCCTCGCCGCCTGCGTGGTCACCGCCGGCATCCTGCTGATCAAGATGGTGGATTGACCTCGGTCGATGGGTTTCGCTTCGCTCTACGCCATCCTACGGAACGCGCCGGATCCGCTGGGTGCGGATGGTGGATTGACCCCGCCGATGGGTTTCGCTTCGCTCTACGCCATCCTACGGAACGCGCCGGATCCGCTGGGTGCGGATGGTGGATTGACCCCGGTCGATGGGTTTCGCTTCGCTCTACGCCATCCTGCGGAACGCGCCGGGCTGCAGGGGCGACGTAGGATGGGTAGAGCCTGCGAAACCCATCAGCCCTCCCCCTCCTAACGTTTGGCGATGATGTACACCGCGTGGACGATGCCGGGGATGTAGCCCAGCAGGGTGAGCAGGATGTTCAGCCAGAAGGCGCCGGCGAAGCCCACCTGCAGGAAGACGCCGAGCGGCGGCAGAAGGATGGCGATGAGGATGCGGATCAGGTCCATGCGTTAACTCCTTGTGGGAAAGATCTACTGCGGGATTTCTGACATTCCTACAGGCTAGGCGTTCGGGGAATTCGCGCCCCATAATCGCCGCCGAATGTTTCAACCGGATGCCCCCGCCATGCCCATCGCCAGCGAAGACCTCGACCAGCACGGCCTGGTCATCGGCGTCTCCCCCGAGCGTTTCCGCGAAGTGGCGATGCCGCTGCTGTTCGACCACCTCAACGCCCAGTGCGAGGGCACCATCGCGGTGAACCGCCAGGCGCGCATCGTCTGGATCAATGACAAGTACGCCGAGAAGCTCGGCATCGCCGACCCGCGTTCGGTCCTCGGCCAGGAAGTGGAAGCGGTGCTGCCCGCCAGCCGCCTGCGGGAGGTGGTGCAGAGCGGCGCGCCGAGCATGCTCGACCTGATGGCCTTCGGCGACGAGCACTTCGTGGTCACCCGCATTCCCCTGCGGGACGAGGATGGGACGCTGGTGGGCGCCCTGGGCTTCGTGCTGTTCGACCGTGCCCGCCACCTGCAGCCGGTCATGGCCAAGTACAACCAGTTGCAGAACCAGCTGGCCGCCGCCCAGCGCGAACTGGCCCGGGCACGCCGCGCCCGCTACACCATCGCCGGTTTCATCGGCTCCAGCGCCGCCGCCAGCGAGGTGAAGCGCCAGGCCCGGCGCGCCGCCCAACTGGACGCCACGGTGCTGCTGCGGGGCGAGACCGGCACCGGCAAGGAACTGCTGGCCCAGGGCATCCACAACCTGTCGCTGCGGGCCAGCGGGCCCTTCGTCGCGGTGAACGTGGCGGCCATCCCCGAATCCCTGGTGGAGGCCGAGCTGTTCGGCACCGCCCCCGGCGCCTACACCGGCGCCGACCGCCGTGCGCGGGCCGGCAAGTTCGAGCTGGCCGATGGCGGCACCCTGTTCCTCGACGAGATCGGCGACCTGCCGCTGCCGCTCCAGGCCAAGCTGCTGCGGGTGCTGCAGGAGCAGGAGGTGGAGCCGCTCGGCTCCAACCAGGTCAAGGCGCTGAACGTGCGGGTGATCGCCGCCACCCACGTGGACCTGGAGGCCAAGGTGGCCGCCGGGGCGTTCCGCGAAGACCTCTACTACCGCCTCAATGTCCTCGCCCTGCGCCTGCCGCCCCTGCGGGAGCGCCGCGAGGACCTGTCGGCGCTGATCGAGCACCTGGCCGACGACATCGCCAGCCGCTCCGGCCAGCCGCCGCTGGAACTGACCGACGACGCCCTGGCCCTGCTGGCGGCGCAACCCTGGCCGGGCAATGTGCGGGAACTGCGCAACCTGCTGGAGCGCGCGCAGCTGTTGGGGGATGGCAGCCAGCCCCTGGCTGCGTCGGAGCTGGCCGAACTGCTGGTGGACCCGTTGCCCGCCGTCGCCCTGCCGGCAGCGGCAGCGCCCGCTCCCGAGTCTCCCACCCCGGTTCGCCCCCTGGCGGACAGCCTGGCCGAGGCCGAACGCGCCGCCATCCTCGCCGCCCTCGCCGCCTGCAAGGGCAACCGCACCCAGGCCGCCGAACGCCTCGGCATCGCCCGCGCCAGCCTCTACAACAAGCTCCAGGCCCACGGGTTGTAGGGGCGATGGGATTCGCCGGGCTGATCCCATCCCGCGAAGGAGGCAAAGGTCGCCGCAGGATGGGTTGAGGCACGAAACCCATCAGCCGGAGTTTCAGGCGAAGCATGTCCATCAATCTGGACAGTCCCCAGCATGAACCGTCCAACACAATGGACATCGTCCATTTTCATGGACACTGATGAAGATTCCCTGGCACCCCATAGAATCCGCCCAAGCCCCATTCCAGAGCCGTCCCGCCCCCTTTTCAGCCCACCTGGCACGGCTTTCGCTCTATACGACACAAGGGCCGACACCCGGCCCACCACCAGCCGCATCACGCGGCGGAAAACAACAACAAGAAGGAAGTTTCCATGGGCACCCTAGGTATCCTGCTTTCCCTCGCTCTGCTGATGTACCTCGCCTACCGCGGCATCAACGTGCTCATCCTGGCCCCGCTGATGGCCCTGCTGGCGGTGCTCTTCGCCGGTGACGCGGCGCTGATGCTGCCCACCTACACCCAGGTGTTCATGAAATCCCTGGGCGGCTACCTGATCCAGTTCTTCCCGCTGTTCCTGCTGGGCGCCATCTTCGGCAAGCTGATGGACGACTCCGGCTCGGCCCGCGCCATCGCCCACGGCATCGTCGCCAAGCTGGGCCGCGAGCGCGCCGTGCTGGCCATCGTGCTGGCCTGCGGCCTGCTCACCTACGGCGGCGTTTCGCTGTTCGTGGTGGCCTTCGCCGTGTACCCCATCGGCACCGCGCTGTTCCGCGAGGCGGGCATTCCCAAGCGCCTGCTGCCGGGCGCCATCGCCCTGGGCGCCTTCACCTTCACCATGACCGCGCTGCCGGGCACCCCGGCGATCCAGAACGCCATCCCCAGCCCCTTCTTCGGCACCGACGCCTTCGCAGCGCCCATCCTCGGCCTGATCGGCGGATCGATCATGCTGGTCCTCGGCAGCTGGTGGCTGAGCGCCCAGGCCCGCAAGCTGATCGCCTCCGGCGAAGGCTACGGCGTCCACAAGGACGACCCGGCGGAACAGTCCGACGCCCCGGCCATCGGCTTCTGGCTGGCCCTGGCGCCGATCCTGCTGGTGATCGTCCTGAACTACCTGATGGCCAAGCAGGTGCTGCCGAACCTCGACACCAGCTACCTGGCCAAGCCGGAATTCGGCGGCCTGCAGGACGCCAAGTCGGTGATCGGCATCTGGTCCATCATCGTCGCCCTCGGCGCCGCCGTGCTGCTGCTCGTCGGCCTGCACTGGAAGCGCTGGACCGACCTCAGGCAGAGCCTCAACGACGGCACCTTCGGTTCCATGCTGCCGATCCTCAACACCGCCTCCGAAGTGGGCTACGGCACCGTGATCGCGTCCCTGGCCGGCTTCGTGGTGATCCGCGACCTGGTGCTGAGCGTGCCGGGCAACCCGCTGGTGTCGGAGGCGGTGGCGGTGAACATCCTCGCCGGCATCACCGGCTCGGCCTCGGGGGGCATGTCCATCGCCCTCAAGACCCTGGGCGCCCAGTACCTGGAAATGGCCAACGCCGCCGGCATCAGCCCCGAGCTGCTGCACCGGGTCGCCGCCATGGCCTCCGGCTGCATGGACACCCTGCCCCACAACGGCGCGGTGATCTCGCTCCTGGCCATCTGCAAGCTGACCCACCGCGACTCCTACAAATTCATCTTCATGAACACCGTGGTCTTCCCGCTGATGGCCCTGGCGGTGGTGATCACCCTGGGCAGCCTGTTCGGCAGTTTCTGACGGGTTCCCTACAGGTTTCGACAGCGCTCGAGGTATGACATGAGCAAAGTGATGAGCGCCGCCGCTGCGGTGGCGCGTATCCCCGACAACGCCAACCTGGCCACCGGCGGTTTCGTCGGCATCGGCTTCGCCGAGGAGATCGCCATCGCCCTGGAGCAGCGCTTCCAGGCCGAGCGGGCCCCGCGCGACCTGACCCTGGTCTACGCCGCCGGGCAAGGCGACGGCAAGGGCCGGGGCCTGAACCACCTGGCCCACGAAGGGCTGGTGCGGCGGGTGATCGGCGGCCATTGGGGACTGGTGCCCGGCCTGCAGAAGCTCGCGGTGGAAAACCGCATCGAGGCCTACAACCTGCCCCAGGGGGTGATCTCCCAGCTGTTCCGCGACATCGCCGCCGGCAAGCCGGGCCAGTTGTCCCGGGTGGGCCTGGGCACCTTCGTCGACCCGGCCCACGGCGGTGGCAAGCTCAACGCCCGCACCACCGAGGAGCTGGTCCGGCGCATGCCGCTGGATGGCGAGGACTACCTCTTCTACAAGGCCTTTCCCATCCATGTCGGGGTGATCCGCGCCACCAGCGCCGACGAGGACGGCAACCTTTCCATGGAGCGTGAGGCGCTGACCATCGAGAGCCTGGCCATCGCCATGGCCGCGCGCAATTCCGGTGGCCTGGTGATCGCCCAGGTGGAGCGGGTGGTGGCCCGTGGCTCGCTGAATCCCCGCGAGGTGAAGGTGCCCGGCATCCTCGTCGACTGCGTGGTGGTGGCCGCCCCGGAGAACCACCAGCAGACCTTCGCCACCGCCTACAACCCGGCCTTCGCCGCCGAGGTGAAGGTGCCGGAAGGCAGCCTGGCGCCGATGCCGCTGGACCTGCGCAAGCTCATCGCCCGTCGCGCCACCCTGGAGCTGAAACCGGGCGCGGTGGTGAACCTGGGCATCGGCATGCCCGAAGGGGTGGCGGCGGTGGCGGCCGAGGAAGGGGTGATCGATCTCCTGACCCTGACCGCCGAGCCCGGCGTGATCGGTGGCGTGCCCGCCTCCGGCCTGGACTTCGGCGCCGCCAGCAACCACGCCGCCCTGCTCGACCAGCCCTACCAGTTCGACTTCTACGACGGCGGCGGCCTGGACATCGCCTTCCTCGGACTCGCCCAGGCGGACGCCGAGGGCAACCTCAACGTGTCGAAGTTCGGCACGCGGCTGGCCGGCGCCGGCGGCTTCATCAACATCAGCCAGAACGCCAAGGCGGTGGTCTTCGTCGGCACCTTCAGCGCCGGCCCCCAGGACATCCGCATCGAGGACGGCGCGCTGCGCATCGTCCGGGACGGCGAGCTGCGCAAGTTCGTCGCGAAGGTCGAGCACCGCACCTTCGCCGGCCGCCTGGCCGCCGAAGCGGGCAAGCCGGTGCTCTACGTCACCGAACGCTGCGTGTTCCGCCTGACCCGGGACGGCCTGGAGCTGGTGGAGATCGCCCCCGGCGTCGACCTGGAGCGAGACATCCTCGCCCGCATGGACTTCCGCCCCATCGTCCACGCGCCACGCCTGATGGATGCGTGCCTGTTCCGCGAGGCCCGCCTGGGGCTGCGCGGGCTGATCCGCCCGAACTGAGTTCGCTTGCGTGAAAACGCGGGCCCGCCCCTGGGTCCGCGTCTTTTTACACCCCCCTCCGCCTTCGGCGTCGTGCGCCGGAGCGGGAATCGCTGTGCCCGTACAACAACAAGAAGAGGACTACACATGGATCGCAACACCCTTTGCCTCACCCTCTGCGGCGCCGCTTCCCTGGCCTTCGCCGGCCCCGCCAGCGCCGACTTCATCCAGGACTCCAAGGCCAGCCTGGAGCTGCGCAACTTCTACTTCAACCGCGACTTCCGCCAGGACGGCGCCCCCCAGAACAAGGCCGAGGAATGGGCCCAGGGATTTCTCCTGCGCTACGAATCCGGCTACACCGAGGGGACCGTCGGCGTGGGCGTGGACGCCCTCGGACTGCTGGGCGTGAAGCTGGATTCCAGCCCGGACCGCACCGGCACCGGCCTGCTGAAATCCGACCGCGAGCGGCCCAACCGCGCCCAGGACGAATACGGCGAACTGGGCCTGACCGCCAAGCTGCGGGCCTCGCAAAGCACCCTCAAGGTGGGCACCCTGATGCCCAAGCTGCCGGTGGCCCTGCACAACGACAGCCGCCTGCTGCCACAGACCTTCCGGGGCGCCTGGGCGAACTCGGCGGAGCTGGAGAACCTGACCCTGGACCTTGGCCGCTTCGACCGCATCAACCAGCGCAACTCCTCCGATAACGAGGAGATGACCGTGTTCAACGGCGGCAACCGCAACATCGTGCTGGGCCGGGCCAGGACCAGCGACCGCTTCGACTTCGCCGGCGCCACCTGGAAGTGGACCCCCAGCCTCAGCACCGCCTACCACTACGGCGCCCTGGATGGCCTCTACCAGCAGCACTACCTGACCCTGAACCACCTGCTGCCCATCGCCGAAGGCCAGTCGCTCAAGAGCGACGTCCGCTGGGCGCGCAGCACCGACGACGGCGGCAGCAACGTGGACAACGACGCCTTCGGTGCGATGTTCACCTACAGCCTGGGCGGCCACGCCTTCGGCCTGGGCTACCAGCGCATGAGCGGCGACACCGGCTTCGCCTACATCAGCGGCGCCGACGCCTACCTGGTGAACCTGGTGCAGATCAACGACTTCGGCAACGAGGACGAGCGCTCCTGGCAGGCGCGCTACGACTACAACTTCGCCGCCCTGGGCATTCCCGGCCTGACCTTCATGACCCGCTACCTGTCGGGCGACAACGTCGACCTGCGGGGCGCGGCCGGCGAAGGCAAGGAATGGGAGCGCAACACCGATATCGCCTACGTGGTGCAGAGCGGCCCGCTGAAAAACCTCGGCATCAAGTGGCGCAATGCGAGCACCCGCAGCAACTTCGGCAGCGACCTCGACGAGAACCGGCTGATCCTCAGCTACACCCTGCCCTTGTGGTAAGTGCGGCACGCCGCCTTGCAGATCGGGTGGGCCGCGCACCATCGGTCCACCTTTCGCGGCCCTGCCTGGCCACGCGTGGATGCAGAAAGCGGCATCCACCCTACTGCCGGGGGCTCGATCCTAGGGTGGACCACGCTTCATCGGTCCACCTTTCGCGGCCCCGCCTGGCCACGGCGTGGATGCAGAAAGCGGCATCCACCCTGCCGGGGGCTCGATCCTAGGGTGGACCACGCTTCATCGGTCCACCTTTCGCGACCCCGCCTGGCCACGGCGTGGATGCAGAAAGCGGCATCCACCCTTGCCGGGGTCTTGATCGTAGGGTGGACCACGCTTCACCGGTCCACCTTTCGCGGCCCCGCCTGGCCACGGCGTGGATGCAGAAAGCGGCATCCACCCTTGCCGGGGTCTTGATCGTAGGGTGGACCACGCTTCATCGGTCCACCTTTCGCGACCCCGCCTGGCCACGGCGTGGATGCAGAAAGCGGCATCCACCCTACCGCCGGGGGCTCGATCCTAGGGTGGACCACGCTTCATCGGTCCACCTTTCGCGGCCCTGCCTGGCCACGGCGTGGATGCAGAAAGCGGCATCCACCCTTGCCGGGGTCTTGATCGTAGGGTGGACCACGCTTCACCGGTCCACCTTTCGCGGCCCCGTCTGGCCACGCGTGGATGCGAACGGCGGCATCCACCCTACCGGGGGCTCGATCGTAGGGTGGACCACGCTTCATCGGTCCACCTTTCGCGGCCCCGCCTGGCCACGGCGTGGATGCAGAAAGCGGCATCCACCCTGCCGGGGTCTCGATCCTAGGGTGGACCACGCTTCATCGGTCCACCTTTCGCGACCCTGCCCTAGCGCGCGCCCAGCTTGTGCCGCGCGGCATAGAGGCAAACCATCTCCATCGCCAGGGTCGCGCCGGCCAGGGCGGTGACTTCGGCGTTGTCGTAGGGCGGCGCCACTTCCACCACGTCCATGCCCACCAGGTTGATGCCGCGCAGGCCCCGGAGGATTTCCAGCGCCTGGTGGCTGGAGAGTCCGCCGCACACCGGCGTGCCGGTGCCGGGGGCGAAGGCCGGGTCGAGGCAGTCGATGTCGAAGGTCAGGTACACCGGGTGGTCGCCCACCCGTGCGCGGATGCGTTCGGCGATCCGTTCCGGGCTGTGGCGGTGCACCTCGCGGGCGTCCAGCACCTGGAAGCCCATCACGTCGTCATTGGTGGTGCGCAGGCCGACCTGCACCGAGCGCGCCGGGTCCACCAGTCCCTCGCGGGCGGCGTGGTAGAACATGGTGCCGTGGTCGATGCGCTTCACCTCTTCATCCGGCCAGGTGTCGCTGTGGGCGTCGAAGTGGATCAGCGACAGCGGCCCATGCCTGTCCGCATGGGCCTTGAGCAGCGGGTAGCTGATGAAGTGGTCGCCCCCCAGGGTGAGCATGGCGGCGCCGGATTCGAGGATGCGCGCGGCGTGGGCCTGGATGAGTTCCGGGGTGTGCTGCGGCGTGCCGTGGTCGAAGGCGCAGTCGCCGTAGTCGATCACCGCCAGGTGGTCGAAGGGATCGAACTCCCAGGGGTAGTGGCGGGCCCAGGCCATCTGCACCGAGGCGGCGCGGATGGCGCGCGGCCCGAAGCGGCTGCCGGGGCGGTTGGTGGTGGCGGTGTCGAAGGGCACCCCGCTCACCACCAGGTCGACGCCGGCGAGGTCGCGGCTGTAGCGGCGGCGCATGAAGCTGGTGATGCCGCCGTAGGTGGATTCGGCCGCCGTGCCGTAGAGGCTGTCGCGGGTCATGGCCTGGTCATTGTCGAAAGCGTGGTCCATCTCGGGCTCCAATGGCTCCCCTCGCCCTCCGGGAGAGGGGCTGGGGGTGAGGGTGGTTGAGGTCAGTACTGCGTGCGGAAGCGGGTCCAGAGTCGGGTGCGGGTCCGTTGCTCCCTGAGGCTGAGGATCTGCTCGCCGAACAGGCGCCCGCGCACCTCGGCACTGGGGTAGATGTCCGGGTCGTTGGCGACGCCCGGGTCCAGCAGCGGCGTGGCGGCCTGGTTGGCGTTGGCGAAGAACTGGGTGTTGGTCAGCTCGGCGATGGACTCGGGCCGCAGCATGTAGTCGATGAAGGCGTGGGCGGCCTCGGGGTGCGGCGCATCCGCCGGGATCACCAGGGTGTCGAACCAGATCAGGGTGCCTTCGCGGGGAATGCGGTAGATCACCTCGAAGGGCATCTTCGCCTGGCGTGCCTGGTCGGCGGCGATGGCGGCATCGCCGTTGTAGGTCAGCGCCAGGCAGACCTCGCCCTTGGCCAGGTCGTTGATGTGCCTGCCGGCCCCCACGTAGCGGATATTGGGCTGCAACCGGCCGAGCAGGGCCTGGACGGCCTCGAGGTCGGCCTTGTCGGTGCTGTAGGGGTCCTTGCCGAGGTAGTGCAGGGCGACGCTGATGACCTCCTGGGGAGAGTCGATCACGGCGATACCGCAATCCTTGAGGCGGCTGGCGTACTCGGGCTTGAACAGGAGATCGAGGCTGTTCAGGGGGGCATCGGGAATGCGCCGGGTCACCGCCTCCCTGTTCATGCCCAGGCCCACGGTGCCCCAGGTGTAGGGCACGCCGTAGCGGTTGTCCGGGTCCACCGTGGCCAGCTTGGCCAGCAGCTCGGGGTCGAGGTTGGCGAAGTGCCGCAGCCGCTCGCGCTGCACCGGCTGCACGGCGCCCGCCTGGATGGCGCGGGCCAGCCCGCTGCTGGCCGGGGTGACGACGTCGTAGCCGCTGCCGCCGGTGAGCAGCTTGGCGTCGAGGGCCTCGCTGCTGTCGAAGATGTCGTATTTGACGAGGATGCCGGTTTCCTTCCGGAAGCCTTCCAGGGCCTGCTCGGGAATGTAGGCGGACCAGCTGTAGAGGTTCAGCGCCTTTTCCTCGGCCTGGACCGGCAGCGCAGCGGCGAGAAGGGCGGCGAGCAACAGGGGAATTCGCATGACGGGCTCCTGGAAGGGGTGGCGAATGGGGCCATGCTGCGCCGGCCTTTGCTTCCGATAAATATGAAGTGTTCTACTTTGGCATCTACTCCCATCAATGTTTGGTGCCACCATGCTGACCCAGCTCCAGGACCTCGACCTGCACCTGTTGCGCCTGTTCGTCACCGTGGTGGAAAGCGGCGGCTTCAGCGCCGCCCAGGGCGAGCTGGGCATCGGCCAGTCCACCATCAGCACGCAGATGGCCAAGCTGGAGACCCGCCTGGGCTTCCGCCTCTGCGAGCGGGGCAAGGCGGGCTTCCGCCTGACGCCCAAGGGCGAGCAGGTGCTGGCGGCCACCCGCAAGCTGTTCGGCGCCATCGAGACCTTCAAGGGCGAGGCCCGGGGCATGGCCGACCTGCTGCTGGGGGAGCTGCGAATCGGCCTGTCGGAAGCCCTGGACGACCAGGTGCTGGAGCGCCTGGGCCAGGCCATCGGGCGCTTCCGCCGGCGCAACCAGGCGGTGCATTTCGAGCTGATCAGCGCCATGCCGGCGGAGTTGGAGCGGCGCCTCTTGCAGGACCAGCTGCACCTGGCCATCGGCTACTTCTCCGGCACCCAGGCGGCGCTGGACTACCGGCCGCTGTTCAGCGAGCAGCAACGCCTGTTCTGCGGAGCGGGGCATCCGCTGTTCGAGCGTGCGGAGATCGGCCTCGACGACCTTGCCAGCGGCGACCTGGTGCAGCACCCCTATCGCTTCGAGGAGGCCCGGCAGCCCTTCCCCACCGGCCCCAGCAGCGCCCGCACCGAGCAGGTGGAATGCAGCCTGGCGTTCGTCCTTTCGGGGGCGCACATCGGCTACCTGCCGGAACACATCGCCGCGCCCTGGGTGGCGGCGGGCAAGCTACGCGCCTTGCTGCCGGACGCCACCGGCTACCGGGTGCAGTTCCACCTCACCCGGCACCGCGCCCGGCAGCCGGGGGAAGTGGAAGCGGCCTTCGCCGAGGACCTGTCGGCGGCCTTCGAGGCGGCGAGCCCGTCTTGAAGGTGCGCCGCGCGAGCGCCCGGTGCGCGCAGCGCACCCTACCTGGCATCGTCCCTCGTAGGGTGCGCCCTGCGCACCACGAACCCCGCGCGAGCGCCCGGTGCGCGCAGCGCACCCTACCTGGCGTCGTCCCTCGTAGGGTGCGCCCTGCGCACCATGAACCCCGCGCGAGCGCCCGGTGCGCGCAGCGCACCCTACCTGGCATCGTCCCTCGTAGGGTGCGCCCTGCGCACCATGAACCCCGCGCGAAGGCCCGGTGCGCGCAGCGCACCCTACCTGGCATCGCCCCTCGTGGGGTGCGCCCTGCGCACCACGAACCCCGCGCGAGCGCCCGGTGCGCGCAGCGCACCCTACCTGGCATCGTCCCTCGTAGGGTGCGCCCTGCGCACCACGAATCCCGCGCGAGCGCCCGGTGCGCGCAGCGCACCCTACCTGGCATCGCCCCTCGTGGGGTGCGCCCTGCGCACCACGAACCCCGCGCGAGGGCCCGGTGCGCGCAGCGCACCCTACCTGGCGTCGCCCCTCGTGGGGTGCGCCCTGCGCACCATGAACCCCGCGCGAAGGCCCGGTGCGCGCAGCGCACCCTACCTGGCATCGCCCCTCGTGGGGTGCGCCCTGCGCACCATGAACCCCGCGCGAGCGCCCGGTGCGCGCAGCGCACCCGACCTGGCATCGCCCCTCGTAGGGTGCGCCCTGCGCACCACGAATCCCGCGCGAAGGCCCGGTGCGCGCAGCGCACCCTACCTGGCATCGTCCCTCGTAGGGTGCGCCCTGCGCACCACGAATCCCGCGCGAGGGCCCGGTGCGCGCAGCGCACCCTACCTGGCATCGCCCCTCGTGGGGTGCGCCCTGCGCACCATGAACCCCGCGCGAAGGCAGGGAACCCGGGGCGGTAGCCTCACAGGTACCAGCGGTACTCCCGCGCGCTGACTTCGTTCATGAAGTCCAGGTACTCCTGGCGCTTGTTCTCGCAATAGACCATGACGAACTCGCTGCCCAGGCCCTGGTTGACCACCGGGTGGCTGCCCATGGCGGCGACGGCGGTGAGCATGTCCTTGGGGAAGTCGATGCCACTGGTGCGGTCGTCGTTGAGCGGGGCGATGGGCTCGCGGGCGGCGTCGAGGCCGTGTTCCATGCCGGTGAGGATGGCCGCCAGCACCAGGTAGGGGTTGGCGTCGGCGCCCGCCAGGCGGTGTTCGATGCGCAGGTTGCGGCCGTCGGACTCGGGGATGCGGATGCAGGCGTCGCGATCCTCGAAGCCCCAGCTGGCGCGGCTGGCGGCATTGACCATGGCGCCGTAGCGGCGGAAGGCGTTGTGGTTGGCGGCGAAGATGGGCATGCAGTGGGGCAGCAGTTCGAGGCAGCCGGCCACGGCATGGCGCAGCGGGCGCTGCTCTTCGGCGGCCAGCAGGTTGTTGCCGTCCTGGTCGTAGAGGCTGACGTGGACATGCATGCCGCTGCCGGGCGCCTCCAGGTAGGGCTTGCTCATGAAGCTGGCACGCAGGCCGTGCTTGAGGGCGACGCCCCGGGTGCTGCGGCAGAACAGGGCGGCCCAGTCTGCGGCCTGGAGGCCGTCGTCGCAGTGGCCGAAGTTGATCTCGAACTGGCCGGGGCCGAGTTCGGCGGTGATGACGTTGGCGGCGACGCCCTGTTCGTTGGCCGCGTCGACCATCTCGTGGAGCACGCTGGAGAAGCGCGAGAGGCGCTCGATGTGCATGTTCGGCTGGTCGTCCTCGTCCTCGCACAGCGGGTCGCGGGGGAAGCGCGGCAGGCCCGCGTCGAGCTTGCGGTCGAAGAGGTAGAACTCCAGCTCGAAGGCCACCACCGGGCGGATGCCGCGCCGCTCCAGGCGCTGCAGCACGCGGGCCAGCACCTCGCGGGGCTCGAACTCGATGGGCGCCTCGGTGCCGTCGGAGGTGATCAGCATCTGCCCCAGGGGCTCCTTCTCCCAGCGCACCGGTTTCAGGGTGCCCGGCACCAGGCGGCGCGGCGCGTCCGGGTCGCCGTCGGCGAAGCAGTAGTCGCCGATGGGGTAGAGGCCGCCCTGGGTGCCCAGCAGCACGCAGTTCTGCGGCAGCTTCAAGGGGCTGCCGGCGGCCACCTTCTCCAGCATGTCGATGGGGTAGCGCTTGCCGTAGAAGTGCCCGGGGATATCCAGGCAGATGAGGTCCACATAGCGGACTTCCGGGTACTGGGCGCGGAAGGCGCGGACTTCGCTGAGCAGATCGGGGTATCGCGTCGTTGTTGTCATCACTGCTGTCCTGAGGCGCTCGGGGTGCTCAGTTGAAGACCCAGAGGACTCGCGTGGGCTGGTCGGAAAGGTTGGCGTAGCGGAACTGGGCGTGGGGCGGCAGCTGGAAGCTGTCGTTGGCCCGCAGGGTGACGGGCGGGTCGGCGTCGCCGTACCAGATCGTCAGCTCGCCTTCGAGCACGAAGCCGCCCTGCTCGGAACTGTCGTCCAGATGCCCCTCGCCGCTGGTGGCGCCGGGCTCCAGGTGGCTCTCCAGCATGGAGAAGCCGCCGGACATGGTGGGCGAGGCCAGCACGTCGGTGATGCCGCCGGCGTAGTAGAGGGTGCGGCGCTCGCCGGGGCGGGTCACCCAGGGCGTCTGGCGCGGCTTGCCGGGGTTGTAGAAATAGGTGGTGGGCACCCCCAGCGCCTCGCTGATGGCGGTGAGGTCGGCCACCGTGGGGCGCGACAGCCCCCGCTCCACCTGGGAGAGGAAGCCCACCGAGCGGTCGATGCGGGTGGCCAGGTCGCCCAGGGTCACGTTCTTGTGCTTGCGCAGGTCGCGGATCAGGATCGCGAGGCCTTCGATCTCATCTTGCTTGTCCATGGAAGCTCCTTGAATCAAGGTCCCGGGGCCATCGGCCAGTCCGGGGCGGGCGTTCAGATCACGTCCCGCAGGCGGTAGTAGGCCTTGCCCGCCGCCTCCAGGGGTGCGGCCAGCAACGAGCCCCCCGGGAAGCGCGGGTTGCCGATGGCCTGGTAGAGGTCCAGCAGTTCGCTGTCGCCGAGGATGGCGTCGGCCACCGCCCGGGCGCCGGCCAGGGTCGGCAGCACGCCGTGGCCGGAGAAGCCCTGCAGCCAGTAGCGGTCGCCCTCGCGGCCGATGTCCGGGGTGCGCTTCATGCTGACGTCGATGTGGCCGCCCCAGCCGAACTCGATCTCCACGCCCTTGAGCTGCGGGAAGACGCGCTCAAGGTAAGGCCGGGTGGCGGCCGGCACGTCCTTCGGCAGGCCGCCCAGGTAGGTGCAGCCGCCGCCGAACAGCAGGCGGTGGTCCGGGGTCAGGCGGAAGTAGTCGGGGACGAACTGGTTGTCGATCACGCAGCTGTTCTTCGGCAGCAGCGAGCGGGCCAGTTCCGGCGCCAGGGGCGCGGTGGCCACCTGGTAGGAGCCCACCGGCAGCAGGCGGCTGGAGAGCTGGCGGTCGAGCCCGTCCACATAGGCGTTGCAGGCCAGCACCAGCACCTGCCCGCGCACTTCGCCCCGGGCGGTGCGGGCGACGAAGCCCGAGGGCGTCTGGCGGTATTCCAGCACCTGGCTCTGCTCGTAGAGGCGGCCACCCCGGGCCTCGATGGCGGCGGCCAGCCCCTGGGCCAGTTTCAGCGGGTTGAGGTGGGCGGCTTCGGGGTCGTAGAGCGCGGCCTGGTAGCGCGGGCTGTCGATCCATTCCGGCAGCTCCTCGCGGCCGATCAGGCGCATGCGGTCGTAGCCCCATTTGTGGATGGCGTCGTGCTGGGCTTCTTCCAGCAGCTTCACCCGGCGCGGCATGACCGCGGTCCAGAGGCTGCCCACGCGGTAGTCCACGTCGAAGCCATGGCGCCCCGGCAGTTCGCGCATCTCGTCGGCGGCCCAGCGCATGCTGTCCCAGAGCCGGCGCGTGCGCTCCAGGCCAAGGGCCTTTTCCAGCGGCGGCATGTCGCAGGACCAGCCCAGCAGGGCCTGCCCGCCATTGCGCCCGGAGGCGGCCCAGGCCACGCGGCTGGCTTCCAGCAGGATCACCCGCTTGCCCGCCTCGGCCAGGCGCAGTCCGGTGTGCAGGCCGCTGAAGCCGGCACCGATGATCAGGACATCGGCCTCCTCGCCGCCGGTCTGGATCGGGCGCAGGGGAATGCTGCCGGGGTAGGTGCGGGCGTAGTAGGTGCCGACATGCTGGGCGGACTGCTTGAACATGGGAGCCTCGTGAATTTTATGTGCGTGATTTTCATGAAAATCTACACATAAAAATTCACAAAGCCAAGCGCCTTGTTCGAAATAAACAACGAGAGAGTCAGAAAACCTTAATTAACGGGCCATCCAGCCCCTGAAGTGAGCAGAATCATGGACACCCAGCCGAGCGCCGCACCCAGTCCTCGCGCGCCAGGCATTCGGTCAGGTGGTCGAGGAAACAGGCGATGCGGGATGCCAGGGCGGTGTTGCGGTAGTAGACGGCGTGGATGGGCTGGCGCACCTCGACGGTGTGCTCCGCCAGCAACTGCACCAGGCTGCCGTTGGCCCGGTCGGCCTGGGTCATGAAGTCCGAGAGGCAGGTGATGCCGGCCCCGGCCAGGGCCAGTTGGCGCAGGGTTTCGCCGCTGGAGGCGCGCAGGCTCGGCTCGATCGCCAGGCTGTCGCCCTGGGCATGGCGCAGGGGCCAGGCGTTGAGGCTGTCCGGCTGGGTGAAGCCCAGCAGGCTGTGCCGGGCCAGGTCCTCCACGCTGTCCGGCACGCCGTGGGCGTCCAGGTAGGCGGGACTGGCCAGCACGCGGAGGTGGCTGCAGCCCAGGGAGCGGGCGTGCAGGCTGGAGTCGCGCAGGGTGCCGATGCGGATGGCCAGGTCGGTACGGTGCTCGATGAGGTCGATGATCTGTTCGCTGCTGTGCAGTTCCAGCTCGATCTCCGGGTAGCGCTCGCGGAAGCCGGCCACCAGGGGCACCAGCACATGCAGGATGAAGGGCGAGGCGGAGTTGACCCGCAGGCGCCCGGCGGGCTTCTGCCGGCGCAGGGCCATCTGCTCTTCCGCTTCCTCCACCTGGGCGAGGATGCGCCGGGCCTGGACGAGAAAGGCCTCGCCCTCCTCGGTCAGTTCCAGGCGCCGGGTGGTGCGACGCAGCAGGGTGACGTCGAGCTTGTCTTCCAGCCGGCTGAGGGCGCGGCTGACGCCCGACGCGGTCTGCGCCAGCTGGTCGGCGGCGGCGGTGATGGAGCCGGTATCGACCACTGTGGTGAAGGCCAGCAGTTCGTCCAGGGTGGTTTTCATGGGCGGGTCCGCAATCGGGTTCCCGCGTTTGATAACCGGTTTGCCCCCCGCCGTCGAGTGACGCCGGGGATGGATGCATCTACCCTGCACCCTGTTCCGCCAGGGAGAACCGCCCCATGTCCATTCAACGTACCCTGCCGCGCCTCGTCGGCATCACCGCCCTGTTCCTGCTGGCCGCCTGCGTCCAGCAACAGCATCAGCCGCCCGCCGCCCCGAGCCAGCCCCAGACGCAGGCCCCCGCCGCTACACCGCAGGATCCACAGGCCGCCGAGTTCGAGCGGGTTCGCCAGCTGGCCCAGCGCGGCGACCTCGACGCCCAGTACCAGCTCGGCAGCCTCTACTTCGTCGGCAAGCCGCAGAAGGACCTCAAGCAGGCCGAGTACTGGTGGAAACAGGCCGCCGACAAGGGCCATGCCCAGTCGGCCTTCAGCCTCGCCTTCCTCTACACCGGCCGCACCGACCCGACCTTCGCCAACCAGCCGGCCATGCAGCGGTACCTCAGCCAGGCCTCCGCCGCCGGCAACGCCATGGCCCAGCATGTGCTGGGCAGCATGTACGCCCAGGGTGCCGAAGGCTTCAAGCGCGATCCCTACCAGGCCCGCGCGTTGTTCCAGAGCGCCTGCGACCGGCAGTACCAGCCCAGTTGCGAGGCCTTGAAGAAGCTGCAGGTGAACTGAGGCCCGCCCGCTTCCGCACAGGAATCAGCTGTTGGCGCAGGCGCTGGATTGCTTCAGGTAGGTCACGGACTTCCGCTCGCCCTGGGCGTCGACGTAGGTCATCTTCGCCTGCACGGTCTCGCAGGTCAGGGGGTTGGGTTCGTCGATGGAAATCACGCGGGCGACGTCCAGCGGCATGCCGTACTGGTAGGGAACGGCTTCCGCGGATTTGGCGGCGAATGCGCTACCGCTGGCCAGCAGGGCGAGCAACAGGGCGGACGAGGTGGCGATTGCACGGTTCATGAGGGTGTCTCCTGGGTTCATCAGGGGCCTTGGCGCCGCTCATGCAGCGGCTTTCGGCCCGTGTGTCCATGAGACCCCAGTGGCCCCCGGCGAAAAAGAAGGCTTCCCTCAAAGCGCTTTTCCGTGACACGCAACAATCGGGCGCCGGCCCTTCGGCCAGGTCCTCTCGCCACTCCCGGTCCTAGGGTGTGATCTGGTAGCCCCGCTGCTGCATGCAGTTCATGTAGGCGGACGACGAGGTGCTGCTGGCCTGCTGGTTGGTGCGACGGTCCTGGCGTCGCTCCTGGCGCTGGCGCGAGCCGCCCACCACGGCACCGGCCACGGCGGCATCCTTGGCCTTCTCCTGGCGGTATTCCTGCTGCAGGTCGTCGTCGATGCGGTCGAAATCATTGCTGCGGGACTGGGCGACCGCCGCCCCCGCCACAGCGCCCGTGGCCGCGCCCCGCACGCGGCCGCCACCGGTACTGGAACTGCTGCTGGAGGAGGTGCCGCCGGCCTGGGACTGGCAGGCGGCGATGTCCTGCTGGATCTGTTCCTGGGTCTGGCCCTGCAGGGGGACCAGGGTTTCCGCGACAAGGGGCGGGCAGGCCAGCGCGGTGGCCAGGGCGATCAGGGGGGGAAACAGGGCGTTCATGGCGGCGCGACTCCCGAGGCAGGACGGCGACGGCCGGCATGACGCCGGCCGTTTCTCCTTCAGTCTGGTTCGCCGCCGCTGCGGTGAGGGGCGCGCCGACGGGCGGGGATCACTCGTAGAACAGGGTGAGGACGGCGGGAACCTGCATCGGGCCGGGGGTGATCTTCTCCGCCACCTGGTAGTAGCGCGCCGTGAAGGGCATGCTCAGGTCCCCGGTGACCGGTCCGGAGCGCCCGAACGTCAAGCGTTTCCACTGGGGCACCCGTTCGCCATTCCCATCGAGCAGTTCCACGCCGACGCCGGTGGCCATACCCTTGGCTGGATTGTTCCACAGCGCCGGGGAGTTGCTGCCACCAAAGCCGTAGATCTCGTAGGAAATCCGCATATTCGGATCGCACACCAGGTCGAAACTGAATTCCTGGGGCTTGGCGGTGGAGCCGATGCCGCTGAAGTCATGGAGATAGACATACCCCATGGGCACCGGTTTGCGGTACTCCTTCACGACGCAGCCCCGCCTCTGGTAGTTCAGGGCCGTGGCCGGAAATTCCAGGCGGTTGCTCAGCATGTTCTGGTAGTACACCTCGACCGCGGGGAGCCTGAAGGTGCCGGAGCCGATGTTCCCGATCTTGATCAGCTGGATCCACCACAACTGGGCCGGGGTGTAGTCCGTGGCGGCTATCGGCTTCTCCTCCCGAGGATTCCTCATGAGGGTCCCGCCATCGATGCTGTCGGGCAGGTTATCCCGGCTGTTGTGCCAGGCGACCTTGATCCCCACCCCCGGGACATTGGTTTCATAGACGCCTTTCAGGCCGGACGGGAAGGCGCCGCCCGTGGCGGCAAAGCCATACCTTAAGGTGGGAGTACCGGACCCCGTGCAACTGACGCTGGCGTCGCCGCCGTACTGCCAGCCCTTGGTGTCGTAGAGGATGGTTCCATTCGGCGCATCACGCGGGACGGTGAGGGTTGCCGGAAGCGGGAAGGTGGTGGTGCGGCTGGTGCCGCTGCACTCGACCCCCCAGGCATCGCTGAGTGTGAATGGCGCCAGGCAGGCACCGAGCAGCAGGGACAGCGGGGTGTTGCGCTTGAGGTTGTTCATGGGAATCTCCGGGAGCGGGCAAAGGCACCTAATGTAAGGCGCCGGCCCCGCGTGGCCCGGGCTTCACAACGGATATCCCTGTCGGAAACCCCGCAAAGCGCTGTGGGCAAAAGCGGAGTGCCCCAGCCAACCCCAAAGGCCCGGAAATTTCCCTGCCGCCACCCGGGCGGCCTTCAGCCCGGCGCGGGCATCAGGTAGCCTTGTCCGGTCACTTCCCGGCCGCCCGCCCATGTCCGAACTTTCCGCCGCCTTCCTCGACGAGATCGACCGCCAGTTGATCGCCGCCCTGCAGATCAACGCCCGCGAAAGCGTGGCCACCCTGGCCCGGCGCCTGGGCATCGCACGCACCACGGTGACCTCGCGCCTGGCGCGGCTGGAGAAGGCCCAGGTGATCACCGGCTACGGCGTGCGCCTCGGTCAGCGCGTGGCCGATGGCGGCCTGCAGGCCTACGTGGGCATCACGGTGAAGCCCCGCAGCGGCCGTGAGGTGCTGCGGCGGCTGACGGACATGGCGGAGGTGCAGGTGCTCTGCACGGTCAGCGGCGAGTTCGACTACGTGGCCTGGCTGCGCGCGGATTCCCCCGAGCGCCTCGACGAACTGCTGGACCTGATCGGCGGCGTGGACGGGGTGGAGAAGACCACCACCTCCATCATCCTCAGCTGCAAGATCGATCGCGGACAGCCCCTGGCGCCCGCCTGAGGCGACGGGGCACGGGTGTCTTCCCGCTTGCCCAGGTGCTGGCCTTTCCCCGGATTTCATCCGGGCTACCCGCTGCACATGGCTCCCTCTCCCTCCGGGAGAGGGCAGGGGTGAGGGAAACCGCTCGTTACGCGCATCCATTCGCACAGGACACTGGTCGACTCGATCAGGCCCCGGCCAATGGGCTGACTACCCTCTGGGATGGACTTCTCCAGCACCGTCTGGTCATTACGCATGATTCTCTCGTCACTTTGCATGAATGATCATCCAAACGACGACACTTTTGATCTTATGGACGAAATCCAGGCTCCCTAGAATGGCCCCATAGCCCTTCGGGCCCTCCCTCACACGCCATCAAGGTCCAGCATGAACAACAACAATCGCCACCCCGCCGACGGCAAGAAACCCATCACCATCTTCGGCCCGGACTTTCCCTTTGGCTTCGATGACTGGCTCCAGCACCCCGCCGGCCTGGGCAGCATTCCCGCCGAGCACCACGGCGCCGAAGTGGCCATAGTCGGAGCGGGCATCGCCGGCCTGGTGGCGGCCTACGAGCTGATGAAGATGGGCCTGAAGCCGGTGGTCTACGAGGCCTCAAAAATGGGGGGTCGCCTGCGCTCGCAGACCTTCGAAGGCACCGACGGCATCATCGCCGAGCTGGGCGGCATGCGCTTCCCGGCCTCCTCCACGGCCTTCTACCACTACGTGGACATGCTGGGCCTGGAAACCAGGCCCTTCCCCAACCCGCTGACCCCGGCCTCGGGCAGCACGGTGATCGACATCGAGGGCAAGACCTATTACGCGGAGAAGCTGGAAGACCTGCCGGCGCTGTTCCAGGAGGTGGCCGATGCCTGGGCCGACGCCCTGGAGGACGGCGCGCACTTCGGCGATATCCAGCAGGCCATCCGCGACCGCGACGTGAAGCGCCTGAAGGAGCTGTGGAACACCCTGGTACCGCTGTGGGACGACCGCACCTTCTACGACTTCGTCGCCAGCTCCAAGGCCTTCGCCAAGCTGTCCTTCCACCACCGCGAGGTGTTCGGCCAGGTGGGCTTCGGCACAGGTGGCTGGGACTCGGACTTCCCCAACTCCATGCTGGAGATCTTCCGCGTGGTGATGACCGCCTGCGACGACAACCAGCACCTGATCGTCGGCGGTGTGCAGCAGGTGCCCATGGGCATCTGGCGCCACGCGCCGGATAAGTGCGTGCACTGGCCGGCGGGCACCAGCCTGGCCTCGCTGCACAACGGCGCCGCGCGTCCCGGGGTGAAACGCATCGTCCGTGCCGCCGACGGTCGCCTGGCCGTCACCGACACCTGGGGGGACACCCGCCACTACGCGGCGGTGCTCGCCACCTGCCAGACCTGGCTGCTGACCACCCAGATCGAGTGCGAGGAATCCCTCTTCTCGCAGAAGATGTGGATGGCCCTGGACCGCACCCGCTACATGCAGTCGTCGAAGACCTTCGTGATGGTCGACCGGCCCTTCTGGAAGGACAAGCACCCGCAGACCGGCCGCGACACCCTGAGCATGACCCTGACCGACCGCCTCACCCGCGGCACCTACCTGTTCGACAACGGCGACGACAAGCCGGGGGTGATCTGCCTGTCCTACTCCTGGATGAGCGATGCGCTGAAGATGCTGCCGCACCCGGTGGAGAAGCGCGTGAAGCTGGCGCTGGACGCGCTGAAGAAGATCTACCCGGATGTGGACATCGCCGGCCACATCATCGGCGACCCGATCACCGTCTCCTGGGAGGCCGACCCGCACTTCCTCGGCGCCTTCAAGGGGGCGCTGCCGGGCCACTACCGCTACAACCAGCGCATGTACGCCCACTTCATGCAGGAGGAGATGCCGGCCGAGCAGCGCGGCATCTTCATCGCCGGTGACGACGTGTCCTGGACCCCGGCCTGGGTGGAAGGCGCGGTGCAGACCTCGCTCAACGCGGTATGGGGCATCATGAAGCACTTCGGCGGCAGCACCCCGGCGGACAACCCCGGCCCGGGCGACCTGTTCGCCGAACTCGGCCCCATCGCCCTGCCGGATTGAAACAGGAGAGCCCCATGCGCATCGCCCTCTACCAATGCCCGCCACTGCCGCTGGACCCCGAGGCCAACCTCGAACGCCTGCGCCAGCGGGCGGCCGAGGCGGCGCGGCGCGGCGCCCGGCTGCTGGTGACGCCGGAGATGTTCCTCAGCGGCTACAGCATCGGCCTCGAGGCCGTGCGCGCCCTGGCCCAGCCCCATGACGGGGACTGGGCCGGACGCATCGCCGCCATCGCCCGCGAGCAGGGAATCGCCCTGCTCTACGGCTACCCGGAGCGGGACGCGGGCGGCGCGCTGTTCAACTCGGTGCAGTTGATCGACGCCGGTGGCCAGCGTCTTGGCAACTACCGCAAGACCCACCTGTTCGGCGAGCTGGACCGGGGCATGTTCAGCGCCGGCGACGACCACTTCCCGCTGGTGGAGCTGGAGGGCTGGAAGCTGGGGATGTTGATCTGCTACGACGTCGAGTTTCCGGAGAACGTCCGCCGCCTGGCCCTGGCGGGCGCCGATGCGGTACTGGTGCCCACCGCCAACATGGAGCCCTTCGACTTCGTCTGCGATGTTCTGGTCCGCGCCCGCGCCTTCGAGAACCAGTGCTACCTGGCCTACGCCAACTACTGCGGTGCCGAGGGGGAGATCCGCTACTGCGGCCTGTCCAGCGTCAGCGCGCCGGATGGCAGCCTCGCCGCCGTCTGTGGCCGCGAGGAAACCCTGGCCTTCGCCGACCTCCGGCGGGACCTGCTGGAGCGCTCCCGGGCGAGCATCACCTACCTCGACGACCGGCGTTCGGAGCTATACGGCCCGCTGGCCTGAAGGGCGGATCGGGCCGAATGCAGGTGCGCGCGGCGCACCCTACGAGGGTCGGGGTACGCCCCGTGTTCGGTGCCGGGCGCTGAAAAAGAAAAACCCCGCCGAAGCGAGGTTTTGCAGACTAGTCCCGACATCCTTGATCTGACCGCCGTCCTGGCGGGAATCCGGTGTGTCCCTGTTCTTCAGTGCGCTTCCTGCGCGTCGTCCCATGGTGTGCAGATTAGTCCCAGCCACAAGGCGCCGAAAGGAGCCATAAGCACCAGCTTATGTAAGCCATTGCTTACACAATTTGGCAATTAGTCTGAAGGACGTCATCGCGCCCACAGGCCTGGCGGGCGACCGGCTGACAAAAAGCAAGGCCCCGCAGAGCGGGGCCTTGCAAACACTACGCACTGCTTAGAACTGCTCGGCGTCCAGCAGGAACAGCGACTCGCTGCCGGCCTTGACCGAGGCGGTCAGGGAGTGGATGCGCGGCAGCAGGCGGGCGAAGTAGAAGCGCGCGGTGCCCAGCTTGCTGGCGTAGAACGCGTCCTGGTCTTCCTTGCCGAGTGCGGCCCGGGCCATCAGCGCCCACATGTAGGCGTAGGCGGTGTAGCCGAAGACGTGGAGGTATTCCACGGAGGCGGCGCCGATCTCGTTGGGGTTGGTCTTGGCGCGATCCAGCAGCCAGGCGGTGAGGTCGTCCAGGTTGGCGATGGCGGCCTTCAGCGGTTCGGTGAACTCGGCCAGCTCGGCGGAGGCGCCGTTGGCGAAGGCCTTCATTTCGTCGGCGAAGTGCTTGTAGAAGGCGCCGCCGCTGCCCACTACCTTGCGGCCGGCGAGGTCCAGGGCCTGGATGCCGTTGGTGCCTTCGTAGATCTGGGTGATGCGGCAGTCGCGCACCAGCTGCTCCTGGCCCCATTCGCGGATGAAGCCGTGGCCGCCGAACACCTGCTGGCCATGGACGGTGGTTTCCAGGCCGAGGTCGGTGAGGAAGGCCTTGGCGACGGGGGTGAGCAGGGCGACCATTTCTTCCGCGCGCTTGCGGATGGCACCGTCCTCGCTGAACTTGGCGGTGTCCAGTTGCAGGGCGACGTAGCTGGAGAAGGCGCGACCACCTTCGTTGAAGGCCTTCATGGTCAGCAGCATGCGGCGCACGTCCGGGTGGACGATGATCGGGTCGGCGGCCTTGTCCTTGGCGACCGGGCCGGTGGGCGCGCGGCTCTGGATGCGCTCGCGGGCGTACTCGACGGCGCTCTGGTAGGAACGCTCACCGGTGGCCAGGCCCTGGATGCCGACGCCCAGGCGCTCGTAGTTCATCATGGTGAACATGGCGGCCAGGCCCTTGTTGGGCGCGTCGACGATCCAGCCGGTGGCGCCGTCGAAGTTCATCACGCAGGTCGCGGAGGCCTTGATGCCCATCTTGTGCTCGATGGAGCCGCAGGACAGGCTGTTCTTCTCGCCCAGGGAGCCGTCGTCGTTCACCAGTACCTTGGGCACCAGGAACAGGGAGATGCCCTTGGGACCGGCCGGTGCGTCCGGCAGCTTGGCCAGTACGAGGTGGATGATGTTCTCGCTCAGGTCGTGCTCGCCACCGGTGATGAAGATCTTGGTGCCGGTGATCTTGAAGCTGCCGTCGGCCTGGGGCTCGGCCTTGGTGCGGATGATGCCGAGGTCGGTACCGGCATGGGGCTCGGTCAGGCACATGGAGCCCGCCCAGGTGCCGGCATACATGTTCGGCAGGTACTTCTGCTTCAGCTCTTCGCTGGCATGGGCTTTGATGGAGAGGCAGGCGCCGGCGGTCAGCATCGGATAGAGGCCGAAGGACAGGTTGGCGGAGTTCACCATCTCCTCCACCTGGGCGGAGATCACCTTGGGCATGCCCATGCCGCCGAAGACGGGGTCCCCGCCGACGCCGACCCAGCCACCTTCGGCGTAGGTCCGGTAGGCCTCGGGGAAGCCGGCCGGGGTGCTCACCGCGCCGTCGTTCCACTGGCAGCCCTCTTCGTCGCCGGAGCGGTTCAGCGGGGCGATGACGCCAGCGGTGACCTTGCCGGCCTCTTCCAGGATGGCGGCGGCGGTATCGGTGTCGACGACCTCGGCCAGGGCCGGCATTTCCGCCCAGAGCTTGGCAACCTCGAAGACTTCGTTGAGGACGAAGCGCATATCGCGCAGGGGCGCTTTGTAGTCAGCCATGTGCAAACCTCGCAATCACACTCGGGCGGCCAGGACGGCCGGTTTCACGGGATAGCTCCGGAGTGTACATGAACAACTTTTTAGAGACATAGTGTCATTATGTGACCAATGATTCACACGAAGTCACGCAAATGAAACGGCCCGCGCAAGGCGGGCCGCTGCAACACGCGGGCTGGGATCAGAGATGGAAGTGCTCGGCCGGCAGCGCCATCAGGCAATCGCTGCCCGCCTCCACGGCGGCCCGGTGCGCTTCGGTGCGCGGCAGCAGGCGCTTGAAGTAGAAGTCGCAGGTGGCCAGCTTGGTCTGGTAGTAGGCGCTGTCGCCCTCCCCGGCCTGCACGCGGGCATCGGCCACCAGGGCCATGCGCAGCCAGAGCCAGCCGAGGGTGATGTAGCCGGAATACATGAGGTAATCCAGGGCTGCGGCACCCACCTCGTCTGGGTTCTTCATGGCGGCCAGGCCGACCTTCTGGGTCAACTCCCCCCATTGCTGGTTGAGGCGCTCCAGTTGGGCCACCTGGGCGGCCAGGCGCGGGTGCCCGGCGTGGGCCTGGCAGAACTGGTGCACCAGGCGGGTGAAGCCACGCAGCAGCTTGCCCTGGCTGCCGAGCACCTTGCGTCCCAGCAGGTCGAGGGCCTGGATTCCGTTGGTGCCCTCGTAGATGGGGGCGATGCGGCAATCCCGCACCAGTTGCTCCATGCCCCATTCGCGGATGTAGCCGTGGCCACCGAAGACCTGCATGCCGAGGTTGGTGGCTTCGAGGCCGGTCTCGGTCATGAAGGCCTTGCAGATGGGGGTGAGGAAGGCCAGCAGGTTCTCGGCCTGCTCACGGGCTTCGGCGCTTTCAGCGGCATGGGCGATATCCAGTTGCTGGGCGGTGAAGTAGGCCAGGGCGCGATTGCCCTCGTTGAAGGCCTTCATGGTCAGCAGCATGCGGCGCACGTCGGGATGGACGATGATCGGGTCGGCCGCCTTGTCCGGCGCCTTGGGGCCGGTGAGGGCGCGCATCTGCAGGCGGTCGTTGGCGTAGCGCACCGCGCCCTGGTAGCTGGCTTCGCCCAGGCAGAGCCCCTGCATGCCGGTGCCCAGGCGGGCGTGGTTCATCATGGTGAACATGCAGTTCAGGCCCTTGTTGGCTTCGCCGATGAGGAAGCCGGTGGCGCCGTCGAAGTTCATCACGCAGGTGGCGGAGGCCTTGATGCCCATCTTGTGTTCGATGGAGCCGCAGGAGACGGCGTTGCGCTCGCCGATGCCGTCACCCTGCGGCAGGAACTTGGGCACGATGAACAGGGAGATGCCCTTGGTGCCGGCGGGGGCGTCGGGCAGCTTGGCCAGCACGAGGTGAACGATGTTCTCGCTCATGTCGTGCTCGCCGGCGGAGATGAAGATCTTGGTGCCGGAGATGGCGTAGCTGCCATCGGCCCGGGGCACGGCGCGGGTCTTGATGATGCCGAGGTCGGTGCCGCAGTGGGGTTCGGTCAGGCACATGGTGCCGGTCCAGCGGCCCTCGGTGAGGCGGGTGAGGTAGGTCCGCTTCTGCTCCTCGCTGCCGTGGGCGTGGAGGGCGGACATTGCGCCATGGGTCAGGCCCGGGTACATGGCCCAGGACTGGTTGGCCGAGGCGACCATCTCGCTGACGATCAGCCCGAGGGAGAGCGGCAGGCCCTGGCCACCGTAGGCGGGGTCGGCGGACAGGCCGTTCCAGCCACCTTCGACGTACTGGGCGAAGGCTTCCTTGAAGCCCTTGGGCGTGGTGACCACGCCGTCGTGCCACTGGCACTCCTCCTCGTCGCCGGAACGGTTCAGCGGCGACAGCACCTGTTCGCAGAACTTGGCGCCTTCCTCGAGGATGGCGGCGACCATGTCCGGGCTGGCGTCGCTGGCCCCGAGGGCGGCATAGCTGGCCGGGTAGTCGAAGACTTCGTCGGTGAGGAAGCGGATGTCGCGCAGCGGGGCCTTGTACTCGGGCATGGCAGGATCTCCTTCGTTACGGTCCTGCCGACCCTAGGTCATGGCCGCGCGCCCCACAATGACGCTGACCCGGCTGAATGCAGCGTCATAACCGCCGGGCTCAGCCGGCGACGTCCCTGATCCGCACCGCGCCCCTGCGATTCTCCCCGTGACGGAAAACCCGGTTGCGGCCGGCGCTCTTGGCGCTGTAGAGGGCCTGGTCGGCGGCCTTGATCACCTCGTCCGGCGTGCGCTGCAGGGCGTCGCGTTCGGCGGCGCCGATGCTGATGGTCACCGACACGGCCTGGCCGGCGGAGGCGCCACGGCGGGCCCGGCCGGCATCGTCGTTCCTGGGGCGGTTGTCCGGGTCGCGCAGGCGTATCTGGTAGGCCTCGATGGCCTGGCGCACAGCCTCCAGGTGGGGCAGGCACTCTTCCATGGTCTTGCCGGAGAAGAGGATGGTGAACTCCTCGCCACCATAGCGGTAGGCCTTGCCTCCGCCCCCGACCTTGCGCAGCCGGCTGGCCACCAGGCGCAGGACCTGGTCGCCGACATCGTGGCCGTACGTATCGTTGAACTTCTTGAAGTGGTCCACATCGGTCATGGCCAGCACATAGTTGCGGCCGAGGCGGCGCAGTCGCTCGTTGAGGGCGCGTCGACCGGGCAGGCCGGTGAGTTCGTCGCGGAAGGCCATCTGGTAGGCCTCGTGGGCCACGGACGCGGTGAGGGCGAGCATCACCATGCTGCTCATGACATGCAGCGCATGGGGCAGGATGAAGACCTTCGGCAGCATCCAGGCCAGGCCGCACAGCCCGAGGAGCTGCGCCCCATGCTGGGGGCGCGGATGGCGCAGGTAAGTCACCAGCAGGGCGACCAGCGCCAGCAGGAAGGCCAGGTACGCCAGCTGGACCAGGTTCATCCAGTCACCGTGCAGCAGGGGCCAGTAGACGGAGCCGACGGCGCCCAGCATGCCGTCGGGGAAGCGGCTCCCCAGGGCCAGGACCACGCCGAGCACCGCCACCAGCACGGCGCACCGCGCGACCAGGTCCCGGGCCAGGTGGGTTCGCTCTTCCCAGCAGCCGTGGAGGCCATACAGCAGGGGCAGCAGCAGGCTGCTGAGGTGGAACACCAGGCCGGCATCCTCCCGCACGACACCCTGTACCTGGAAGTGGTCCACCTGGGTGTCCAGCAGGTAGTAGGCCAGGTAGACCACCAGCAGCAACGCCACCTGGCGGACCCGTCCGTAGACGGAACAGAAGGCGCCCCCCAGCAGCAGGAGCAGGGTGGGCAGCACGTTGAACAGGGAGGTGAAGAACTCGTTCAGCACCGACAGCGAGCCGACGACCGCGCCACTGGCCACCAGCAGCGCCGGGGGCAGGAAATGGCTGGGGCGATAGGACGCTCGGGGCCGCAAGGGTCTGTTCCTGGAAGTGGAAAAGTGGGGAAATACCGAGATGGCGACATGATGGCACAGCCTCTCATCGCAATCACCGGGGCGCGCTGCCAACTTCCGCACGATCCGATGTGCTGCGCCAAACGAAAAAGCCCGCCGAGATGGCGGGCTCTTCCTTCAGCGGGGACCTCAGTAACCCAGGGCGAAGTCTTCTTCGGCCAGGTCCATCAGGTTGCCGGCACCGGACAGCATGGTTTCCACATGGGTGCGGGTACGCGGCAGGATGCGCTTGAAGTAGAAACGCGCGGTCTGCAGCTTGGCCTTGTAGAAGGCCGCATCGCCTTCGCCAGCGGCCAGTTTCTCGGCGGCCAGGCGCGCCATGTCGGCCCAGAAGTAGGCCAGGCAGGCGTAGCCGGAGTACATCAGGTAGTCCACCGAAGCGGCACCGACTTCCTCGCGGTCCTTCATGGCGGCCATGCCGACCTTCATGGTGATCTCGCCCCACTCCTTGTTCAGCTTGGCCAGCGGCTCGACGAGTTCCTTCACGGATTCGTTGGCCTCGTTGGCCTGGCAGAACTTGTGGACGATCTTGGTGAAGCCCTTCAGCGCCTCGCCCTGGGTCATCAGGACCTTGCGGCCCAGCAGGTCGAGGGCCTGAACGCCGGTGGTGCCCTCGTACATCATGGAGATGCGGCAGTCACGCAGGTTCTGCTCCATGCCCCACTCGCTGATGAAGCCGTGGCCACCGTAGATCTGCATGCCGTGGGAGGCGGCTTCGAAGCCGACTTCGGTCATGAAGGCCTTGGCGATGGGGGTCAGGAAGGCCAGCAGGGAGTCGGCGGCTTTCTTCTCCTCCTCGTCCTGGCTGTACTTGACGATGTCCACCTGCTTGGCGGTGAAGTACACCATGGCGCGGTTGCCTTCGGCGAAGGCCTTCATGGTCAGCAGCATGCGACGCACGTCCGGGTGGACGATGATCGGGTCAGCGGCCTTTTCCGGCGCCTTCGGGCCGGTCAGGGAACGCATCTGCAGACGCTCGCGGGCGTACTTGATGCCACCCTGGAAACCGATCTCGGCGTGGGCCAGGCCTTGCAGCGCGGTACCCAGACGGGCGGTGTTCATGAAGGTGAACATGCAGTTCAGGCCCTTGTTCGGCGCGCCGATCAGGAAGCCGGTGGCGCCGTCGAAGTTCATCACGCAGGTGGCGTTGCCGTGGATGCCCATCTTGTGCTCGATGGAACCGCAGGACACGGCGTTGCGCTCACCGATGCCGCCTTCGGCGGTCGGCATGAACTTCGGCACGATGAACAGGGAGATGCCCTTGGTGCCGGCGGGGGCGTCGGGCAGGCGGGCCAGCACGATGTGGACGATGTTGTCGGCCATGTCGTGTTCGCCAGCGGAAATGAAGATCTTGGTGCCGGACACCTTGTAGGTACCGTCGGCCTGGGGCTCGGCCTTGGTGCGCAGCATGCCCAGGTCGGTGCCGCAGTGCGGCTCGGTCAGGCACATGGTGCCGGTCCACTCACCGGAGACCAGCTTGGTCAGGTAGGTGTGCTTCTGCTCGTCGGTGCCGTGCTGCTCGATGGTGTTCATCGCGCCGTGGGACAGGCCGGGGTACATGCCCCAGGCCCAGTTGGCCTCGCCGACCATTTCGCTGATGGCCAGGCCCAGGGACTCCGGCAGGCCCTGGCCGCCGTGGTCGACGCTGTGGGCCAGGCTCGGCCAGCCGCCTTCGACGAACTGCTTGTAGGCTTCCTTGAAGCCGGTGGGGGTCTTCACGCCCTCGGCGGACCAGGTGCAGCCCTCGGTGTCACCCACGCGGTTCAGCGGTGCGATCACCTGCTCGCAGAACTTGGCGCCTTCCTCGAGGATGGCGTCGACCATGTCCGGGGTGGCGTCCTGGCAGCCAGGCAGGCTCTGATAGTGCGCTTCGTAGCCCAGCAGTTCGTCACGTACGAAACGGATATCACGCAAGGGGGCCTTGTAATCAGGCATAGCGGTAAACCTCTGCGGTAGGTTCCTGGTTAAGCGGACCGGAGCGTCGGTCGCTTGCGGCATCTGGATGGGTGATTGCCGAGGGCAATCAAACAGGCGTTTGAAACATACGTTTACGCCAATACCCTGTCAAGCGCGTTGTCCGACCGGTCGGTCACGTCCCTGGCGAGCGGAAATGCACCCTGCCTTTAAACAGTAAAGATCAAGAACGAGCGCTGGCATCCGCGCGCAAAAGGGGGAGCCGGAATGCAGAAGGGCCTGCAATGCAGGCCCCTCGGGGAGTCGGGAGAGCGATCAGGCGAAGGTGTCGATCAGGCTGCCGATCATCTGGTCGGTGGCCTTGGCCACCATGCTGCCGGCTTCGGCCTGGACCTTGCCGGCCTCCAGTGCGAGCAGGACGCTGGTGAGGTCGGCGGGCGGCTGCGCCTCCGCACCGGCGACAGTGTTACCGGCTATTTCACTGGCGGCCTTCTCGATGATGCGCTGGCCGGACTGGATGGCGCCGAGACCGGCGCTGAAGCCGCTTCCCTGGATTTCCATGGTGGATACCGAAGCTGAAGGGTGATGCGGAGCATTGAAGCAGCGGAAGTGGCCCTGTGCAATCACTCCCCGACGAGGGCGGCGAGATCGAGATGGTCGGCCACCGCCTCCGGCGTCGCCTCGGCCAGTCGCGGCACGCGGCCCAGACAGGGCGCCGGCAGGCGTTCGGCCAGGGTCGCGAGGTTCTCTTCCAGGCGCGATGTGGCGGGGTCCACCACATTCGCCACCCAGCCGGCGAGCACCAGGCCATCCCGCAGGATGGCTTCCACGGTGAGCAGGGCATGGTTGATGCAGCCCAGGCGAACCCCCACCACCAGAACGACCGGCAGGCCGAGGGCGATCGGCAGGTCCGACAGGGTTTCCGCTCCGGCCAGCGGCACGCGCCAGCCACCGGCCCCTTCCACCAGGGTGAAATCCGCCCCCTTGGCCAGCACCTGGCGCACCGGCGCGGCCAGCGCAGCCACGCTGAGGTCCACACCCGCCTCACGCGCCGCCAGGTGCGGTGCGATGGCCGGGGCGAACGCCAGGGGATTCACCTCCTCGTAGCGGAACGGCAACGAGCACTCCTCGAGCAAGGCCAGGGCATCGCTGTTGCGCAGGCCATCCGGGGTCTGGTCGCAGCCGGACGCCACCGGCTTGGCCGCCGCCGTGGAGAGCCCCTGCCGACGCGCGGCCCGGAGCAGGCCCGCAGCGATGGTGGTCTTGCCGATCTCGGTGTCGGTGCCGGTGACGAAATAGGCCCGGGCCATCTCAGACTTCCTTCTTCAGTACGCCGTAGACCACCTGGTAGGTGGCCGGCAGGCCCTGGGGCTGACGGAAACGCTCGTAGGCCTCCACCAGGGCGAGTATCCGTGCCCGGCCGGTCAGGCCGCCCGGGCGTCCCGGATTGAGGTTGTGGGCCCCCAGGGCCTTGAGTTCATGGGTCAGGGTGCGCAGATCGGGGTAGTACAGCACCTCAGGCCGGGTGGCCAGTTCCAGGGTCGCGAGTCCGCTGTCGGCGCACAGGCGCTGGTAATCCTCCAGGCGGCGGAAGCGATTGACGTGGACGAAGCCATCCACCGCCTGCCAGCTGTCGCGGAGTTCCTGCAGGGTGCCGACGCAGAGGCTGCTGAAGGCGAACACGCCGCCCGGTTTCAGCACCCGGCGAGCTTCGGCGAGCACCGCGGCGAAGTCGGCGCACCACTGCACCGCCAGGCTGGAGAAGATCAGCGAACGGGCGTCGCACACCAGGGGCAGGCGCTCGGCGTCACCCGCGACGAAGCGGCTGGCCCCTCCCAGGGGGCGGGCGTGGCGCAGCATGCCTTCGGCGATGTCCAGGGCCAGCCCGTCGCTGTCGGGGAAACGCTCAGCCAGGGCACGGGAGAAATAGCCGGTGCCGGAGCCCAGGTCGAGCCAGTCCTCCGGTGCGAAGTCGCCCGGCAGGTGGCGCAGCAGCGCGTTGCCCACCGCCCGTTGCAGGGCCGCGACGCTGTCGTAGCTGTCCGCTGCGCGGGAAAAGGACGCCGCCACCTGGCGCTTGTCCGGCAACGAGCCGGTATCCGACACCACCTCAGACATCCTCGCCCTCGCGCATGAAATCAAGGATGACGTCGGCCACGGCCTCGGGGCACTCCAGGGGCAGGCCATGACTGGCCTCGGGGAACAGGCTCGTCTCAAGGTCGGGCAGCCACTCCAGCAGGGCCTCCGCAGTGCCGGCGGGCACCAGCGCATCGCGGCCGGCGAACAGGTAGAGCTGCGGGCCGGCGAAGCCTTCAACCGCCGCGCGGATATCCAGCACATCCAGCAGTCGCAGCCCGGCATCCAGCACACGTGGCTCGGTGGCCAACTGGGTGACCTGCAGCTGCCGCGCCAGGGTGCGGGCATCCCGCGCGCCCTGGGCGACCAGCAGGCTGAAGCGTTTGAGGGTCAAGGCGGGATCCAGCCGGCAGGCTTCATGGAACGCCGTGAAGACCTCCTGGCTCATGGCCTGGGGCCAATCGTCCCGCTGCCGGAAACTCAGGTTGCTGCAGAGCCCGATCAGCCCCCGGCAGGCATCGCCACGACGGGCCGCCAACTGGGCCGCCAGCATGCCGCCCAGGGACCAGCCGGCCAGCCAGCTGTCCCGGGGCAGCCGCGCGTCCAGCTCGTCCAGCCAGGCACCGGACTGCTCCAGCGCCGGCAGGGGTTCGATCTCCACCATCAGGTGCGGCGCACGCTCCAGCAGGGCGTCGCGCAGGGGCTCCAGGGCACCGGGGCCGATGGCCCAGCCCGGCAGCAGGATGAGGCGCTCACGCATCGGGGACTTCCTCCTTGGCCAGGGTCGCCCAGCCGTCGGCCAGGGCATTCAGCAAGGATTCAAGCTGCTCTTCGCTATGGGCGGCGGACAAGGTGACGCGCAGTCGTGCGCTGCCGGCCGGCACGGTGGGCGGACGAATGGCGCCGACCAGCAGGCCGCGCTCGCGCAACAGCGCCGAAAGCTTCAAAGCGCGGGCGCTGTCTCCCACCAGGATCGGCTGGATCGGCGTGGGGCTGTCCATCAGGGTCAGGCCGATCTCGGCGGCGCCCTGGCGGAATCGCTGGATCAGCTTCTCCAGGTGTTCCCGGCGCCAGCGCTCGCGCTGCAGCAGTTCCAGACTCTTCAGGGTGGCGCAGGCCACGGCCGGCGGCTGGCTAGTGGTGTAGATGTAGGGACGGGCGAACTGGATCAGGGTCTCGATCAGCTCCTCGCTGCCGGCGACGAAGGCACCGGCGGTGCCGAAGCCCTTGCCCAGGGTGCCCACCAGAACCGGCACATCCTCCAGGCCCAGGCCGAAATGCTCGACGATTCCGCCACCGTTGGTCCCCAGGGGCCCGAAGCCGTGGGCGTCATCCACCATCACCCAGGCACCCCGGGCGCGAGCGGCGGCGCAGAGGGCGGGCAGGTCGGCGAGGTCGCCGTCCATGCTGAAGACGCCGTCGGTGACCACCAGGGTATCGCCCTCGGCCCTCTCCAGGCGGCTGGCGAGGCTGTCGGCATCGTTGTGCAGGTAGCGGGAAAAACGCGCGCCGGAGAGCAGGCCGGCGTCCAGCAGGGAGGCATGGTTGAGCCGGTCTTCCAGGACCGTGTCGCCCTTGCCCACCAGGGCGGTCACGGCGCCCAGGTTGGCCATGTAGCCGGTGGAGAACAGCAAGGCACGGGGACGCCCGGTGAATTCGGCCAGGGCCAGTTCCAGGTCGTGGTGCGGGCCGCTGTGGCCGATTACCAGGTGCGAGGCACCGCCCCCCGCGCCCCAGCGTTCGACGCCCCGGATGAAGGCGGCCTTCACCTCGGGGTGATTGGCCAGGCCCAGGTAGTCATTGGAGCAGAAGGCCAGCATGGGCCGGCCGTCCACCCTGACCTCGGGTCCTTGGGGGCTTTCCAGCAGCGGTCGCTGGCGATAGAGGTTCTCCTCCTGGCGAGCGGCCAGGCGGGAGGCGAGATCGAAGGGCATGGGCGGACCGGTCTTTCGTAGGAGCCAGGGTGCTGGCGAACCTGCAGGAGCCGCCGACGCTTCGCGAGCGCGCTCGCTCCTGCAGGGGGCGTTGACGTGGCGTCAGGCGGACGCGGCGTCGTAGAACAGCTGCGAATCCCGCTGCTCTACCAGGGCCTGCTCGATGGCGGCCTGGTGCACCTCGTCGGCGTGCTCCTCGCGCTCTTCCGGCTTGATGCCGAGCCGGGCGAACAGCTGCATGTCCTTTTCCGCCTGCGGGTTGGCGGTGGTCAGCAGCTTCTCGCCGTAGAAGATGGAGTTGGCGCCCGCCATGAAGGCCAGGGCCTGCATCTGCTCGTTCATCTGCTCGCGGCCGGCGGACAGGCGCACATGGGATTTCGGCATCATGATGCGGGCGACGGCCAGGGTGCGGATGAAGTCGAAAGGATCGACGTCCTTCTCCTCGGCCAGCGGCGTGCCCTTGACCTTCACCAGCATGTTGATCGGCACCGACTCCGGGTGCTCCGGCAGGTTGGCCAGCTGGATCAGCAGGCCGGCGCGGTCGTCCACCGACTCGCCCATGCCGAGGATGCCGCCCGAGCAGATCTTCATCCCCGCCTCACGCACGTAGGCCAGGGTCTGCAGGCGCTCGGAGTAGGTCCGGGTGGTGATGATGTTGCCGTAGAACTCCGGCGAGGTATCCAGGTTGTGGTTGTAGTAGTCCAGGCCCGCCTCGGCGAGCGCCTGGGTCTGCTCCTGGTCCAGTCGACCGAGGGTCATGCAGGTCTCAAGGCCAAGCTTCTTCACACCCTTCACCATCTCCAGCACATAGGGCATGTCCTTGGCGGACGGGTGTTTCCAGGCGGCGCCCATGCAGAAGCGGGTGGAACCGATGGCCTTGGCCTCGGCGGCCGCCTCCAGCACCTTCTGCACCTCCATGAGCTTTTCCTTGTCCAGGCCGGTGTTGTAATGGCCGGACTGCGGGCAGTACTTGCAATCCTCCGGGCAGGCGCCGGTCTTGATCGACAGCAGGGTGGAAACCTGGACCCGGTTCGGGTCGAAATGGGCGCGGTGGACGGTCTGGGCCTGGAACAGCAGGTCGTTGAACGGCTGTTCGAACAGCGCCTTCACTTCAGCGAGGGACCAGTCGTGGCGGGTTGCGATGGAAGCGGTTGCGCTCATGGAGGTTTCCTTTGACGCTTGCGGGGCGCCTTTTGTTGGGGACACCCGGGGAAATACACCGGGGAATCAGGCTTAGGGCATCATATGTGGGGCTGAGACGCTGTCAACCTGGAAATCGACACAGGTCGACATCTGGTTAATTTATACACAAAAACACCCAACTGAACCTGATTCAAGGCCAAGGCTCAAAGCACAGAGCCCCGCCACCAGAAGGAGTACACCAACGCCATGGGCACCGAAGGAGTTTTCGAGTGGCTCGGCCGCATGATCGGCACCGCCATCCGTTTCGTCGTCGACCTGCTGTCCGGACTGCTCGGCGGCATCAGCCAGGCCATCGACGACTTTCTGAACGGACTGGCACGGGCCATCGGCATGGATGTCTCGATCTTCAGCCTGATTCTCCTGATCATCGGCCTGCTGCTGCTTTACAGCGGCATCCGCGCGTTCCTGCGCAAATCCATCATTGGCGGACTGGTGCTGACCTTTTTCGGCCTGGTGGTGATGAGTTGGCTGATCACCTGAAGGCCGCGCACCGCGTCCCACGGAGGGGACCATGCACACCCTGCTCGCCAGGCTCCGGCCGGCCTGGCTTCGTCACACCCCCGACTGCCTGCTCTGCGGCGCGCCGGGCTCCGAACTGCCCATCTGCACCGGCTGCGAGGCCGACCTGCCCTGGCTCACCGGCCAGTGCAGCCTCTGCGCCCTCCCCTTGCCCAGCCTCGGGCTGCCCTGCGGCGCCTGCCTGAAGCGGCCACCGTCCTTCGATCGGGTCGTGGCGCCCTGGCGCTACGACTTCCCGGTGGACAGCCTGATCACCCGATTCAAGCACCAGGGCCGCTGGCCCCTGGGCCGCCTGCTGGGCGAACTGCTGGCCCGGCACCTTGCCCATGGGTTCGACGACGGCCTGCCCCGCCCCGATGCCCTGTTGCCGGTGCCCCTGGCCGCGCCACGCCTGCGCCAGCGCGGTTTCAACCAGGCCGGGATGCTGGCGGGCTGGCTGGCGCGGGAACTGGATATCCCCGTGGAACCGGATGGCCTGAAGCGCCACCGCGACGGCCCGCCCCAGCAGGGCCTGGACGCCGTCACCCGGCGCCGAAACCTGAGGGATGCCTTCAGCCTGGATACCCGCGCCCGGGTCCACGGCCGCCACCTGGCCCTGGTGGACGACGTGCTGACGACCGGCACCACGGCCCAGGTCCTCGCCCGCCTGTTGAAAGGTGCCGGCGCGACGCGGGTGGACATCTACTGCCTGGCCCGCACGCCCCGGCCCGGCGATGGCTGAACGCTTGACGGGACGACCGCCCGATAGCAGCCTGCGGGCCACAGCCCCAGCCGACATTCGCCCATGAGCCTGACCAGCGCCCTCACCCAGCAACTCTCCCGTCGCCCGCAACGCCTGGCGCTGCTGGAGCAGATCGCCGTGCAAGGCTCCATCACCCGCGCCGCCAAGGCCGCCGGCCTGAGCTACAAGGCCGCCTGGGACGCCATCGACGAGCTGAACAACCTGGCCGAGCGTCCGCTGGTGGAGCGCACCGTGGGCGGCAAGGGTGGTGGCGGGGCCCGACTGTCGGCCGAAGGGGAGAGGATCCTGGCCCTCTACAAGCGTCTGGAAAGCCTCCAGGCGCGCCTGCTGGAATGCGCTGAAAGCGAGCATGACCTGGAGCTGCTGGGGCGCCTGATGCTGCGCACCAGCGCCCGCAACCAGCTGAGCGGCCGCGTGCTGGACATCGTCGCCCAGGGCCGCAACGACCTGGTGAACGTGGAACTCAGCGGCGGCGGCCGGATTCAGGCGCAGATCACCCACGACAGCACCGAGAAGCTGGAACTGGTGCCGGGCCAGGCGGTGGTGGCCCTGATCAAGGCCGGCTGGCTGCGCCTGCAGTCGATCAGCGCAACGCCGGACGAGCAGGTCAACCAGTTGCAGGGCCGCGTCGAGGAAATCCTCGAGGCCGAGGACGGTCCTTGCGAGGTGCGCATCGGCCTGCCCAGCGGCCAGACCCTCTGCGCCCTGGTCGAGGGGGAGCGCCTGGCCCGGCTCGACCTGAAGGTCGGCGAGCCGGTCCGCGCCCAGTTCGCCCCCGGCCAGGTCCTGCTGGGCACCGCGCTCTGACTATCACTCGGCGATTCCGCAAGGCGGCGAAGGCCGGTCATTCCGGCGCGCGCCGAATCGCTGCCGGGGATAGACTGGCCGCCTGACTGCCGGAGCACTTCATGTCCCACCCATTCGATGACCTCACTCCCGACCTCGTGCTGGATGCCGTGGAAAGCCTCGGCTACCTCAGCGACGCCCGCATCCTGGCGCTGAACAGCTACGAGAACCGCGTCTACCAGGTGGGCATCGAGGACAGCGAGCCGCTGATCGCCAAGTTCTACCGCCCCCAGCGCTGGAGCGACGCGGCCATCCGCGAGGAACACGCGTTCAGCGCCGAGCTGGCGGACTGCGAAGTGCCGGTGGTGGCGCCGCTGGTGCGCGGGGGCGAAAGCCTCTTCGAGCACGCCGGCTTCCGCTTCGCGCTCTTCCCCCGTCGCGGTGGCCGCGCCCCGGAACCGGGCAACCTCGACCAGTTGTATCGCCTCGGCCAACTGCTGGGTCGCCTGCACGCCGTGGGCGCCACCCGTCCCTTCCAGCACCGCGAGACGCTGGCGGTGGACAACTTCGGCCACCAGTCGCTCGCCACCCTGCTGGACGGCGGTTTCATTCCCCGCAGCCTGCTGCCGGCCTACGAGTCCGTGGCCCGGGACCTGCTGAAGCGCCTGGACCGCCTCTTCGCCGAGGTGCGCTACCAGCCCATCCGCCTCCATGGCGATTGCCACCCCGGCAACCTGCTGTGCCGTGACGAGGTGTTCCATGTGGTGGACCTGGACGACTGCCGCATGGGGCCCGCCGTGCAGGACCTGTGGATGATGCTGGCCGGCGAGCGCCAGGAGCGGCTGGGCCAGCTCTCGGAAATGATGGATGGCTACCAGGAGTTCCACGACTTCGACCCCCGCGAGCTGCCCCTGATCGAGGGGCTGCGGGCCCTGCGCCTGATGCACCACAGCGCCTGGATCGCCCGTCGCTGGGACGACCCGGCCTTCCCCATGCACTTCTCCTGGTTCGGCAGCGAGCGCTACTGGGGCGATCAGATCCTGACCCTGAGGGAGCAGTTGGCCGCCCTGGACGAAGCGCCGCTGCAGCTGTTCTGAGCGCGGTGAAACCCAGGACGACAGGCGTAACGCAGGCTTTACGCCTTTCGCATCCTCGGGCCTGCGGAAAAAACCTGAGCGCACAGACAAGCCCCGACAGCGCCCACTAGAATGTCGTCCACTCGTTAGCTGCCTAAGCAAGGACATTCCATGGCCACCGCCGACCCGCGCCGCGGGTACATCCTGGGGCTTTCCGCCTACATCATCTGGGGCCTGTTCCCGCTCTACTTCAAGGCCATCCAGAGCGTCCCCGCACTGGAGATCATCGTCCATCGCGCGCTCTGGTCCGCCCTCTTCGGCGCGGCGCTGCTGCTGGTGTGGAAACACCCGGGCTGGTTCCGCGAGCTGCGGGAAAACCCCAGGCGCTTCGGCGTGCTCGCCGCCAGCGGCCTGCTCATCGCCGGCAATTGGCTGGTCTATGTCTGGGCGGTGAACAACGGGCGGATGCTGGAAGCCAGCCTGGGCTACTACATCAACCCACTGGTCAACGTGCTGCTGGGGATGCTGATCCTCGGAGAACGCCTGCGACGCCTGCAGTGGGTGGCCGTGCTACTGGCGACCATCGGCGTGGCCCAGCAGATCTGGCAGGTGGGTGCGCTGCCCTGGGTCTCCCTGACCCTGGCGCTGACCTTCGGCTTCTACGGCCTGATCCGCAAACAGGCGCCGGTCGCGGCGCTGCCCGGCCTGGTGGTGGAAACCTGGCTGCTGCTGCCGCTCGCCATCGGCTGGCTGCTGCTGCATCCGGCCGCCGCCTCCACCCAGGCGGGATTCTGGTCGAGCCCGGAGGCCCTGTGGCTCGCCGCCGCCGGCCCCATCACCCTGGTGCCGCTGGTGTGTTTCAACGCCGCCGCGCGCCACCTGCCCTACACCACCCTGGGTTTCCTCCAGTACCTGGCGCCGACCCTGGTGATGCTGCAGGCCATCTTCCTCTTCGGCGAGCACTTCGACCCGAGCAAGCTGCTGGCCTTCTCCTTCATCTGGGCGGGTCTTGCGGTCTACAGCGTGGATATCTGGCTCCACCTGCGCCGCGCCGCCTGATCCGGCAAAACGGGACGGGGCCGCCAGGGCCCCGTGCCTGATCACTTCTCCTGGTGCAGATCCAGCTCCACCATCAGGTCGTCGGCAAGGGTTTCCAACTTGGCCTGCAAGGTGTCGAGCGACAAGGTCAGCGGTACCGCCAGCACCGCGTCGGCATGGAACAGAGGCTCACTGCTCATCGGCGCCGGCTTCACCTCGGTGACCAGGCTTTCCAGGTTCACGCCCAGCTCCGCCAGCAGGCGGGTGATATCGCGGACGATGCCCGGCCGGTCGTTGCCCACCAGCTCCAGGCGAATCGGCTTCCAGGTGCAGGCCGGATCGATCCCGCTCTGGGCCAGCATCACCCGGATACCCTGGGCGCTGAGCCCTTGCAGGCCTTCCACCAGTTCGTCATAGCCCTCGGCCGGCACCGCCACCCGCAGGATCCCGGCGAACTGCCCGGCCATGCGTGACATGCGGCTCTCCAGCCAGTTGCCGCCATGGGCGGCGATGCATTGCGCGATACGCTCCACCAGCCCGGGCTGGTCCGCCGCGATGACCGTCAATACCAGATGATCCACGCTCGACTCCTTCTATGGGTTGTCCACCCCGCCCTTCAGGCGAGGCTCAGCCAGTAGGTATGGAAAAGCTCGTCCCGCTTGTAGCCCAGCCGTTCGTAAAGCGCCTGGCCGGCCAGGTTGGTCTTCGCGGTTTCCAACTGGATGCCGCAGGCCCCGGTGCGTTCGGCAAGGGCACGTGCGGCGTTCATCAGCTCCTCGCCCACGCCCTGGCGCCGGGCGGCAGGCACCACATAAAGATCGCTCAACAACCAGGCCGGTGCCAGCGCCAGTGACGAGATAAAGGGATACAGCTGGGTGAAGCCCCGGGCCCTGCCCTCGGCGTCACGGGCGATGAACAGCCTGGAGTCACCGCGATCCAGCCGATCCTGGAGGAAACCCCGGATTTCCTGCAGCGGCCGTGGCACCTCGTAGAAATCGAGATAGCCGGCGAAGAGCCGGGTCAGGTCATCAAGGTCCTGGAGCGTGGCGGCATGGACAGGCATGGTGGGCTCCTGCTGGATACTCGGGTAGGAGAACGGGCTCGTGGCCACCCGAAAGCTTATGCGACGGCCTGTCGCAGTTCATTCGAAAAACAAATCGTGTACATTTTTCAGATTTAACTGGAACAAAGCGCCAGTTTTTTGAGAACATTCTGTCTGCCGTCGTGACCGTAAACCAGCTTTTAGTCGCATATCGACGCGACCCCACTGATTTTCACGACGGCTTCATGTAGTATGCCGCGCTTCGGACTACAAGAAGGGAAAGCCCCGGTCCGAGCGGATATTGAGCAGAGTGAGGCAAGCAATGACTGAGCGCGTTCAAGTCGGTGGCCTTCAGGTCGCCAGAGTCCTGTTCGACTTCGTGAACAACGAAGCCATCCCCGGAACCGGCATTGCGGCCGAGACGTTCTGGGCCGGTGTGGAAGCCGTCATCAACGACCTGGCTCCGAAGAACAAAGCCCTGCTCGCCAAACGCGACGAACTGCAGGCCAAGATCGATGCCTGGCACCAGGCCCGCGCCGGCCAGGCCCATGACGCCGTAGCCTACAAGGCCTTCCTCCAGGAAATCGGCTACCTGCTGCCGGAACCGGCCGACTTCCAGGCCACCACCCAGAACGTCGACGAAGAAATCGCCACCATGGCCGGCCCGCAGCTGGTGGTGCCGGTGATGAACGCGCGCTTCGCCCTGAACGCCGCCAACGCCCGCTGGGGCTCGCTGTACGACGCCCTGTATGGCACCGACGCCATCAGCGAGGAAGGCGGCGCCGAGAAGGGCAAGGGCTACAACAAGGTCCGCGGCGACAAGGTCATCGCCTTCGCCCGCGCCTTCCTTGACGAGGCCGCGCCCCTGGAAGGCGCCTCCCACGTCGACGCCACCGCCTACGCCGTGAAGAACGGCCAACTCGCCGTGACCCTGAAGAATGGCAGCGAGGCCGGCCTGAAGAACGCCGCCCAGTTCATCGCCTTCCAGGGCGACGCCGCCAAGCCCCAGGCCGTGCTGCTGAAGCACAACGGCCTGCACTTCGAGATCCAGATCGACCCCACCAGCCCCATCGGCCAGACCGACGCCGCCGGCGTGAAGGACGTGCTGATGGAGTCCGCCCTGACCACCATCATGGACTGCGAAGACTCCGTGGCCGCCGTGGACGCCGACGACAAGGTCGTGGTCTACCGCAACTGGCTGGGCCTGATGAAGGGCGACCTGTCGGAAGAAGTGAGCAAGGGTGGCCAGACCTTCACCCGCACCATGAACCCCGACCGCGTCTACACCAGGGCCGACGGTTCCGAACTGACCCTGCACGGCCGCAGCCTGCTGTTCGTGCGCAACGTCGGCCACCTGATGACCAACCCGGCCATCCTCGACGCCGCCGGCAACGAAGTGCCGGAAGGCATTCAGGACGCCCTGTTCACCGGCCTGATCGCCCTGCACAACCTCAAGGGCAACACCAGCCGCAAGAACACCCGTACCGGCTCCATGTACGTCGTCAAGCCGAAGATGCACGGCCCGGAGGAAGTCGCCTTCGCCACCGAGATCTTCAGCCGCGTCGAAGACGTCCTCGGCATGCCGCGCAATACCATGAAGGTCGGCATCATGGACGAGGAACGCCGCACCACCGTCAACCTCAAGGCCTGCATCAAGGCCGCCGCCGAGCGCGTGGTGTTCATCAACACCGGCTTCCTCGACCGCACCGGTGACGAGATCCACACCTCCATGGAAGCCGGCGCCATGGTGCGCAAGGGCGCCATGAAGAGCGAGAAGTGGATCGGCGCCTACGAGAACAACAACGTCGACGTCGGCCTGGCCACCGGCCTCCAGGGCAAGGCGCAGATCGGCAAGGGCATGTGGGCCATGCCCGACCTGATGGCCGCCATGCTGGAACAGAAGATCGGCCACCCCATGGCCGGCGCCAACACCGCCTGGGTCCCCTCGCCCACCGCCGCCACCCTGCACGCGCTGCACTACCACAAGGTGGACGTGTTCGCCCGCCAGGCCGAGCTGGCCAAGCGCACCCCGGCATCCGTGGACGACATCCTGACCCTTCCGCTGGCGCCCAGCACCGACTGGAGCGCCGAGGAAATCCAGAACGAACTGGACAACAACGCCCAGGGCATCCTCGGCTACGTGGTCCGCTGGATCGACCAGGGTGTCGGTTGCTCCAAGGTACCGGACATCAACGACGTGGGCCTGATGGAAGACCGCGCCACCCTGCGCATCTCCAGCCAGCTGCTGGCCAACTGGCTGCGCCACGGCGTGGTCACCCGCGAGCAGATCGTCGAGAGCCTGGAGCGCATGGCCGCCGTAGTGGACCGCCAGAACGCCAGCGACCCGCTGTACCGCCCGATGGCGCCGAACTTCGCCGACAACGTGGCCTTCCAGGCCGCGCTGGAACTGGTGATCGAAGGCACCCGGCAGCCCAACGGCTACACGGAGCCGGTCCTGCATCGCCGTCGGCGCGAGTTCAAGGCCAAGAACGGCCTCTGATTCCCGCCCACTGAAAACCGCCCCTCGGGGCGGTTTTTCTTTGCCTGGGAAAAGTGACGCCTGGGAAGCGGGTAACGCCTGCATACATAAATTGTGTACAAACACCCCAACCGGCAGACTTCTGGCCGCCACCCAACCTGACTTTCAAGTCAATGAAATACAAGGGGAAATCTACTAAAAGCACTGAATCCCCCGTGGATAGCGGGTCCAGAGCGCACCAACTCAGTGCATCAAGACCATCCATCCCTTCAGCGGAGGACACCGCAGTCACTGGCATGGAAATCGCCTGCATACAAAAAACACAAAAACAGTGCACAGATGACTGCGGAGACCCTAGCCATGGCGCTCACCCCGATCACCGGCGTTACCCCACTCGATCCCCCCACCGATGCGGCGACCAACGTCGCACCGGCCAGCCTCAGTCCTCGCCTCTACAGCACCGACCTGGCCCCGACGCGCCAGGCCGGCCGGCGCTGGGGCCGCTACAGCCTGTTCGCCCTGTGGACCAACGATGTCCACAACATCGCCAACTACTCCTTCGCCATCGGGCTCTTCGCCCTGGGCATGAGCGGCGCGCAGATCCTCTCGGCCCTGGCCCTCGGCGCCCTGCTCATCTACGGCCTGATGAACCTGTCCGGCTACATGGGGCAGAAGACCGGCCTGCCTTTCCCGGTGATGTGCCGAATCGCCTTCGGCATCCACGGTGCGCAATTGCCCGCCCTGGTGCGCGCGGTGATCGCCATCGCCTGGTTCGGTATCCAGACCTACCTGGCCTCGGTGGTGCTGCGGGTCCTGCTGACCGCCGTGTTCCCGGGGCTGGCCGCCTACGACCAGGACTCGCTGCTGGGACTCTCCAGCCTGGGCTGGATCACCTTCCTCGCCATCTGGTGCGTACAACTGCTGATCTTCGCCTATGGCATGGAGATGGTGCGGCGCTACGAGTCCTTCGCCGGACCGGTGATCCTGGTTACCGTCGCCGCGCTCGCCGCCTGGATGTACTGGCGGGCGGGGCTCGACATCGCCTGGTCCACCGGCAGCCAGGCCAGCGCCTCGGAGATGTGGCTCAAGGTCTTCAGCGGCGCCGCGCTGTGGGTCAGCCTCTACGGCACCATGATCCTCAACTTCTGCGACTTCGCGAGGAACTGCCCGGACAAGCGGACCATCAGCCAGGGCAACTTCTGGGGCCTGCCGGTGAACATGCTGCTGTTCGGACTCATCGCGGTGGTCCTCGCCGGCGCCCAGTTCAGTATCGATGGCCGCCTGATCCAGAGCCCCACCGACATCGTCGCCGCGCTTCCCGAAACCGGCTTCCTGGTCCTCGGCTGCCTGGCCTTCCTGATCGTCACCGTGGCGGTGAACATCATGGCCAACTTCGTCGCCCCGGCCTACGTGCTGACCAACCTGGCGCCCCGGACGCTCAACTTCCGCAGCGCCGGCCTGCTCAGCGCCACCATCGCCGTGGTGATCCTGCCCTGGCACCTGTACAACAGCCCCGGCGTGATCCTCTACTTCCTCGGCGGCCTCGGCGCCCTGCTCGGCCCGCTGTACGGCATCATCATCGTCGACTACTACCTGGTGCGCCGTGCCCGGCTGAACCTGCCGGAGCTCTACTCGGAAAGCCGGGAAGCCGCCTACCACTATCGCGGCGGCGTGAACCTCCGGGCCCTGGCCGCCTTCATCCCGGCGGCGGCGATCGCCGCCCTGCTCGCCCTGCTGCCGGCCTTCGAGAGCCTGTCGCCGTTCTCCTGGTTCTTCGGCGCCGGACTGGCCGGGCTGATCCACTTCGCCCTGGCCGACCGCCAGGCGAACTACCTTGAGGTCTCCGGCGAGACCATCGCCGTGGACAGCACAGGGCACTGAAGCCTTGGGACGCGGACAGCGCGCCCCATGAAAAAACCGCCGGTGGCGGCGGTTTTTTTCAGGCGCTTTTCAGCGTGACGACTTTCGCTTTGGCTTTCGGCTTTTCTGGCCTGGGCCGCACCCTGGCGGGCGGCGCCTTGGGCGCGGGGGGCGTGCCCAGTTCGTTACGCGCCAGGTTGACGAGCCGGCTGGTGTCCACGGGCTTCAGCAGGAAGTCCACCACCCTCATGTGCATCGCCTCGATGGCGTCCTGCACGTCGGCGTCACCCGAAATGATGATGACCGGCAGGCTGGGTTGCGCGGACTGGCGCACCTGGCGAACCAGTTCCAGGCCGCTGCCGCATTGCATATGGAGTTCGGTGATCAGCAGGCCGATGGTGGGACGTGTGACCAGCAGGGCAAGGGCCTGTTCGCCGCTTTCGGCCGTGATGCAGGGAATGCCCTGGGCGACCAGTTCATCGGCCAGCGCATCGCGCGCGACTTCATCGTCGTCCACCAGCAGAACGCTGGGCGGCGCGGAAGGTACGCGCATGATCTCTTCGAGCGCGCGCAACTCGTCTTCGCTGAGCAAATCACCGTAGCTCATGGGGTCGTCCTCACAAGGGGCCTCCCTGGCAGGCCCAACTCCCCGTGTTGATAAGCTTTAGCACGGGGTCCGATGCTCGGATACGCAGAATCGTGGCAAGTTCCTACACGGCTGCAGGCTTCCGCCGAACGGTCGTGGGAAGTGACCGAATATCGGATTTCGCCCCTTAGACTTACGTCCAATTTTGGGCGCGTGCCGTCGCGCGCAGCATGATCCTCCTCCAACAAGAACCAGCAGGCAGGTCCATGAACAAGGCAGACGCCTTCGCCCAGGCCGGCAAGCAGGCGGTGATGCAGAACGTCCACGGCACCATGGGGTTCCTGCAGAAATATCCGCCCTTCAACCAGATGGAAAGCGCCCACCTCGCCTTCCTCGTCGAGCACTGCCTGCTGCGCTTCTATGCGGCGGGCGAGTCCATCATCAAGCCCCAGGACGGCCCGGTAGAGCACTTCTACATCGTCAAGCAGGGCCGGGTGGTGGGCGAGCGTCCCCACTCCGCCCGGCGCGGCACCGAAACCACCTTCGAGATCGCCAGCGGCGAGTGCTTTCCCCTGGCGGCCCTGCTGGGAGAGCGGGCCACCCGCACCGAACACCTGGCCGGCGAGGACAGCTTCTGCCTGCTGCTGGGCAAGGCCGCCTTCGTCAAGCTGTTCGCCCTCTCCAACCCCTTCCGCGACTTCGCCCTACGCGGCGTCAGCAGCCTGCTGGACCAGGTCAACCAGCAGGTGCAGCTGCGGGCGGTGGAAACCCTGGGCGCCCAGTACTCCCTGGACAGCCGCCTGGAAGAGCTGGCGGTACGCCAGCCCATCGCCTGCCCGCCGCACCTGCCCCTGCGCGACGCCGTGCGGCTGATGCATGAACAGCAGGTGGGCAGCATCGTCATCGTCGATCCCGGCCACCGGCCCCTGGGCATCTTCACCCTCCGGGACCTGCGCCGGGTGATCGCCGACGCCAGTGCCGACCTGGCCCAGCCCATCGCCGACCTGATGACCCAGGCGCCCTTCCACCTGCCCCCCGGCGCCAGCGCCTTCGACGCCGCCCTGGCCATGACCGAACGGCATATCGCCCACGTCTGCGTGGTAGAAGGCGAACGCCTGGTGGGCGTGGTGTCCGAGCGCGACCTGTTCTCCCTGCAGCGCGTGGACCTGGTGCATCTCGCCCGCACCATCCGCCATGCCGGCCGGGTGGAAACCCTCGCGGCCCTGCGGAGCGAGATCCAGCGCCTGGTGGACAACATGCTGGCCCATGGCGCCAGCTCCACCCAGATCACCCGCATCATCACCCTGCTCAACGACCACACGGTCTGCCGGGTGATCGAACTGACCCTGGAAGCACTGGGCGACCCGGGCGTGCCCTTCACCTGGCTCTGCTTCGGCAGCGAGGGCCGCTGCGAACAGACCCTGCACACCGACCAGGACAACGGCATCCTCTTCGAGGCCCGCGACGCCGTGGAAGCCGCCGCCCTGCGCGGCCGCCTGCTGCCGCTGGCCGAGCGCATCAACCAGGGCCTGGCGCAGTGCGGCTTCGAACTCTGCAAGGGCGGCATCATGGCCGGCAATCCCGAGCTCTGCCTGTCCCGCGCGGAGTGGAGCCGGCGCTTTGCCGGGTTCGTCCGCGAAGCCTCGCCGGAAAACCTGCTGGGCTCCTCCATCTACTTCGACCTGCGAGCCGTCTGGGGCCCCGTCGAAGGGTGCGAGGCGCTGCAGCGCGAACTCCTGGCCCTGGTGGCGGACAACAGCCTGTTCCAGCGCATGATGGCCGAGAACGCCCTGCGCCAGCGCCCGCCGGTGGGACGTTTCCGCGACTTCGTGGTGGCCCGCAAGGGCGCCGAGAAGGACACCCTGGACCTCAAGGTGCAGGGCCTGACCCCCTTCGTCGACGGCGCCCGGCTGCTGGCGCTCGCCCACGGCATCAGCGCCTGCAATACCCTGGAGCGGCTGCGCCAGCTGATGGAGCAGGGCGTGGTGGATGTCCAGGACGGTGCCGCCTATGAAGAGGCCTACCACTTCATCCAGCTGATCCGCATGCAGCAGCACCAGCACCAGGCGCGTCAGGGCCTGCCCTACTCCAACCGCCTGGACCCCGACACCCTCAACCACCTGGACCGGCGCATCCTGCGGGAATCCTTCCGCCAGGCCCAGCGCCTGCAATCCAGCCTGGCGCTACGCTACCAGCTATGAACACCTTTCCCTGGTTCACCCGCCGCAAGTCCCTGCCGCCTGACCTCGCCGCCCGGCGGGACAGGCTGCCCGCACCACAGGCGCTGGATGCGCGCCCCCTGCGGGAACAGCGCTTCGTGGTGCTGGACCTGGAGACCAGCGGCCTGAACATGAGCCGCGACCTGGTCCTGTCCATCGGCGCGGTGACCCTCGAAGACGGCGCCATCGACCTGGGCAACCAGTTCGAATGCACCCTGCAGCGGGACACCGGCAAGCTCAGCGCCAGCGTGCTGATCCACGGTATCGCCCCCAGCGAACTGGCGGCCGGCGTGGAGCCCGCAGAAGCGCTGATGAGCTTCATGGAGTTCCTCGGCGACAGCCCGTTGCTGGCCTTCCACGCGACCTTCGACCAGCGCATGCTCGGCCGCGCACTGAAGCAGGACCTGGACCACCGTCTGCGCCATGTCTTCCTCGATGTGGCCGAGCTGGCCCCCATGCTCTGCCCGGAAGCGGGCATCCGCAACGGCGGCCTGGATGACTGGGTCGAGCACTTCGGCCTGCAGGTGCAACAGCGGCACAACGCCGCCGCCGATGCCCTGGTGACCGCCGAGATCGCCCTGATCCTCTTCAGCCGCGCCCGCCGCCAGGGACTGCACACCCCGGCCGACCTGGCCTCGGCCCTGGCCCGCTGGCAACGCCGACAGCACGCACCGGCCCTCTGACGCGCAACGCACGCGAGCCCTCGGCCATCGGGGCAGGTCAGCTGATGAACGGCGCTGCCTGCCCCTCCTGCCCGCCGGCAATGCGATGCGGTATAACTTCGCCATCCGCCGTTGCAGACGCCGAGGAGCCGCCATGAGCGAAAGCCCGATCCTGTTCCACTCCCCCACCTCGCCCTACGTCCGCAAGGTGATGGTGTTGTTGCACGAGACCGACCAACTGGCCTCGGTGACCCTCCACGGCGTCACCCTGACCCCCGTGAACCCCAGCGCCGAGGTGAACCAGCACAATCCCGCCGGCAAGATCCCCGCCCTGCGCCTCGACGATGGCAGCGTGCTCCACGACAGCCGGGTGATCCTCGACTACTTCGACCACCAGCACGGCGGCGAGCCGCTGATTCCGCGCGACGGCGCCACCCGCTGGCGGCGCCTGACCCTGGCCTCCCTGGCCGATGCGGTGCTGGATGCCGCCATCCTGGTGCGCTACGAAACCTTCCTCAGGCCCGAAGACAAGCGCTGGGACGATTGGGTGCTGGGGCAATGCAGCAAGATCGATCGGGCCCTGGAAAGCTTCGAAGCGGCGGCCGATGAACTGGACGAGCGCTTCGACGTGGCCGCCATCAGCGCGGTCTGCGCCCTGGGCTACCTGGATTTCCGCATGCCCGGCCTGAACTGGCGCCGCGACTGCCCGAAGCTGGCCGCCTGGTACGCCAGCGCCAGCCAGCGCCCCTCGGTCAGGGCCACCGCTCCGACCGCCTGACGCGCGGCGTCCCCGGCGTCCTCCCGTCTCGCCGGGGCCGGGGAAACAGCCGGGCGATCTTCGCCGCCAGTTCGCGTCCTTGCGCCTGGTCGTCCCGCAGGCCCACCCATTTCATGGTGCGGCCTCCATCGGCGGGTAGCAGGGCGGATGGACGCCTGAACGCTTCGGCGCCTTCATGAGCACACCGCCTCACTGGCCGGCGAGGACGGCGTGCGGCCGACGCCGTACCAGTCCAGCTTGCGGGTCAGCACCATCACGCAGGCCAGCAGGCCGAACACCAGCAGGGACCCCATCAGCAGGGCGTAGTCCTCGGCGCTGAGCAGGCCGTAGAGCATCCCGTAGAGCGCCGCCAGGCCGGCCGTGAAGCCTGCGCCACGCACCCAGCTGCGCAGCACGTGGCTGACGTAGAAGCCCACCAGGGCGACGCAGGCGCCGGCCGACAAGGCATAGGCCAGGGCGAACTCCAGGTGTTCGGACAGCGACAGCAGCAGCAGGTAGAAGAACGCCAGCGCGAGGCCCACCAGGCCGTACTGCACCGGATGCACCGCCAGCCGCTTGAGCACTTCCATCAGGAAGAAGCCGGCGAAGGTGAGCGCCAGGAACAGCAGGGCGTACTTGATGGCGCGGTCAGTCTTCAGGTACTGGTCCACCGGGTCGACGAAGCTCACCCCGAACGCGCGGGACTGGAAGCCGTGGCACTCCCCCTCGCCGACGCAGCTGTCCAGCGCCTCCTGCAGGTTGGTGGCGAAGAAGCTGGTCTGCCAACTGGCGGAGAAGCCCTTGCCGTCGATGCTGCGCTCGCCCGGCAGGAAATCGCCGATGAAGCTCGGGTGCGGCCAGGACGAGGTCAGCGCCACCCGCGAGTCGCGCCCGACCGGCACGACGGTCAGGCTGGAGGTGCCCTGGAGCTTGAGGTCGAAGCCGATGTCCAGGCGCTGCGGCACCGCCGCCTGCAGGCTCGCCAGGGGCACATGCACGCCCCCCTCCAGCAGGCGGTCGCCGCTGCCGGGCTGGAAGTCCAGGGTGCGGCCATTGACCCGCAGTTTCAGGGCGTTGCCGATGCCACGGATATCGCTGATGCCGACGGCCAGGAAGGGCGACTCGAAGCGATAGTCCGCCAGGTCCTGATCGATGCCGTAGTGGGCCGGCACCAGGATCTGCCCGCTCACCTGGCTGTCGCTCTTGAACAGTCGCGCCTTGTAGATGCCCCGGGCGCGCAATTCGGTGTCCACATGCCCGGTCAGCTCGAAGCGCTCCGGCAGGAAATAGAGACGGCCCCTCACCTCGCGCTCCTCCAGGTGGCGCTGGCCGGTCTGCTCGTAGGTCTTCCATTCGCGCAGGGTTCGCGTGTAAGGCACCACCAGCAGCGGCCCGGTGATGCGCTGGGCGTGGCTGGAGCTCTGGGCGATGTTGGCCAGCACGCTGTCGCGGGCCGCCTGGCGCTCGCCGATGAGGCCACCGATCAGCGCCAGGGGGATCATCAGCAACAGGATCAGCAGGGCGATGGTGCCCAGCTTGAAGCCGAGGGTTCGGGTCATGGGGACTCTCCTTGTGTGGGATGGGGAGAGTCTGGGCGGCGCCCGTGGTGGGTCCGAGGGGGAAATGTGGAGATTGTGTGGGGAAGGGATGGCGGGCACTGTTTTCTCGCCCGAAACCGTACCTGCAGCTGTCGGGTGGGTTCAGCCCACCCGACGGGGAGCGGCGATCAGGCGCCGCGGATGTACTGCTCCAGGTGCTGGATCAGGCTTTCCTGCTCGGCGGTGATGTCCCGCACCAGGTCGCGGATGGACAGCAGCCCCACCAGCTTGCCGTCCTGCAGCACCGGCAGGTGACGCAGGTTCTTCTCGGTCATCAGCTGCATGCAGTACTGGTTGCTGTCCCGCGGGGTCACCACGAAGAGGTTGGAGGTCATGATCTCTTCGATGGTGGTGCCGTAGGCCGAGCGCTCCAGCGCGGCCACGCGGCGCACGAAGTCTCGCTCGGTGACGATGCCCACCAGCTCGCCGCCCTGCATCACCACCAGGGCGCCGATGTCCTTGTCGGCCATCATCAGGGCGGCCTCCAGGACGGTGGTGGTGGGCTCGACGCTGAACAGCTGGGTATGGGATTTGGCTCTGAGAATCTCGGCGACGGTTTTCATCCGGCAACTCCTGAAGGGCCTCTGGTTTCTTGTAGTCGAAGCGTGGCACTCGGCCTCGGTGCCAAATCAAGAATCAAGCCAGATCCTGATGACAGCGTCGCGACGCTCGCCGCACTTCAGGCAGGCCCCTGCTCAACTTATAGCCGATGGCCGCCGCCGTCGGCGTCGCCAGGCGGCGGCCGCCTGTCAATCCGCGACGGAGGGGAGTCGCAGGCAGGCTTCCACCCCGTCCTCACGGTTCAGTACCCGCAGTTCACCGCCATGCAGGGCGGCCACTTCCTGCACGAAGTTGAGGCCGAGGCCGGTGCTCTTGCGCCCCGTTGCGGGGCGCGGCAGGGAATAGAAGCGTTCGGTGAGGCGAGGCAGGGCGAACGCCGGAATGGGTTCGCCCTGGTTGAACAGCGCCAGCTCCAGCCAGGCGCCGTCGTGCCGCGCCTCCAGCCGCAAGCGACCGCCGGTCGGTGTGAAGTCCAGGGCGTTGTCCAGCAGGTTGGCCAGGGCCTGGCTGAGCAGGAATCGCTCCCCCAGCGCGCACAGTTCCGGTGCGATCCGGTTTTCCACCCGCAGGCCGGCGGCCTCGATCCGCACCGCCTGGGCCGCCAGCTGCGTTTCGGCCAGCGCCCGCAGCGGCACCGGCACCCGCTCCTCCAGTCCCTGGCGCTGCTCCACCTGGGCCAGGTTCAACAACCGCTCCACCAGTTGCTGCAGGCGCGCGCCTTCATTGCCGATGTTGGCCACGAAACGCCGTCGCTGTTCCACCGGCATCTCCCCTTCGAGCAGCTCGGCCGCTCCACGAATGGCGGCCAGGGGGCTTTTCAGCTCATGGGTCAGCGTATGCACGTAGCGTTCGACATAGGCCTTTCCTTCCAGTTGGGTGCGCATGCGCTCCAGGGCCGAGGCCAGGTCCCGCAGCTCGCCGCCGCTCATGGCGGGCAGCTCGGCGCGTCGGCCCTCGCTCACCGCCTGGGCGTAGTCACGCAGGCGCAGCAGGGAACGACTGAGCCACCAGGACAGCAACCCGCCCACCAGCAGCCCGAGACCGATCAGGCCGGCGCCCAGCCAGGCCAGGCGCCGCTGCGAGCGCTCGATATAGGGTTGGAGCGAGGCGTTGGGCTTGGCCACCGACACCACGCCGATGATCCGCTGGCCATCACGGATAGGCGCCGCGACGTACATCACCGAGGAGTCCGGGTCCTCGGGGTCCTCGCGGGTGGAACGGGCGCCGTACTCGCCGCGCAGGGTGAGGTAGACGTCGTTCCAGCGGGAATAGTCCTGGCCCAGGGCGACGCCGCTGGAGTCCAGCAGCACGATGCCCCTGGCGTCGGTGACGTAGATGCGGTGGTTGACCTGCATCTTGCGCAGGCCCCAGATGTCCGCGCCCGGCTGGCGCTCGCCATAGGCCTCCAGCAGCTCGGGCAGGCGGCTGTCGGCCAGGGTGCCGTCGCGTACCGGGTCACGGAGGATCTCCGCCAGCAGGTTCGCGGTGTCCACCAGGGTTTCCTCGGTGGACTGGCGAACACCGGGCCGGATCTCGTCCATCACCGTGCCGAGCACGAACCAGCCCGCCAGGCCGACGAAGAGGAAGTAGGCCAGGAAGATGCGAACGCCCAGCGGCATCAGGCGCGTTCCGGCGAGTAGCTGTAGCCCAGCCCGCGATGGGTCTGGATGGCTTCGGCGGCGGGCGCCACCTGGCGGAGCTTGGCCCGCAGGCTCTTGATGTGGCTGTCGATGTTGCGCTCGTAGCCCACATCGCTGGCCAGCCCCAGGGCGTCCAGCAGTTGCTCGCGACTGAATACCCGCTCCGGCTGGGCCAGCAATGCCTGGAGCAGGCGGAACTCATGCCGGGTCAGGACCAGCGCCTGGCCGTGGTAGTGAATGCGCACCCGCTCGAGGTCCACCCGGAAGGGGCCCGTGGCGGCGGCTACCGGTACCTGTCGCTCGCGGGGGGCGGTGCGCTTGAGGATGGCCCGCACCCGCGCCGCCACCTCCCGGGGACTGAAGGGCTTGACCACGTAGTCGTCGGCACCGATCTCCAGCCCCACCACCCGGTCGATCTCGGCGTTGCGCGCAGTGAGGAAGAGCACCGGCACCTCGGAAAAGCGCCGCAGCGCCTTGCACAGCTCGAAACCGCTGGTATCCGGCAGCCCCACGTCGAGGATCACCAGGTCCACCGGCTCGCGTCGCAACAGGTCCAGGGCCGCGCCGCCCAGGCTCAGCCAGGTGGTGGCATTGCCGTCGGCCTCCAGGGCGTAGACCAGGGTATCGGCGATGGCCGCTTCGTCTTCGACGATCAGGATATGGGGCATGGGCATCCCTGCCGGGTGGTCAGGTGCCGGCGATCAGCACTGGGGCTTGCCGGCGGTGAACTTGTGGCCCGCGTAGATGGCCGCCTTGAACTCCTTCAGGGCCTTGGCGCCGATCAGCAGCGGGTAGTTGAAGCTGGAGCGGTCGGTGAGGTTCACCTCCACCGTGCGCCGGGTTCCGCCCAGGCACATTTCCAGGTCGACCACCGGCCGCCTGGATATCTCCGCCGAGGGGGCCTCGTCTTCGTCGGCCAGTTCGTCCGCACGGTTCTTGATCTTGCTGATACGCGCCAGGCGATGCTCGTAGAGGGTGTCGTCGGCATCCTTGGTGGCCAGGCGGAAACGTACCCATTCCTCGCCGTCACGCTTGAACAGTTCGATGTCCCTGGCGGACAGGGAGGCGGTCAGCGCGCCGGTGTCCATCTTCGCCTTCAGGGTCTGGCCGATCTCCGGCAGCTTCACGTACTCGTAACGACCGTAGAGGGCCGGTTCCTGGTTGGCGAGGGCCGGCAGCGCGACCAGGGCTAGCAGGGCGATCAGGGCTTTCAACGGGCATCTCCTGGTTGAGGGGTTCGGTTCTGGGACTGGCGGGGCGGCCAATGGTTCGGCTCAGTCGATCAGGGAGCCCCACGCCTCCGGCGAGCGCGCGGAGAAGAATACCCTTGCCCGGGGCATGAGCAAGACGTTGGGGGTCAGGCATGCCGCCAGGTTCGCCGGAGCGGGCGCCGGCGGGGCGTCAGCATAGTGCAACGCCGCGTGGCGCACACTGGCCCCCACGCCCGCCTGACCGCTCGTCGCCCGGACGGTGACTGCGTATCATGGCCCGCACCCCAGCGAACAAGGAGCCGAGGACCCATGCGGGCACTCTTGACCGGAAGCGCCACCACCCTGCTGCTGCTGCTCAACACCCTGACCCTGATCGGCCCGATGCTGGTCATCGCCCTGCTCAAGCTCGTGCTGCCGGGCCAGTCCCTGAAGGACACCTGCTCCCGCGGCGTGATGTGGATCGCCGAAGCCTGGGCGGAGAACTGCAAGCGCGTCTTCGCCCTGCTCACCCCGACCCACTGGGATATCCGTGGCGGCGAGGGCCTGCGCCAGGACACCTCCTACCTGGTCATCAGCAACCACCAGTCCTGGGTGGACATCCCGGCCCTGGTGCAGGCGTTCAACCGCAAGGCGCCCTACTTCAAGTTCTTCCTGAAAAAGGAACTGATCTGGGTGCCCTTCCTCGGCCTCGCCTTCTGGGCCCTGGACTACCCCTTCATGAAACGCTACAGCAAGGCCTTCCTCGAGAAGCATCCGGAGATGAAGGGCAAGGACCTGGCGATCACCCGGGCCGCCTGCGAGAAGTTCAAGCGCCTGCCGGTCACCGTGGTCAACTACCTGGAAGGCACGCGCTTCACACCCGCCAAGCACGCCGCCCAGCAGTCCCCCTACCGTTTCCTGCTGAAGCCCAAGGCGGGCGGCGTCGCCTTCGTCCTCGCCTCGCTGGGCGAGCAACTGGATGCCGTCCTCGACGTCACCCTGGTCTACCCCGGCCAGGCCGTGCCCGGCTTCTGGGCGCTGCTGTCAGGCCAGGTGCCATGGGTGACCGTGGATATCCGCACGCGCGAACTGGACCCGGCCCTGTGGCAGGGCGACTACGAGAACGACGGCGTGTTCCGCCAGTACGTCCAGGGCTGGGTGAGCGACCTCTGGCGGGAGAAGGACGCGCGCATCGCCGAACTGCGCGCGGAACTGGGGCAGGATCGCTGAGCCTCAGGTGGACAAGCCGTTCACCGGCACCGCCTGGCCCGCCGGAATCGCCGGGCTGGACGGCACCGGTGGCGTGGTCCACTTCCACAGGTTGCCGAGGTTCTGCAGGAGCGACTCGGCCAGGCCCTGCTGCCCGAGGAAGGACAGGATCAGCGGGGCGAACCGGGCGATCAGGCCGTTATCCATGCCCAGTGAACCGAACGCCTGGCTGACGTCCGTCATGCTGTTCATCGGCTGTCCCGCCAGCACGCCGGCGGCCCCTCCCGGCCCTTCCGCGCCGCCGGCCTGCTGACCCAGCAGGCCGCCGATGCTGCTGAGCAGTCCCTGGGTGTTGGGGTCGGTCAGTACGCCGACACCGGGCACCGCCTGGTCCAGTTGGGCGAACTGCTCCGCCGGCAGGTTGTTGCGGGCCAGCCCGAACAGCGCCGCCGCACCGCCCAGGGCCTGCTCCGGGGTGATCTGCAACTCGCCGCCCAGTTGCTGCAGGAGCGCCGCCGACTCCGCAGCGGTCACGCCAGGCGTCTGGGCGGTCGCCCCCTCTCCGCCCGTGGCGGCGGCCGCTGCGACCACATCGCCCAGGGAAACAGCGAATACGGGGCTGGCGGCCAGGCTGAGCAGGACGGCCAGGGTCAGGCTTCGGGGACTGTGCATGGATCGACGACCTCAAAATAATCCGCACCGGAACGGGACGTAGCGGCGCTGAGCGGAAACTCGTCCATCTGACTGCGCCAGACAGGACGGCGTTCCCGACAGTCCGTCGGTTGGCGGTGGGTTTTATCGGCGCAATCAAAAAAGGGGCCCCGAAGGGCCCCTGAGGGACAGACGCCGCGGCTGTCACATCACGGCGTCGGGGGTTGGGGAACGCCTCAGGCGGCGCTGAAGGTCTTGTGCGGGTCGATGACGAATTTCTTCGGCACGCCGGCATCGAACTCGCCGTAGCCACGGGGCGCGTCGTCCAGGCTGATGACCTGTACGCCCACCACTTCGGCGATGTTGATGCGGTCCCACATGATCGCCTGCATCAGCGCGCGGTTGTACTTCATCACCGGGGTCTGGCCGGTGTGGAAGCTGTGGGATTTCGCCCAGCCGAGGCCGAAGCGGATGCTCAGGCTGCCAATCTTCGCGGCGGCGTCCACGGCGCCCGGGTCTTCGGTGACGTAGAGGCCGGGGATACCGATCTTGCCGGCGACGCGGGTGATCTGCATCAGCGAGTTGAGCACGGTGGCCGGGGCCTCGTGCTTGGCGCCTTCATGGCCATGACCACGGGCCTCGAAGCCCACGCAGTCGATGGCGCAATCCACTTCCGGCTCGCCCAGCAGCGCGGCGACCTGCTCGTGCAGCGGGGTGTCCAGGGACAGGTCGGCGATCTCGAAGCCCTGGGCCTTGGCGTGGGCCAGTCGGGCGGGGTTGAGGTCACCGACTATGACCACGGCGGCGCCCAGCAGGCGCGCCGAGGCGGCGGCGGCGAGGCCGACGGGACCGGCACCGGCGACGTACACGGTGCTGCCCGGGCCGACGCCGGCGGTCACGGCGCCGTGGTAGCCGGTGGGCAGGATGTCGGAAAGGCAGGTCAGGTCACGGATCTTCTCCATGGCCTTGTCGCGGTTCGGCAGCTTCAGCAGGTTGAAGTCGGCGTAGGGAACGAGCACGTACTCGGCCTGGCCGCCGGTCCAGTCGCCCATGTCGACATAGCCGTAGGCGCCGCCGGCACGGGCCGGGTTGACGGTGAGGCAGACGCCGGTGTGCTGTTCCTTGCAGGAACGGCAGCGGCCGCAGGCCACGTTGAAGGGTACGGAAACCAGGTCGCCGATCTGCAGGTTCTCCACGTCACGGCCTTTCTCGATCACCTCGCCGGTGATCTCGTGGCCGAGCACCAGGCCGACCTGGGCGGTGGTACGGCCGCGCACCATGTGCTGGTCCGAGCCGCAGATGTTGGTGGACACCACCTTCAGGATCACCCCGTGCTCGATCTTCTTGCCGCGGGGATCCTGCATCTTCGGGTAGTCGATCTTCTGCACTTCGACCTTGCCCGCACCGAGATAAACGACACCACGATTACCAGACATGCGTAATTCTCCTTTGTTGTTGTGAATACAAAGGCGCGACCGGCGGCCGCGCGGCCTTGTACTGGAGCTTGCATCTGTTGCCGGAACCCGCCGGTGAATCCTGGCAGAGCGGGTTCTGTGAAATGGCTCGATCCGTCCCGGATTTCATTCGGGCAACGGAGCCGGATAGCCCGGATGCAATCCGGGGAAACAGGTGATCGGCAGGAAGAAGGAGCCCCTCTCCCCAACCCTCTCCCGCACGCGGGAGAGGGCGAAAATGCATCAGGCGTTGAGCACCACCGTGCGGTTGGCGTTGAGGAAAACCCGGCGCTCGATGTGGTAACCCACGGCCTTGGCCAGGGTCAGGCATTCGATGTCGCGGCCCTTGGCGATCAGGTCCTCGGGGTAGTGAGCGTGGTCCACCGGCTCGACGCCCTGGGCGATGATCGGTCCCTCGTCCAGGTCGTTGTTGATGTAGTGGGCGGTGGCCCCCACCAGCTTGACGCCCTTCTGGTAGGCCTGGTGGTAGGGTTTGGCGCCCTTGAAGCCGGGCAGCAGCGAGTGGTGGATGTTGATGGCCCAGCCGTCGAGCTTCCTGCACAACTCGGGGGACAGCACCTGCATGTAGCGGGCGAGGACCACGAGTTCGGCGCCGGTCTCCTCGATCACCTGCAGCACGCGGCGCTCCTGGGCCGGCTTGTCGTTGGGGTCGAGGGGGAAATGGTGATACGGAATCCCGTGCCAGCGGGCCAGGGGCTCCAGGTCCGGGTGGTTGGACACCACCGCCACCACGTCCATGGCCAGTTGGCCGATGCGCTGGCGGTAAAGCAGGTCGTTCAGGCAGTGGTCGGCCTTGGAGACCATGATCACCACCTTGGCACGGTAGCCCGGCGGCGTCAGTTCCAGCTGCATGTCGAACGGCGCCAGGCGCTCGTCGAGGCCGGCGCGGAAGGCCTGCTCGTCGAAGCCGTCGGGCTGGCGGAACTCGACGCGGATGAAGAAGCGCGAGGCCAGCCGGTCATCGAACGAATGGTGCTCGGTGACGTAGCAGCGCTGCTCGAACAGGAAGCGCGTCACCGCATCCACGGTACCGAGCACGCTCGGGCAGTGGGCGGTGAGGATCCAGGTATCGGGTGTGCGGCTCATATGCGGACTCCCTTGTTTTGTCTCCCCTCTCCCGCCTGCGGCAGAGGGGCCGGGGGAGCGAGCAAGTCCGAATGACGCAGGACATCCCGCTCCCCAACCCCTCTCCCAGAGGACGAGGGGCTATTCTTTCAGGCCTTCACCGCCAGCCCGTACTCGGCGCTGGCGTCCTGCAGCCAGAGCCAGAGGTAGTCGGAGAAGCTGCGGCGGATCACCAGCTCCCAGGTGTCCTCGCCCGTGTGGCGGATCACCGCGCCGGCCTTGGCGAAGGTGGTGCCTACCGCCTTGCCCACCGGGAAGTTGCTGGGGTGCACGTCGTACACCGTGGACTTCATCAGCACGTCCCGGGCATGGGGGCCGGACAGTTCGAGCAGGGTCTGGCCACCGCTGACGTTGACCACGGAGATGTGCTGGCCCTCCAGGGCCGCGCGCAGGCGCTGCTCCACCTCGTACTCGGTGCCGCCCGGCACCACCAGCAGCCACTCGTCCGGGCCGAGCCACTGCAGGGAGCTGTCACCGTTCGCCACCAGGGTCAGGGCCACCGGCAGCTCCAGGCCCAGGGCCTTGTGCACGCCGCCGGCGAAGGCGGGGTCACTGGCGTCGCCACGGATCACCAGGTGACCGAGGAGTTTCTTTTCCCGCAGGATCACGCCCGCGTTGCTCTTGCCCTTGCGCGCCAGCTCGTCAAGACCGGCGTGGTACAGCGGCGATTCGGCACGGGCTTTGTCGGGGCGCTGCTTGTAGACGTTCACATTAGACATTCTGGCGGTCCCCTTTCGGGTCATAGAACACGGAGCTGCAGATTTCGGCTTCGATCACGCTGCCATCGGCCAGCGGCGCGAAGACACGCTCGCCCATGCGCTTGAGGCCGCCCTTGACCACGGCCATGGCGAAGGAGTGGCCGAGGCTGGGGCTCATGTAGCTGGAGGTGACGTGGCCGACCATCTTCATCGGGATGGACTGCTTCGGATCGAACACCAGCTGCGCGCCTTCCGGCAGCACCTGGTTCGGGTCGAGGGGCTTGAGGCCCACCAGCTGCTTGCGGTCTTCCCGCAGGCAGTCCTCGCGGTTCATGCCACGCCAGCCGATCCAGGAGAAGGGCTTGTTGCGGCCGACGCACCAGCCCATGTTCAGGTCGTCCGGGGTCACCGAACCATCGGTGTCCTGGCCGACGATGATGAAGCCCTTCTCGGCGCGCAGCACGTGCATGGTCTCGGTGCCGTAGGGGGTCAGGTTGTACTTCTTGCCCGCCTCGACGATCTGCTCCCACACGCCCAGGGCGTAATCGGCCTGCACGTTCACCTCGTAGGACAGCTCGCCGGTGAAGGAGATGCGGAACACCCGCGCCGGCACGCCGCCCACCAGGCCTTCCTTCCAGGTCATGAAGGGGAAGGCGTCCTTGTCCAGGTCGATGTCGGTGACCTCGCTCAGCAGCTTGCGGCTGTTGGGGCCGGACAGGGTCATGGTGGCCCAGTGGTCGGTGACCGAGGTGAAGTACACCTTCAGCTCCGGCCATTCGGTCTGGTGGTAGATCTCCAGCCATTCCATCACCCGGGCGGCACCGCCGGTGGTGGTGGTCATGATGAAGTGGTTTTCGCCGACGCAGGCGGTCACGCCGTCGTCGAAGACCATGCCGTCTTCCTTGCACATCAGGCCGTAGCGGGCCTTGCCCACGTCCAGCTTGGTCCAGGCGTTGGTGTAGACACGGTTGAGGAATTCCCGCGCGTCCGGGCCCTGGATGTCGATCTTGCCCAGGGTGGAGGCGTCGAGGATGCCCACGCTGTCACGCACGGCCTTGCACTCGCGGGCCACGGCGGCATGCAGGTCCTCGCCACGCTTGGGGAAGTACCAGGGACGCTTCCACTGGCCGACGTCCTCGAACTCGGCGCCCTGCTTCAGGTGCCAGCTGTGCATGGCGGTGTAGCGTTTCGGGTCGAACAGGTTGCCGCAATGACGACCGGCGACGGCGCCGAAGGTCACCGGCGTGTAGTTCGGACGGAACATGGTGGTGCCCATTTCCGCGATGCTGATGCCCATCGACCGGGCGGCGATGGCCAGGCCGTTGATGTTGCCCAGCTTGCCCTGATCGGTGCCGAAGCCCAGCGCGGTGTAGCGCTTGACGTGCTCGACCGACTCGAAGCCTTCGCGGGTGGCCAGCTCGATACCGGCGGCGGTGACGTCGTTCTGCAGGTCGACGAACTGCTTCGGCGCACGGGCGGTGGACTTGTCGTGGGGCACCTGGAACAGGGCCAGGGTGGCCTCTTCCTTGCGCTTCTCGGTCTTCGGCACCGTGCCTTCGATGGCCTTGAAGCCGGCCTCGGCGGCCGCCTTGGCGCCGGCCTCGAAGCCGTCGGCAAGCACGTCGCCCAGGGCGAACACACCGTTCACGGCACCGGCGCAGTGGCGCTGCTGGAAGCCGCCTTCGCTCGGGACGAAGGCCAGGATGTCTTCACGCCAGACGGGCTTGCCGCCCAGGTGGGAAGCCAGGTGGACCACCGGGCTGTAGCCGCCGGAGCTGACGATCAGGTCGCAATCCACCACCTCGCCCGGGCTGGTGACGCGGTGGCCCTTCACATCGATGGCGCAGATGCGGGCGCCGCTGACACGCTTGCTGCCCCGGGCTTCCACCACGGCGCTGCCGGTGAGGATACGCACGCCACGGGCGCGGGCCTCTTCCACCCAGGTGCCGCGGGGGTTGCTGCGGGCGTCGGCGACGGCCACCACCTGCTGGCCGGCGTCCAGCCAGTCCAGCACCACGCGGTAGGCGTAGTCGTTGTTGGTGGACAGCACCAGCTGGCGGCCGGGGGCCACGCCGTAGCGGTTGACGTAGGTGGAGACGGCGCCGGCCAGCATGTTGCCGGGGACGTCGTTGTTGGCGTAGACCAGCGGACGCTCGTGGGCGCCGGCGGCCAGCACCACGCGCTTGGCGCGGACGCGGTGGACGCGATGGCGGGCCTGGCCACGGGGGGCCACTTCGCCCAGGTGGTCGGTCAGGCGCTGGTGGATGGTGAGGAAGTTGTGGTCGTGGTAGCCGTTCACCGTGGCGCGCGGCAGCAGGGTCACTTCCGGCAGGGTCTCCAGCTCGGCGATGACCTTGGCGACCCACTCGGATGCCGGCTTGCCGTCCAGGGTTTCACGGGTGTCCAGCAGGCTACCGCCGAACTCTTCCTGCTCGTCGGCGAGGATCACGCGGGCGCCACTGCGGCCGGCGGCCAGCGCGGCGGCCAGGCCTGCGGGGCCGGAGCCGACCACCAGCACGTCGCAGTACTGGTTCATGTGGTCGTAGATGTCCGGGTCGACCTCGAGCGGCGAACGTCCCAGGCCGGCGGCCTTGCGGATGTACTTCTCGTAGGTCAGCCACAGGTTCTGCGGGTACATGAAGGTCTTGTAGTAGAACCCGGGCGGCATCATGCCGCCGCCGACCTTGCCGAGAATGCCCATGACGTCGTTGTTCACGCTCGGCCAACCATTGGTGCTGGTGGCCACCAGACCGGCGTAGAGGGCCTGCTGGGTGGCACGGATGTTCGGCACCTGGGCGTTTTCAGCGGCGCCCAGCTGGAGGATGGCGTTGGGCTCTTCGGCGCCGGCGGCGACGATGCCGCGCGGACGGGAGTACTTGAAGCTGCGGCCGACGATGTCCACGCCGTTGGCCAGCAGGGCGGCGGCCAGGCTGTCGCCGTTGTAGCCCTGGTAGTTCTGGCCGTTGAAGGTGAAGGTCAGCGGTTGGCTGCGATCGATGCGGCCACCCTTGGGAAGGCGATTGACCTGGCTCATGCCGTTACTCCTGCGGACGCGGTTTTCTTCTCGCCGGTGGTGGATTCGGTGACGCTGGGCTTCTCACCGATCTTGTAGGTTTCGAGGATCTCGTAGCTGATGGTGTGGCGCGTCACGTTGAAGTACTTGCGGCAGCCGGCAGCGTGGACCCACAGCTCGTGGTGGATGCCACGGGGGTTGTCGCGGAAGAAGATGTAGTCGCCCCACTCCTCGTCGGTGCAGGCGTTGGGATCCAGCGGGCGCGGGATGTGAGCCTGGCCCTTGGCGTGGAATTCCTCTTCGGAGCGGAGCTCCCCGCAATAGGGACAAAAGATGTGCAGCATGGCGGGTCTCCTTAGTGAGCCACGGCGGCGGCGCCGTGCTCGTCGATCAGTGCGCCGGTGTGGAAGCGGTCGATGGAGAAGGGCTTGGCCAGGGGATGCATCTCGCCACGGGCCAGGCTGGCGGCGAAGACATGACCCGAGCCGGGAGTGGCCTTGAAGCCGCCGGTGCCCCAGCCGCAGTTGAAGAAGAGGTTCTTCACCGGGGTCTTGGAGATGATCGGGCAGGCGTCCGGGGTGGTGTCCACGATGCCGCCCCACTGGCGGTTCATGCGCACCCGGGAAAGGATCGGGAACATCTCCACGATGGCCTGCAGGGTGTGCTCGATGGTGCCGTAGGAGCCGCGCTGGCCGTAGCCGTTGTAGCCGTCGATGCCGGCACCGATGACCAGGTCGCCCTTGTCGGACTGGCTGATGTAGCCATGCACGGCGTTGGACATGATCACGCTGTGGATGATCGGCTTGATCGGCTCGGACACCAGGGCCTGCAGCGGGTGGGATTCCAGCGGCAGGCGGAAGCCGGCCTGCTTGGCCATGTGGCCGGAGTTGCCGGCGGTGACCACGCCGACGCGCTTGGCGCCGATGAAGCCGCGATTCGTCTCGACACCGATGACCGCACCGTCCTGCTTGCGGAAGCCGAGCACTTCGGTGTTCTGCAGCAGGTCGACGCCCAGGGCGTCGGCGGCGCGGGCATAGCCCCAGGCCACGGCATCGTGGCGGGCGACGCCGCCGCGACGCTGCACGGTAGAGCCCATGATCGGGTAACGGGTGTTCTTGCTGCAGTCCAGGTAGGGAATCTCCTCCGCCACCTGCTTGGCGTCCAGCAGTTCGCCATCCACGCCGTTCAGGCGGTTGGCGTTCACGCGGCGCGCCGAGTCACGCATGTCCTGCAGGGTGTGGCACAGGTTGTACACGCCACGCTGGGAGAACATCACGTTGTAGTTCAGGTCATGGGACAGCCCTTCCCAGAGCTTCATGGCGTGCTCGTACAGCTGAGCCGCCTCGTCCCAGAGGTAGTTGGAGCGGACGATGGTGGTGTTGCGCGCGGTGTTGCCGCCGCCCAGCCAGCCCTTCTCCACCACCGCGACGTTCTTCACGCCGAACTCCTTGGCGAGGTAGTAGGCGGTGGCCAGGCCGTGGCCGCCGCCGCCGACGATGATCACGTCGTAGACCGGCTTCGGCGTTGGGTTGCGCCACATGCGTTGCCAGTTTTCGTGGTGGCTCAGGGAGTGCTTGAACAGGCCGAAGCCGGAATAACGTTGCATGTTCGGACTCCTGGATCAGCGGTAGACAGGGAAGTCGGCGCAAAGACCGGCGACCTGCTTGGCCACCTGGGCTTCGACGTCGGCATCGCCCAGGTGGTCGAGGATGTCGCAGATCCAGCCGGCGAGTTCGGTGGACTGGGACTCCTTGAAGCCACGGCTGGTGATGGCCGGGGTACCGATGCGCACGCCCGAGGTCACGAAGGGCGACTGCGGATCGTTGGGCACGGCGTTCTTGTTCACGGTGATGCCGGCGCGGCCGAGGGCGGCGTCGGCGTCCTTGCCGGTCAGGCCCTGCTTGATCAGGCTGACCAGGAACAGGTGGTTGTCGGTACCGCCGGAGACCACGTCATAGCCGCGATCGATGAACACCTTGGCCATGGCCTGGGCGTTCTTGATGACCTGGGCCTGGTATTCCTTGAAGCCGGGTTCCAGCGCTTCCTTGAAGCACACCGCCTTGGCGGCGATCACGTGCATCAGCGGGCCGCCCTGGGCGCCGGGGAATACGGCGGAGTTCAGCTTCTTCTCGATCTCGTCGTTCTTGCGCGCCAGGATCAGGCCACCGCGCGGGCCGCGCAGGGTCTTGTGGGTGGTGGTGGTGACCACGTCGGCGTAGGGCAGCGGGTTCGGGTACAGGCCGGCGGCCACCAGGCCGGCGACGTGGGCCATGTCGACGAACAGCAGGGCGCCCACCTTGTCGGCGATGGCGCGGAAGCGCGGGAAGTCGAGGGTCTTGGAGTAGGCGGAGAAGCCGGCGACGATCATATTCGGCTTGTGTTCGAGGGCCAGGCGCTCCACTTCGTCGTAGTCGATCAGGCCGGTGGCGGTGTCCAGGCCGTACTGCACGGCGTTGTACAGTTTGCCGGAAGACGACACCTTGGCGCCGTGGGTCAGGTGACCGCCGTGGGCCAGGCTCATGCCGAGGATGGTGTCGCCGGCGTTCAGCAGGGCGAGGTAGACGGCGCTGTTGGCCTGGGAGCCGGAGTGGGGCTGGACGTTGGCGTAGTCGGCGCCGAACAGCTGCTTGGCGCGGTCGATGGCCAACTGCTCCACCTTGTCGACGAACTCGCAGCCACCGTAGTAGCGCTTGCCCGGGTAGCCTTCGGCGTACTTGTTGGTCAGGCCGCTGCCCTGGGCCTCCATCACGCGCTTGCTGGTGTAGTTCTCGGAGGCGATCAGCTCGATGTGGTCTTCCTGACGGCGCTCCTCTTCCTGCATCGCACTGAACAGTTCGTCGTCGTAACCCTGGATCTGGTCTTGCTTGCTGAACATCGATGATCTCCCGCGACAGCCTGGTGTCGTCACTATTGTTTGGGAGGCTTTCGCCAGCCGGTGGGACCGGTCGGTTCCTGCCTGTTGCGGCCGATTGTGCGAAATAGCCCGACACCCCGTTTGCCTGTTTGCGACGTCAAAATGCCCAAACTGACCTGTCGGAAAAAGAAAAACGCGCCACCGGACCACCGCCCTCTCCGCCGCCGGATCGGACGCCGCGAAAACGCCCCGGAGAATAGGCACCGATAGCCCCGGAACGCCGCTGATAGTGGGCTGCAATGGGTGTAAGCTTGGGTTCGGCACCGGACGCCACCGGCACGCCGACGACAATAAGAAGACAGAGCTGCATTTCGACTTCTGCCTTATCCGCCTATACCCAAAAACGACAGTCGATGCAGTGGAGGAATAACCTAATGGCTGTTGCGACACCTGCGGCGCCGTCCGTCTCCCCCACCCCGGCCCCCTCCCGGGTCGCGGGGATCAAGACCTACGGCTTCCTGCTGATTCCCAACTTCACCACCATCGGCTTCGCCTCGGCGATCGAGACCCTGCGCATGGCCAACCTGGCCGCCAAGCGCACGCTGTTCAGGACCCTGCTGATCGCCGCCGACCACGGCCCGGTACAGGCCAGCAACGGCATGCGGGTGGTGCCGGATCACGACATCGAGGACGCCCCGCCCCTGGACGCCCTTTTCGTGGTGGGCTCCAACCCCATTCCCGCGCGTTACGACCGCCGCCTGCTGAACTGGGTGCGCCGGTTGTCCCAGCAGCACGTCGCCCTCGGCGGCATCTGCACCGGCAGCCACCTGCTGGCCAGCGCCGAACTGCTCAAGGGCTACCGCTGCACCGTTCACTGGGAAGACATCGAGCAACTGAAGGAGCGTTTTCCCGGCATCGTCATCTCCAACCAGTTGTTCGAGCTGGACCGTGACCGCTACACCTGCTCGGGTGGCACCGCGTCCCTGGACATGACCCTGCAACTGATCGCCCGCGAACCCGGTGGCGTGGAGATCGCCACCCAGGCCGCCGAACTGCTGCTCTGCGACCGCATGCGCGGCGCCCGCGAACAGCAGCGCATCCCGCTGCGCCAGCGGCTCGGCCATGCCCAGCCCAAGCTGAGCCAGATCGTCGCCATCATGGAAGCCAACCTGGAAGAGCCCCTGGAGCTGGAGGAGCTGGCCCAGCTCAACGAGGTGTCGGTGCGCCAGCTGGAACGGCTGTTCCACAAGTACCTGGACCGGACCCCCAGCCAGTACTACCTGGAGCTGCGGCTGAATCGCGCCCGCGACCTGCTGCTGCGCAGCGAGTCCCAGGTGCGGGACATCGCCCTGGCCTGCGGCTTCGCCTCGCCGGCGCATTTCTCCAAGTGCTACAGCCGCTTCTTCGGCCACTCGCCACGGGGCGAGCGCAAGCAGAGTCCGTTGCACGATTAGACCGGCGGCCCTGGCCATCGCCGGGGCGCCGCAAACAAAAACGCCGCCCTCCTCTCGGGGGCGGCGTTCCTGTCATTGCCGTCGTGTTTCAGGCGTCCCGCTCAAGCCCGCTGTCCAGCGCCGCCACCGGCTTCTTTGCCAGCAGCCAGTAGGCCAGGCCGGATACCAGGATCGCCGGGAAGCTCGCGGTGATCTGCTCCGCCACGTCCTTGAAGACATGGGCCAGTACGAAGTAGACGAGGAAACCCAGTACCAGGGCCGCGATGCCGGCCGGGTTCCATCCGTTGGCGCCGTAGTAGGCCCCCGCGGACTCGGCGAACAGGTCACGGTCGCTGATGCGCGCGCCCCGGATGCAGAAGTAGTCCACCAGGATGATGGTCCAGAGGGGGATGAACAGCCCGCCGATCACGCCCAGGAAGGTCTCGAAGTAGTGCAGGAAGGAATCGAAGCCCATGGGCACGAAGCACAAGCCCAGTTGCAGCACCACGATGATCGCCAGGGCCTTCTTCGGCGTCAGGCCCTTGAAGGCGCCCAGCAGCCCCATCCCCGAACCGTAGAGCACGGTCACGTTGGTGCTGACGGTGGCGAAGATCAGCACCAGGAAGGACACCAGGCCAAGGCCCAGGGTGGCCAGGGTGGAACTCGGGTCGGAGTTGTTCGGGTCGATGTTGCCGGTCTGCAGCGCCACGCCGATGGTGCCGATGGCGCCGATCAGCATGAACCAGCCCTGGCCCACGTTCAGCCCCAGCCAACTGCCGAGGGTGGCCGCCTTGCCGGTCCGGGAGAAGCGGGAGAAGTCCGCGACCTGGGCCCAGGTCCAGGAGAAGCCGAAGGCCAGGTCGATGTAGAAGGCCACCGAGTGGGCGGGATTCTCCACCCGGAAGGCCATCAGGTCGGACAGGTTCCACTGCGACAGCACGATGTAGCTGACCCAGCCCCCCAGCACCAGCAGCAGCACGCCGGCGACACGCTCCAGGTAGCGGATCGCCTCATGCCCCAGGAAGGTGATGATGCCCTGGGCCACGGCGGTGAGCAGGATGCCCAGCACCATGGGCCAGGTGGACCCCGGCTGGCCGAATACCGGCCAGCCGAAGGCCGCGCCGAACACATGGCTGAGGGAGATGGCGGCGATGAAGCTGTTCACGCTGGGCCAGCCGATCAGCACCAGGAACTGGGCGACGCCGGTGAGGCGTGAGCCCTTGGTGCCGAGGGACGGGCGCGCCACCACGGCGGTGCTGGCGCCGTAGCGGTAGCCGATGTAGGCCACCGCCGCCCAGGGAATCATCATCAGCGGCAGCCAGAGCAGGCTGTACTGCAGGACGAAGACCATGCCCAGGGAGGCGGCCATGCCGCCGAAGAACCAGGAGCCGGTGTTGATGCCCGAACCGAACCAGGTCCAGACCGTGTCGGCGAAGCCGTAGCTGCGCTCTTCCGGCTTGATCTGGCTGAGCCCGTATTCTTTGTGCGCGTCTGAATTCGACATAGCTGAAACTTCCTCGCAGGCGCCAGGGCGCCGCTCTTGTAGGTATTGAAGTCGCTTGTTCGGTGTTCGCTTCGACGCAATGCCGTGTCAGGACGACGGAAACTCCGTGCCGATGGCCTCGGCGATGCCCTGGACGCAGACCTCGAGGATCAGCTCGCCCTTCTCCCGGCTGGCCGTCTTCGCCGACGACAGGGTCCCCGGTGCCGGCGTGCGCGCCGGGTCCACCGGGAACACGTCATAGGGCGGGAAGGTCGCGGGCGGGTGATCGACGACGCGGTCCAGGTCCACCAGGTCCGGGTAGAGGGCGAGCATCAGGGAGGTCTCGAAGACGCCGCCATGCTCGATGTCCCAACCGAGGAAACCTTCCGGATAGAGCTGCTGGATCACCGCCGGGTCCTTGACGAAGTCCCAGTAGGACAGCACCACCACCTTGAAGTCGTGGATGCCGGCGTAGCGCAGCTCCCGCAGCGCCAGGTCGATACCCTCGACGATGAACATGGAGTTCTCGTAGTGGCCGTTCATCAGCACCAGCCGACGCACGCCATGGCGCGCCAGCTCGCGGATGATGTCCTGCACCGTACCGGTGAGGGTGGCGCCGTCCAGGCTCGTGGTTCCGGGGAAGTGGTTGCCGCCGCCGGACTTCTGCTGGGACTTGTAGCCGTACTGCAGCCCCGGCAGCACCAGCGCGCCGATGCGCTCGGCGACCCGCTGGCAGACCGCCGTGGGCAAGAGGACATCCACGTTCATGCACATGTGGTGGCCGTGCTGCTCCAGGGCGCCGACCGGCAGCATCAGCACAGCGTCGCCGGAGGCGACACGGGCCTCGTACTCCTTCCAGGTCAGCTCTCCCACGAAAACGCTCTTGCTCATCGACGGTTCTCCAGAATCCAGGCACCAGGCGGTCTTCCGCTTGTGGCATTGCATCAGAAGTTGAACAGTGAAACTTGTACGGATCCGACCCGAAGTTGGCAGGATCACAGGGCCGGTCAGTCGTCCGCCAAGGCTCGGTTCGCGGTCTCGCGCACCGCCAGCATGGCCAGCAGCGCCACCACCGCGGCCGCCACCAGCATCCAGGCCGGCGCCAGCTTGTCGCCGGTCTCGGCGATCAGCCAGGTGGCGAGGAAAGGCGCGGTACCGCCGAACAGGGCATTGGCGGTGTTGAAGCTGAAGGCGAAGCCGCTGTAGCGCACCCGGGTGGGGAAGATCTCGGCGAGGAAGCACGGCAGGGTGCCGTCGTTCATCGCCAGCATCAGGCCGAAGGCGATCTGGATCAGCAGGATCATGGCGAATCCCTGGCCGTCCAGCAGGCCGAACAGCGGCACCGTCGCGCCGACGAACAGCAGCGAGGCGAGCACCAGCATGGTCTTGCGGCCGAAGCGGTCCGACAGCTTGCCCATCAGGAAGATGAAGCCGATGTAGGTGGCGAGCGACACCGTGGACGCCAGGAAGGAGTCCGTCTCCGTCATCCCCATCTCGGCGGAGAGGTAGGTGGGCATGTAGCTGAGGATCAGGTAGAAGGCCACCGCGTTGAGGCAGGTGACGCCGATGGCCACCAGTACGCGCGCGCGCTGCGCACCCATCAGCTCGCGGATCGGCACACTGTGGTCGCCGGCCTTGCGCTCAAGGGCCTGCTCCATCTCGCGGAACTTCGGCGTGTCCTGCAGGTGCAGGCGGATGTAGCGACCGATCAGTCCCAGCGGCGCCGCCAGCAGGAAGGGAATGCGCCAGCCCCATTCGTGCAGCTGCTCGCTGTCCAGTTGCGAGTAGAGCAATGCGGCGAAGAGCGAGCCGAACAGCAGGCCCGCCGCGGTGCTGGCCGGCACCAGGCTGGTGTAGAAGCCGCGCTTGTCGTCCGGCGCGTACTCCGCCAGGAAGGCGGCGGCGCCCGCGTACTCGCCGGATGCCGAGAAGCCCTGCACCAGCCTGATCAGCAGCAGCAACAGCGGCGCCAGCATGCCCACCTGGGCATAGGTGGGCAGCAGCGCGATGCAGAAGGTGGCGCCCGACATGATGAGGATGGACAGGGACAGGGCGTTGCGCCGGCCGTAGCGGTCGCCGATATGGCCCCAGACGATGCCGCCGATGGGGCGGATGATGAAGGAGATGGCGAAGACCGCGAAGGTGGCCAGCAGGCCGGTGGTCTTGTCGGTGGCGGGGAAGAAGACAACGGCGATGACCGCTGCCAGATAGCCGTAGGCGGCATAGTCGAACCATTCGACGAAGTTGCCCATGAAGCTGGCGGTGGCCGCACGGCGGAGGGTGCTGCGTTCGCTGGCGGCCGTCTGGCTGCCGGCCTGGCCATAGGCCAGGGTCTGGTTGGACAGGCTCATTGGGCACCTCCTTCAGAGAGGGGTTGCACCGGTATGCCTGGAGTATGGACGGGAGCGCCCCGACCGTCGTTGAAACACACACTGTCGGCCGCTCCCCGAAGGAGCGTCCCTGAAACAAACCTGACCATCGCCTGTACCTCTGTTGTTATGTCGTGATGTTCGGCAGCGGGTAGTCAAAGCTCGGCGCGTGCGCGGGGTCTGGCCCCGTGAATGCCGCGCGTCGGTTCTTGTTGTGGGGTGAAGCGGGCCACGGCCCGCGCAGGTGGTCGGCGCTGCGCGGGCGTGGGTTCGGTCATTTGCGGATGATGTTTTTCTCCGGTCCGTAGGGGAACTTGGTGATGTTCTCGGCGCCGTTCTCGTTGACGATGAGAATGTCGTGCTCGCGGTAGCCACCGGCGCCCGGCAGGCCTTCCGGCAGCATGATCATCGGCTCCATGGACACCACCATGCCCGGCTCCAGCACGGTGTCGATGTCCTCGCGCAGCTCCAGGCCCGCCTCGCGGCCGTAGTAGTGGCTCAGGGTGCCGAAGGAGTGGCCGTAGCCGAAGGTGCGGTATTGCAGCAGGTCGTGCTTGAGGAAGATTTCGTTCAGCTCGCGGGCGATGTCGCTGCAGCGCGCGCCGGGCTTGATCAGCCTGAGGCCGGCCTCGTGTACCTCGACGTTGACCTGCCACAGGCGCAGGTGGTCGTCGGAGCAGTGGTCGAGGAACAGGGTGCGCTCGAGGGCGGTGTAGTAGCCGGCGATCATCGGGAAGCAGTTCAGGCTGAGGATGTCGCCCTTGTTCACCTTGCGGGTGGTCACCGGGTTGTGGGCGCCGTCGGTGTTGATGCCGGACTGGAACCAGGTCCAGGTGTCCATCAGCTCCACGTCCTCGAAGGTGTCGGCGATGGCGCGGACCATGGCCTGGGTGGCGTGCAGGGCCACCTCGTACTCCGGCACCTGGTCACGCAGGGCCTCCACCACCGCCGCCCCGCCGATGTCGGCGATGCGCGCGCCGTGGCGGATCATCACGTGCTCCTCGGCGGACTTGATCATGCGCATGCGCATGCAGGCGGCGGCCACGTCCACCAGCTCGGCCTCGGGGTAGCGGGCAGCCAGCTTGTCGCGGTTCTGCAGGTTCAGGTGGTCGGCCTCGATGCCGATGCGGCGGGCCTTGGGCAGGGCCTGCTGGATGGCGACGAAGTAGTTGTCGCGCTGCCAGTCGGTGTAGACGATGTTGTCGGTGCCGACGGTGCGGCGCCAGGGCTGGCCGCCGTCGATGTTGGCGCTGATGCTGATGACGTCGTCCTGGGTCACCACCAGGGCGTAGGGACGACCGAAGGAGCAGTAGAGGAAGTCCGAGTAGTAGTTGATGTTGTGGTAGGAGGTGAAGACCGCAGCATCGATGTTCTCGGCCGCCAGATGGGCGCGGAGCCTGGCCTGGCGGTTGGCGTATTCCTGTGCGGAGAAGGTGGAGCGGACCTTGTCGCCGTTACGGATGCGGAGCGTCTTGGGCATTTGCATGGCGGTAACCCTTGTTGTTTTCACGGATTCGGCGCACCGGACTGGTGGGCCGTTGGATCGCATTGCAACAGAAGGCCCAGGCGATTTTTTGTACGTATCCGACCCCAAGTTGGTCAGATCCGCAGGGGGGCAGCTCGCGCAGATCGGTGTGCTTTCGTGGGGGCGAATTCATTCGCGAAGGGCAGCGAAGCTGCCCCCAGAGATCCCCGCCACCAACTGGCCCGGGCTACCGACTGAGGCACGAAGCCCGACACGGCGGCGTTCGCCAGGGCGTTGGGCCGCGCTTCGCCTGGCGCCAACCTACGGCTCAGATGGCGGATGGGTTATCCGTGAAGAACCAAAAAAAACGGGCCCGGTCCGTGCTGCCAGGCACGGGCGGGCCCGAAGTGGTGCCAAGGGAATTCAGTGCATGGCGGCCTGGCAGCGTTGCGGCTTGTCGAGCCGCTCGTTGCTGGGCGCAATGCCGAAGTGCTCTCGGTAGCACTTGGAGAAGTTCTGCGCCGAGAGGAAGCCGCAGCCCAGGGCCACCTGCACCACCGGCAGGGGCGTCTGGCGCAGCAGCTGGCGCGCCCTGAGCAGGCGCAGCTTGAGGTAGTAGCGCGACGGCGAGCAGCGCAGGTACTTCTGGAACAGCCGCTCCAGCTGCCGGCGCGACAGTTCGACGAAGCTGGCCAGGTCATCCAGGTCGATGGGCTCCTCCAGGTTGGCCTCCATCAGGGCGATGACCTCCTGCAACCGGGGATGGGCGCTGGCCAGGGCGTCCCTGAGGGTCAGGCGCGGGGGCGCGGGATCGCTGCGCAGCTGGCCGAATGTCAGGGTCTCGCTGATGGCCCCGAGGAGGGCCGGGCCCTGATTGCGGCCGATGAGCTGGAGCATGAGTTCGAGGGCCGCGCTGCCGCCGACGGCGGTGTAGCGGTCCCGGTCGAGCACATAGGGCTGCGGGCTCAGGGCGATCCCGGGGAAGCGTTCCCGCAGGTCGACCCGGCAACTCCAGGCCGGGCTGCACTCATAGCCCTGGAGCAGGCCGGCCTCGGCCAGCGGCCAGCTGGCCGAGCCCAGCGCCCCCAGGTGGACACCGCTCTCCGCCAGCGACCGCAGCCGCGCGAGTAACGCCGGATCGCTCAGGGTACCGGGACCGTCGCCACCGCAGAGGATCAGCACGTCCGGCACCGCCCCGTCGTCCAGCCGCCCTTCCGGCGAGACCTGCATCTGATTGGCGGCGCGCACCGGGGTGCCATCGAGGGTCAGGGTGCGCCAGCGATAGAGGCCCCGTCCGGACAACTGGTTGGCCAGGCGAAGGGGCTCCAGGGCGCCGGCCAGGGCGATCAGGCTGAAGTCCTCCAGCAGCAGGAAGCCGATGGACTCGAGGGCCGGGCGGGTGGGCGGCAGGGGCGTGTAGGCGGTCATGAGCGTGCCTCGGCGGGGATCGTGGGAGCGCGTTGTGCAGGATTTTCCCGATCCGCCCGGGCAAAAATCTGTCCGAATCCGACCCATAGATGCACCGGGACACCGCCCTTCCCCACAGAAAACGGGGATCAAGCTGTGGATAAGCTGTAGAGCCCCACGCCAACCCCAGGCGCGGCGCCACCTGCCGCGTAGCGGTCACTTCCTGAGCACTTTCAGCCACTTGCCACGGCGCTATCCCCGAATTCTGTGCAGGGGCCTGTGGATAAGGTGTGGGTTCCGGCCTGCGCATGGCCAGGCGGCGAGGCTTTCGCCTGACCGAACAATAAATAGCCAAATTAAACATTCAATTAAATTTTGTAACCCCTCTCGGAGAGCGTTTCCACCGGCTGCTATAAATCAGCCGCTCAAATCATGACCAGTTCCCGGAACACGACTCGCTGCCATGACACGCCCCCCTGCCGACCCACGACGCCTGCGCCTGCCCGGCGGCCGCACCCTCGCCTACCAATGCTACGGCGCCGCCGATGGCAGGCCGCTCTACTACTTCCATGGATTTCCCGGCAGCCGCCTCCAGGCCGCGTTGCATGACGAAGAAGCCAGGGCCGCCGGCGTGCTGCTGGTGGCGGCGGAGCGGCCAGGTTTCGGCCATTCCGACTTCCAGCCCGGACGCACCCTGCTCGGCTGGGCCGAGGACATGGGTTTTCTGGCCGACACCCTGGGCCATGGCCGTTTCGGGGTGCTCGGCGTGTCCTGCGGCGGTCCCTACGCCCTGGCCTGCGCCTACCGACTTGGCGAGCGCCTGGACTACGTGGGCTTGCTGGCGGGCATGGGGCCGATGGATATCCCAGCCCTGCGCCAGACCCAGTTGCCGGCGCTGAAGCTGATGTTCGGCCTGGCGCGCCGTCATCCCTGCCTGGCCAGCCCGATGCTGGCCCTGGACCGGCTGCTGTTCAGGGCCTCTCCGCTGCGGGCCGTGAAGGCCCTGGGCAAGCTGCTGGCGGAACCGGACCGGCAACTGCTGGCCAGCGACCCAGCCTTGGCGGAGGGCTTCTCGCGCTTCCTCGCGGAAGCCTATCGACAGGGAATCCGGGGCGCCTGCAGCGAAGCGGCGCTGATCGCCTCGCCGAGGGGCTTCGAGCCCGAGACCATTCGCGTGCCGGTCCATCTCTACCAGAGCGGACAGGACCGCCACGTCCCCGAAGCCATGGCGCTCCACCTGCAGTCACGCCTGCCCCGCTCCCACCTTCGCCGGTATCCCGAGGAGGGGCACCTGTCCATCGTCATCCGCCAGTTCCGTCAGGTACTGGCGGACTTTCAGAGCAGCAACCGAGAGGCCAACTGAGATGACCGATACCCTGACCTACCGTGGCGCCGTCTACCCCTGGCACTGCGATCACATGGGCCACATGAACGTGATGTGGTACGTGGGCAAGTTCGACGAGGCCACCTGGCAACTGTTCAGCCTGCTGGGCCTGGCGCCGTCACGCCTGCGGGCCGACGACGCCGGCATGGCGGCGGTGGAACAGCAGATCGAGTACCGCCGTGAACTGCATGCGGGCGATGTGGTGTCCATTCACTCCCGGGTGCTGGAGATCAGGGACAAGTCCATCCGTTTCCACCACGAGATGCGCAACGACGAGACCGGCGAGATCGCCGCGGTCACCACCCTGGTGGGCGTACACCTGGACACCCGCGCCCGCCGCGCACGGGCCTTTCCCGCCGATGTCCGCGAACGGGCCCTGGCCTGGCAGGGAAACTGAGCCGCCTTACCCCCAGGATCCGTGGATCGACCTGTGGACAAGCTGTGCAGGCCGGTCCCCAGCCCCCGCCACTCCTGGGCCGGAGCCGGTCGATCAGATTCCGATCAGCCGTTGAGCTGGCTCAGGCATGCCTGGGAGACCTTCACCAGGCGCTGGTGCGTCGCCTCGGGCAGGGGCGTTTTCTGCACCTTGAGCGCATCGAGTTCGGCGGCGCTGAACTCGGCAGCCACCTTGTCGGCGGCGCAGCCGCAGTAACGCTGCAGCTTGTCGGCGGGGACGCTGGCCTGGGCACTGGTCTTGCACTCCTGGACGAAGTGGTCGCGGTCGCCGGGCGACCAGTCGGCGGCGACGGCGGGCAGACTGGCCAGCAGCGGCAGGCAGAGAACGAGCAGGCTGGGATGACGCATGGGAGTTCCTCCTTGCGGATGGGATCACGCACTTCTGTTCTGAGGGGCGGGAGCACCAACGAGTTCCCTTCTTTCGCCCAGGTGCCCTGGACGGAAAAGGATGTCGCCTCGAGCGAATCCCGCGCGTCCAAGCTGGCGTAAAGTGAGCCCCCATACGCCTGTGCCTGCAGGCGAACGGACAGAAGGACCAGGACATGACCGACCAGACCCAGCAATTCGCCAGCGACAACTACTCCGGCATCTGCCCGGAGGCCTGGCACGCCATGGCCGAGGCCAATCGCGGCCATGAACGCGCCTATGGCGACGACCAGTGGACGGCCCGCGCCGCCGACCATTTCCGCCAATTGTTCGAAACCGATTGCGAAGTCTTCTTCGCCTTCAATGGCACCGCCGCCAACTCCCTGGCCCTGGCCTCCCTGTGCCAGAGCTACCACAGCGTGATCTGTTCCGAGACCGCCCACGTCGAGACCGACGAGTGCGGCGCGCCGGAATTCTTCTCCAACGGCTCCAAGCTGCTGCTGGCCAAGACGGTCGACGGCAAGCTGACCCCCGAGGCCATTCGCGAGATCGCCCTCAAGCGCCAGGACATCCACTACCCGAAACCCCGGGTGGTGACCCTGACCCAGGCCACCGAGGTCGGTACCGTCTACCGTCCCGATGAAGTCCGCGCCATCAGCCGGGTGTGCAAGGAACTGGGCCTGAACCTGCACATGGACGGCGCGCGCTTCTCCAACGCCTGTGCCTTCCTCGGCTGCACACCGGCGGAGCTGACCTGGAAGGCCGGCGTGGATGTGCTCTGCTTCGGCGGCACCAAGAACGGCATGGCGGTGGGCGAAGCCATCCTGTTCTTCAAGCGCGAGCTGGCGGAAGACTTCGACTACCGCTGCAAGCAGGCCGGCCAACTGGCCTCGAAGATGCGCTTCCTCGCCGCCCCCTGGGTGGGCCTGCTGCAGGACGGCGCCTGGTTGAACTACGGCCGCCACGCCAACGCCTGCGCCCAATTGCTGGCGGAGCTGGTGGCCGACGTGCCCGGCGTGAGCCTGATGTTCCCGGTGGAGGCCAACGGGGTCTTCCTGCAGATGTCGGAGCCTGCGCTGGAGTACCTGCGCAACCGGGGCTGGCGGTTCTACACCTTCATCGGTGCCGGCGGCGCCCGCTTCATGTGCTCCTGGGACACCGAGCTGGACCGGGTGCGGGAACTGGCGGCGGATATCCGCGCGGCGATGGCGGCCTGATTCGCCTGTCACTCGAGTTCACCCTCCTCGGCCCCTCGACGAGAGGCCTGGGAGGGCATCCACACCCTGCTCTTGGGCTTCCCGCCCGCCTTACCCCCGTTTTCCGTGGACCAACCTGTGGACAAACTGTAGAGCCACCGCTGCAGGCCGCGCCGCTCCTGGCCTTTCGAGACATGGATATTTTCTGATCTATTTCAATGACTTGCCATTTCTTCCACACAGATTCTGTGCAGCACGGCGTAGACAAACTGTGGAAAACCCTCTGCATCCCTTGTCCTGCCTGGGCTACAGCAGTCTGGTCGATTACTGACCAGAAAAAAGCCGCGAGCTGAGCGGATACCCCATGAAATGTGGATAAGTCTGTGAGCAACCTGTTCATCCCTATGTATGAACTGAGCCCGCGTCGCTCCTGGCCTCCACTGCGCATCAGGGCTGATGGAAAGCCGCTGGCGGTGAATTGCCCACAAATGCCGTGCACATCCCTGTGGAAAAACCGTTGAAAAGCCGCCAGAGGCCAATGGCGATGGCCTGTAGAGGGCATCGATCAATTGCTGACCCGCCCACGCCAATGCGGTTCTTTCCCGCTTTTATTCGTCCTCCTCTGTGGAAAATCGCTTCCTTACCCACAAAGCCGGTGGAGGCTTCTGTGGACAAGCTGTAGAGAGCGCGCGCCACGCCAGCACTGGCGCGGGCTGCCGTGATCCGCTCATTTTTCGAGCAGGATCAGGGAGTTGTGGAGAGTGTCCGGCCTTCGGAGCAGCCCGGAGGGCGCTGCCTATACTGGAAACACCCCAGCATGCGGAGGTACTCATGGCGAACTACTCGGTGGAATCCATTCGAACGGTCGCCCTGGTCGGCCATGGCGACAGCGGCAAGACCAGCCTGGCCGAAGCCCTGCTGCATGCCAGCGGCACCCTTGCCAACCCGGGCAGCCTGGAGCGCGGCGACACGGTGTGCGACTTCGATCCGCTGGAGCGCGAGTACCGCCACTCCCTGGCATCGGCCCTCGCCCATTGCAGCCATGCCGGCGCCGAGATCAACCTGATCGACACCCCCGGCTACCCGGATTTCATCGGCCAGTCCATCGCGGCGCTGGCTGCGGTGGAAACCGCGCTGGTGGTGGTCAACGCGCAGAACGGCATCGAGCTCACCACGCGCCGCATGATGGCCCTGGCCGCCGAACGCGGGCTCTGCCGCCTGCTGGTGGTGAACAAGATCGACGCCGAACGGGTTGACCTGCCAGGCCTGCTGGCCAGCCTGCGGGACGCCTTCGGCAAGGAAGTGCTGCCACTGAACCTGCCGGCGGAGAACGGCAGCCGGGTGGTGGACTGTTTCTTCAACCCCGATGGCGAGGCGGACTTTTCCTCGGTGGCCGACGCCCACCAGGCCCTGGTGGACCAGGTGGTGGAAGTCGACGAGGAACTGATGGCGCGCTACCTGGAACAGGGCGAGATCGCGCCGGAGGCGCTGCACGAACCCTTTGAGCGGGCCCTGCGGGAAGGCCATCTGATTCCGCTCTGCTTCACCTCGGCGCGCACCGGCGCCGGCGTCACCGAACTGCTGGACATCCTCGCCCGCCTCGCCCCCAACCCCACTGAAGGCAACCCGCCGCTGCTCCTCAAGGGCGAAGGCGCGGACGCCAGGGCCTTCCGTGCCCGCCCCGATCCCGAGGCCCATGTGCTGGCCCATGTGTTCAAGGTGGTGATCGACCCCTTCGTGGGCAAGCTGGGCATTTTCCGCGTGCACCAGGGCACCCTGGTGCGGGACATGCAGCTGTTCGTCGGTGAGGGCCGCAAGCCGTTCAAGCTCGGTCACCTGCTGCGGCTACAGGGCAAGCGTCACGAGGAGGTGACCCGGCTGGTGCCCGGCGACTTCGGCGCCCTGACCAAGGTGGATGAGGTGGAGTTCGGCTCGGTGCTCCACGACTCCCACGATGAGGACCAGATCCACCTGAAGCCCCTGGACTTCCCCGAGCCCATGCAGGGCCTGGCCATCGAGGCCCGGCGCCGGGGCGACGAGCAGCGCATCGCCGAGGTGCTGGCGCGGCTCCAGGCCGAAGACCCCTGCGTGAGGCTGGACTACCAGGCCTCGACCCAGGAGACGGTGCTGCGGGGCATGGGCGAACTGCACCTGCGCTACCTGCTGGACCGCATCAGCGGCACCTACAAGCTGGAGGTGGAGACCCGCCCGCCCCGGGTGCCCTACCGGGAAGCCCCGATGCGCGGGGCGGAGGGCCACAGCCGGCACAAGAAGCAGACCGGCGGCGCCGGGCAGTTCGGCGAGGTGTTCCTGCGCCTGGAGCCCCTGCCCCGGGGCAGCGGCTTCCAGTTCGCGGACGAGGTGAAGGGCGGCGTGATCCCGTCCCAGTTCATTCCCTCGGTGGAAAAGGGCGTGCGCTCGGTGCTGGCCTGCGGCCCCTTGGCCGGGCTGCCGGTGGAAGACGTGAAGATCACCGTGCATGACGGCAAGCACCATCCGGTGGATTCCAAGGACATCGCCTTCCAGGCCGCCGGACGCAAGGCCATGCTGGACGCCCTGCGCGCTGCGGGAGAAGCGGTGCTGGAGCCCATCGTCGACATCGAGGTCACGACGCCCGAGGCGAACCTGGGGGATATCACCACGGACCTGATCGGACGTCGCGGCCAGGTGACCGGCACCGAATCCCTGTCCCAGGGGCTGGCGCTGATCCACGGCCAGGTGCCGCTGGCGGAGCTGGATGGCTACGCCGGCCGCCTCAAGGCCATCACCGCCGGCCAGGGTGCGTTCAGCATGGTGCTGAGCCACTACCATCCGGCTCCCCAGGATGTGCAGCAGAAGCTGGCCGGGGCCTACAAGGCGGTGCAGGAAGAGGATTGAGACGCGGGCACGCCTGCGCAAGGGTGCCGTTGCCCGATGGGCAAGGCACCGGTGCTCACGCCTTGCGGCCTCAGGCCAATCCCTCCGCCTTCAGCGCCGCCTGGACCGCCGGACGTGCCGCCACGCGCGCCTGGAAGGCCTTGAGATCCGGGCAGTCGGAGATATCCATGCCCACGAACCCCGCCCAGTTCGCCACGGTGAAGAGGTAGGCATCCGCCGCGGTGAAGTCGTCGCCCGTCAGATAGGGGCGGCCGCCCAGCTGCGCCGATATCCACTGCAGACGCCGATGGGCCATGCCGGCGTAGGTCGCCTTCGCCGCGTCATCCAGCGCGGAGTTGAACAGCGCGCCGAGGCTCTTGTGCACCTCGCTGCTGATGAAGGCCTGCCACTCCATGACCCGGTAACGCGGCAGCGAGCCGGCGGCCGGCATCAGGTCGGTGCGGCCGGCCTGGTCGCAGAGGTACTGGCAGATCACCGGTCCCTCGGTCAGCACCTGGCCATCGTCCAGCTCCAGCAGGGGCACATAGCCCTTGGGGTTGCTGCGGTAGTAGTCATCACCGGTCGAGGTCTTGTGGGCGCCGAGGTCGACGCGCTCCAGCTCGAAGGGATTGCCGATCTCCCGCAGCACGATGTGCACGGCGAGGGAGCAGGCTCCGGGGGAATAGAAGAGTTTCATCGCAAAGGCTCCTCAGGCAGACCAGGGGATGCCGGCGGGACGCCGGCGGAAGCGGGCCAGGAAGCAAGCATAGCGGCAGTTGCCGCCATTGCCCCCTGGACCGGCCGGTGGACCCGCCGCTCAGGAGGAGCCCGGGGCCGGGCCGCCGAGGATGGATGCGTTGTTCAGCGATATCAGCGACTTGCACACAACTGCTGTGCAAGGCCCTGCCCACAAGCTGTGGATAGATGGCGCCAGCCCGCGCGGGCCGAGGGCTGACGGGGATCGATCAGAAAACCATCAGTAGTCGATGGCCACGTCACCCTTGGGAATGCTGCAGCAGGACAGGATGTAGCCTTCGGCAACGTCTTCGTCGGTGATGCCGCCGTTGTGCTCCATCTCCACCTCGCCGGCGGTCTTCAGCACCTTGCAGGTGCCGCAGATGCCCATGCCGCAGGCCTTGGGGATGTGCAGGCCAAGCTTGGCCGCGGCGGAGTGCACGGTCTCGCCGGGGGCGACGCGGATGCTCTTGCCGGTGCCGGTGAACTCCACCAGGTTCATGTCGGCCAAAGGCACTTCGGCGGCTTCCGCCGCTTCGGCGGCATGTTCCTTCACTTCCTCGCGGATTTCCGGCGGAGTGGGGCCGAAGGCTTCCTCGTGGTAGCGCTTCATGTCGAAGCCGGCGGCTTCCAGCATGCGCTTGATGGCGGCCATGTAGGGGGTGGGACCGCAGCAGAAGATCTCCCGCTCCATGAAGTCGGGCGCGATCAGGTCCAGCATCGGCCGGTTCAGGTAACCGCGATAACCGGACCAGGTCTCGCCGATGTCGTACTTCTCGCAGATCAGGTGCAGCTTGAAGTTGGCGATGCGAGAGGCCATGTGGCGCAGCTCGCGGTGGTAGATGATGTCCTTCGGCGCGCGCGCGCTATGGACGAAGACCATGTCCACCGCGCCGTTGGTGTCGAAGAACCAGCGCGCCATGGACATCACCGGGGTGATGCCGACGCCGCCGGAGAGGAACAGCACCTTGTCCGCCGGGAAGTCGATGGCGTTGAACAGCCCCACCGGGCCGTGCACCGGGAGCACGTCGCCTTCCTTCAGGTTGTCGTGCAGCCAGTTGGAGACCTTGCCCCCCGGCACGCGCTTGATGGTCAGCGAGAAGCTGTAGGGCACCGAGGGCGAGCTGGAGATGGTGTAGGAACGCATGATGGGCTGGCCATCGATCTCCAGTTCGAGGGTCACGAACTGCCCCGGCTTGAAGAAGAACACCATCGGCTGGTCAGCCATGAAACAGAAGGTGCGCACGTCCCAGGTTTCCTGGATCGCCTTGACGCAGCGGACCATGTGGCGGCCGTTGGTCCAGGTCTGGGTCGTGACGGGATTGAGGAAATTGTTGGTCATGGACGTCGCTCCACCTTGGCCGGATATCGGCCTATTGGGGCGGATTGTGAATAACGCAAAAACCGCCCATTTACCTGTCTGCGACATTCACATGCTTATCGCGACCTGCCAGCAATCACCGGGCCTCCCGCGTCGGAAACGGATGTTCCCATGTCGCCCGTGGATAAGGTCGTACCTGCCCGCGCCAGCACACTCAATCCCAGCCGAAAGTTGAGGCTTTCCGAAAAAACCACCCTCGCCCCCGCAGCAGGGCAGCCAATCGGCAGGCGAGAAAAGAGGGCAGGTCACGCCGCCTTGCGTGACAACCGAACCAGCCACTTATTGCGGCGGTCGCCAACGCGACCAGCCATTGAGGAGTTACCGATGGACGTCACTTCCACCCTGAGCCTGGGCGATCCGCTTGAACCCGCACGCAAGGCCACGGCCGACATGCTCAAGGCACGCGACCACAGCTTCTCGCTGCCGCAGCCGTTCTACAACGACGAGCGCCTGTTCCAGATCGACATGCAGGAGATCTTCCTCAAGGAATGGCTGATCGCCGGCATGACCTGCGAGATCCCGGCCAAGGGCAACTACCTGACCCTGCAGGTAGGTGACAACCCGATCATCGTGATCCGTGGTGCCGAGGGCCAGATCCACGCCTTCCACAACGTCTGCCGCCACCGTGGCTCGCGCCTGTGCGTCAGCGACAAGGGCAAGGTCGCCAAGCTGGTCTGCCCCTACCACCAGTGGACCTACGAACTCGATGGCCGCCTGCTGTTCGCCGGCACCGAGATGGGCGCCGACTTCGACATGAAGCAGTACGGCCTGAAGCCCGTGCACGTGAAGAGCGCCGGCGGCTACATCTTCGTCAACCTGTCGGAAAATCCCCCTGCCATCGACGACTTCCTCTCCACCCTGGCCCATTACATGGAGCCCTACGACATGGAGAACACCAAGGTGGCCGTGCAGACCACCCTGAGGGAAGCCGCCAACTGGAAGCTGGTGATCGAGAACAACCGCGAGTGCTACCACTGCAATGGCTCCCACCCGGAGCTGCTGAACACCCTGCTGGAGTGGGACGATGTGACCGACCCGCGCGCCAGCCAGGCCTTCAAGGACCAGGTGGCCGCCTGCACCAAGGCCTGGGACGAGGAGAAGATCCCCTACGCCCACGCCAGCTTCGGCCTGCGCAACCGCATCGTGCGCATGCCGCTGCTCGAAGGCACCGTGTCCATGACCATGGACGGCAAGCAGGGCTGCAAGAAACTCATGGGTCGCATCAAGAACCCCGACCTGGGCTCCATGCGCATCCTCCACCTGCCCCACTCCTGGAACCACTGCATGGGCGACCACATGATCGTCTTCACCGTGTGGCCCATCAGCGCCCAGGAAACCGTGGTCACCACCAAGTGGCTGGTGCACAAGGACGCGGTGGAAGGCGTCGACTACGACGTCGCCCGCCTGCGCGAGGTCTGGGACGCCACCAACGACCAGGACCGTCGCCTGGCGGAAGAGAACCAGCGCGGCATCAATTCCACCGCCTACCAGCCCGGCCCCTACTCCAAGACCTACGAGTTCGGCGTGATCAATTTCCTCGACTGGTACAGCGAGCGGATGCTCAACAACCTCGGCGACACCCCGGCCACCAAGCTGCGCCAGGTCAACGAATAACCCTTGAACGAGGCATCGGAAGGCGGCGACGTCCGCCTTCCGATGCCGGGGGAATCGCCATGTCCGTATGCCTCGGCTTCGCCATCCTCCTCACGCTCTACGGACTGGCCGCGAGCCTGCTCAAGGCCTGGTCCGATCGCACACACTGAGGTCCCCTCAAGGACCACCCTCGCCCCCGTCGGGATGTCGGCCCTGACGGGGGCTTTTTTTGGGTTCTTCGCAGATTATCGGGGAAGGGACTTGCTCAAGCCGGATTGTCGAACCGGCGTCAGGTTTTGTGGGGGATCGGCTCATTTCCGCGCAGGCTGCGAGTTGCTGTTTCGCCCTCCCGGGCGAGTCCCTTGTGCGCCCAGCATGGGCGCCATCCTAGAGGTGAAAGTCCTCTCTTGAGCTGGCCACAGCGAATGAAGTGAAGCGCAACTGCATGAAGGCGACTGAGTGTGGGGAGGAAGCGTGGAGCGTAAACCGCGAGCCGAGGTACACGAACTGCATCTGAGGCGTTACCGGACAGGGCGAGCAGCCAAGGTACTGCGAAGCTCTTGTGGCCAAAGCCCGGTGACGTAAATGCAGCGGTTGTGCGGTGAAGGATGGCGTTCTTACCTGGGGAGATCTCGCCTTATGCCTGAAAGGGCAACGACGTAAGTTGGAGCGAGAAGTCAGCAGAGGCCGTAGTAGTTGCGCTGCAGCGAAGGGCCGAACGAGAAGGAGTGAGGTTCACCATGGCGATACAGCAGGCCTTGCATCAGATGCCCGGGAAACCGGGGCGGGACGGAGCTGCAACGGGTGAAGCCCGACGCGGGGCGTCCAGCGATGAAGCCGGCTGTCCGCGCCATGACCAGAACCACACGGGGTCAGGGCTTCTGCAAGAAGTCCTGACAAGAGAGAACCTGCAACTGGCGCTCAAGCGCGTTCGGGCTAATAAAGGTGTTGCGGGCGTCGACGGTCTTGGGATCGATGAGACGGTCGAGCATCTGAAAACGGCCTGGCCCGCGATACGGGCACAGTTGCTGGCCGGGACGTATCGGCCAAGTCCGGTGCGTAGAGTCCTGATCCCCAAGCCGGAGGGTGGCGAGCGCAAGCTGGGCATCCCGACGGTGACGGACAGGCTGATCCAGCAGGCGCTGCTACAGATTCTGCAGCCGTTGCTGGACCCAGGGTTCAGTGATCATAGCTACGGCTTTCGTCCCGGTCGCAGCGCTCACCAAGCGGTACTGGCAGCGCAGCGATACATTCACTCGGGGCGGAACATCCTGGTGGACGTCGATCTGGAGCAGTTTTTCGATCGCGTCGACCATGACCTGTTGATCGCTCGACTGAGCAGAAAGGTGACCGACCGAGGCGTTCTGCGTCTGGTCCGGGCCTACCTGAACAGCGGGACGTTGATCGACGGCGTGGTGGTGGCCAGTGAACGAGGGACACCGCAAGGCGGCCCCCTTTCACCACTGCTGGCCAATGTATTGCTGGATGAGGTGGACAAAGAGTTGGAGCGACGAGGCCATTGCTTCGTCAGGTACGCGGACGACGCGAATGTTTACGTACGCAGCCTCAAGGCCGGTCAGCGGGTAATGGCAGTGCTCCGTCGCCTTTATGATCGACTCAGGCTGCAAGTGAACGAACGCAAGAGCGCGATTGCCAGTGCGTTTGGCCGCAAGTTCCTGGGCTACAGCTTTTGGCTGTCGGCTCAAGGCGAGATCAAACGCGGGGTGGCCAGCCAAGCACTGCAGCGGTTCAAAAGCCGCATCCGACAGCTGACGTCTCGAAACGGAGGCCGAAGTGTGTCGCAAGTGGTGGAAAGCCTGAGGCCTTACCTACTGGGTTGGAAAGCGTACTTCGGTCTATCGCAAACCCCTCGTCGTTGGCGGGGTTTTGATGAGTGGATACGCCGACGACTCAGGGCCATCCAGCTCAAACAATGGAAAACCGGACGGAGAACGTACCGTGAACTGCGCAAACTTGGAGCATGGCCTGATCTGGCAGCGGCGATAGCCGGCAACAGCCACAGGTTCTGGCACAACAGTGTCGGTCTGATCCATGGAGTGCTCACGGTGGCGTGGTTCGACCGGTTGGGTCTACCTCGACTCTGCTGACCTCAACTTCTCGAACCGCCCGGTGCGGACCCGCATGCCGGGTGGTGTGGCAGGGGCGCGGCCCGATGGCCGCCCCCTATGCCGATTCTCAATCGCCGAAAGGAACCAAAGGGCTTGCCCCTGCATCCAGGTTTGGCTGCGCCAAACTTCCCTCGCTGCATCGTCGCTCCGGGGGCACGGCGCGAGGGGCCATCCATGGCCCCACACGCCTCTCGCGGCATCCATGCCGCTCGTCCTCCTGCACGACGACTCCGCTCGGCCTCCTGACGGGGCACTTCGCGCGGCGTCATCGTCTTCGCCTGGTTTCAGATCGGTTTGGGCAGCAGGATGACTTGTCCCCTGCCGGCGCGAGTCACCCCTCTCCTCTTCTGGGAGAGGGGCGGGGGAGAGGGCGGTATCCGCAGACTGGGAGTGGGTCAGGGCGCCACGCAAAATCGCCAATCCAGTGTGAACAGGATTTCCCCGATAATCCGCGATGAGCCTTTTTTTGTTCTTCGCGTTTTCCCGGCGACGCTGGCCAGACGCCGAGGGCGGAGGCTTCCGAGTTCGAACGAATCGGAGGATCGGGGCAGGCTGGGGGGCTGGGAATGCCCGGTTGGAACGCAACGAAATCCAACCGGCTGAGGACGGTAAATCCCGCGATTGTCCAGGCGTTCTCAGGGGAGTTACCAGCCAGGAAATTTCCGATGAGCCCTTAAACCAGACGGGTGTCACGCCCTGTGAAATCTGGGACGCAATATTGAGAACTGGCGCAGTGCCACTAGAGGCGTCCTACAAAAAAACCGGACGGCAAAAACCTGGATTGTAGGAGCCATCTGATTTTTACTCAGTTCAAGCCTGAAAGGAGACCTGAGTATGAAACGTCCACTGCAAATCTCGCTTCTCGTCCTCGTCTGCGCCACGGGCCTGGCCCAGGCGGAGGTCCGCAATCCCTTCCAGGGTCGAGTCAGCTTCACCGGAATGATCGTCAGCGGGCTCTGCGCCACGCCCAGACAAACCTGGCAGGCCCATATCGGGCGCCTCAATGGCATCAGCCCCGCCGGACAGGCGGCAGCGCCCGGGCGCGATGATTGCGCCGGCATCACCCAGACCTCCTCGGTCAGTCTCACAGCCGTGAGCAGCCGACGGGGCGAGGCCGGCATCATCACCGTCACCTACAACTGAACCCATGGAACGCAGAAGGCAGGATTGGACGAGGCCCGGGTACACCGCCAAAGGACACCCGGGGATCGCACTAGAAACAGCGCGATCCCCGTCGATCAGGACCGATCGAGCGAAGGTAAGAGCCCGGCAGCCCTGGCGAGCGAGGTCAGCCGCAAGCCAGGCCTGCTGCAAGACTCACTCGACCAGGGCGATCTCGCTTCGTCCGTTCAAGCTGACGCAGCGCACCTCGACCTGCTGGATACCTGAATCGCTCGGATCCACCTCGGGCAACTGGTATTCGAGGCGGCAAGTCTTGTCCGCCCCCTCGCCCCAGCGCACCCGCAACACCCCCTTGGGCTCAATACCCCGAAGGAAGGCACGCCCGGCCTGACCTACCAGGGCCAGGCTGCGGCCCTCGCCGTCGAGGACCTCGGAGCCCAATGGCGGGTTCTGGCCATCCTCGCGGAGGATATGCAGCAGCACCGGCGCGCCGACGATGGTGGGATAGCTCAGCATCACCACCGCACCATGGCGGGGCGCGACGGACTGCTCGGTGATCTGCAACTCGACGTTGCGCAGGGTACCGACGGGATCGAGTACCACATGGTTGCGCCGGTAGGGAGTCAGGTTGCCGACCACCGCATAGCCGTTGGGTCCGACTCGGGCGCCTGTATCGCTGCTGACGTAGGCACCCTCGGCCCCCTTGGCCTCCACGATCGCCAGGGTGTCGCCCTGACTCTGGCTGAGGTTGATCCCACCTGGGTGCGCCACCAGGCTGCCGCTGATGCCGAGGTTTTGCTGTCGGTAGCCGGTGCCCTGGCTGTAGCCGGCGCTGAGCTCCGCGGCTGCCGCACGGTAATGGGCGCTGGCGCCACCGCTGCTGGAACGCTCGCCCCGGTCGCGGTTCACGGAGCCATAGAGGCTGTAGCTCGCCTGCGCGCGCTCGCCCAGGGAACCGCTGAGGCTGGCCTGGCCGTTGCTGCGGCCACTGGAATGGTTGACCGAGGTGGACAGGTACGGCGCGCGCACGCCACGTCCGAGGGGCACGCTGAAGCTCAACAGGTACTGGTTCTCGTAGCCCGCGCCCATTCGGGTGCGCGCTGCCGATACGCCGATGCTCCCCCAGTTGAAACCGTTGGAGTAGCCGGCCTGGTAGGTCAGGTCGCTGCTCTGGCCGGTGTTCCAGTAGTTCTGCGCCGATCCGCTCAGGTAGAGGTTGCCGTAACGCTCCCCCAGGGGCTGGCTCAGGTTGGCTTGCAGGCGGCTGCGCTGGCGGTAGAGCGTACTGCCGGGGTCGCCGATGAACTGGGCGTAGTCACCGAACTCCAGGTAGCCCTCGCTGGAATACCGATAGGCCGCAACGGACAGGCTGGTCCGGGTGGCATCCACCAGCTTGCTGTAGGTGACCCTGTAGCTTTGGCCACGTTTTGGCACCCGGGCGCCCTGCGACTCGGGCAGTTCGGACACCCGCGACTGGGTGGCATCGAAGGCCAGCGCGCCCAGGTCGGTACTGAGGGCAACCCCCACCTGGGCGGCGATGTACTTCTCGGCGATGATGCTGCCCAGGTAACCACTGACCTGGTTGGAAATCCCCCGTTGGTAGGTGCCCATCGCGAACCGGGGAGCGGACGCCAGGCCACGGGCGCGGTACTCGCCGGCGGTGAGGTTGAATCGCGAGTTCCCCGGGCGCAGCAGGTGCGCCACCGAGGCGTAGGGGACGATGAAGGATCGCTGGCGGCCGTCGGCTTCGCTCACCGTGACCTCGAGATCGCCCGAGTAGCCCGAGTCATAGAGGTCATCGATCAGGAAGGGGCCCGGCGCGACCGAGGTCTCGTAGAGCACGGACTGCCCCTGGCGCACGGTGACCCTGGCGTTGGTTTCCGCCACGCCCCGGATCACCGGCGCGAAACCTCGCTGGGAGTCGGGCAGCATGCGATCGTCGGAGCCGACCTGCACCCCTCTGAAGGGCACGCTGTCGAACAGATCGCCCGGCGTGTAGTAATCGCCGAGGGTCAGCTGCGAGCGCAGCGCGGTGAGGTCACGCTGGGCATAAGTGCTGGCGTTGCTGTAGTGGCTGCGCGTGGGTCCCCCGTCCTGGCTGGAGCGGTTGTAGTTGCCATTGGAGCGCAGCCGCCAGTTCCCCAGGTTGATGCCATTGTTCAACCCGAGGTTGAGCTGGGTGGAGTCCACGCCACTGTTCTCATTGCGATAGCCGCTGGCGTTGTAGCCGATGAAGGCGGCGGTGACGCCGGCGTCCCAGTCCCTGGGGTCGACCTGGCCACGGGCCTGCCGCCGCAGGTAAGCCTGGGGAATGCTCAGCCTGGCGCTCAACTCGGAAAGGTCGATGGCCACCTGGGCCTCCGGCACCAGGCGATCGAGCTCGATGCACGCCTGCTCCGCGATCATCCGCCGAGCGCCCTGGGGATCGGGCAGCTGGGACAGCTCGATGCCCAGGGCACCCACCTGTTCCGGTCGGAAGCAGTATCGCTGGGCTGCGGCCTCCCCTTCCCCGTCCTCCTCCACCCGCAACTCATGCCGCCCCATCCAGCGCTCGTTGACGTACAGGTCCAGTCGATAGGTGCCGGGAGGCAGCGCATCGGGCCTGGAGAATCGTGAGAGGTCGACGGATTCGTCGTCGCTCCCACCGAAGAATCCGGGGTTGAAGACGGCGTAGCGGGCGGGGTTGATCGCCTCATCAGCGTCCACCACACGCCAATCGCCGGCAGCCACCACGGCGGCGATGGCCGAAGCCAGCAGCTTGAACCTCCTGCCATGGGGTGGATCGGACACGCACACGGTGCGCTCCGGAACCCTGTCAGTCTGCAGCATCTTTTTCATACCTGAGTGACGGGGCGCGAGCGCCGGTGCGTTCCGTGCCGGCCGCTCAAGGCGCCAGCTTGGCCTCGCTGCGAATGGGCGCCCCGTAGTCGTTGATCCAGTGCGTCACCACCTTCCCGGACGCATTCGTTCCCACCTGGGTCGGCAAGGGAAGATCGAGCGTCCCGAATGGCGGGAGCATTCCATCGCCTGCCTCGTACCGCTGGCCGCCGGACTCAAGCGCCACATCGCTGAAGGACACATGGAAGGCACTGGCGTTCGTGGCCCGAAGCACGCGCCCCGAGTCCCCCTCCGACAAGCGCCAGCTCACCTGCTCGATGGCGTCCGCAGCGCTGCCCGGCAGTCCGACGGGGCGATAGAACAGCTTCACGCGGGTGCGAATGGCGAACTGCATGAAGTTGCCACCCTCTCCCTGGGGCTGCGGCGGCACATCCAGCACGTTGAGCCAGAACACGGACTCCCGGTCCGCCGGCAGGGCCTCTCCGGTGAAGGTCAGGCGCAGGCTCTGCCCCTTGCCCGGGTCCAGGCGGAAGATCGGGGGCATCAGCAGGAAGGGCGCGTCGGCCTGCTCCGGTCGGGTAGCCGGGTCGCCCCGGTCCACCCAGGCCTGCACCAGTGATGGCTGGGTACCTTCGTTGCTGGCGCGAACGCTGATTTCCGGCTGCTTGGCCGCGTAGACGAAACGGGTCCCGTTCACCACGATGCTGGCTTCTGCCTGGGGCAGGCCAAAGGCGATCAACAGGACGGCGAGAAGCCGACTGATCGAAGGGTTCGAGAACATCGGGAAATTCCTGGGGGAGAATCCCCGCCCGGATTGGCCCGGGCGGGGCCGCAATCACTGGTAGTTCATGCTGTATTCGACGTAGGTGTTGACGTTGCCCTGGGTGGCGCCCGTTGCCGGGGCCTGGTAGGCGGCGTAGTAGGACAGGGTCGCGGTGGACTTCCCGCCGGTACCGGTGGTGCTCACCCATTCGTCGTTGTTGCTGTTGGTGCGCAGGTCGATTCGCTCCATGTCGGCGTTGAAGATCCGCACCTGCACGTTGGAACTCCCCACGTTCTTCAGGTCACCGGTGGCGGGATCGATCTGCGGGCTGTTGCGCTCGAACTGCGCCTTCACCTGGGTGGCGCTGCAGCCGGTGAATTCGAGGGTGAATCGGGTATGGCCGGCAGTCCCGCCGTCCTTGAGTGCACTGAGGGAGATGGGGTCCAGGTCGACCACCTTGTCCCCCGAGCCCTGCCCGATGGTGCAGGTCTTGTCGCTGACGTAACCGTTGAAGGTAATGAGGCCATCCGCCGCGACGGCCGCCCCGCCGAAGCCAAGTCCCAGAAGGGCAGTGCAGGCGGAAACGATCTTCTTCATTCTTCTCTCCTTGAGGGCGCCTGGTTCGCCACGCCACTGAAATGGATGACTTGGGAAAGTCGGAACCAGAGTCGAGTGAATTCCAATACCAGTCGGGGCGGGCCGAAGACCCGTTCCGTGATGGCGGCGCCATGATATCGACGCGTTCAAGGCAAGGCTGGAGGCCGCTCTGGACAAGCGGCGTAGGAACTTTCTCTTAGACTTGAAGCTGCTGTCGCCGCTTAAAAAACACCATTCGTGTTATGCGGAGACAAGAGGAAGGGCAGCCCAGGGCGGCGGAGGCTCTTCAGCCTCGTTGCCGGGGACAGAGATCGTTGCGCCGGGCGAACTCGATGAGGTCCAGCAGGGAGCCGAGGTTGAGCTTCTGCTGGATGCGGGTCTTGTAGGTGCTGATGGTCTTGTTGCTGAGCAGCATGCGGTCGGCGATCTCCTTGTTGCTCAGCCCCGAGGCGAGGTGCTGCAGCACCATGAGTTCCTGGTTGGACAGGCGCCCCACCAGTTCCGATTCGCCCTGGCCCGGCACCTGGCCGCCGGCCAGGGCTTCGGCGGGGAAGAAGGTGAAGCCGGCGGAGATGGCGTTGATGGCGGTGACCAGGTTCTGCAGGTCTTCTTCCTTGCTGACGAATCCCCGGGCGCCCGCCTGCATGCAGCGTTGGCAGTAGCCTTCCGCAGGCTGCGAGGTCAGCACCAGCACATGGCTTTCCAGGTCCAGGGCGCGGATGCGGGAAATCACGTTGAGGCCATCCAGGCGAGGGATGCCGATGTCGAGGATGACGATATCCGGCTCGTGCTGGCGGACCAGCTGCAGGGCGTCGACGCCATTGTCGGCCTCCCCCAGCACCTGGATGCCATTGCGCTCCAGCAGCATGCGGACGGCCATGCGGATGACCGGATGATCGTCGACTATCAGGGCACTTCTCATTGGGACCTCTTCCCTCGCTGAACCCGCACGTCCAGTGTGGGGTGCGCGAATGTGACGGAGAACATCCGCCGATGAAATTTCCTACAAACCTTAAGGAAGGGTCGCCTAGCTGAGGCCAGTACCCCGGCGTAACGTGGCCGGCACTGCATATCCACCCCGAGCCCCCATGAAGAATTTAAGCATTCTGGTTCTGGAAGACGAACCCTTCCAGCGCCTGGTCGCCGTCACCGCCCTGCGCGAGCTGGGGCTGGGACAGATCCATGAAGCCGCCGAGGGCGCCGAGGCCCTGGATGTGCTGGCGACCTGCGGCGGGGTCGACATCGTGCTCTGCGACCTGCGGATGGCGGGCATGGACGGCCTGGCCTTCCTGCACCACGCCAGCCAGGGCGGCCTGGCTCGCTCGGTGATCCTCAGCAGTGGTGTCGATCCGGAACTGCGCCAGGCGACCCGGGCCCTGGTGGGCTGCCTGGGGCTGGAGTTCCTCGGCGACCTGGGCAAGCCCTTCGACATGCAGCGCGCCCGGCGGATGATCGAACGCCATGCACACCGGCAACCGGACGCCCCGTCCACGCCGCGGCAGCCGCCGACGCTGGAGGACATCCTGCGGGGGCTGGAGCAGGACGAGTTCGAGGCCTGGTTCCAGCCCAAGGTCCATCTGCGCAGCGGCGCGCTGGCGGGCGCGGAAGTCCTTGCCCGCTGGCGCCACCCCGAACGGGGCGTCCTGCTCCCCGGCCAGTTCCTGCCGCTCATGGAGTCCAGTGGGCTGATCGACCGGTTGTTCTGGCAAATCTTCAGGCAGGGGCTGGATCTGCAGCGCGAGCTGTCGGGCAGGGGGAGGCGGGTCAACCTCGCCTTCAACCTGGCACCCCGGCAACTGGAGGACCGGGAAATCGCCACCCGGGTCGGGCAGGCCCTGGAACAGACCGGCCTGCCGGGGGAAGGGCTGACCTTCGAGCTCACCGAGACGGGACTCCTGGAGGCGCCAGCGGCCAGCCTCGAGAGCCTGGTGCGCCTGCGGCTGATGGGGTGCGGCCTGGCCATGGACGACTTCGGCGCCGGCTACTCATCCCTCGATCGCCTCTGCGAACTGCCCTTCAGCCAGGTAAAGCTGGACAGCGCCTTCGTTCGCAAGCTGACGACCCAGCCCCGCACCGGCGCCATCATCAGCGGTGCGGTGGCCCTGGCCGAAGCGATGGACCTCAGCCTGGTGGTGGAAGGCGTGGAAACCACCGAGCAACGTGAGCGCCTGCTGGCCATGGGCTGCGATCTGGCCCAGGGCTTTCTCTTCGCCCGCCCGCTCGATCGGGAGGGCTTCCGCAACCTGCTGGCGACCGAGCGCCCGTCTCAGTGACCAGCGCCCTCCAGACGCGCCGTCAGGGCGGCATCCAGTTCCAGCATCGCCTGGCGTAAACCCTCTGCGGCACCCCGCATTTCGGACAACAGCGGCTCCGGCACCTTGCAGGCCCTCTCCAGGCGCATGCAGGCCTCGATCAGCGGTGCCGCCCTGATCACCCGGCCCGCCCCCTTGAGGCGATGGGCCAATTCCGACAGGGCGGCCGCGTCCCCCTGATCGACCAGGGCCTCCAGGGGCTCGAGATCCCGCCTGTTGGTTTCCAGCAGTTCGGCCAGCAGGTTGCGGATCAGTCCGGGGTCGCCACCGGTCAGGGGTGCCAGGGGCGTCAGGTCGAACAACGTCAGGGCGCCCTCCGCTCCGGGGGGAGGCGCGTCCGCCACCTCGGCGAGCGGCGCGCCGCCGCCCGACCCGCGCAGCCGGTCCTCCAGTACATCGAGGCCGATGGGCTTGACCAGGCAGTCGTCCATGCCGGCCAGGATGCCCCGATCCATTTCCTCCTGCTGGGCGTCGGCGGTGAGCCCGAGGATCAGGCTCGGTTCGCGCCCGGCCGTCCGCTCCACCTCGCGGATCGCACGGGCCAGGTCGGCACCGCTCATCCCGGGCATGTGGCAGTCGGTGATCACCGCGTCGAACGGGTCCTCCCGCCAGATGGACAGGGCATCGGCGCCCTGCTCCGCCTCAACCACCTCGTGCCCCAGGAAGCCCAGTTGCTGGCCGAGGATCTGCCGGTTGAGCGGGTGATCATCCACCACCAGCACCCGCAGGCGCCGCCGCTCGCCAGTTGGTGGCGGAGCGGTGCCGACCGCCTCGGGCACCGGGTCGAGCCGATGCAGGCGCAGTTCCACCAGCACCCGCGTGCCCTGGCCGGGCGTGCTGGACAGGCTCAGCCGGCCGCCCATCATTTCGCACAGCGAGCGGCTGATGACCAGGCCAAGACCCGCGCCCTCGCCTTGCTGGAAGCGCCTTTCAACCTGGGCGAAGGGTCGGAACAGGCGCTGCTGGTCCTCCGCCGAGATGCCGATGCCGGTGTCCTCCACACGGAGCAGGACCCTGAGCAGCCCCGGCTCCGGCTCGTCTCCCGCGATGCTCAGGCGAACGCTGCCCGCATCGGTGAACTTGATGGCGTTGCTCACCAGGTTGGACAGGATCTGCTTGAAACGCAGGCCGTCCACCAGGACATCGCCCTGGATGCCGGAGTCGATATCCAGCTCCAGGCTCAGGCGTTTCTGTCGCGCCAACCCGTCGAACACCCGCGCCACCGACTCCACCAGCTCCCGCAGGTTGGCGCGGCGTGGCGCCAGGCTCAGGCGACCGGATTCGATACGGGCGATATCGAGGATGTCGCCGATCAACTCCAGCAGACTGCGGGCGGAACCGTAGGCCACCTCGATGCTGGCGCGGTCGATGGGCTGGTCGGCGGCGCGCTTGAGGGCCAGCTCGAGGATGCCGATCACCGCGTTCATGGGGGTGCGGATTTCGTGGCTCATGGTGGCGAGGAAGGTGGTCTTGGCGCGGCTGGCGGCGTCCGCCAGGTTCTTCGCCTCCTCCAGCTCCTGCACCAGGCGGCGGTGCTCGGTGATGTCCAGCCAGCCGCAGATCACCCCCTTCACCTGGCCCTCGGAGTCCTGGAAGGGCTGGATCCAGTGATCGATCCAGAGGGTCCGTCCATCGAGGCGGATGACGTGGACACCCTGGATCATCCGCCCCTCGGCCATGGCCTGGAGGTAGAGGCGATGGAACTCGGGGGCCGCCTCGAAGCTTCCCGCCGGCAGCTCCGGGGCCGTGCGGCCACGAACCCGCTCCAGGGGCTGGCCGACGCTCTCCAGGTAGCTGCGGTTGCAGGACAGCAGGCGGCCTTCGACATCTCGCACATAGAGCGGCGGCGGCATGCTGTCGGTCAGGGTTTCGATGAAGCGCAGCTCGTCATTCAACTGCCGCTCGGCGGCCTGCCGGCGACGCACCTCCCGGCGCAGGCGCAGGACCCAGGCCAGCGCCAGCAACAGCAGCAGGGCGGCGACCAGGAGGATGCGCTGGATCAGGGTGCCGTAGTCCCGCCAGGTCTGCGGGCTCATGGCCGGCGTGCCGCGCCAGCGGTCGTAGAGGCCATTGAGCTCGTCGGGGCCGAGGCTGGCCAGGGTCCGGTCGAGGATGCCGTGCAGCTCGGTGTCCGCACGGGTCACGGCAAAGTTGGCGGTGGCGGGTTCTATCGGCGCCAGGGCCGCCACCGCCAGGCGATGGCGGAACAGGCGCACGCTGTAGTACTGCGCCACCGACATCGAAACCAGGGCGTAGTCCGCCTTGCCGGCGTCCACCAGATTGAGGGCATCGAGGGACGAGCCCGCCTCCTCCAGCGCCATGCCAGGGTAGGCGAGGCTCATCTCGTCCCGGGCGACGTGGCCCCGACCAAGGGCCAGCACCCCCGTGGCGCCGTCTTCCGGGGGCGCCGCCCGGCCATTGGCGTCGGCACGGCCCACCAGCACGAAGGGACTGCTGGAAATGGGGCGGGTGAAGCGCAACTGCTCTTCCCGGGGCTTGCTCGGTGTAAGGATGGCCAGTTCCGCATCGCCGGCGTTCAGGGCGTCGATCTGGCGGGCGAATCCGCCGGCACGGGAAATGGCCTCGAAGCGCAGCCCGGTACGCAAGGACACCTGTTCCAGCAGATCCGACACCATGCCGCGCAATTGCCCCTGGTCATCGAAGAAGGCGATGGGCGCCATGTCGTCGTCGATCACCAGACGCACGAGCGGATGACGCGTGACCCAGCGCGCCTCTTCCGGAGACAGCTGCAGCGGCTCGGGCGGCGGGGTCACGCTGCTGCCCACCCAGCGACGGGACAAAGCGTCCAGGCGCGTCCGGCCCAGGGTGCGGAGCGCCGCATCCAGACCATGGAGCAAGGGACGGTCGGCCTGGCGGACGATGAAGGAGATGCCCGGATCGGGGCCCTCGACGAAACGCTCGAAGCGCGCCAGCCCGTAGAAACCCCGGTTCAGCTGGTAGTAGACCGGGAGCAGGTCGCCCAACAGCAGGTCCGCCTGGCCGAAGGACACCGCGGCCAGGCCGGCGTCCACCGACTCGGCCATCCGGAGTCGCGCCCCCGGGTAGCGCTGGGCCAATGCGTCACTGTGGGCCGGCACCAGGGAGACGGTCAGGCCGTCGAGGTTCGCCGGCAGCGACCGCTGGTCGCCAGCCCGGCGAAACAGCGCCAGGCGATCCGTGGCGAAAGGCCGGCTGCGCGCCAGGCCCTCCCCCCACGCCCGTTCGCCATCACCGACGAACAGGTCGATCTCGCCCGCGTCGAGCGCCCGCCGCAGAGCGGACGGGTCGGCATAGGGGCGCAAACGGACCTGCATCCCGAGCAACTGCCCCACGAGGGCGATGGTGTCCGCGGCGATCCCCTGGTAGCCACCGTCGCGCTCGATGATCTCCAGCGGCGCCCGTCCTTCCGCCTGCACACCCAGCACCAGCTCGCGCTTGAGGCGCAGCCAGTGCCAGTCGGACTCGCTGATCTCCAGTTCCTGCTGATCGGCCACCTGCTGGCTGGCGAGGGTCAATACCGGCGACACCCTGTCGGCGCGAACCGGACTCAACGGGAACAGGGACAGAACCAGGAGCAGGACTCCGGGCAGGGTACGGGCAAGGGAGATTCGCAACGAAAGGATCGCCTGTGATGGATGCTGGGTGTTCAGAACATTAGTTGAAGGCGCAGGCCCTTGTTGAGTCTCGGGTTTTTCCCATCCAGGACCTACACATCCTGTAGGAAACGTCCTAAACGGCCAATCAGAAGAAACGCCCCGAATATACTGCCAGCGCTGCTCGCAGCCCCTTCGACCCGAAACTTTCGGACGAATGAGAACGCAGGTTTCAACACTCGAAGGACGCCAGCATGACGCAGTGGGAATCGCTCGATAGAAGACTTTTCGATTCCGAGCAGCATCCCAACGACAACCGAATCGATCCGGCAGCCTCCGAAAGAGGGGCGCACCCGCCGGATGGAAACGGACAACCCTGACCGACAACCCGAAGCTCCCAACGGAATATTTCAAAGGGCTTGCGTGCCCCTCCGTACTCATTGGGAACCCTCGTCAAGGAGAACCTCTGGATGAGTAAGGTATTGCTGATCGATAACCAGTCGATGACCCGTTTCGCGACTCGCGTATTGCTTGAAAGAGAAGACTACGAAGTCGCCGGCGAGACCGATAGCGGCGTCGAGGGACTGAGCCTGGCCCGCTCGCTGCGGCCCGACCTGGTCATCCTCGATATCGCCATCCCGAAACTCGATGGACTGGAAGTCCTCGGTCGACTGAGCGCCATGGACTCGAACCTCAAGCTGCTGGTGCTGACCTCACTGCCCGCTTCGCTCTACGCCAACCGCTGCCTGCAGGCGGGCGCCACCGGCTACCTGTCCAAGCAGGAGCCTGCGGTGAGCCTGATCTCCGCCGTGCGCTCGGTGCTCTCCGGCTACAGCCTGTTCCCCAGCACCGTGTACCTGCCAGTCAGTAACCAGCCGGGCGAGCGAAACGACAACCAGTTGCTGGACAGCCTGTCGGACCGGGAGCTGGCCGTGCTGCAGAACCTGGCCAGCGGCAAGAACAACAAGGAGATCGCCGAGCAGCTGTTCATCAGCCACAAGACGGTAAGCACCTACAAATCCCGCCTGATGGACAAACTGAAGACCCGCAACCAGGTGGACCTGATCGACTTCGCCCGGCGCTACGCGCTGCCCACCACCTGATCCACCCCGCGCGGCAGGCGCAGGGTTCGGGAGAACCATGCCTGGAGACGGAGGACGAGCAGGTCCACCTCGGGGACCTGCCCGAGCCCCCGCAAGCAGCCATGCACCAGGCCCTCGCCGGCATGGAACTCCAGGGGTATGCCGTCTGCCCGCAGCCGTCGCGCGTAGTGGATGCCATCGTCGCGCAGCGGATCGAACTCGGCCACCGCGACGAAGGCATCCGGCAGCCCCCGGAGATCGGCAGCCGCCAGGGGGGACGCCAGCGGGGAGCGACGCGTCGACGGAGTCGGAAGGTAGGCGGCGATGCAGGCCGCCAGGTCCTCCCCGCTGAGCAAGGGGGCATCCGCCAGGTTCCGGTGCGAGGACAGCGGCTCGGCGCTGAGCGCGGGATAGACCAGGGCCTGGGCGCAAGGCAGCGGACCGCCCGAGTCGCGTAATGCCAGGCAGAGCGCGGCGGCCAGGTTGCCACCGGCGCTGTCCCCCATCACCGCCATGCGATCGCCGTCCAGCGCCAGCTCCATCGTCTTCGAGCCCAGCGCACGCCACGCCTCCAGACAATCCTCCAGGGGCGCGGGGAAGGGATGCTCCGGTGCCAGCCGGTAATCCACCGCCACCAGGGCCAGGGGCAGCCGCGCGGCCAGGTGGTCGCAGAGAAAGGCATGGGACTCGAGCCCACCGAGCATCCAGCCGCCACCGTGAATGAACAGCACCACCGGCCAGCCCGCCGCCGGCGCCGTCCCCCTGGGCCTGTACAGGCGGACCGGCACCGAGCCCAGGCGGAGATCCCGCCACTCGACCCCGGGCGCCCGGGGTGGCGTGAAGGCGTGGCAGAGCGCATCGTAGGCCGCCCGCTGCGCAGCGATATCCGCCCCCGCAGCCGCGAAGGACTGGCAACGGACGACGAATTCGGCCATGGCCGGCGACAAGGGATAGCGGGCGGACATGGCGCGCCACCTCAACGCCGGGGTAGCGCCATTACCCGCCCGACATGAACCGGCCGCGGAAGCCCGTCATGCTCGGAAACGACGCCACGGACGCGCTCGGCCACCGCCTCGGCGAAGGGGGCCGAGCGCCCCGCTTCGCTGTCGATGTTCATCAGCATCTGCTCGCTGGCGGCCAGGGCTTCGGCCTGGCCGGGGTAATGCAGGCTGTGATGGATGTGCAGGCGCTTGGCATCCGCCCCCAGCAACTGGGTGCGCACTTCCACCTCGGCCCCCAGCTTCACCTCCGCCAGGTAGTTCAGGTGGCACTCCAGGGTATAGAGGGTGTGGCCGGTCTGTGCGCGACCCGCCTCGTCGAGGCCGATCACCTCCATCAGTGCATCCGTCCCGTAGCTGAAGATCAGCAGGTAGAACGCATCGCGCAGGTGGCCGTTGTAGTCGACCCACTCGGCCGGAATGGTGGTGCGATAGGTGGTCAGGGCGCTGCTCATGCGAGGCTCCATTCGGAAAACTGTGATAAGGACGATCGTCGATCCCGCCGCATCAGTCCGCGAAAGCGAACCCGTGGCGGGCCTTGGTCGACTTGATGGCCCCGAGCACCGCCAGCAGGCAATCGTCGCGGTAGCGCTCCAGCTCGGCAATGCTGCGCTCGCCCTGCTGATCGGCGGTGCCCTCCACCACCCGGTCGATCAGGCTTTCGGTCAGCTCAGGCGCCGGCAGGTAGGTCCAGGGCAGTTTCAGCGCCGGGCCGAACTGGGCCATGAAGTGGCGCATCCCCGCATTGCCGCCCGCCAGGGTGTAGGTGAGGAAGCTGCCCATGAAAGACCAGCGCAACCCCGCGCCGAAGCGGATGGCGTCGTCGATCTCGCCGGTGCTGGCCACGCCGTCGTTGACCAGGTGCAGCGCCTCCCGCCAGAGCGCTTCCAGCAGGCGGTCGGCGATGAAACCGGGCACCTCCTTGCGCACATGCAGCGGGCGCATGCCCAGCGCGGTGTAGACCTCGATGGCCGCCTGCACCGCCTCGGACGCGGTCTTTTCACCACCCACCACTTCCACCAGCGGCAGCAGGTACACCGGGTTGAAGGGATGCCCCACCACGCAGCGTTCCGGATGCACCGCGTCGGCGTAGAACTCGCTGGGCAGCAGCCCCGAGGTGCTGGAGCCGATGATCACGTCGGGACGCGCCGCCGCGCTGATCTTCGCGTGCAGGTCGAGCTTGAGGTCGAGGCGCTCCGGCGCGCTTTCCTGGATGAAGTCGGCGTCGCGCACGCATTCCTCGATGGTCTCGACGAAGCGCAGCCGATCCTGGGAGGCGCCGGGGGCGAGCCCCTGCTTCTCCAGGGCTGGCCAGGCATTGGCGATGCGCGCACGCAAGGCCGCCTCGGCGCCGGGGGCCGGGTCCCAGGCGATGACGTCGAGGCCGTGGGCCAGGGCGCGGGCGACCCAGCCGCTGCCGATGACGCCGCTGCCGAGGGCGGCGAAGGTCTTGATCCGGGTGACGAAGGACATGCTGGACTCCTGGTTCTGTAGCCCGGATGCAATCCGGGAAATGGCATCGAATTCGCTCCCGGAGTTCATCCGGGCTACCTCTCTACGGTCGTATGGCCGGGTTCAACCACGGCGCTTGAGCTTCATCTTCTCGCGGCCCTCGGCGGGGGTGAGGGCGCGACCGCCGAGGCGCTCGATGATCTCGATGGCGCGTTCCACCAATTGGCCGTTGCTGGCATGCACGCCCCGGTCGAGCCAGATGTTGTCCTCCAGGCCGACCCGCACGTTGCCACCCAGCAGCATCGCCTGGGCCACCATGGGCATCTGCATGCGGCCGATGCCGAAGCCCGCCCAGGTGACGCCGGGCGGCAGGTTGTCGGCCATGGCCTTCATGGTGGTGGTATCCGCCGGAGCGCCCCACGGAATCCCCAGGCAGATCTGGATCAGCGGGTCCTCCAGCAGGCCTTCCTTGAGCATCTGCTTGGCGAACCAGAGATGACCGGTGTCGAAGATCTCCAGTTCGGCCTTCACGCCCAGCTCGGTGATGCGCCTGGCGCCTGCCCGCAGCTGGGCCGGGGTGGAGACGTAGATGAAGTCGCCATCGCCGAAGTTCAGGGTGCCGCAGTCCAGGGTGCAGATTTCCGGCAACAGCGCCTCCACATGGGCCAGGCGTTCCAGCGGCCCCACCAGGTCGGTGCCGGTGCCGAATTCCAGGGGCTGCTCGCCCTTGCCGATCTCCAGATCCCCGCCCATGCCGGCGGTGAGGTTGATGATGATGTCGGTGTCGCTCTCGCGGATGCGCTCCACCAGCTCGCGGTACAGCGCCACGTCGCGGCTGGGCTTGCCCGTCCTGGGGTCGCGCACATGGCAGTGGGCGACGGTGGCGCCCGCCTTGGCGGCTTCGATGGCGGCGGCGGCGATCTCCTTGGGGGTGACGGGAATGGCGGGGTGCTTGCCGACGGTATCGCCGGCGCCGGTGACGGCACAGGTGACTATGACTTCATGGTTCACGGTGGATTCATCCTAAGGCGAGGCGATCGGAAACCCTGCGCGGGCGAACCCGCGCAGGGGAGGTTGCGATGATTCACTTCAGCGAGGCGAGGGCGCTGTCGATGCCGCTCCTGCCATCGAAGGTGGTCACCCCGGCGAGCCAGCCCTTGACCACGTCGGGGTTGGCCTTGAGCCATTCGCGGGCGACCTTGGCCGCAGGCTGGCGCTCCATGATCGGCTGCATCAGCTGGGCCTCCTGCTCACTGGTGAAGCGCAGGTTGGCCAGCAGACGGTCGGCGTTGGGGCAGCGCTGGGCGAAGTCGGTGGCGGTGACATTGGTGACGGTGGCGGCACCGTCGTCCGGGCCGAACAGATCCTGGCTGCCGGTCAGGTAGGTGATGGGCATCTGGATATTCATCGGATGGGGTTTCCAGCCCCAGAAGATGATGGGTTTCTGGTTCCGCACCGCGCGGGAGACGGCGGAGAGCATGCCGGCCTCGCTGGACTCCACCAGCTTGAAGTCGCCGAGGCCGAAGCGGTTCTCGTCGATCATCTTCTGGATATTGGTATTGGCCGCCGTTCCCGGCTCGATACCGTAGATCTTGCCGTCCAGCTGGTCCTTGAATCGGGCGATGTCCTCGAAGGAGCGCAATCCCTGCTCCGCCGCGTAGCTGGGAACCGCGAGCATGGCCGTGGCATCGGCCAGCGAGGGGGTGGCAGCCACCTTGACCGAACCGCTCTGGACGAAAGGCCTGATGTTGTCGTCCATCAGCGGCCGCCAGTAGCCGAGGAAGGCATCGATCTGCTTCTTCTGGATGCCCGCGAAGACGATCTGCTGCGACGCCTGGGTCTGGGTGGTCTGGTAGCCGAGGCTGGCGAGCAGCTCGGAGGCGACCGCGGTGGTGGCGACCACATCGGTCCAGCCCACGGTGCCGAGACGGATCTTCTGGCAACTGGCGTCATCGGCGGCGAGCGCGGCGGAAGTGGACAAGGCGAGTAAACAGCATCCAGCGAATAGGTTGAGACGGTTCATTGATGCTCCCCTGCAGCCAAACGGTTCATGTACTTGTTGTGCAGGAGCCGGGGACGGCTCCTCCCGTGTTCGGGTTCCACGACACCCGATGGGACTCACGTTACGCAGTGCGGAAGGCGTCGATTCGAACCAGAGCGACACTTTGTTGAACTGGAGCGACCTCCTTGCTTGCGTGGGCGAACGGCAAGGCGTTTAGTGCCCTGAACCACCACGGATCGCCACCATGTCCCAGACCTTCAGCTTCCTCCTGTTGCCGGGCTTCTCCATGATCGGCCTGATGTCGGCGGTGGAACCCCTGCGGGTAGCCAACCGTTTCCGTGGCGGCTTGTACCACTGGCGGCTGCTGAGCCTGGACGGCGGCCCCGTGCAGGGCAGCAACGGCATGTCGCTGAATGTGGAGGGCGGCCTGGACGCACCGGCAACGGGCGAGTGCCTGCTGGTGGTGGCGGGATTCGAGCCGCTGGCCTGCTTCGGCCCACGCCTGTCCCACTGGCTCAACCGGGCTGACGCCGATGGCCTGCGCCTGGGCGGCATCGACACCGGCAGCTTCGTGCTGGCCGAGGCGGAGCTGTTCACGCGGCAAAGGCTGACCCTGCACTGGGAGGCCATCGAAGCCTTCCGCGAACGCTACCCGACCCTCAGCGTCACCCAGGAGCTCTTCGAGATCGACGGGCGCCGCATCACCAGCGCCGGCGGCACCGCCAGCCTCGACCTGATGCTGACCCTGATGGCCCGCCAGCACGGCGAGGCCCTGGCGCTGCAAGTGTCGGAACAGTTCGTGCTGGGACGCATCCGCACCCACCAGGACCATCAGCGGATGCAGATCGCCAGCCGCTTCAATGTCCACAACAGGAAGCTGGTGCAGGTCATCGGCGAGATGGAGCGCCACAGCGAAACACCCCTGACCACCCAGGCCCTGGCCGAGCGGGTGGGCGTGACGCCACGCCAGCTGGAGCGGCTGTTCCGCCTGCACCTCGATGAAACGCCGACCGGCTTCTACCTCGGCCTGCGCCTGGAGAAGGCCCGGCAACTGCTGCGCCAGACCGACATGGCGGTGCTGGAGATCGCCCTGGCCTGCGGCTTCGAGTCCTCCAGCTACTTCTCGCGCTGCTACCGCAGCCGCTTCGCTACGACCCCGAGCCGCGACCGGCACGAGCACCCCGATCAGGAGTCCGGCCAGGACGCCGGTTGATGGGCATCGCTGCGCTCAGCGCCATCCCAGGGTGCTGCTTGCGTGGCCAAAGGCAGCCGGGATGTGCGTGTAGGAGCGAATTCATTCGCGAAAGGGCGGCAACGCCGCCCCTTGCCGCGTTACACCGCCCTGCCCTGCTCCGCCAGGGCCGCCTGCACCAGGGGATGCAGGCATTCGCCGTGGTGCTCCACCTGCCAGGCCATCAGTTCGATGCGCATCGCCGGTGTCCAGAAGCTCTGCAGGTGTTGCTGCACGCCCTTGACCGCCTGCTCCCGGTCAGGCTCGGTGGCGAAGAACTGGGCGATCTGGTTGGCCATCTTGATCAGGTTGTCGGTGCTCATCGGCGTACCTCGGCTCTTTCGGTCCTGCGACGCTCCATGAGGAGTCGACGCTGCTCGTCACTGAACGCCTGATAGCGTTTCTGCCATTCGGAGGGCTGGAATACCTTGGTCACCTCCACTGCCGTGACCTTGTATTCCGGGCAGTTGGTGGCCCAGTCGGAGTTGTCGGTGGTGATGACGTTGGCGCCCGACTCGGGGAAGTGGAAGGTGGTGTAGACCACCCCGGGCGCCACCCGCTCGCTGACCTTCGCGCGCAGCACGGTCTGCCCGGCTCGGCTGCCCACGCCTACCCAGTCGCCGTCGTGGATACCCCGGCTCTCGGCGTCGGTGGGGTGGATTTCCAACCGGTCCTCCTCGTGCCAGGCGACGTTGTCGGTGCGACGGGTCTGGGCGCCGACGTTGTACTGGCTGAGGATGCGCCCGGTGGTCAGCAGCAGCGGGTAGCGGCTGTTCACCTTCTCCTCGGTGGGCACGTAGCCGGTCAGCATGAAGCGCCCCTTGCCGCGCACGAATTCCTCGATGTGCATGGTCGGGGTGCCGTCCGGCGCGGCCTCGTTGCAGGGCCACTGCAGGCTGCCGTGGCGATCCAGTTCGGCGTAGCTGACGCGGGTGAAGGTGGGCGTCAGACGGGCGATCTCGTCCATGATCTCGGACGGATGCTTGTAGTCCATCCTGTAGCCGAGGGCGTTGGCCAGCAGTTGGGTGGCTTCCCAGTCGGCCTTGCCGCCCAGGGGCTCCATCACCTTGCGCACGCGGGAGATGCGCCGCTCGGCGTTGGTGAAGGTGCCGTCCTTCTCCAGGAAGGAGCTGCCCGGCAGGAACACGTGGGCGAACTTGGCGGTTTCGTTGAGGAAGATGTCCTGCACCACCACGCACTCCATGGCCGACAGCGCGGCCGTCACATGCTGGGTGTTGGGATCGCTCTGGGCGATGTCCTCGCCCTGGCAGTAGAGCGCCTTGAAGGTACCGCCCAGGGCCGCCTCGAACATGTTGGGGATGCGCAGGCCCGGGTCCGGCTGCAGGGTCACGCCCCAGGCCTGCTCGAACTGGGCGCGCACGCTGTCGTTGGAGACATGGCGGTAGCCCGGCAGCTCATGGGGGAAGGAGCCCATGTCGCAGGAGCCCTGGACGTTGTTCTGGCCCCTCAGCGGGTTCACCCCGACGCCTTCGCGGCCGATGTTGCCGGTGACCATGGCAAGGTTGGCGATGCCCATCACCGCGGTGCTGCCCTGGCTGTGCTCGGTGACCCCGAGCCCGTAGTAGATGGCCGCGTTGCCGCCGGTGGCGTAGAGCCGGGCGGCGGCGCGGATGTCGTCAGGCGCCACCCCACAGATCGGCCCCAGGGCTTCCGGGGAGTTCTCCGGCTTGCCGACGAAGTCGCGCCAGCGGGCGAAGTCGGCCGACTCGCAGCGGGCGTCCACGAAGTCCTGATTCACCAGGCCCTCGGTGACTATCACGTGGGCCAGCGCGTTGAGCATGGCCACGTTGGTGCCGGGACGCAGCGCCAGGTGATGCTCGGCGCGGGCATGGGGCGAATCCACCAGGTCGATGCGGCGCGGGTCGATGACGATCAGCCGGGCGCCCTGGCGCAACCGGCGCTTGAGCTGGGAGCCGAACACCGGGTGGGCATCGGTGGGGTTGGCGCCGATCACCAGGATGACGTCGGCCTGCATCACCGAGTCGAAGCTCTGGGTCCCTGCGGACTCGCCCAGGGTCTGCTTGAGGCCGTAGCCGGTAGGCGAGTGGCAGACGCGGGCGCAGGTGTCGACGTTGTTGTTGCCGAAGCCGGCACGCACCAGCTTCTGCACCAGGTAGGTCTCCTCGTTGGTGCAGCGGCTGGAGGTGATGCCGCCGATGGAATCGCGCCCGTACTTGAGCTGGATGCGGCGGAATTCACTGGCCGCATAGGTCACCGCCTCGTCCCAGCTGACTTCCTGCCAGGGGTCGGTGATGTGCTTGCGGATCATCGGTTTGGTGATGCGGTCCGGGTGGGTGGCGTAGCCAAAGGCGAAACGGCCCTTGACGCAGGAGTGGCCGTGGTTGGCCTGGCCGTTCTTGTCCGGGACCATGCGCACCAACTCGTTGCCCTTCATCTCGGCGCGGAATGAGCAGCCCACACCGCAGTATGCGCAGGTGGTGATGACGCTGCGCTCCGGCTGACCCATCTCCACCACGCTTTTCTCCATCAGCGTGGCGGTGGGGCAGGCCTGCACGCAGGCGCCGCAGGAGACGCATTCGGAGTCGAGGAAGTTATCCCCACCGGCCGCCGCCACACGGGAGTCGAAGCCGCGCCCTTCGATGGTCAGGGCGAAGGTGCCCTGGGTTTCCTCGCAGGCCCGCACGCAGCGGTTGCAGACGATGCACTTGCTCGGGTCGTAGTCGAAGTAGGGGTTGGAGACGTCCTTCTCTTCATCCAGGTGGTTGGCGCCGTCGTAGCCGTAGCGCACTTCCCGCAGGCCCACCTGGCCGGCCACGGTCTGCAGTTCGCAGTTGCCGTTGGCGGAACAGGTCAGGCAGTCCAGCGGGTGGTCGGAGATGTACAGCTCCATGACGTTGCGGCGCAGGGTGGCGAGCTTGGGCGTCTGGGTATGGACCACCATGCCTTCGCTCACCGGCGTGGTGCAGGAGGCCGGGTAGCCGCGCATGCCGTCGATTTCCACCAGGCACATGCGGCAGGAGCCGAAGGCCTCCAGGCTGTCGGTGGCGCAGAGCTTGGGGATGGTGGTGCCGAGCAGCGCCGCTGCACGCATCACCGAGGTGCCGGCGGGAACGCTGATCTCGCGTCCGTCGATGCTCAGGCTGACCTGCACCTCGCTCTCGCGGGCGGGCGTGCCCAGGTCGATGTCGCTGGCGGGGTCGAAGAGGTTGATCATTGGTCGGCCTCCGAGGTCTCCAGACCGAAGTCGGCGGGGAAATGCTTGAGTGCGCTGGTCACCGGGTAGGCGGTCATGCCGCCCAGGGCGCAGAGCGAGCCATAGGTCAGGGTGTCGCAGAGGTCCTTGAGCAGGATCACCTGCTCGTCCCGCGCGGCGGCATCGGGCGCCGCCAGCAGGCGGTCCACCACTTCCACGCCCCGGGTCGAGCCGATCCGGCAGGGCGTGCACTTGCCGCAGGATTCCTCGGCACAGAACTGCAGGGCGAAGCGCGCCATCTGCGCCATGTCGAGGCTGTCGTCAGCCACCACCACACCGCCGTGGCCGAGCATCGCGCCCATGGCGGCGAAGGCCTCGTAGTCCAGCGGGGTGTCGAACTGCGACGGTGGCACCCAGGCGCCCAACGGCCCGCCCACCTGGGCGGCCTTGAGCGGCCGGCCACTGGCCGTTCCGCCGCCGTAGCCTTCCACCAGCTCCCGCAGGGTCAGGCCGAAGGCCCGCTCCACCAGGCCGCCGTGGCGCACGTTGCCGGCCAGCTGGAAGGGCATGGTGCCCAGGGAGCGGCCCATGCCGAAGTCGCGGTAGAACTGCGCGCCACGGGCGAGGATCGTCGGCACCGAGGTCAGGGTGAGCACGTTGTGCACCAGGGTCGGCTGGCCGAACAGGCCCTGCAGCGCCGGCAGCGGTGGCTTGGCGCGGACCACGCCGCGCTTGCCTTCGAGGGAGTCCAGCAGCGCGGTTTCCTCGCCGCAGATGTAGGCGCCGGCGCCCACGCGCACCTCCAGGTCGAAGGCGCGGCCACTACCGGCCACATCGCCGCCGAGGTAACCGGCTTCGCGCGCGATCTCCAGCGCCGCGCGCAGGGTCTGCACAGCCTGCGGGTACTCCGAGCGCACGTAGATGTAGCCCAGGGTCGCGCCAACGGCGAGGCCGGCGATGGTCATGCCCTCGATCAGCAGGAAGGGGTCGCCTTCCATCTGCATGCGGTCGGCGAAGGTGCCGGAGTCGCCTTCGTCGGCGTTGCACACCACGTATTTCTGTTCAGCGACGGCCCCGCGCACGGTGCGCCACTTGATACCGGCCGGGAAGGCCGCACCGCCCCGGCCACGCAGACCGGAGTCCAGCACGGCGGCGACGATCTCATCACCGCTCAGGGCAATGGCGCGCGCCAGGCCTTCGTAGCCGCCATGGGCCCGATAGTCCTCAAGGGAAAGCGGCCGGGTGATGCCGGCGCGGGCGAAGAGCAGGCGTTGCTGGCTCTTCAGGTAGGGAATCTCTTCCACCGCCCCCAGTGCCAGGGGGTGGACGCCCTCTCCGGCCAGGGCATCCAGCAGGGACGGCACGTCCTCCGGCGTCACGGGGCCGAAGCCGAGCCGGCCGTCGGGGCCGTCCAGTTCCAGCAGCGGTTCCAGCCAGTAGAGCCCACGGGAACTGGTGCGCATGACCTCGACGTCGAGACGCCGACGACCGGCTTCGGCCACCAGCGCCTCGGCCACCGCATCGGCGCCCACGGCGCGGGCCACTGAATCACAGGGGATGCACAGCCTCAGCATGACCCGTCCTCCAGGCAACCCTCCAGCAACGCCTGCAGGCGCTCCGGGGTGACGCGCGCATGCACGCGACCATCCAGTTCGAGGGCCGGCGAGCAGGCGCAGGCCCCAAGGCAATAGACGGGCCGCAGGCTGATCCGTCCATCGGCGCTGGTGCCATGGTCGTCCAGTTGCAGGTGATCCCGCAGCTGCGCGGCCAGGGACTCCGCGCCCAGGCTCTGGCAGGACTCCGCGCGGCACAGGCGCAGGGTATGGCGCGCCGGCGGCGTGGTGCGGAAGTCGTGGTAGAAGCTGATCACCCCGCGCACCTCGGCCAGGCTGAGGTTGAGGGCATGGGCGATTTCAGGGACGGCGACATCGGGGATGTACCCGGCGCCGTCCTGGATGGCGTGGAGGATCGGCAGGAGGGCGCCGGGGGCGTCCTTCTCGCGTTCCAGCACGCGCTGGACAAGCGGCAGGTGAAGCGACTCATCAGGCATACAGCGTTCCTCTGCTTCGCAGGCCGGACACTGGCGGTCCGGCCCTGGAGGTCTTGGCGGCGGTCCCGCCACGTCACGGCGCGTGGCCCGGGGATGTCGCCCTGGCGCCCCGGCCGGGCGTCTGCGCGCGGGTCCGGGGCATTAGGGGAGCTTGCCATCGTCGTCATTCGGAAATTTCATCCCAGCGACCCTTCGCATCCTGAAACCGACCTTGGGTGATGGGGCTTCCCCTTCCTTCTTTATAGGCGGTCGAAGCAGGAAACTGGTAAGGGACGGACCTGTGGATCTCCTTCCGAACCGGACTTGCCCATCCGCGACCGGCTTGACGCTTTCGGCAATACCCCGGTCGCTTTTGCGCGATGCCGCCGAATCCCCCGGGGATATGCTCCCCTCAAAGCGCCGGCAGACGATTCGGCGCGTGGATAACAGGGGACAGCCTGATGAGCCCAGCCGAACTGCACGCCGACAGCATCGTCATCGACGGTCTGATCATCGCCAAATGGAACCGCGAACTCTTCGAGGACATGCGCAAGGGGGGCCTGACCGCCGCCAACTGCACCGTGTCCGTTTGGGAAGGTTTCCAGGCCACGGTGAACAACATCACCGCCAGCAACAAGCTGATCCGCGAGAACAGCGACCTGGTGATCCCGGTGCGCACCACCGCCGACATCCGCAAGGCCAAGGAGCAGGGCAAGACCGGCATCCTCTACGGATTCCAGAACGCCCACGCGTTCGAGGACCAGATCGGCTACGTGGAGGTGTTCAAGCAGCTCGGCGTGGGCATCGTGCAGATGTGCTACAACACCCAGAACCTGGTCGGCACCGGCTGCTACGAGCGTGACGGCGGCCTCTCCGGCTTCGGTCGCGAGATCGTCGCCGAGATGAACCGCGTCGGCATCATGTGCGACCTGTCCCACGTCGGCTCCAAGACGTCCGAAGAAGTCATCCTCGAATCCAAGAAGCCGGTCTGCTACTCCCACTGCCTGCCGTCCGGCCTGAAGGAACACCCGCGCAACAAGTCCGACGAAGAGCTGAAGTTCATCGCCGACCACGGCGGCTTCGTCGGCGTGACCATGTTCGCGCCCTTCCTGGCCAAGGGCATCGACTCCACCATCGACGACTACGCCGAAGCCATCGAATACGTGATGAACATCGTCGGCGAGGACGCCATCGGCATCGGCACCGACTTCACCCAGGGCCACGGCAAGGACTTCTTCGAGTGGCTGACCCACGACAAGGGTTACGCCCGCCGCCTGACCAACTTCGGCAAGATCGTGAACCCCCTGGGCATCCGCACCGTGGGCGAGTTCCCCAACCTGACCGAGACCCTGCTGAAACGCGGCATGCCCGAGCGCACCGTGCGCAAGGTCATGGGCGAGAACTGGGTAAGGGTCCTGAAGGACGTCTGGGGCGAGTGATCGCTCCGCTCCCCTCTCCCTCTGGGAGAGGGGCCTGGGGGTGAGGGCCATGGCCCCGAGCCCCGTATCAACCCTCACCCCAACCCTCTCCCGAAGGGAGAGGGGGTCAATTCGGCCCGCAGCCGGGCCCAACCGAATTCGGAGTTATCCACATGGCCAAACACGCCCCTGAACTGCCCATCGAAGTCGACAGCGAGACCGGAGTCTGGACCACCGACGCCCTGCCGATGCTCTACGTGCCCCGTCACTTCTTCGTCAACAACCACATGGGCATCGAAGCCGAACTGGGCCCGGAGCGCTACGCCGAGATCCTCTACAAGGCCGGCTACAAGTCCGCCTGGCACTGGTGCGAGAAGGAAGCAGAATGCCACGGCCTGGAAGGCGTCGCGGTGTTCGAGCACTACATGAAGCGCCTGTCCCAGCGCGGCTGGGGCCTGTTCCAGATCCAGGACATCGACCTCGACAAGGGCACCGCCAGCGTCAAGCTCAAGCACTCCGCCTTCGTCTACGTCTACGGCAAGGTTGGCCGCAAGGTGGACTACATGTTCACCGGCTGGTTCGCCGGCGCCATGGACCAGATCCTCCAGGCCCGTGGCAGCAGCATTCGTACCGTCGCCGAGCAGGTCTACAGCGGCTCGGAAGAAGGCCACGACGATGGCCTGTTCACCGTCAAACCCTTGTAAGTCGGAGCACGCACCATGGCTTTCGAAGCAATGTTCCAGCCGATCCAGATCGGCAAGCTGACCATCCGCAACCGCGTGCTCTCCACCGCCCACGCAGAGGTGATCGCCACCGACGGCGGCATGACCACCGAGCGCTACGTGAAGTACTACGAGGAGAAGGCCAAGGGCGGCATCGGCCTGGCGATCTGCGGTGGCTCGTCCGTCGTTTCCAGCGACAGCCCCCAGGAGTGGTGGAGCTCGGTGAACCTGTCCACCGACCGCATCATCCCGCACTTCCAGAACCTGGCCGACGCCATGCACAAGCATGGCGCCAAGATCATGATCCAGATTACCCACATGGGCCGTCGCTCCCGCTGGGACGGTTTCAACTGGCCGACCCTGATGTCGCCGTCGGGCATCCGCGAGCCCGTGCACCGCGCCACCTGCAAGACCATCGAGGTGGAAGAGATCTGGCGCGTCATCGGTGACTTCGCCCAGGCCGCGCGCCGGGCCAAGGCCGGCGGCCTCGACGGCGTCGAGCTGTCCGCCGTGCACCAGCACATGATCGACCAGTTCTGGAGCCCGCGCGTCAACAAGCGTACCGACGAATGGGGCGGCACCTTCGAGGGCCGCATGAAGTTCGGCCTGGAGGTGCTCAAGGCGGTGCGCGCCGAGGTGGGCCCGGACTTCTGCGTCGGCCTGCGCATCTCCGGCGACGAGTTCCACCCGGACGGCCTGTCCCACGAGGACATGAAGCAGATCGCCAAGTACTACAGCGACACCGGGATGCTGGACTTCATCGGCGTGGTCGGCTCCGGCGCCGACACCCACAACACCCTGGCCAACGTGATCCCCAACATGAGCTTCCCGCCGGAGCCCTTCCTGCACCTGGCGGCCGGCATCAAGGAAGTGGTCAACGTCCCGGTGCTGCACGCGCAGAACATCAAGGACCCGAACCAGGCCACCCGCATCCTCGAAGGCGGCTACGTGGACATGGTGGGCATGACCCGCGCCCACATCGCCGACCCGCACCTGATCGCCAAGATCAAGATGGGCCAGGTGGACCAGATCAAGCAGTGCGTCGGCGCCAACTACTGCATCGACCGCCAGTACCAGGGCCTGGACGTGCTGTGCATCCAGAACGCCGCCACCACCCGCGAGTACATGGGCCTGCCCCACATCATCGAGAAGACCACCGGCGTGAAACGCAAGGTGGTGGTGGTGGGCGGCGGCCCGGCCGGCATGGAAGCGGCTCGCGTCGCGGCCGAGCGCGGTCACGACGTCACCCTGTTCGAGAAGAAGGACCAGCTCGGCGGCCAGATCACCCTCGCCGCCAAGGCACCGCAACGCGACCAGATCGCCGGCATCACCCGCTGGTACCAGCTGGAGCTGGCACGCCTGAAGGTCGACCTGCGGCTGGGCACCGCCGCCGACCCGGACACCATCCTCGACCTCAAGCCCGATGTCGTGGTGCTGGCCAACGGCGGCCATCCCTTCATCGAGCAGAACGAGCACTGGGGCGCCGCCGAAGGTCTGGTGGTCAGCGCCTGGGACATTCTCGAAGGCAAGGTCGAGCCCGGCAAGAACGTGCTGGTATACGACACCATCTGCGAGTTCGGCGGCATGTCGGCGGCGGATTACCTGTCGGAGAAGGGTGCCCAGGTGGAGATCGTCACCGATGACATCAAGCCCGGCGTCGCCATGGGCGGCACCACCTTCCCCACCTACTACCGCAGCCTGTACCCGAAGGAAGTGATCATGACCGGCGACCTGGTGCTGGAAAAGGTCTACCGCGAGGGCGACAAGGTGGTGGCGGTGCTGGAGAACGAGTACACCGGCGCCCGCGAGGAGCGCGTAGTGGACCAGATCGTCATCGAGAACGGCGTACGCCCGGACGAAAGCCTGTACTACGCCCTGAAGGACGGCTCGCGCAACAAGGGCCAGATCGATGTCGACGCCCTGTTCGCCATCAAGCCGCAGCCCTGCCTGAGCCAGCCCGGTGACGGCTACCTGCTGTTCCGCATCGGCGATTGCGGCGCCCCGCGTAACGTCCACGCGGCGATCTACGACGCCCTGCGCCTGTGCAAGGATTTCTAAGCCAACACACGGACGGCCCCCTCTCCCGCTTGCGGGAGAGGGCGGGGGGAGAGGGTAATCCGGCGGCTCCTGCGCTCCCGGTTTTCCCCTCTCCCTGACCCTCTCCCCACAGGGGAGAGGGAACTGGTTCGGAGTTACCCATTCGGTCCCTGCAAGGAGACCAGCAATGCTGAATACCCTTCTTCCCCTCCTGCTCTTCGCCGCCCTCGGCCTCGCCGTGCTGGGCGCCGCGAAGCGCTTCTTCATGTGGCGCCGGGGTCGTCCGTCGAAGGTCGACTGGATCGGCGGCCTCCTGAAGATGCCGCGCCGCTACCTGGTGGACCTGCACCACGTGGTCGAGCGCGACAAGTACATGTCCAAGACCCACGTGGCCACCGCCGGCGGTTTCGTCCTCGCCGCGCTGCTGGCCATCCTGGTGCACGGCTTCGGGCTGCACAGCCGGATCCTCGGATTCGCCCTGCTGGCGGCGACGACGCTGATGTTCGTCGGCGCCCTGTTCGTCGCCAAGCGCCGGCGCAACCCGCCGTCCCGCCTGTCGAAAGGCCCCTGGATGCGCCTGCCGAAGAGCCTGCTGATGTTCTCCGCGAGCTTCTTCATCGCCACCCTGCCGGTGGCGGGCATCCTGCCGGAAGGCTTCGGCGGCTGGTTCCTCGCCGGCCTGCTGGCCATTGGCGTGGCCTGGGGCGTGTCCGAGCTGTTCTTCGGCATGACCTGGGGCGGCCCGATGAAGCACGCCTTCGCCGGCGCCCTGCACCTGGCCTGGCACCGCCGCGCCGAACGCTTTGGCGGCGGCCGTTCCACCGGCCTCAAGGCCCTGGACCTGAGCGATACCAGCGCGCCCCTGGGCGTGGAAAAACCCACCGACTTCACCTGGAACCAGCTGCTCGGCTTCGACGCCTGCGTGCAGTGCGGCAAGTGCGAGGCCATGTGCCCGGCCTTCGCCGCCGGCCAGCCCCTGAACCCGAAGAAGCTGATCCAGGACATGGTCATCGGCCTGGCCGGTGGCAATGACGCCTCCTTCGCCGGCAGCCCCTACCCCGGCAAGCCGCTGGGCGAACACAGCGGCGGGCCGCACCAGCCCATCGTCTCCCTGGAGGGCAAGGCGCTGGTGGATGCCGAAACCCTGTGGTCCTGCACCACCTGCCGCGCCTGCGTCGAGGAGTGCCCGATGATGATCGAGCACGTCGACGCCATCGTCGACATGCGCCGCCATCTCACCCTGGAGAAGGGCGCCACGCCGAACAAGGGCGCGGAAGTGCTGGAAAACCTCATCGCCACCGACAACCCCGGCGGCTTCGCCCCCGGCGGTCGCCTGAACTGGGCGGCGGACCTGAACCTGCCGCTGATGAGCGACAAGCAGCAGGTGGATGTGCTGTTCTGGGTCGGCGACGGGGCCTTCGACATGCGCAACCAGCGCACCCTGCGCGCCTTCGTGAAGGTGCTCAGGGCCGCCAACGTCGACTTCGCCGTCCTCGGCCTGGAAGAACGCGACAGCGGCGACGTGGCCCGTCGCCTGGGTGACGAAGCCACCTTCCAGACCCTCGCCAAGCGCAACATCGCCACCCTGGCCAAGTACCGCTTCAAGCGCATCGTCAGCTGCGATCCCCACAGCTTCCACGTGCTGAAGAACGAGTACGGCGCCCTGGGCGGCCAGTACCAGGTCCTGCACCACAGCACCTTCATCGACGAGCTGGTGCGCGCCGGCGCGCTGAACCTCGGCCAGAGCAAGGCCGCCAGCGTGACCTACCACGACCCCTGCTACCTCGGTCGCTACAACGGCGAGTACGAAGCGCCCCGCGCCGTGCTCAAGGCCATCGGCATCGAAGTGAAGGAAATGGAACGCTCCGGCTTCCGCTCCCGTTGCTGCGGCGGCGGTGGCGGCGCCCCCATCACCGACATCCCCGGCAAGCAGCGGATTCCCGACATGCGCATGGTGGACATCAAGGAAACCGGCGCCGAGCTGGTGGCCGTGGGCTGCCCGCAGTGCACCGCGATGCTCGAAGGCGTGGTGGCCCCGCGCCCGGAGATCAAGGACATCGCCGAGCTGGTGGCCGAGGTACTGATCGAGGCGCCGGTTGACGCAAAAAAGCCGTCGGTGGCTAAAGCCGCCGTGGAGGTCGCGTGATGAATGAATTGTTCGCCTCCCTTCTCCCCCAGGGAGAGGGAGCTGTCCGTGCAGCCCAGGAGTCCATCGCATGAGCGACATCATCCGCCGCGACCCGCGAGCCGAGTGGATCGCCCGCAACCGCCTGCATCCGCTGCATGCCGCCATGCAGACCCAGGGACAGGCGAGCTGGATGGGCCCCAACGGCCTGGTCCGCAAGAACCCCCATGTGACCGCCGCCGGGTTCATCGGCCCCAGCGGCATCAAGCGCATCGACCGCAGCGGCACCCAACAGGGCGCCGCCGGCAAGCGCAGCGCCGCCACCGAGGTGGTGCAGCTGCCGCTGCACCTGATCGAGCAGCCGGCGTTCTACATCTGCGTCGTCCCCGACATGGTCGGCGGCCGCCTGTCGGCCCATGACAAGGACCTGCTCGGCCTGGCCAACAAGCTGGCCGGCAGCGAAGGCGCCGTGGTCGCCGTGGTGTTTGGCGAGGACAAGGAAAGCGCCTTCGACACCGCCGGCGTGGACCGCCTGCTGCGCATCGGCGGCGGCGCCTTCGACGGCTACGCCCCGGAGACCCGCGTGCTCGCCCTGAGCGCCGTGGAGGCCCAGCTGGCACCGCGCCACTGGCTGCTCCCCGACAGCCGCACCGGCGGTGGCGAACTGGGCCGTCGGCTGGCGGCGAAGCTGGGCGAGCGCCCGGCCACCCGTGTCTGGCAGATCGCCAACGAGCAGGCCACCGGTCGTGCCGGTGCGGGCCGCGAAGACCTGGTGCGCAAGGTGCCCCGGCTGATCCTGGCCGCCGCCGAATGCGCCGAGCCGGTCAGCGAGACCCGTCACGAAGCCCGCGCACTGGACCTGAGCACCAAGATCGCCCACAGCCTGCCGCGCATCGAGGACCTCGGCCCGGTGGCCGTGGACCCGGCGCAGATTCCCATGGCCGAAGCGGAGTTCATCCTCTCCGGCGGCAACGGCGTCAAGGACTGGAACCTGTTCCACCAGGCCGCCGTCGCCCTGGGGGCCACCGAAGGCGCCTCCCGCGTGGCGGTGGACGATGGCTTCATGCCGCGCAACCGTCAGGTGGGCGCTACCGGTACCTGGGTCACCGCCCGGGTCTACCTGGCGGTGGGCATCTCCGGCGCCATCCAGCACCTGCAAGGCATCGGCGCCTGCGACAAGGTGGTGGCGATCAACATGGATCCGGGTTGCGACATGATCAAACGCGCCGATCTCTCGGTGATCGGCGACTCCGGCGCGGTACTCGCCGCGCTGATCGAACTGGCCAGCCAATACCGTCAGGGAGGGGCACGCGATGCCGCATGACGCACTGAAGATCGTCAGCCTGGTCTCCATCGGCGCGCACCCCACGTCCGGGCGCGCCCGTCGCGCCGACCAGGATGCCCGCGCCGTGGAACTGGGCCTGCGCCTGGCCGGACCGCGCCTGCGCGTGGTCCACGCCGGCGACCCCCATGAAGAAGCCCTGCGGAGCTACCTCGGCATGGGCCTGGATGAGCTGATCGTCCTGGAACAGGGCCCCCGTGACGACGCCCTGCACGCCCTCGGGGATTTCCTCCAGGAAAGTGGCGCCCAGCTGGTGCTGACCGGCAGCCAGGCGGAGACCGGCGAAGGCTCCGGCATGCTGCCCTACCTGCTGGCCGAACGCCTGGGCTGGCCCCTGGTGGTGGGCCTGGCGGAAGTGGAGAAGGTGGACAACGGCGTGGCCCAGGTGCTGCAAGCCCTGCCCCGTGGCCAGCGTCGTCGCCTGAAGGTGCGCCTGCCCTTCCTCGCCAGCGTCGACAATGCGGCACCCACCGCTCGGCAGAGCGCATTCGGCCCTGCGCGCCGTGGTCGCATCGAAGCCGAGGACGTGGAGCTGGTCGAAGATGTATTGTTCAACGAGGCCCAGCTGCAGCCGGCCCGCCCCCGCCCGAAGCGCCTCAAGGTGATCAAGGCGAAGACCGGCGCCGAACGGATGAAGGCGGCCACCGCCAAGGCGTCCGGAGGTGGCGGCCAGGTGCTCAAGGATGTCTCGCCCCAGGCGGGCGCCGAAGCGATCTTCAAACTGCTGCTGGAAGAGGGTGTGCTGCGCTGAGGCGCGGCATCCATTGGGAGGAAAGCGCAATGATGCATGCCGATCTGATCGACCAGGAAGACTTTCGTGAGCGTCTGGTGGCGCTTGGGATCAGCGTCCCGCCCGGCGTGACCGCCGAGCAGGCCTGCGAGCAGGCCGTGACCGGCCTGAGCCCCGAGCGGGCGGTCGCCCTGCGCCGCCTGGTGGAAGAACTGCTGGGCGGCAGCGCCACCCTGCTGCCGAACGTACGCGAAGCCATCTCCCGCACCCTGCTGCCGGCCCTGGTGCCACGCTGACGGTTCTCGAGCGGACATGAAAAAGGCGCCATTGGCGCCTTTTTCATTCCAGCATCGGATGCTTTCGCAGGGTGCGCTGCGCGCAGCGCGATGCGCACCACCGTTTCCCGTCAGACCACTCGCACGCTGGCGAAGGTGGACTCGCCCTGGGCACGGGTCAGGGCCACGCCCGCCGTGGACGGCGCATTGCGCACCAGTTCGTCCGGCACCGGCATCAGCGCCACCACATTGGCGTTCTGGCCGGCACGCTCGTCGCGCGGCGGAATGCCGAAGTACTCGCGGTAGCACTTGGAGAAGTGCGGCGTGGAGACGAAGCCGCACACCGAGGCCACCTCGATGATGGACATGGCGGTCTGCTTCAGCAGTTGGCGGGCGCGGATCAGGCGCAGCTTCAGGTAGTAGCGCGAGGGCGAGCAGTGCAGGTACTTCTGGAACAGGCGCTCCAGCTGGCGACGCGACACATCGACGTAGCAGGCCAGTTCGTCGAGGTCGATGGGCTCCTCCAGGTTGGCCTCCATCAGCGCGACGATTTCCTGCAGCTTCGGCTGGTTGGTGCCGAGCATGTGCTTGAGGGGCACGCGCTGGTGGTCCTGCTCGTTGCGGATACGTTCGTAGATGAACATCTCGGAGATGGCGGCGGCCAGCTCGCGGCCGTGCTCACGGGCGATCAGGTGCAACATCATGTCCATGGGCGCGGTGCCGCCGGAGGAGGTGTTGCGGTTGCGGTCGATGGAGAACAGGCGGGTGGTGATGCCGGCGCGCGGGAAAGCCTCCTGCATCGCCGCAAGGCACTCCCAGTGCACGCTGCACTCGAAGCCATCGAGCAGGCCGGCCTTGGCCAGCGCCCAGCTGCCGGTGCACACCGCGCCGAGCTGACGGCCCTGGCGGGCCTGGGACTGGAGCCATTGCACGTGCTCACGACCGACGCTGTGCTGGATATCCACACCGCCGCAGACGATGACCGCGTCCAGGGACGGGGCGTTGTCCAGGCCGCTGTCCGGGGTGATCTGCAGGCCGTCGCTCGCACTCACCGGACGACCGTCCTGGCTGAGCGTGTGCCAGCGATAGAGTTCGCGTCCCGACAGGTGGTTGGCCATGCGCAGCGGTTCCACCGCAGAGGCCAGGGAAATCAGGGTGAAGTTGTCCAGCAGCAGGAAACCGATGGACTGGGGAACACGGTTCTGGGGCTGGGCCCCCTGGTTGAACTGTGACATTTCTGAACCCTCAGGCTAGGCACGGAGCGGGCCTCGTTTGGAGGCTTTTTGTTATGACCCGGTACTGCGATGACCGGGGAGTACTCAATCTAGGCAAAGGTCGTGCCTAACTTGATTGGTCGTTCAATCAAAAACAGGGGATTCCATCCAAAGCCCATGCCAGCGGGCCTAGGCGAGAGCGACAGAATCTTTCTGATTGCGACCCGCGAAGCCCGCCGTTGGCGGGAGCTGGGGACTTAGGTGACACCGCCTGGGTCGGTGGATGTCACTGGGTCGCGCAAGACAATACCTTCAGTAACAGACGGACAATTCCAGTCTAGACCCGTTGGTCACAACGGTTTTCGCCGCCGACTGCACCATGAATGGGCGACGGCGGCATCCCCGGGCCAGGACGGGTCAGCACTCGATGGCGCTGACCGCCAGTCCGCCCCTGGAGGTTTCCTTGTACTTGTCGTGCATGTCGGCACCGGTGTCGCGCATGGTGCGGATCACTCGGTCCAGGGAGATGAAGTGCTCGCCGTCACCGCGCAACGCCATCTGCGCCGCGTTGATCGCTTTCACAGCCGCGATGGCGTTGCGTTCGATGCAGGGGACCTGCACCAGTCCGCCCACCGGGTCGCAGGTCAGCCCCAGGTTGTGTTCGAGGCCGATCTCGGCCGCGTTCTCCAGCTGTGCCGGGGTTGCGCCGAGGATCTCGGCCAGCCCCGCCGCCGCCATGGCGCAGGCCGAGCCGACCTCGCCCTGGCAACCCACCTCGGCGCCCGAGATGGATGCATTCTTCTTGCACAGGATGCCCACCGCCGCCGCCCCCAGGAAGTAGGCCACCACGTCGTCTTCCGTGGCCTCCGGGTTGAAGCGCATGTAGTAGTGCAGCACCGCCGGGATGATTCCCGCCGCGCCATTGGTGGGCGCCGTCACCATGCGTCCGCCTGCGGCATTCTCCTCGTTCACCGCCAGGGCATAGAGGTTCACCCACTCCATGGCGCTCATGGTGGAGCCGATCACGTTGGGCTTGCCCAGCTCCTGCAGGCTGCGGTGCAGCTTCGCCGCGCGGCGGCGCACGTTCAGCCCGCCCGGCAGGATGCCCTCCTGGCCCAGGCCATTGGCCACGCACTCCTGCATGGCGTCCCAGAGCTTGAGCAGCCCCGCGCGGATCTCCGCCTCGCTGCGCCAGGCCTTCTCGTTCTCCATCATCAGCTCGGAGACCCGCAGGCCGTGGCGACGACAGAGTTGCAGCAGCTCTTCGCCGCTGGAGAAGTCGTAGGGCAGCTCGGTGCTGTCCTGGTCCAGTTGGCCGGAGCGGGCCTGGGTCTCGTCGACGACGAAACCGCCGCCGATGGAGTAATAGGTGTCGCGGTGCAGCTCGCCGGCATCGCCCTCGGCCACCAGGGTCATGGCGTTGGGGTGATAGGGCAGGTTTTCTTCCAGCAGGAGCAGGTCGCGGTTCCAGTCGAACGCCACGGCGTGGCGGCCATCCAGCAGGAGTTGGCCACTGGCCTTGAGCGCCTCGATGCGCGGGCCGATCTGTTTCGGGTCCACCTGGTCCGGCCATTCGCCCATCAGCCCCACCAGGGTGGCGCGGTCGGTGCCGTGTCCGACACCGGTGGCGGACAGCGAACCGTAGAGCCGCACCTCCACCCGTTGCACCAGCTCCAGCAGGCCGCGCTCGCGCAGGGCCGTGGCGAACAACGCCGCCGCCCGCATGGGGCCCACGGTGTGGGAGCTGGACGGGCCGATGCCGATCTTGAACAGGTCGAATACGCTGATTGCCACGGGTAGAACTCCGGTAGGGGCCGCACTTGCGCACCATCATCGGCATTTCAGCAATCGCGGAACGTCCCCAACCGACCTGTTCGTGCCCAAACACGCCCTGGCCAACGCGATCGAATCCCCCAACGCGCCACCCGGTTCCACGCATCGCCCGCGACAGATACATTCTGCCTGCGACCGGGTCGGTAGCCAGGGAAAGCCCAAGCCCCGCATCATCCCGGCGCGCCGGGGAGGCGAGGCCTGCCGCAGTCCGACAGCCACGCACGTCCGGAGAACGATACAACGACCTGCCGTGGATGGACCCTCGCCATGACCCGACCTACCGCCCTCTCCCTGGCGGCCGCGCTGCTGGCCACTGCCCTTTTCACCAGCCAGGCCAGCCTGGCCGCCGCCGACCCCGAACGCTGCGGCACCGTGCATTTCGCCGACGTCGGCTGGAGCGACATCACCGTCACCACGGCCGTGACCCGGCATGTGCTCAGCGAACTGGGCTACATCACCAAGGTGAAGCGCCTGTCGGTCCCGGACACCTACAAGGCGATGAGCGAAGGCCGGGTCGACGTGTTCCTCGGCAACTGGATGCCGAGCATGGAGAACGACATCCGCCCCTATCTGGAGAACGGCACGGTGGAGAGCCTGGGGGCCAACCTAACCGGCGCCAAGTACAGCCTCGCGGTGAACCAGGCGGCCTGGGACGGCGGAGTCAGGACCTTCGCCGACCTGGCCCGCCACCGCGAGCAGTTGGGCGGACGGATCTTCGGCATCGAGCCGGGCAACGACGGCAACAAGCTGATCCTGAAGATGATCGAGAGCGACGCCTTCGACCTCGGCGGGTTCAAGCTGATGGAGTCCAGCGAGAACGGCATGCTGTCCCAGGTCAAGCGCGCCGACCACCTGGGCCAATGGGCGGTCTTCCTCGGTTGGGAACCACACCCGATGAACAACCAGTTGAAGCTGCATTACCTGGCCGGCGGGGACGACTGGTTCGGCCCCGACTATGGCGGCGCCACCGTCCATACCAACGTGCGCAAGGGGCTGACCCGGGAGTGCCCGAACCTCGGCCGGCTGCTGGCGAACCTGAAGTTCAGCCTGGCCATGGAGAACCACCTGATGGAGGCCATACTCAATAGCAGCACCAACCGCAGACGCGAGGCCAAGGCCTGGTTGCAGGCCAATCCCGACACCCTCGCCCGCTGGCTCGAAGGCGTCACCGCCCGCGATGGCGGTGCGCTACCGGCGACCCTCGTCCAGGCCGACACGCGCTGACGGGGGCCATTCCGCGATATCCACTGGCCATGTCGCCACCCAACATATGAACGTCGCAAACCGACAATTGCCAAGGCCTCAAGGCTTTATCGTTGAGACACCCGATTTCGTCGCTGTCGGTTCCCGTGGATCGACAGACCGTGGGCACTCCGCCCCGGACCGAATAACACAAGCGGCAGCCTCCCCCCGAGTCGAGGCTGGCCTAATAAGAAATTTCGGAAGTACGCGCACCTCCGGTCGAGGTGCAGAACCCGCCCAGGGAATGGGTTTCGTAGCACTGCCAGAGGGCTGTCAGGTTCTCGAAACATTGTTATCCACACAGGCAAGACAGTCGGCATCACCAGGCTGGGCGTCGTCGAGCGCCCGATCTGGCTCCGTGTAGCTGACCTGGATGTCTACTGAAGGGGAACTATCCCATGCAGTCTGGAAAGATCGTGGTTCAAAACCTTTACAAGGTTTTCGGGCAACAACCACAAGAAGCAATCGATTTACTCAAGCAAGGCTGGAGCAAGGAAAAGATCCTCGCCGAGCGGGGCGCCGTGATCGGCGTCAGCGATGTGTCCTTCAGCGTCAACGAAGGTGAGATCTTCGTGCTGATGGGGCTGTCGGGCTCTGGCAAGTCCACCCTGATCCGCCTGATCAACCGCCTGATCGAACCCACCGCCGGCGATGTCTTCATCGACGGCCAGAACGTCGCCAAGCTGCCCAAGTCGCAATTGATCGACCTGCGCCGCCGCGACATGAGCATGGTGTTCCAGTCCTTCGCCCTGATGCCTTCGCGCAGCGTGCTGGACAACGCCGCGTTCGGCCTGGAAGTGGCCGGCAAGGGCAAGAAGGAGCGCGAGAAGCGCGCCATGGAAGTGCTGGAGCAGGTCGGCCTGGCCAGCTTCGCCCACAAGTACCCCCATGAGCTGTCGGGTGGCATGCAGCAGCGTGTGGGCCTGGCCCGCGCCCTGGCCGTGGACCCCTCGATGATCATCATGGACGAGGCCTTCTCCGCCCTCGACCCGCTCAAGCGCCGCGAGATGCAGGACGTGCTGCTGGACCTCCAGAAGAAGCACAGCCGCACCATCATCTTCGTGTCCCACGACATCGAGGAAGCCATGCGCATCGGCTCGCGCATCGGCATCATGGAAGGCGGCAAGCTGATCCAGGTGGGCACGCCCCAGGAGATCATCGAAAACCCCGCCAACGACTACGTCCGCAACTTCTTCAACACCGTCGACACCAGCCGCTACCTCACCGCCGGCCAGCTGAAGTCCGACAGCGTTCCGCTGTTCGTGCACAACGGCAGGGCGCCCGACGCCCAGGCCGTGTGCCAGAAGCTGCTGGCGATGGACAAGCACTACGCCTTCATCGTCGACGAGAAGAACAACTTCCGTGGCTCCATCAGCCTGGAGAAGATCGCCCTGCTGGTGGAGGGCGGCCGTACCCTGGAGCTGGAGCAGGACCTGCTCAAGCACATCGACCCGGTACCGGAAGACCTGCCTCTGGACAGCGTCATCCAGCGCCTGGTGATCAATGAAGGGCCGATCCCGGTGGTCGACCAGAGTGGCCGCTACAGCGGCGCCATCAGCAAGGGCCGCCTGCTGAGCCGCCTGCGGGGAGAATGACGATGAGCGAGAAACTGGATCTGGGTAGCTGGGTCAACGATGTCGTCCAGCACCTTCTGGACAACTACAGCGGTGCCTTCGAAAGTGTCGGCCAGGTGGTCAGCGGCTTCTCCGAGCTGATCGAACGCTTCCTCATGTGGCCGCCGGCCTGGGTGCTGATCGCGGTCTTCGTCGGCCTCGGCCTGTGGCGCATCGGGGTGAAGTTCGCCCTGTTCACCGCCGCCTCCCTGATACTCATCGTGCTCACGGGCTTCTGGGAGCAGACCGTGGTCACCCTCGGCCTGACCTTCTCCTCCACCCTGATCAGCCTGCTGCTGGGGATTCCCCTGGGGATCTGGGCCGCCAAGAGCGAGCGCGTGGCCGTCGTCATCCGCCCGATCCTGGACTTCATGCAGACCATGCCGGCGTTCGTCTACCTGATCCCGGCCGCCATGCTGTTCGGCCTGGGCCGGGTCCCCGGCATCATCGCCACCGTGATCTTCGCCATGCCCCCGGCGGTGCGCCTGACCGCCCTCGGCATCCGCCAGGTGAACAAGGAAATCGTCGAGGCCGGGCAATCCTTCGGCTGCACCGGTTGGCAGCTGCTATACAAGGTGCAGCTGCCCAATGCCATGCCGTCCATCATGGCCGGCGTGAACCAGACCATCATGATGGCGCTGTCCATGGTGATCATCGCCTCGATGGTGGGCGCCGGTGGCCTGGGTAACGACGTGCTCGCCAGTATCCAGCGCCTGGACATCGGCCTGGGCTTCGAGAGCGGCATGGCGGTGGTACTGCTGGCGATCATCCTCGACCGCATCACCGAGAGCTTCGGCACCCGCCAGGCGTCCCGGGGTCGCATGTTCGGCCGGCTCGGCGCCAGATTGCAGCGGCAGCAAGCGCAATAAGAACGCTTCACCTTCACTGTCAGGGAGTCGCTTAATGAAGAAAATCAAGAAAGTCGCAGCGCTGGGCCTGCTGGCCTGCGCACTGGCCCAGGGTGCCTGGGCCCAGGAACCGCAGAGCTGCAAGCAGGTGCGCTTCGCCGAAATCGGCTGGGCGGACATCGCCGCGACCACGGGCGTCGCCATGGTGCTCACCGAGGGGCTGGGTTATACCCCGCGCAAGATCATGGCCTCGGTTCCCATCGCCTTCACCGGCGTGAAGAACAAGCAGATCGACGTCTTCCTCGGCTACTGGGCGCCCTCCATGGACGCGGTGATCGAGCCCTTCACCAAGGACAACGGCGTGAAGGTGCTGCCGACCCCCAACCTCGAAGGCGCCAAGTACACCCTGGCGGTGCCGACCTACGCCGCCGAGTCGGGCCTGAAGAGCTTCCAGGACATCGCCAAGTTCAAGGACCAACTGGGCGGCAAGATCTACGGCATCGAGCCGGGCAACGACGGCAACCTGCTGATCGACAAGATGATCAAGGGCAACCAGTTCGGCCTGGGTGAGTTCCGCATGGTGGAATCCTCCGAAGCCGGCATGCTGGTCCAGGTCCAGCGCGCCGTGAAGAAGAAGGAACCGGTGGTGTTCCTGGGCTGGGCGCCGCACCCGATGAACACCCAGTTCGACATCACCTACCTGGCCGGTGGGGATGATGTCTTCGGTCCGGACTACGGCGCCGCCAAGGTCTACACCGTGGTGCCGCCGGATTACGAGGCGCGCTGCGGCAACGTCGGCAAGCTGCTGAACAACCTGCAGTTCACCGTCGAGATCGAAAGCCAGCTGATGGAGAAGATCCTCGAGAAAGAGGATCCGGTGAAGGTCGCCACCACCTGGCTCAAGGCCAACCCCGCCGCGCTGGACAAATGGCTGGCGGGCGTCACCACCTTCGACGGCCAGGACGGCGCCGCGGCCGTCAAGAAGCACCTCGGCCTCTGAACCCAGGGCTCCCCTGAGCCCGCTTCCTTGCATCACGCCCATCGTGGCCCGGTAACGGGCCACGAGAGGCACAGTCGCACCCCCGCTTTAGAACGGGCCATCGACCACGTAGTTGGCTGCCAATCCCACCTGATGGAGCAATACGTATGCGCAAGTTGAAATCCCTTTGTCTCAAGACGCTCGGCGTCGCCACCCTGGCCCTCGGCATGGGCATGGTCCAGGCCGCCGATAAACCCACCCTGAAGATCGGCTTCGTCAATGGCTGGGACGACAGCGTCGCCGCCAGCTACGTGGCCGGCGAAATCCTCAAGGAAAAGCTCGGCTACGGCATCGAGCTGAAGCCCGTCGAGCCGGCCATCATGTGGCAGGGCGTAGCCCGGGGCGACCTGGATGCCACCCTCTCCGCCTGGCTGCCAGCCACCCACGGCGAGTACTACGCCAAGCTCAAGGACAAGGTCGTGGTGCTGGGTTCCAACTACACCGGCGCCAAGATCGGCCTGATCGTGCCTGACTACGTGCAGGCCAAATCCATCGAGGACCTGAATACCTACAAGGCCGACTTCGACGGCAAGATCACCGGCATCGACGCCGGCGCCGGCGTGATGCGCCGCACCGAGGACGCCATCAAGCAGTACAACCTCGATATCAAGCTGATGCCCAGCTCCGGCCCGGCCATGGCCACCGCCCTGACCCGTGCCGAGAAGGCCCAGAAGCCCATCGTGGTGACCGGCTGGATCCCGCACTGGATGTTCGCCAAGTGGAAACTGCGCTTCCTCGAAGACCCGAAGAAGGTCTTCGGCGATGACGAGCACGTCGACACCGTCGTGAACCCCGGCCTGGAAGCCAAGGCTCCCGAAGCCACCGCCTTCCTGAAGAAGTTCTCCTGGTCCGGCGAGGAAGTCGGCGCCGTGATGCTGGCCATCCGCGAAGGCGCCAAGCCGGAAGCCGCCGCCAAGGACTGGATCGCCAAGAACCCGCAGCGCGTGGAGGAGTGGCTGAAGTAAGCCGCACCACCTTCCCCCTGAAAGCCCCCGCCGGCCAGCGCCTGCGGGGGCTTTCCATTTCGGCTGGCGCCAGCCTCCCCGGAGCCGCCCGCCGGGCACGGCCGTGCAAGGGTTGATTGATCGATCAATCCTGTTCCCCCTAGACTGCGCGCTCCCGATTCCCGCACAAGATGGTGGAAATACCCGATGCCCAAGGTCGGAATGCAGCCGATCCGCCGCTCGCAATTGATCCAGGCCACGCTCGAAGCCGTCGACCAGGTAGGCCTGGCCGATGCCAGCATCGCTTACATCGCCCGTGTCGCCGGCGTTTCCAACGGCATCATCAGCCACTACTTCCAGGACAAGAACGGCCTGCTCGAAGCCACCATGCGCCACCTGATGTCGGCCCTCAGCGGTGCCGTACGCAAGCGCCGCGCGGCCCTGCGGGACGACAGCCCCCGCGCGCACCTGCGGGCCATCGTCGAAGGCAACTTCGACGACAGCCAGGTCAGCGGCGCGGCCATGAAGACCTGGCTGGCCTTCTGGGCGGCGAGCATGCACCAGCCGTCCCTGCGCCGCCTGCAGCGGATCAACGACCACCGGCTCTACTCCAACCTCTGCTGCGAGCTGCGCCGCGCCCTGCCCCAGGACCAGGCGCGCATCGCCGCCCGGGGCCTGGCCGCGCTGATCGACGGCCTCTGGTTGCGCGGCGCCCTGTCCGGGGACGCCTTCAATATCCAGCAGGCCCTGCAGATCGCCTTCGACTACCTGGACCAGCAGCTGGACAAGGCCGAGGCCTGAGCCCCAACAGAAGGGTCTTCCCGGATCATCGGCGAAGGGGAGTGCTCAAGCGGGATTGGCAATCTTGTGTGAGATCTCGTGGGCGCCCAGCTCATTACCCTGTGGGCTGAAGGTTTCTGTTTCGCCTTCCCAGGCGAGTCCCTTTTCCAATCGTTGAAAAGGAACCAAAAAACTTGCCCCTGCATCCGGCCCGGCTACGCCGGGTTCCCTCCCTGCATCGTCGCTCCGGGGGCCCGGCACGAGGGGCCATCCATGGCCCCGCGTGCCTCTCGCGGCATCCATGCCGCTCGGCCACCTGCGCAACGATTCCGCTCGGCCTTCTGAAGGGGCGATTCGCACGACTTCACCTTCATTGCGTCATTTCGGGTCCGTAAAGGCTTCAGGGCTACCTGGACTCGCCAGCGCGAGTCACCCCTCTCCTCTTCAGGGAGAGGGGCGGGGGTGAGGGAAACATCCGCAAGCTGGGAAATCGTCAGGGCACTCACACCAGATTGCCAGCCAGGCGTGAACAGGCATTCCCCGACAATCCGCGACGCATCAAAAAAGCCCGGTCAACTGACCGGGCTTCTTCGTTGTCGACGTCTCGCCGCTCAGGCGGCCTCGCCGCGCAACTCGACCACCTTGGCCGGGACGGGCGCCGGCTGCTGCGCCGCCACGTCCGCCTTCATCTGCTTGAGCAGGGCGAACATGTAGAGCAGCAGCACCACCGAGAACGGCAGGCCGGCCAGCACCACCACCGTCTGCATCGCGGTGAAGTTGCCGGCGAAGAGCAGGCCGATGGTCGCCAGGGTCACCACCACGGACCAGAAGATCCGCAGCCAGTTGGGCGCGTCCTCATCCAGGTCGCCTTCCTCCCGGGACAGGTTGGCCAGCATCACCGAACCGGAATCCGCCGGGGTCAGGAAGAGCACGAAGCCCACGCAGATGGACAGGCCGATCACCACCTTGGACCAGGGGTAGTGCTCCAGCAGCAGGTAGATGGACATCGCCGGCTGCTCCAGCGCGGCCTTGCCGAGGTCGGCGGCGTTCTGGTTCATCACCAGGTCGATGGCGCTGTTGCCGAACACCGACAGCCAGGCCAGGGTGAAGCCCAGCGGGATCAGCAGCACGCCACTCACCAGCTCACGCACGGTACGGCCTCGGGAAATGCGCGCCACGAACATGCCGACGAAGGGTGCCCAGGAAATCCACCAGGCCCAGTAGAACAGGGTCCACAGGCCCATCCACTCCTCGCTCTTGCCGGACTGGCCGGTGTAGACGTAGAGGTCGAAGGTCTTCAGCACCAGGCCGTTGAGGTAATCCCCCAGGTTCTGCACGAAACCGTTGAGCAGGTGCAGGGTCTGTCCGGCCAGCAGCACGAACACCAGCAGCCCGCTGAACAGGATGATGTTGAGGTTCGAGAGGCGGCGGATGCCCTTCTCGATGCCCGACACCGCGGCCAGGGTGGCCACCGCGCTCATCACCAGGATCACCGCCAGCAGGGCGCCCTGGCTGTGGGGCAGGCCGAACAGGTACTCCAGGCCCGAGGACACCTGCAGCGAGCCGATGCCGAGGTTGGTCACCAGGCCCAGCAGGGTCACGAAGATGCCGAAGCAGTCCACCGCGTTGCCCACGCCGCCTTTCATCCGCCGCTCGCCGAACAGCGGGTAGAGCGCCGAACGCAGCGCCAGCGGCTTGTTGTGGCGGTAGGCGAAGTAGCCCACCGCCAGGCCCACCAGCGCATAGATGGCCCAGCCATGCACGCCCCAGTGGAGGAAGGTCAGCTGCAGCGCCTGGCGCGCGGCCTGCTGGCTGCCCGGCTGCCCTTCCGGCGGGTTGAAGAGGTGGTCGATGGGCTCGGAAGCGGCGAAGTAGAGCAGCGAGATGCCGATGCCGGAGGAGAACAGCATCCCGGCCCAGGCGCCGTAGCTGAAGTCCGGCTTGCTGTCGTCGGCCCCCAGGCGCAGCTGGCCGTAGCGGGAGAAGGCGACGTAGAGGACGAAGAACAGGTAGGCGCCGATGGCCAGCATGTAGTACCAGCCGAAGCTGCGGGACAGCCAGGCCTGGGCCTTGCCGAGCAGGGTGCCGGCGTCTTCGGGGAAGGTGATCAAGGCGACCGTGAGAAGCAGGATCAGCGCCGTGGACCCGAAGAACACGACCGGGTTCAAGCGCACCTTCCCAGGGCTTGTTGTTATTGGAGCTTGGCTCATGAAGGACATTCCAGGGCAGTGAAAGCAGACGCCAAAGGGCGCAAAACAGACCCGCGCCTTCGGCCGGCGACGAACGGATTCCGCCGGCCGAAGGCCTGGAATCAGGTGCGGCGAACTGCCGCATCCCGATCCACGGCGCGGAGCATATTCTTTGTTGTTTGAACGATCAATCAAAATAAAGTAGGCTGGATTTCAACCCGTCCGGAATGGTTCCGGAAGAGGAGGAAATCCCCCATGCCCAAAGTCGGAATGCAGCCCCTGCGCCGCACCCAGTTGATCCACGCCACGCTCGACGCGGTGGACCAGGTGGGCATGGGCGACGCCAGCATTTCCTACATCGCCAAGCTGGCGGGCGTCTCCAACGGCATCATCAGCCACTACTTCCAGGACAAGAACGGCCTGCTCGAAGCCACCATGCGCTACCTCATGGGCGACCTGCAGGACGCCGTGCGCAAGCGCCGCGTCGCCATGGGCGACGACAGCGCGCGGGGCTACATCCGCTCCATCATCGACGGCAACTTCGACGAGACCCAGGTCAACGGCCCGGCCATGAAGACCTGGCTGGCGTTCTGGGCCAGCAGCATGCACCAGCCCGCCCTGCGCCGGCTCCAGCGCATCAACGACCTGCGGCTCTATTCCAACCTGTGCTGGCAGTTCCGCCGTGAACTGGACCCGAACAGCGCCCGCGCCGCCGCTCGCGGCCTGGCCGCGCTGATCGACGGCCTCTGGTTGCGCGGCGCCCTGTCCGGCGAGGCCTTCGATACCGAACAGGCCCGCCACATCGCCTACGAATTCCTTGATCAACAACTGGCCAAGCAGGCGGCCTGACCGCCCGGCCGCCTTGCGCTCAACACTTACAAGAGAGGACACCACCATGGCTCGATTCGACGAACAGAAGCTCTACATCGGCGGCGGCTATGTCGACGCCACCAGCGGCGCCACCTTCGAGACCGTCAACCCCGCCACCGGCGAGGTCCTGGCCAAGGTCCAGCGCGCCAGCAAGGAGGACGTCGAACGTGCCGTCGCCAGCGCCATCGAGGGCCAGAAGGTCTGGGCCGCCATGACCGCCATGCAGCGCTCGCGCATCCTGCGTCGCGCCGTGGACATCCTCCGCCTGCGCAACGATGAACTGGCCGCGCTGGAAACCCTCGACACCGGCAAGCCCCTGGCCGAGACCCAGGCGGTGGACATCGTCACCGGCGCCGACGTGATCGAGTACTACGCCGGCCTGATCCCCGCCCTGGAAGGCGAGCAGATCCCCCTGCGCGAAACCAGCTTCGTCTACACCCGCCGCGAGCCGCTCGGCGTGGTCGCCGGCATCGGCGCCTGGAACTACCCGATCCAGATCGCCATGTGGAAATCCGCCCCGGCGCTCGCCGCCGGCAACGCCATGATCTTCAAGCCCAGCGAAGTCACCCCGCTGACCGCCCTGAAGCTGGCCGAGATCTACACCGAGGCCGGCGTGCCGGACGGCGTGTTCAACGTGCTCACCGGCAGCGGCCGTGAAGTCGGCCAGTGGCTGACCGAGCACCCGCAGATCGAGAAGATCTCCTTCACCGGCGGCACCTCCACCGGCAAGAAGGTCATGGCCAGCGCCTCCAGCTCCTCGCTGAAGGAAGTGACCATGGAACTGGGCGGCAAGTCGCCGCTGATCATCTTCGACGACGCCGACCTGGACCGCGCCGCCGACATCGCCGTCATGGCCAACTTCTTCAGCTCCGGCCAGGTCTGCACCAACGGCACCCGCGTGTTCGTGCCCAAGGCGCTGGCCGCCGCCTTCGAGGCCAAGGTGCTTGAGCGCGTGAAGCGCATCCGCCTGGGCAATCCGGAAGACCCCAGCACCAACTTCGGTCCGCTCACCAGCTTCGCCCACATGGAAAGCGTGCTGGGCTACATCGAGGCCGGCCGCAAGGAAGGCGCCCGCCTGGTGATCGGCGGCGAGCGCGTGAGCGACGGCGAGTTCGCCAAGGGCGCGTACGTGTCGCCCACCGTGTTCGCCGACTGCCGTGACGACATGACCATCGTCCGCGAAGAGATCTTCGGCCCGGTGATGAGCATCCTCACCTACAAGACCGAAGAGGAAGTGATCCGCCGCGCCAACGACACCGACTACGGCCTCGCCGCCGGCGTCGTCACCCGCGACCTGGCCCGCGCCCACCGCGCGATCCACAAGCTGGAAGCCGGCATCTGCTGGATCAACACCTGGGGCGAGTCCCCCGCCGAAATGCCGGTGGGCGGCTACAAGCAGTCCGGCGTCGGCCGCGAGAACGGCATCACCACGCTCGCCCACTACACCCGCATCAAGTCGGTGCAGGTGGAACTGGGCGACTACGCCTCGGTGTTCTGAGCAGACGATCCAGCGCGCCGGGCGCCGACGGCTGATCCCCACAGCCGCGGCGCTCCCGCCTTCCGCTTTCATCCCTCCGAAGGAGGAGACTATCCAATGGAATTCGATTACATCATCGTCGGCGCGGGCTCGGCCGGTAACGTCCTGGCGACCCGCCTGACCGAAGACGCCGACGTCAGCGTCCTGCTGCTGGAAGCCGGTGGCCCCGACTACCGCCTCGACTTCCGCACCCAGATGCCCGCCGCCCTCGCCTTCCCGCTGCAGGGCCGCCGCTACAACTGGGCCTACGAGACCGATCCCGAGCCCTACATGAACAACCGCCGCATGGAGTGCGGCCGTGGCAAGGGCCTGGGCGGCTCCTCGCTGATCAACGGCATGTGCTACATCCGCGGCAACGCCCTGGACTTCGACGGCTGGGCCAAGCTGCCGGGCCTGGAGGACTGGACCTACCTCGATTGCCTGCCCTATTTCCGCAAGGCGGAAACCCGCGACATCGGCCCCAACGACTACCACGGCGGCGACGGCCCGGTGAGCGTGACCACGCCCAAGGCCGGCAACAACCCGCTGTTCCACGCCATGGTCGAGGCCGGCGTGCAGGCCGGCTACCCGCGCACCGACGACCTGAACGGCTACCAGCAGGAAGGCTTCGGCCCGATGGACCGCACCGTGACCCCGGAAGGCCGCCGCGCCGCCACCGGCCGTGGCTACCTGGACCAGGCGCGCAACCGCCCGAACCTGACCATAGTCACCCACGCGCTGACCGACCGCGTGCTGTTCAGCGGCAAGCGCGCCATCGGCGTCACCTACCTGCAGGGCAACAGCGACAGCGCCGTGACCGCCCACGCCCGCCGCGAAGTGATCGTCTGCAGCGGCGCCATCGCCTCGCCGCAGCTGCTGCAACGCTCCGGCGTCGGCCCCAGCGCCCTGCTGCGAGACCTGGACATCCCCGTGGTCCACGACCTGCCCGGCGTCGGCGCCAACCTCCAGGACCACCTGGAGCTCTACCTGCAGTACGCCTGCAAGGAACCGGTGTCGATCTACCCGGCCACCAAGTGGTGGAACCAGCCGGCCATCGGCGCCCAGTGGATGTTCCTCGGCACCGGCCTCGGCGCCAGCAACCAGTTCGAAGCCGGTGGTTTCATCCGCACCCGCCCGGAATTCGCCTGGCCCAACATCCAGTTCCACTTCCTCCCGGTCGCCATCAACTACAACGGCAGCAAGGGCGTGCAGGAACACGGCTTCCAGGCCCACATGGGCTCCATGCGCTCGCCCAGCCGGGGTCGCATCCACCTCAAGTCCCGCGACCCGCGCCAGCATCCGAGCATCCTGTTCAACTACATGTCCCACGAACAGGACTGGCAGGAGTTCCGCGACGGTATCCGCCTCACCCGCGAGATCATGGCCCAGCCGGCCCTCGATCCCTATCGCGGCCGCGAGCTGAGCCCGGGCGTGGACAAGCAGAGCGACGCCGAACTGGACGACTTCATCCGCAACCACGCGGAAACCGCCTTCCACCCGTCCTGCTCCTGCAAGATGGGCACCGACGACATGGCGGTGGTGGACGGCCAGGGCCGCGTGCACGGCGTGGATGGCCTGCGGGTGGTGGACGCCTCGATCATGCCGGAGATCATCACCGGCAACCTCAACGCCACCACCATCATGATGGCCGAGAAGATCGCCGACCGAATCCGTGGTCGCCAGCCGCTGCCCCGCAGCACCGCCCGCTACTACGTGGCCGGCGACAAGCCGGTTCGCGGCACGCCGATGCGCAAGCTGTAAGCGCAGCGGCATCAACGAAGACGGCCCCTGGCGCAGCGCGCCAGGGGCCGTTTCGTCTTCCGGGAAAGACCGCCCTCCCGCTACTGCTCCGGCAGCTCCTGGCGGATCATCCAATGGCCGCTGGGCGGCATCAGGTGCGAGATGTCGAAACGCCCCAGGCTCCGCTTGTCGATCACCTCGATGCGCGGGCTGACCCGTTCCGGCATGCCCTTGCCTTCCAGCGCCCGGACCGCCAGGTCCACCGCCACCCGCGCCTGGATCACCGGGGAATCCGTGGGGGCGGCCAGCACCGTACCGTCGGCGATCGCCTCCAGGACCCGCTCGGTGGCATAGAGCGACACCACCTGCGCCTTGTAGCGCTGCCCACCGGTGCGCACCAGCTGGCCGGCGAAGGCCGCCGCCTCGGCGTTGCCGAGGATGTAGTCCAGCTGTGGCTCGCGCGCCAGCAGGCGGCGCACCAGCACCGCCTGGCTCGAGCGGTCCACCGGTCCGTAGCCGCCCGTGACCACCACCACCCGGCCCTCCACGCTGGCCTCGGCCAGGCCACGCTCGGCGTCCAGCACCCAGCCCGCATCCTGCGGCCCCGGTAGCCAGCCGACGCGAACCGGCCGCCCTTCGCTGTGTTCGAGGATGTAGTTCAGCGCCGCCCGGGCCATCTCGGCGAAGTCCACCTGGGAGCGGGCGGTCACGCCGGGGCACTCGATGCGGTTCACCAGGTCGATCACCGGGACCCGTCTGCGCGCCAGCTCGTCCAGCTCAGCGCAAAGCCCCCGGGTGTTGATCGCCGCGATCACATAGGCGTCGGCGGCCAACTGGATGCAGCGGGCCAGTTGCGCCTTCTGCATGGCCGCGTGCTGGTAGCCCCCCGCTTCGTAGACCCCGAGATGCACCCCCTGGCGCCGCGATTCCTCATCCAGCCCCCAGGCAACGCCCCACCAGTAGCGGTCCATGCCGTGGGGCAGCAGGGCGCAGATGCGCCAGGGCTTGCTCGCCGCCGTGAGGGGCCGGTAGCTGGCCTCGCGGCCATCGATGTTCACCGGCAACGGGAACCACTCCGTCGCCCGGACGGGAACGACGACCAGGAAACTCAGCAACAGGGCACAGAACGTCCGCATGGGCCATCCATGGTAGGGAAGGGTGAAGTCGAGGGAATAGTCGCAAGCCTAGCAGCCAATCGCCACCCCGCTCTTGTCCGGGGTCAACGGGCAGGGCCTGCGGCGGCAATCGCCTTCCAGGCGTCCCGGGAAAGCGTCCGCGCACCTCCGGCTGTACCCGGGCCTCGACGAGTGACCGGGAAGGCGCGCGGCGGCCTGCTACACTGCGCGCCATTTCGATCGACAGGCCCGCCCCGTGACCACCACCGCCTTCACCTCCCTGCCCCTTTCCCCGGCCACCCTGGCCAACCTGGAGAGCCTGGGCTACCGCGACATGACGCCGATCCAGGCCGAAAGCCTGCCGCTGATCCTCAAGGGGCGTGACCTGATCGCCCAGGCCAAGACCGGCAGCGGCAAGACCGCCGCCTTCGGCATCGGCCTGCTGGAGCCGCTGAACCCGCGCTTCTTCGGCTGCCAGGCCCTGGTGCTCTGCCCCACCCGTGAGCTGGCCGACCAGGTGACCAAGGAACTCCGCCGCCTGGCCCGTGGCCACGGCAATATCAAGGTGCTGACCCTCTGCGGCGGCGTGCCCTTCGGGCCCCAGGTGGGCTCGCTTGAGCATGGCGCCCACGTGGTGGTGGGCACCCCCGGCCGCGTGCAGGAACACCTGCGCAAGGGCACGCTGGTGCTGGACGGACTGAACACCCTGGTGCTGGACGAGGCCGACCGCATGCTGGACATGGGCTTCTACGACAGCATCGCGGACATCATCCAGCAGCTCCCGGCGCGTCGGCAGACCCTGCTGTTCTCCGCCACCTACCCGGACGGCATCGCCCAGCTGGCCAGGACCTTCATGCGCGACCCGCAACAGGTGAAGGTGGAAGCCCTGCACGACGACAGCCAGATCGAGCAGCGCTTCTACGAGATCGACCCGCGCCAGCGCATGGAGGCGGTGCTTCGCCTCCTGCAGGCCAACCGCCCGCAATCCTGCGTGGCCTTCTGCGCCACCCGCCAGCAATGCCAGGAACTGGAGGCGTACCTGCAGCAACAGGGCGTCTCCGCCCAATCCCTGCATGGCGACCTGGAACAGCGCGAGCGTGACCAGGTGCTGGCCCTGTTCGCCAACCAGAGCTGCAGCGTGCTGGTGGCCACCGACGTCGCCGCACGCGGGCTGGATATCGCCGGGCTGGAACTGGTGATCAACGTCGAACTGTCCCGGGACCCGGAAATCCACATCCACCGCGTCGGACGCAGTGGCCGTGCCGGCGAGAAGGGCCTGGCCCTGAGCCTGGTGGCCCCGGCGGAAGCCCAGCGCGCCCAGGCCATCGAGACCCTCCAGCAGTCTCCACTGAACTGGCAGCGCCTGGATGAGCTGATCGTGAAGAACCGCGAGCCGCTGTTGCCGCCCATGAGCACCCTGTGCATCAGCGGTGGCCGCAAGGAGAAACTCCGCCCCGGCGATATCCTCGGCGCCCTGACCGGCGAAGCGGGCCTGCCCGGCAGCCAGGTGGGCAAGATCGCCATCTTCGACTTCCAGGCCTTCGTCGCCGTGGAGCGGGGCGTCGCCAGGCAGGCGCTGAAGCGCCTGTCGGAAGGGAAGATCAAGGGGCGCAGCTACAAGGTGCGCATTCTCTGAGGCGGACTCAGTTCCCGGGCGGCGGGAGGCCGTGGCGGGCGAAGATCGCGGCGTAGGTCCCGTCTTCGCGCATGGCGTCCATGGCCTGGTCGAAATCCTCCACCAGCGCCTCGTGTCGCGGGTGGCTGCGACGCACCAGGATATGCAGGCCGTTCTCCGACAGCGGCCGGGGCAGGAACTCCAGCCGCTCGCGAATGCCCTTCAACTCGCCGTTGAGGTAGTAGCGGGCCACCAGCTCATCCTCGAGGGTCAGGTCCACCCGGCCGGCAGCCAGCATCCGGGCGCCCATCTGGAAATCCTTCACCATCACCTTGTCCAGGCTGACGTCGGCGTCGAAGCCCGGCAGGTAGCTGTAGCCACGCACCGCCGCGATGCTGTAGCGACCCAGGTCCGCCGGGGAGCGGACCTCCACCGGGGCGCCCTTGCGCTTGAGGAAGAGGATGCGATTGGTCAGGTAGGGCCGGGAGAAGTGGCCGAACACGTTGCGTTCATCGCTGTACCAGGCGTTCACCACCAGGTCGTACTCGCCCAGCTGCACCCCTCGCAGCACGCGGGCCCAGGGTGCCTGGACGTACTCGCTGCGGTGCCCCGCCCGCTTCAGGGCCGTGGCGACCAGTTCCGTAGCCAGGCCGTTGCCCGGCAACCGGGCGTCGGCGAAGGGTGGCCAGACATCCGCCGCAATGCGCAACGTCTCGGCGACGGTGTTCGTGCAGGCGAGCAGGAGGGCAACCAGGACAACACCACAACGATTCCTCATGCACAGGCATCCGAGATCAGGTTCGACCGGCAAGCTCGTCAAGACTGCACCAAATCGGGAATCGCCACCAGCGCCAGTCTGTACTTTCGTACCTGAATGTTCACTCAAGCCCCAGCGACTCTTCTCCATCACCTACATCGAATGGCTCGAGTGGCTGACAGCACGAATCGCCTCCCTTAGGCTGTAGCCCGCAGCCCTGACGCCCACAAGGCCCCTATGCCCTCAACACCCTTCGTTCACACGCTGCGCCGCCTCTGGGCGGTGGACAAGTTCAGCTACAGCCTGCGCGTCTTCATCGCCCTCACCGGGAGCATGGCGCTCTGCTGGCAGCAGGACCGCATGGACCTGCTGATTCCCCTGTTCCTCGGCATCATCGCCAGCGCCCTGGCGGAGACCGACGACAGCTGGCAAGGCCGCCTCACCGCGCTGCTGGTCACCCTCGGCTGCTTCAGCATCGCCTCGCTGTCGGTGGAGCTGCTGTTCCCCTATCCCTGGGTGTTCGTCGGCGCCCTGGCGCTGGCCAGCTTCGGCCTGACCATGCTCGGCGCCCTGGGGGAGCGCTACGCCACCATCGCCTCGGCCACCCTGATCCTCTCGATCTACACCATGATCGGCGTGGACCAGCGGGATGGCAGCCCTGCCAACCTCTGGCGCGAGCCCGTGCTGCTGGTCGCCGGTGCGGCCTGGTACGGCCTGCTTTCGGTGCTCTGGCAGGCCCTCTTCACCCACCAGCCGGTGCAACAGAGCCTGGCCCGGGTGTTCCGCGAGCTGGGCCAGTACCTGAAGCTGAAGTCCGCGCTGCTGGAACCCGTCCGCCACCTCGACCAGGAGGCCCGCCGCCTGGAGCTGGCGCGACAGAACGGCCAGGTGGTGGCGGCGCTGAACGCGGCCAAGGAGATCATCCTGCACCGGGTCGGCAACGGCCGGCCGGGCCCCAAGGTCAACCGCTACCTGAAGCTCTATTTCCTCGCCCAGGATATCCATGAGCGCGCCAGCTCCTCGCACCACCCCTACAACGAGCTGGCCGAGGCCTTCTTCCACAGCGACGTGCTGTTCCGCTGCCAGCGCCTGCTGCGCCAGCAGGGCGGCGCCTGCCAGGCCCTCGGGCGGGCCATCCGCATGCGCCAGCCCTTCGACTACCTGGACGGCACCCAGGCGCTGGAAGACCTCAACAAGTCCCTGGAGCACCTGCGCATCCAGAGCAACCCGGCCTGGCGCGGCCTGTTGCGCTCGCTCAACGCGCTGGCCCGCAACCTCGCCACCCTGGACCGCCTGCTCACCGACGCCAGCAACCCCGACGCCCTGGCCGAAGCCCAGGACGCCAGCCTGCTGGACCGCTCGCCCCAGGGCCTGATGGACGTCTGGGAGCGCCTCAAGCAGCACCTCACGCCCACCTCGCCGGTATTCCGCCACGCCCTGCGCATGGCCCTGGCCCTGGCCACCGGCTACGGCGTGCTGCACCTGATCCACCCGGAGCAGGGCTACTGGATCCTGCTGACCACGGTCTTCGTCTGCCAACCCAACTTCGGCGCCACGAGGCGCAAGCTGGTGCAGCGGATCGCCGGCACCCTGCTGGGCCTGGCCCTGGGCTGGGCGCTGTTCGACCTCTTCCCCAACGCCCTGGTGCAATCGGCCTTCGCCGTGGTCGCGGGGGTGATCTTCTTCGCCACCCGCGCCACCCGCTACACCCTGGCCACCGCCGCCATCACCCTGCTGGTGCTGTTCTGCTTCAACCAGATCGGCGACAGCTACGGCCTGTTCCTGCCACGGCTGGTGGACACCCTGCTGGGGGCGCTGATCGCCGGCCTGGCGGTGATCTTCATCCTCCCGGACTGGCAGGGTCGGCGACTCAACCAGGTGGTGGCCAACACCCTGTCCTGCAACGCCCGCTACCTGCGGCAGATCATGCAGCAGTACGCCAGCGGCAAGCGCGACGACCTGGCCTACCGCCTGGCCAGGCGCAACGCCCACAACGCCGACGCCGCGCTGTCCACCACCCTGTCCAACATGCTCATGGAGCCCGGCCATTTCCGGAAGGAGGCGGACATCGGCTTTCGTTTCCTGGTGCTGTCCCACACCCTGCTCAGCTACCTCTCCGCCCTGGGCGCCCACCGCAGCGAGACGCCGGGCGAGGCCCTGGCGCCCACCGTCGAAACCGCCGCCGAACGCATCGCCGCCAGCCTCGACGAGATCGCCGGAAGCCTGACGGAGAAGCGCAGCGTCAGCATCCAGTGCGACGAGGAGGACGCCCTGGCCCGGGAGCTGGCGCAACTCCCCGAGGACATGGACGACCGCCCGCGGCTGGTCCAGACCGAGCTGGGCCTGGTCTGTCGCCAGCTGGGGCCGTTGCGGACGCTGGCGGCGCATCTGTTGAACGAGGGAAAGGCGGGGTAGCGCCACTCAGCCCTGTCCGATGAGGTCCATCGATTCGCGAACAGGCCTCATGGCCGGGCGGAAACCGGCCCGTCGCAATCAGCCCGTTCCACCGGCAGTCGGGCGCACATCGACGACTTCGACTCGTAAAGTCTTTGCCTTCCCCCCGAGGAGGCAATGGATATGCCGAGCAAGGACCAGCGACGCGGCGGGCTGTCCATCCCAGGACAGGTCCACCACATCACCCTCACGACGGCGGGGCGCCGCCCACTCTTCGAAGACTTCAGCCATGCGCGCCTCGTCATCGCGGAAATGCGCCGCCTCCAGGAGCAGAACATCGTCCACTCCCTCGCCTGGGTCCTGATGCCCGACCACCTGCATTGGCTGCTTCAGTTGCGGGGCCCCATCGGGCTCGCCAATGCGATCAAGGTGTTCAAGGGCCGCTCGGCGCGCCGCCTCGGAGGGGTTCTGGAAACGGGCGGATCGATCTGGCAGGCGGGTTTCCGCGACCACGCCCTCAGGCGAGAATCCGACCTGATCCAGGTCGCCCGCGACATCGTGGCCCGTCCCCTGAGGGCAGGGCTGGTGAAACGCATCGGCGACTATCCGTCTTGGGATGCCCAATGGCTCTGACGAATCCCTGGGCGGGGAGATGGCCCGTCGCCTATTCCCCCAGCATCTCCCTGATGGTCTCCCCCACCGCCCGCACCGCCGCCTCGATCACCGGCGTGGGCTTGGCGGAGTAGTTCATCCGCAGGCAGTTCCGGTACTTGCCGGAGGCGGAAAAGATGCTGCCGGCGGCGATCTGTACCCCCTTGGGCAGCAGGGCGCGGTTGAGGCGCAGGGTGTCGAAATCCTCGGCCAGCTCCACCCAGAGCATGAAGCTGCCCTGGGGCCGGCTGGCACGGGTGCCCTCGGGGAAGTAGCGCATCACCCAGTCGATCATCTGGTCGCGGCTGTGCTGGTACTGGCTGCGCATGCGCCGCAGGTGGGGCTCGTAGTGGCCCTGGCCGAGGAACTCCGCCAGCGCCAGCTGGGGCTGGGTGGCGGTGGCGCCGGTGGAGATGTACTTCATGTGCAGCACCCGGTCGAGGTAGCGGCCGGGGGCTATCCAGCCGACGCGGATGCCCGGCGCGACGGTCTTGGAAAACGAACTGCAGAACAGCACCCGACCATCCTCGTCGAAGGACTTGATGCTGCGCGGACGCGGATACTGATAGGCCAGGTCGCCGTAGACATCGTCCTCCAGGATCGGTACGTCATACCGCTGGGCCAGGGTCAGCAGGGCGCGTTTGCGGGCCTCCGGCATGATGTAGCCCAAGGGGTTGTTGCAGCTGGGCGTGAGCTGGATCAGCTTGATCGGCCACTGCTCCAGGGCCATTTCCAAAGCCTCCAGGCTGATGCCGTTGAGCGGGTCCGTGGGCAGTTCCAGGGCCTTCATGCCGAACCCCTTCAGGGTCTGCATGGCACCGTGGAAGCTGGGCGAGTCCACCGCGACGATGTCCCCCGGCTCGCAGGTGGAACGGATCGCCACCGACAGCGCCTCGTGGCAACCGGTGGTGATGACGATGTCGTCCGGGGGGACCTGGCAGCCCGAGTCCAGCATCAGGCGCGCCACCTGCTCCCGCAGGGCTTCGGTGCCGTGGATGCTGTCGTAATAGAGCCCGCTGCCGTCCTGGCGGCGGCTGATGCGGCCGAGACTGCGCAACAGCGGCTTCAGGGTCGGGCTGGAGATGTCCGGCATGCCGCGCCCCAACTGGATCACGCTGTCCCGGGCACTGCGCTTGACCAGGTCGAGCACATCGTTCCACTGGGACACATCCACCGGCCGCTGGGGCGTGCGGCTGACGGCGGGCAACGCCGGCGCCTGGCGGCGCGGCGGGACGAAGTAGCCCGACTTCGGTCGCGGCTCCACCAGGCCGCCATCCTCGAGGATGCGATAGGCCTGCTGCACCGTACTCAGGCTGACGCCGTGCTCCTGGCTCAGGGCCCGCACCGAAGGCAGGCGGTCGCCCGGTCGGTAGTAGCCCTGCTCGATACGTTCGCCCAGGGTTTCGGCCAGCTTGATGTAGAGTTTCATGACAGCCCCTCGATTCACCCGATACCCGCCCACGCAACCATACAGATCGCATCGAAACGGAAGATTCAGATAGAAAAACACGCCTTCTGTATGAAAAAAATATACAGATCGTGAATCTGTATCCTTTTTCTGCCGCTAGCCATCATGACTCCACCCCGATTCATCACAGGGCACGAGGAGAACGCAGCATGAATGGCTTGAGCGATGTACGCCTGACGCTTCGCGCGGTGGAGCTGGAACGGGAGCACTGCGCCCGGGTGACGGGGACGCCGCCGATGCCCGGGAACCGCTGGAGCCGCTTCTGGATGCGCCTGCATACCCGCCGCGCCCTGCTGGCACTGGACGACCGGGCGCTCAAGGATATCGGCCTGAGCCGGGCGCAGGCGCTGGAGGAGGGTCGCAAGCCCTTCTGGAAAAGCTAGCGGAGGAGGCTGGCGGTGCGCCTGATGCTGTCCTGGTGGGCGAACACCAGGGCCAGGCCACCGCCGGCGTCCAGGCCATCCAGGGGCGGCGCCAGCTTGCGATAGGCGGCGAGCTCGCCGAGGGCGGGCAGGCGGGGCGCGGGATGCTCGTCCCTCAGGGCGTGCCAGATGCCGAGGTTGACCAGGTCCACCAGGGACAACCGGGGGCCGCTGTCGAGGTCCCACTGCCGGGCGCCCCGCACCACCTGGATATAGGCATCGTCCACGGCCCACTTCTTCAACACGATCACGCTCAGGGACTGGCCGTATTCCCGACACAGGCGGGTGAACACCTCGGCGCTGGGCACCTGGCTGGCGTCCTTGAACGCGGAGAGCACGGCCAGTTCGCCCACGTCGCAGAGCAGGCTGGCCAGCAGTGCATGATCGGGCGAGGGAATGCCCAGCGGCCGCGCCAGCGCCGCACTGACGGCGGCCTGGCGGGTGAGCCGCCCCCACACGCCGATGAACAGCTGCTTGTGGGCGGCGCTGTGGAGCGTGAACAGGCTTTTCAGGCTGTGGACCAGGGTGACGCGGTCCACCTCCTGCAGCCCCAGCAGGCGAATCACGTCCTCCAGGGTCCTGGGAGGCTGGCTGGAACGGAACATGATGCTGGAGGCGTGCTTCATCAGCAGGGCGCTGAGGGCCGGGTCGCGGCTGATGAGCTGCTTGAGCTTGGCCACCGTGACATTGGGATCGGTCAGGGCGCGGCGGATGTCGAGAGTGATCATCGGCAGGCTGGGCAATTGCTCCTCGCCGTTCATCAGCTGTGTGACCACCTTGCGGTAGACCGAGTAATCCGACTCTGCTGCGCTCAATCCGACTCTCCCCGTTCCGGTGGGGCGGCAGTGTACCCACACGCCGGGTGCGCGCCCACCTCCCCTGCCCAATCAGACGCTCCGTTCAGGGCAAGGGCACAGCATAGGGACGAGCGAGCTCAGCCAGCCGACCATCGGCACGCATCCGCCGAAGAATGCGCTCGATGTCTTCCCGCAGAGGTCGCTGGGACTCCCCCCGGGGCAGCGCGAAATAGCCCACCTGGGTGTCGATGACCGGCTCCAGCGGACTCACGTCGCCCTCCAGGCCGAGCTCGGCGATGCGCGGGCGGGAATCCCGTTCGTTGCTGGCCACCAGGTCGACGCGCTCCGCCATCAACAGCTTGAACGCCAGCTCCACCGAAGGGGCCACGTGGAGGTCGAGGTAGGGTTTCAGGCTGTCGAAGCGCGCGCCATAGGCCCAACCGTGCATGATCGCGATCCGCCTCCCCTGGATGCTGGTGACGCGTCCGTCCCAGCTGTAGCCCGACTGGCGCCGGACGTAGAAACGCAGGTTGTCGCGGTAGAAGCCGGGTTCGACGAACTGGAAGCGCCGCTCCCGCGCGGCCGTGCGATAGGGCCCCACCAGGACATCGGCACGGCCCTCCTCCACCATTTTCTGGGCCCGCGCCCAGGGATAGATCTCGAACCGCACCTGGTCACCCCGTTCGGCGGCGATCATCCGCAGCACGTCGACCCCCAGTCCCCGGGGCGTGCCATCGGGGGCGGTGAAATGGATACCAGGAAACTCGGCGCTGACCGCTAGCAGTTCACGGGCCCCGGCGAAGGGAACCAGGCCCAGCACCCAGAGGATGACGCAGAGGGCGCGGTGAATCGCCAACATGTCCGATGACCTCGCTCGGCCGCTCTCCTGAGCCTAGCAGCCGCCGGGAAACTCAACCCTCCAGCTCGCGCCAGGTGAGGTAGACGCGCAGGTCGAATTCCAACTGGTGATAGCCCGGCAGCATGTGCTCGCAGAGCTGGTAGAAGGCCTTGGTGTGGTCCCGCTCCTTCAGGTGGGCCAGTTCGTGGACCAGGATCATTTCGAGGAATGCCGGTGCGGCCTCCTTGAACAGCGAGGCGACGCGGATCTCCTTCTTCGCCTTCAGCTTGCCGCCCTGGACCCTGGAAATGGCGGTGTTCAGCCCCAGGGCCTTGTGCACCACATCCAGCTTGTTGTCGTAGATCACCTTGTCCGGCGCCGGGGCGTTGCGCAGGTGCGCCTGCTTCAGTTCCATGGCGTAGCCGTACAGGGCCTTGTCGCTCTGCACCTCATGACGGCCCGGATAGCGCCGCTCCAGGTACTCCCCGAGGCGACCGGCATCGCGCATCCGCGCCACCTGCGCCAGCAGGTCGGCGGGGTATCCACGGAGGTACTTCAGGTCATGCATGGCGGTGCGGGTCCGGCGAAAGGGGCGTCAGTCTACCGGAGCCCACCGGTTCCGGCGTGCCCTCCGTCAGGGGCCGGATACGAAAGAGCCCCGCATGGCGGGGCTCCTCGTTCGAACGCGGTGGGATCAGTTGACCTTGGCGTCCAGTTCACCCTTGGCGTAGCGCTGGAACATGCCTTCCAGGGAGATCGGCTTGATCTTGGAGGCATTGCCGGCGGTGCCGAAGGCTTCGTAGCGGGCGATGCAGATGTCGCGCATGGCCTTGACGGTTTCGCTGAAGAACTTGCGCGGGTCGAACTCGCTCGGATGCTGCGCCATGTAGCGACGGATGGCACCGGTGGAGGCCAGGCGCAGGTCGGTGTCGATGTTGACCTTGCGCACGCCGTACTTGATGCCCTCGACGATCTCCTCGACCGGCACGCCGTAGGTTTCCTTAATGTCGCCACCGAACTCGTTGATGATGGCCAGCCAGTCCTGCGGAACGCTGGAGGAACCGTGCATCACCAGGTGGGTGTTGGGGATGCGCTTGTGGATTTCCTTGATGCGGTCGATGGCGAGGATGTCGCCGGTCGGCGGCTTGGTGAACTTGTAGGCGCCGTGGCTGGTGCCGATGGCGATGGCCAGGGCGTCGACCTGGGTCTTCTTGACGAAGTCGGCGGCCTCTTCCGGATCGGTCAGCATCTGGCTGTGGTCCAGGATGCCCTCGGCGCCGACACCGTCTTCCTCGCCGGCCTGGCCGGTTTCCAGGCTGCCCAGGCAACCCAGTTCGCCTTCAACGGACACGCCGCAGGCATGGGCGAAGGCAACGGTCTGCTGGGTCACGCGGACGTTGTATTCGTAGTCGGCCGGGGTCTTGCCGTCTTCGCGCAGGGAGCCGTCCATCATCACCGAGGAGAAGCCCAGCTGGATGGAGCGCTGGCAGACGTCGGGGCTGGTGCCGTGGTCCTGGTGCATGCACACCGGGATATGGGGGAATTCCTCGATGGCGGCCAGGATCAGGTGGCGCAGGAAAGGCGCGCCGGCGTATTTGCGGGCACCGGCGGAAGCCTGCACGATCACCGGGGAATCGGTCTTGTCGGCCGCTTCCATGATGGCGCGCATCTGTTCCAGGTTGTTGACGTTGAAAGCCGGGACGCCGTAGCCGAATTCGGCGGCGTGGTCCAGCATCTGGCGCATGCTGATGAGTGCCATGGTGTATCAGTCTCCCGAGTGGGTGGGCTGTCAGATTGCAAAGCCTGCCCCAGGGGCAGGCCGGGTTCAAGTTTCCGGGGAGGAGCGGTCATGCCCTTCCCGGGGGAATATCACGGGGCTTTGCAACCGCGACCGATGAGGTCGTCAGTGGCGACCCAGTAGACCAGGCCTTCCTCACCCCGGGTGTGGAAGGCCAGGTTGCCGTCGCTGTACAAGGCGCCGGAGCCCGAAGGCTCCCGCTTCAGGCGATGGGCGATGTCGCCGCCGCCCAGGCGCAGGTCGATGCTGTTCCTACCCGCATCGGCGAAGCGCCAGAGCACTTCGGTCTGGCTGTCGCAGACCCAGCGGGTCCAGTTGTCGCTCGGCGCCTCTTGGCTCGCGCAACCGGCCACCAGGGCCGTTGCGACAAGGGCGAACGCTGCTCTCATGCGAATCTCCTTCCCTGTGCACGGGAGCGGTGACGCCCCCGCGGGCTCACGCCTTGGCGCGCTGTTCCAGCACGTCCACGGCCGGCAGGACCTTGCCCTCGACGAACTCGAGGAAGGCGCCGCCGCCGGTGGAAATGTAGGAGATGCGCTCGGCCACGCCGTACTTGTCGATGGCCGCCAGGGTGTCGCCACCACCGGCGATGGAGAAGGCCGGGCTGTCGGCGATGGCCAGGGCGAGCGCCTTGGTGCCTTCGCCGAACTGGTCGAACTCGAACACGCCTACCGGACCGTTCCAGAGAATGGTCTTCGAGGACTTCAGCAGCTCGGCGAAGTGGGCGGCGGTCTGCGGACCGATGTCGAGGATCATGTCGTCGTCGGCGACGTCGGCGATGGCCTTGATGGTGGCGACGGCCGTCTCGGCGAATTCCTTGGCGACCACGACGTCCACCGGCAGGGGCACGCTGACCTTGGCGGCGATGGCCTTGGCGGTGTCGACCAGGTCGGCCTCATGGAGGGACTTGCCAACCTTGTAGCCCGCCGCGGCGAGGAAGGTGTTGGCGATGCCGCCGCCGACGATCAGCTGGTCGCAGACCTGGCTCAGGGAGTTCAGCACGTCCAGCTTGGTGGAGACCTTGGAGCCCGCGACGATGGCGGCCATCGGACGGGCCGGGTTGCCCAGGGCCTTGCCCAGGGCGTCCAGTTCGGCGGCCAGCAGCGGGCCGGCGCAGGCGACCTTGGCGAACTTGGCCACGCCGTGGGTGGAACCCTCGGCGCGGTGGGCGGTGCCGAAGGCGTCCATCACGAACACGTCGCACAGGGCGGCGTACTGCTGGGCCAGCTCATCGGCGTTCTTCTTCTCGCCCTTGTTGAAACGCACATTCTCGAACAGCACCACCTGGCCGGGGGCGACATCGACGCCGCCCAGGTAGTCGGCCACCAGCGGCACTTCGCGGCCCAGGGCCCTGGACAGGTAGTCGGCCACCGGCTTGAGGCTGTTCTCCTCGGAGAACTCGCCTTCGGTGGGACGGCCCAGGTGGGAGCAGACCATCACCGCCGCGCCCTTCTCCAGTGCCAGCTTGATGGTCGGCAGGGAGGCGAGGATACGCGCGTCACTCTTCACGACGCCGTCCTTCACCGGCACGTTGAGATCCTCACGGATCAGCACGCGCTTACCCTGGAGGTCGAGGTCGGTCATTTTCAACACGGTCATGGGGTCAGTCCTTCACGGGGGCTGGTGGTTAACGGGGTGCAGCGGAAACCCGCAGGTAGTGACCTGCGGTGTCGAGCATGCGGTTGGCGAAGCCCCATTCGTTGTCGAACCAGGCCAGCAGGTTCACCAGGCGCGGGCCGGACACGCGGGTCTGGCTGCCGTCGACGATGGCCGAATGGGGGTCATGGTTGAAATCGCAACTGGCGTGGGGCAGCTCGGTATAGGCCAGCAGGCCCTGCAGCGGGCCATTCTCGGCGGCCTCCCGCAGCACCCGGTTGATCTCGGCGGCGGAGGTGTCGCGGGCGGTCTGCAGGGTGATGTCCAGACAGGACACGTTCACCGTGGGCACGCGAATGGCCTTGGCCTGGATGCGTCCGGCCAGCTCCGGCAGCAAGCGCTCGATACCCCGGGCGAGACCCGTGGACACCGGGATCACCGACTGGAAGGCGGAGCGCGTGCGGCGAAGGTCTTCGTGGTGATAGGCGTCGATCACAGGCTGGTCGTTCATGGCCGAGTGGATGGTGGTGATGGAGACGTATTCCAGACCCACGGACTCGTCGAGAAGTTTCAGCAGCGGCACGCCGCAGTTGGTGGTGCAGGAGGCGTTGGACACCAGCGTCTCGTCGCCGGCCAGGCTGTCCTGGTTGACGCCGAAGACCACGGTGGCGTCGATGTCGGCCTCGCTGGCCATCGGCTGGGAGAACAGCACCCGGGGCGCACCGGCGCGGGTGAAGCGCTCGGCTTCGTCCCGCGTGGTGTACTGGCCGGAGCACTCCAGCACCAGGTCCACGCCCAGGGCGGCCCAGTCGATGCCCTCGGGCTCGGCGCTGCGCAACACCTTCACGCAATCGCCGTTGATGTGCAGGCAGTCGCCGTCCACCTTCACCTCGCCGGGAAACCGGCCGTGGGTGGAGTCGAAGCGGGTCAGGTACTCGATGCTGGCCTGGTCGGCCAGGTCATTGAGGGCGATGATCTCGAAGCCGTCACGGCCACCGCGCTCGTACAACGCGCGCAGCACGCAGCGGCCGATACGGCCATAGCCGTTCAGGGCGACTTTGAAGGGACTATTGCTGGACATGGGGCGCTCGCGAGGTTCGGGGGGCAGGAAACCCTGTAGGAGCGAGCCTTGCTCGCGAACCCCGCGCGAGGCACGAAGCTTCGCGAGCGGAGCTCGCTCCTACGATAGGGGTCAGACGTCCAGAAGCTCTTCTGCGGTAGCGACGATGTTCTCGACGGTGAAACCGAAGTGCTCGAACAGTGCGCCGGCCGGGGCGGACTCGCCGAAGCTGGACATGCCGATCACGCGGCCTTCCAGGCCCACGTACTTGTACCAGTAGTCCACATGGGCGGCCTCGATGGCGATGCGCGCGCCCACCTGGACCGGCAGCACGGCCTGCTTGTAGGCGGCGTCCTGCTGGTCGAACACGCTGGTGGACGGCATGGACACCAGGCGCACCTTGCGGCCGGCGGCGGTCAGCTTGTCGAAGGCCTGAGCGGCCAGGCCCACTTCGGAACCGGTGGCGATCAGGATCAGTTCGGGCTCGCCAACACTGTCCTTCAACACATAGCCACCGCGGGCGATGTTGGCGATCTGGCCGGCATCGCGCGGCTGGTGCGGCAGGTTCTGACGGGAGAAGACCAGGGCGCTCGGGCCGTCCTGGCGCTCGATGGCGGACTTCCAGGCCACGGCGGATTCCACGGCGTCGGCCGGGCGCCAGGTATCCAGGTTCGGCACCAGGCGCATGCTGCCCAGTTGCTCGATGGGCTGGTGGGTCGGGCCGTCCTCGCCCAGGCCGATGGAGTCGTGGGTATAGACGAAGAGCACCCGCTTCTTCATCAGGGCGGCCATGCGTACGGCGTTGCAGGCGTACTCCATGAACACCAGGAAGGTGGCGCCGTAGGGGATGAAGCCGCCGTGCAGGGCGATGCCGTTCATGATGGCGCTCATGCCGAACTCGCGAACGCCGTAGAACAGGTAGTTGCCGGAGGCATCATCGGCGGCCACGCCCTTGCAGCCTTTCCACAGGGTCAGGTTGGAGCCGGCGAGGTCGGCCGAACCGCCGAGGAACTCCGGCAGCAGCGGGCCGAAGGCGTTCAGGGCGTTCTGGCTGGCCTTGCGGCTGGCGATGGTCTCGCCCTTGGCGGCGACTTCGGCGATGTAGGCGTCGGCCTTGGCGGAGAAGTCGGCCGGCAGCTCGCCCTTGATGCGGCGCTGGAACTCGGCGGCGAGCTCGGGATAGGCGGCGGCGTAGGCGTTGAAGCGCTCGTTCCAGGCGGCTTCGCGCGCGGCGCCGGCGGCCTTGGCGTCCCACTCGGCATAGATGTCGGCCGGGACTTCGAAGGGGCCGTGGTTCCAGCCGAGGGCGGCGCGGGTCAGGGCGATCTCGTCGTTGCCCAGCGGCGCGCCGTGGCACTCTTCCTTGCCCTGCTTGTTGGGCGAGCCGAAGCCGATCACGGTCTTGCAGCAGATCAGGGTCGGACGGTCGCCGGTCTTGCGGGCGGTCTCGATGGCGGTCTTGATCTCGTCGGCGTCATGGCCGTCGACATTGCGGATCACCTGCCAGCCGTAGGCCTCGAAGCGCTTCGGGGTGTCGTCGGTGAACCAGCCGTGGACTTCGCCGTCGATGGAGATGCCGTTGTCGTCGTAGAAGGCGATCAGCTTGCCGAGGCCCAGGGTGCCGGCCAGGGCGCAGACTTCATGGGAGATGCCCTCCATCATGCAGCCGTCGCCGAGGAACACGTAGGTGTTGTGATCGACGATGGCGTGGCCGTCACGGTTGAACTGGGCGGCCAGCACCTTCTCGGCAAGGGCGAAGCCCACGGCGTTGGCGATGCCCTGGCCCAGCGGACCGGTGGTGGTCTCGACGCCGGCGGTGTAGCCGTATTCCGGGTGACCCGGGGTGCGGCTGTGCAACTGGCGGAAGTTCTTCAGGTCCTCGATGGAGAGGTCGTATCCGGTCAGGTGCAGCAGCGAGTAGACCAGCATCGAGCCGTGGCCGTTGGACAGCACGAAGCGATCCCGGTTGGCCCACTCGGGGTTGGTCGGGTTGTGCTGCAGGTAATCCCGCCAGAGCACTTCGGCGATATCGGCCATTCCCATGGGGGCGCCGGGGTGGCCGCTGTTGGCTTTCTGCACCGCATCCATGCTCAGGGCACGAATGGCATTGGCACGCTCACGACGGCTGGGCATCGCTTATCTCCTGCAGGTCTGAATAGACGGCTAATCAAAAAAAGGCCGCCATTTTCGCCCAGCCGACAGGTCGCGGGCAATCACAGATGGTCGAAGATTCGCCTCAGCGTCCCGACGGGCAGGTGACAGCCTCCAGACAGGGCGCCCGGAACAGCTCGCCATGCCAGAGCCCGGCCAGGGTGCGGACCATGACCTGCAGCCAGATCAGCGCCAGTCCCAGGGCCAGGACCGCCCCGGCCAGCGCGAAGAATCCAAGGCCAGTGCGGTGCGCCAGCTCGAAGGTGGCCAGGGTGAAGACCCCGAGGGGGAAGGTGAAGCCCCACCAGCCGAGGTTGAAACGCATCGCCTGGCCCAGGTGCCGGCGAGTGCAGAGCAGGGCCATGGCCAACCACCAGGCGGCGGCGCCCCAGAGCAGCAACCCGGCCATCAGGCCAAGGTCCCGGGCGACCCCGGCGACACCTTCCAGGGTGGTACCGGCGAAGGCTTCGGGCATCGCCCGGCCCAGGCTCAGCAGTCCGAGGCAGCCGGTGGCCAGCGGCCCCACCGGCAGCCAGCTGGTGGCGGCGAACTCGCTGCCCGGCAGCTTGTGCAGGGTCAGTCGCAACAGCACCAGGGTGATCAGGGAAAACGCCAGGGACAGGGACAGCCCCCACAGCAGATAGCCGATCACCAGCACCTGCCGCGCCGCCTCGGGCGCCAGGTGCGGGGCCAGGCCGCCCGCCGACGCCGCCGCCACCTCCGGCGCGACGATGGGCAGCAACCAGACCGCCGTGAGCTTCTCCAGCGCGTGGGACTGATGGGTGAACATCAGGTAAGGCACCAGCAGGGCCACGCCCAGGGCCAGCGCGACGTCCCCCCACCAGAGCGCCTCGGCGAGTGCGACGGCACGTGCGCCCCAATGCGGCACGCCGAACAGCAGCAGGCCGTTGATGAAGGTGGCCAGGCCCATGGGGACGGCACCGAGGAACATGGACTGCACCGGGTGCAGCAGCATGGGCTTCAGAGTGTCGCGAAACAGCGCCAGGCGGGCTCCGAACAGCAGCGCGAAGCCGAGGAAAAGCATGCCGTTGAACAGCCACAGCCCTTCCGCCAGGCGGCGCTCCGGTGCGCCACCCCAGGGGAGCGAGGCCATCACCAGTGCCAGGACGCCTGTACCCATGGTCACGGCGAACCAGCTGGGGGTGAACTGGCGGACGAAGGCGAAGGGTTCGGCGAGTCGGGTGAAGGGGCGCGGCATGCTGGACTCCGGTCGGGTGATCCCGTGGCGGGAAATGCAGCCAGGCTAGGCAAGCGCGTGCTATATGAAAAATACATATTCAGCATTCTATGCATGCCTTCCATTTATGAATCTTCACCATCTCAAGGTCTTCCTCGCCGTCGCCGAGAGCGGCAGCATCAGCGCCGGGGCCAACCGCCTGTTCATCAGCCAGCCGGCCGTGACCCGGGAAATCCGCGACCTCGAGGCCAGCGTCGGGCTCGCCCTGTTCGACCGCCGCCCACGCGGCGTAACCCTGACCGAAGCCGGCCAGCGCCTGCTGCACTACGCCCAGCGCATCTTCGCCCTGGAAGCCGCCGCCGAGCGGGAGCTGCGGGACTTCGCCGACCTGGACGAGGGCGAACTGCGGCTGGGCGCCAGCGCCACCCTGGGCAGCTACCTGCTGCCGGCGCTGATCGAGGACTTCCACCGGCGACACCCCGCCCTGTCGGTGGAGCTGCTGGTGAGCAACACCCACGAAGTCGCGGCACAGCTGGAGGACGGCCGCATCAGCCTGGGCTTCGTCGAGGGCGCCTTCGACACCGACGCCTTCGCCAGCCAGCTGCTGGACCGCGACCGCCTGCTGCCGGTGGCCGGCCCCCGGCATCCGCTGGCCGGATGCCCACACCTGCAACCGGAAGACCTGGCCCCCCATGACCACTACCTGCGGGAACCGGGGTCGGCCACCCGCGCCAGCGTCGAGCGGGCCTACCGGGAGCGAGGCATCGAGCTGCGGGTCCGCATGTCCCTCGGCAGCAGCGAGGCCCTCAAGCGCCTGGTGCGCGAAGGGCGCGGCATCGCCTGGCTGTCGCCGCTCATGGTCCGCGACGAGTTGGCGGACGGGCGTCTGGTGCGCCTGGACGTGGACGGCCTGGCCATCGAACGGGAGTTCCACGCCCTCTGGCGCCCCGGCCAGCGCCTGAGCCCCGCGCCCGCCGCCTTCCTGGCGCTCGCGCGGCAGCCCCGATGACCACCGATCAGCCAATATCAAAACTTTTTGATATTGGCATTGCAGGCCTCCGACCCGGGGACTAGACTGCGCGCCCTATGAGCCTGCGCGTACCCCAGATCCGTCACGACGACAGCGACGAGCTGGCCGCCCTGTGCAAGGCCGGCGGCGACCCGCTGCGGCTGAACGTGCTGCGAGCCCTGGCCAACGACTCGTTCGGCGTCCTGGAACTGGCGCAGATCTTCGCCACCGGCCAGTCCGGCATGAGCCACCACCTCAAGGTCCTGGCCCAGGCGGGCCTGGTGGCCACCCGGCGCGAAGGCAACGCGATCTTCTACCGCCGCGCCCTGGCCCAGAGCGAACGGATCGGCGGCACACTGCACGCCGCCCTGCTGGCCGAAGTGGACGACCTGGCGCTGCCGGCGGACATCACCGCCCGCATCGCCGAGGTGCATGCCCAGCGCGAGGCGGTGAGCCGCGACTACTTCGCCCGCACGGCGGATAAATTCCAGGCCCAGCAGGACCTGATCGCAGGACTGCCGCAATACCGCGATAGCGTACTGGCGGTACTCGACGCCCTGGGTTTCGGAGCCGAGGCCAGTGCCCTGGAAGTCGGTCCCGGCGACGGCGGTTTCCTGCCCGACCTGGCCCGGCGCTTCGCCCGCGTCACCGCGCTAGACAACAGCCCGGCGATGCTCGACCTGGCGCGTACACGCTGCCAGGAGGAAGGCCTCGGCAATGTCGAACTGCGACTGGCCGACGCCCTGAACGACCCGCAGGCGGCCGCCGACTGTGTGGTGCTGAACATGGTCCTGCACCATTTCGCGGCACCGGCCGATGCGATGAAACAGTTGGCCCAGCGGGTGCAGCCGGGAGGCAGCCTGCTGGTGACCGAGTTGTGCAGCCACAACCAGAGTTGGGCCAGGGAGGCCTGCGGCGATCTATGGTTGGGCTTCGAACAGGACGACCTGGCCCGTTGGGCCAATGCCGCGGGGCTCACGCCCGGCGAGAGCCTCTACATTGGCTTGCGAAACGGCTTTCAGATTCAGGTGCGGCACTTCGCCAAGCCGGATTCACGAAGCGAACTCACCCACCGGTAACTAATAGGAAAACCGATAGATGAGCGAATACTCCCTGTTTACCTCCGAATCCGTGTCCGAAGGCCATCCGGACAAGATCGCCGACCAGATTTCCGATGCCGTGCTCGACGCCATCATCGCCCAGGACAAGCACGCCCGCGTCGCCTGCGAAACCCTGGTCAAGACCGGTGTCGCCATCATCGCCGGTGAAGTGACCACCTCCGCCTGGGTCGACCTGGAGGAGCTGGTGCGCAAGGTCATCATCGACATCGGCTACGACAGCTCCGACGTCGGCTTCGACGGCGCCACCTGCGGCATCCTCAACATCATTGGCAAGCAGTCCCCCGACATCAACCAGGGCGTGGACCGCGCCAAGCCGGAAGACCAGGGCGCCGGTGACCAGGGCCTGATGTTCGGCTACGCCAGCAACGAAACCGACGTGCTGATGCCCGCCCCCATCTGCTTCTCCCACCGTCTGGTGGAGCGCCAGGCCGAGGCCCGCAAGTCCGGCCTGCTGCCCTGGCTGCGCCCGGACGCCAAGAGCCAGGTCACCTGCCGCTACGAGAACGGCAAGGTGGTCGGCATCGACGCCGTGGTGCTGTCCACCCAGCACAACCCCGACGTGAAGTACTCCGACCTGCGCGAAGGCGTGATGGAACTGATCGTCAAGCATGTGCTGCCGGCCGAACTGCTGCACAAGGACACCCAGTTCCACATCAACCCGACCGGCAATTTCGTGATCGGTGGCCCGGTGGGCGACTGCGGCCTGACCGGTCGCAAGATCATCGTCGACTCCTACGGCGGCATGGCCCGCCACGGCGGCGGCGCCTTCTCCGGTAAGGACCCGTCCAAGGTCGACCGCTCCGCCGCCTACGCCGGCCGCTACGTGGCCAAGAACATCGTCGCCGCGGGCCTCGCCGAGCGTTGCGAGATCCAGGTGTCCTACGCCATCGGCGTGGCCCAGCCCACCTCCATCTCCATCAACACCTTCGGCACCGGCAAGATCAGCGACGAGAAGATCGTCCAGCTGGTTCGCGAGCATTTCGACCTGCGTCCCTATGCCATCACCCGGATGCTCGACCTGCTGCACCCGATGTACCAGCCGACCGCGGCCTACGGCCACTTCGGTCGCAATCCCTATGAAATGACCTACGGTGACGACACCTTCACCGCATTCACCTGGGAACGGACCGACAAGGCCGAAGCCCTGCGCGCCGCCGCCGGCCTCTGACGAGCCCGACCGGCCACACGAAAAGCCCCGCCCCGCGCGGGGCTTTTTCATGCTGGCCGCACCCGGTCGCCGACCGAATCTCCCGACAGGCAACAGCGTCCCGCCCCACAGGGCATTCAGCCCCCCGGGCCCCACCCGCTTCCTAGACTGGCCACCTCCCCCCAGAGCAAGGAGGCTCGCCATGCCGCGTCGCATCGTTCCCCTCACCCTCGCACTGCTGCCCCTCGCCACACTGACCTGCTCTTGCGGGTCTCCCGAGCGAGCGCGCCTCGAACTGGAACAGTTACTCAGTCAGATCGATCCTATGGGACCGGGACTATAGTTTCTGCTGTTCTTGAGATTTATTCTCCTATTCTGCAGGGCTTTTCTTGCATTTATCGCGGCAACCCCACCTAACAAAGACCTGCATAAGTTGCTTTGATAGCGCTCATTCGAATTGACCCTCCCTGAGGTTGCTGAGTGAGCGATGCTTATGTCTGAGCGTTCGATTTCGGAGTGGCGCTATTTGGCTGAGAAAGAAATTTCTTGTGCAGATAGCTGTGAGGATATCTCTGCGGCCTTGACACAAGCGGCATCGCACCTGGGATTTGATAATTGCTCATGCATGATTTCAATTGCATCCTCATTCAAGTCAAGGTGCTTTCAATTTATCGGCGAGCATCTTGAACGATGCGCAAGAGAATCATTCGACAACTGGCCACTATTCCGAAAGGGAGTTATTCAAGACCACATGAATGATGAAGGAATGATCGTTTTGGAGGGAGATCATTTTCTTGATAGAAACACAGGAGGAAGGGGACAGGAAAATAGAGAAAACTTTGGCGTGGCTTGTGTTGTTTTCCCACGACCACCTATAACTGGAGTCGTGGTATTAGCTAGAGAAAGTAAAAGCATAACCGAGGAAGAGTACAAGGTTCTGAGTTGCGAGTTCAGGTACTTGGTCATTCAGGCTATATACAAATTATCTTCTCTAGGCGAAAAAACCATTACCCATAGAAAGACACCATTGAGCATCAGGGAGACCCAAGTCCTTAGATGCATTGCTGACGGCGACACATCTAAGCAAACGGCAAGATCTCTTTCCATATCAGTTGATACAGTGAATTTTCACCTGAGAAACATCTATAACAAGTTGGGAGCTTGTAATAATGCACAGGCTGCAGCCTATGCGGCTATCCATGGACTGATTTAGCTCTCGGGTAAGAATTGGAGAAAATCCAGACAGGAAAAATCTGAGCAGAGAGACTACAAGTTTTAGTAGTTTTGATTATGCCCATGTGATGTTTACTACAGGCGTCAGCTGAGCAACTAAATCGGCAGACACAAAGCCAATCAACTCAAGGAGAGTAGACATGGGACGTAAACGCTCAGAGCGCACAGGTGGAATCTGGCATATGAGTCCACAGCAAGGAGAGTTGACTCAAAGTGAAATTGAGTTCTTCAAGGAAGAACTCAAGGAAGTGGAACCAAATGATGTAGCTGAGCTCATTGATTCAGCTGCAATGCCAGAGTAAGCCAAATGAGTAGCGCGAGGTATCTCGCGCTACTCTATAGGAAGAGCTATGGATATCCATAACTACGAAAGGGAAAACCTTGGAGCCTCAAGGATATTGATATTAAAAAATTGTTTCAAGTCTCTAGGACTGGACAGTGTGATTGACAAGATAGATGAAAGTATTGCCATTGCTGCACTTTATGCTCAAGGAAAGTTGATCGCAGAGGGGGCAGGCAAAGGAAAGTCTTGCGAAATTGGTGCGCTGGCTGAGGCTTTTGAGCATTATTGTTTGCAGAATGAGATCTTAAATGAAACACCAATCGAAGCTGCCAAGATCGCTAAGCAGCACGCGCTGCATTCTGACGGAGTAATTCAAAGCCTAAGCTGCTTCAACGAACATGTCGAAGTGGTTAAGTTTAAGAGTTTATTTGGGGAGGACGAGATCGCTATTCCCCAGCTTCTTGTTAGCCCCCGTGATGCTTTACCTGAAGGTATTTGCCATAAAATTATAGAGCGCTACGCCACCAACTCAGGAACTGCTCTAGGGTGCAGTTTTGAGGAAGCAATCCTGCACGGTTTAAATGAAGTAATTGAGCGCCACATCCTGTCACTGCTTATGCTTGATTCTATCGGGGAAGAATGCGAGGTAAAAATCCATGAAATATCCAAGAAGAATATAAATTGCTTGCTTTCCTGCATTGACTTTAAACCTCATGGCAGCATCAGGGTTTATTTCGTTGATGAATTGCTTGGTTCTTTTTTTTGCCTTGCAGTAAGGGATGGAGAAGAAGATACTTTTTCTCTACCGCAGATCGGATCAGGATGCTCACAATCATTCTTGTTGGCATTTAGCAGGGCCGTATTTGAACTGGTTCAAGCTGAGACGCTGTACGGGTATGAAGAGCGCTGCATCGATGAGCAAGCGATTAGGATTATTTCTCGATCCAAGCGTTTAGAAGGCTTACGAAAAATGCGCCCTATAAGCTCAAAGGTGACTGATTATTTACCAGAACCAAATGGGAAATTTCCTAATAGGCCACGCGAACAAGTTAATAGTGCTCTTAATAGCCTTAAGCGCAGCGAATTCGCACCCTATTATAGGGTACTGAATGAAATGGCAAGTTCTGTTTTTGTGGTTCAAGTTTACGTGCCCGGCATGGAGCGCTTCAACTTGATCAGAAGTGGAAAGTGGGTAGCGCCACACGCCGCATTATTACATTCGCCTTTTGACAAGGAAAGCTGAACCAATGCTGGACCAGAGAATAATAACCGCATTAGGGTCTCGCCCATGGAAAGTTCTTCAGGTTCTTCTCTTCGTCTCACTTAGCAAGCTTACGTTTGTTGCGGCTCCAATATTGCTTGGCCATATCGTTGATGGATTGACGTCGGAAAGAAGTTATTCCGAGAGAATCCCCATACTGCTTGTTGCGTTCTGCATAGCAGGAGCAGTTCAAGTAGTTATCAATCCCTTGCAGTCTCTACACCTATCTAGGTTGGTTCAGGACTGCGTTTATGAGAGTTCATTGCAATGGGCGCGTAGTGTTATGGGGAAGGAGTTTGAGGTTTTTTCCTCTCTCCGAATAGGCGGATTAATAAACACTGTTGATCGCGGAATTACAGCTTATGAAAGACTACTAGGATTTCTACTCATTTCGGGAGTGCCTCTTGCAATAGAAATCGCAATTGTGGGCGGCGTACTTTTGTTCTATGGGGGTATTGGGGTTTTTTTCACTGTCCTCTGCACTGCATTAAGTTATCTTTACCTTAACCATCGGATAATACGCTGGCGCAGATGCCATATCGATAATCTGAATGATCAAGAGGACGAGGTTGCATCGAGCTTCGCACAGACATTTACTGCTGCGAAGGCAATAAAATGCGAGGGAACTCCAGAGTCAGCTTTTTTATCACTAGACAATGCTTATCGTAATTATGCGTTGAGTGCGGTTAGAATTGGGTTTTCCGCATCAATACTGGGCTCTGTCAAGGCACTATTCATTTGTTTATCAACAGCCGGAATCCTTCTCTTCGGGTTCGTGGATCAACTGTCAGCCGCCCCTTTCATGACGGTTGGTGAAATGGTTGCAATGTTCACTATTGCCACGGCCTTCTTCAATAATGTTGCCTCAGTAGCAGAGGCTCATCGTTTTACCGATCAATTTTCCTCTGATCAGAGGCGATTTCAGCAAATATTAGATTTGCAAGATTTTAGAAAAAACACCTGTCTTGATGATAAAAAGGAAACTGAAGTAGAAGTTTTGACGCTGGAGCCGTTTTCTGTTCAGCGGCCTGAGGCCAATCTCCTTGAGCTCGTAGAGCCTCTATCAATTATGAAAGGCGAAAGCATTGCTATTGTCGGCAGCAGCGGTGCTGGCAAGACAACATTGCTCGAAGCACTCGCGGGCGTCTTGGTTGAATCCACCAACACCTTGAAATTAGATAGCGCCTATTTGAGTAGCTTTTCAAGCAAAGATCAATTTTCTCTTCTTCGATACTGCCCACAGTCGCCCTGTATCTTAAGCGGAAACATCACTGACTCAGCACTCTTCGGGCAGGCGTGCGATCAAGCTGAACTTGCCTATTATCTGAGACTTATAGCATTGCCCCGACTTGCTTCCGAGTTAAGAACTTTTGAAATAGAGAATCAGGGAACAAATCTCTCCGGAGGGGAACTTAAGCGTCTTTCGCTGCTGCGGGTAATCATGAGGCCGGGAGCATTCAATTTGTTTGATGAGCCAACAGCTTCGTTGGACGCTGCTTCAGCGGAGCGGGTTTGGAGCTTACTATTCGAACGTTTCAAAGGTCGGGCATTAATTTGTGCTACCCATGATCTTGAGTCTCTTAGTAGATTTGATCGAGTCTTAGTCGTTCACGCTGGGAGGATCATAGCCGTAGGCGAATGGAGTGAACTATCAGGAAACGAACGAATAACATCTATCCTTAAACAACAGATACAAGAGAACGATTCGGAGCGTAAATTCGATCGAGACTGATTGATGGGCTAGTGCGTCAAGTCTGTAGAGTGCCATGCTTCGATCACTCCTCGCTTGGCAGTTGGTTACGGCTCATCCCTGCATTCTTTCGATCCTGCTGCATGTCTGTGGCTGGCGCTCGATCACCGACTGGTACCAGCGCCCTTTCCCGAGGTGCGGCGCATGCTGCCGCCGACGAATGATTACGGGCATCTGGAGATGGGGGCGTGGTGCGCTAGATTGTCAACACAGGCCTTCTATAGCCATCCACCAAAACGGCCGCACGGCCGCCACGGCGGCGGCGCCTTCTCCGGCAAGGACCCGTCCAAGGTCGACCGCGGCCTACGGCCACTTCGGCCGCAATCCCTATGAAATGACCTACGGTGACGACACCTTCACCGCATTCACCTGGGAAAGGACCGACAAGGCCGAAGCCCTGCGCGCCGCCGCCGGCCTCTGACGAGCCCGACCGGCCACACGAAAAGCCCCGCCCCGCGCGGGGCTTTTTCATGCTGGCCGCACCCGGTCGCCGACCGAATCTCCCGACAGGCAACAGCGTCCCGCCCCACAGGGCATTCAGCCCCCCGGGCCCCACCCGCTTCCTAGACTGGCCACCTCCCCCCGAAGCAAGGAGGCTCGCCATGCCGCGTCGCATCGTTCCCCTCACCCTCGCCCTGCTGCCCATCCTCGCCACGCCCTGCCCCCGCTGGACCCCGGACCGCGCGGCTACCGAGCTGGAGCTGCTGGCCAGCCAGATCGGCCAATGGAACCTGGACTACCACCGCCTGGGCCGCTCGTCGGTGGACGACGAACTCTACGACCAGGCACGCGCCAGGCTCGAGCTGCTCCGCGACTGCTTCCCGGAGGTCGCACCGGAGCCACCCGACCCTCTGGCGGGCAACCGGGGGCCTCTGCCCCACCCGGTGCCCCAGACCGGCCTGGACAAGCTCGGCGGCCCGGACAGCCTCGAAGCGTGGCTGGGGCAGCGTCGGGACCTCTGGGTCCAGCCCAAGGTGGACGGGGTCGCCGTCACCCTGGAGTACCGCAAGGACCGGCTGGTGCGCGCCATCAGCCGGGGCGACGGCCGCCACGGCCAGGACTGGAGCGCCCAGGCCCGCCGGATACCGGCCATTCCCAAACTCCTGCCCGGCCTGGGCGATGCCGTGCTCCAAGGCGAGCTGTACTGGCGCCTGGCGGACCACGTGCAGGCCGAGCGCGGCGGCCAGGGCGCCCGGGGCAAGGTGGCGGGCCTGCTCAACCGCCGCGAACTGAAGACGGCAGACGCCGCCGGCATCGGCCTCTTCGTCTGGGACTGGCCGGACGGCCCGATGGACATGGAAGCGCGGCTGGACGGCCTGGAGCGGCTGGGATTCGTCGATGCCAAGGCCCTCACCCGCCCGGTGGCGGGCGCCGACGAGGTGGCCGCCTGGCGCCAGCGCTGGTACCGCTCGCCACTGCCCTTCGCCAGCGATGGCGTGGTGATCCGCCAGGGCCGGCGCCCCGCGGCGTCACGCTGGAAGCCGGAGCCGCCGCACTGGGCCGTCGCCTGGAAATACCCCTACGGCAAGGCACTGGCCGAGGTCCGCGCGGTGACTTTCAGGGTCGGCCGGACCGGACGCATCACACCGCTGCTGCGCCTGCAGCCGGTGGAGCTGGACGGCCGTCGCATCCGCCAGCTGGGCCTGGGCTCCCTGGAGCGCTGGCAGGCGCTGGATGTCCGCCCCGGCGACCAGGTGGCCATCGTCCTGGCCGGGCTCACCATTCCACGGCTGGACAGCGTGGTGCTGCGCGCCGCCGAGCGAGCGCCGGTAGCCGTTCCCGATGCCGGGCGCCATCACGCCCTCAGCTGCTTCCGACCGAGCCCCGGGTGCGAAGAGCAGTTCCTCGCCCGCCTGGAATGGCTGGGCGGCAAGGGCGGCCTGGACCTGCGGGGCCTGGGGCGCGGCACCTGGGCACGACTGGGGCTGGAGGGGATGCTGGACTGGCTGGGGCTGGACGCCGAGACGCTTCAGGCCAGGCCCGGAATCGGCCGGGCGCGGGCCCAGGCGTTGCAGGCGAGTTTCACCGCGGCGAGGCAACGGCCCTTCACGCGCTGGCTCAAGGCCCTCGGGCTGCCACCCAGCGGCGGAGCGGCGCTGCAGGGGGACTGGCAGGAACTGAGCGAACGGACGGCGCTGGACTGGCAATCCCGGGACGGCCTGGGACCGGTGCGGGCCGAGCGTCTGGTGGCCTTCTTCCAGCACCCGGAGGTCCAGGCCCTGGCGGCCACGCTGCAAGCCGAGGGGATCAGCGGCTTCGCGCCTCAGTAGGCGCGGAATTCCTGGTGACAGGCCTCGCAGCCGTCCTCCACCTTCTGCACCAGGGGCGCGACACCCTGGGCGGTGAAGGGACGCACCTTCACCGCGCTGGCCAGCTGGACCGTGGCGGCCTCCAGTTCCCGGGCCAATGCCTGGAAACGCTCCTGGCGCTGCCAGACCTCGTCGCGGGCGGCGCTGTCGGCATCGCCCTCATGGGCCTGCGGGAAATGCTGCCAGGGCTGGCGGGACAGTTCCTCCAGGCGGACGGCGCCCTGGGCGAAGCGGTCGTCATCGAAGGCGATGCGTCCACGCAGCATGCCCCCCAGGTCTTCACTGGTGCGGAGCATGTCCTTGAAGATCGCCTGGCGCTTGCCCAGCGGCGAATTGGGGTCAACCCCGCCACAGGCGGCAAGGCCCAGGCAGAGGGCGGCGAGGATCAGAAACTTCTTGGCGTTCATCGGCAGGATCACGGGTCGGGCTTAAGGCGGGCGACAGAGTACTCCCTGGCAGGCGGGTGAAAAACCACCTGCGTTGCCGTCGCGGCGACGAAGACGGCCCCGGATCGCGCCCCTGCCTCACCCGGACCGCCCGTCCCCGCCTGTTTGAACCGACTGCGCAAGCCCTCGCCGCCAACCGGGCGACCCTTTGTCGCACCCGGCCGGTCAGGTGCGAAAATGATCCAGGTGCCCGTTCAGTTCCTGCACTTCCCCCTGAATGCGCTGGCTGGCCTGCATCACGCTGTGGGCGTCATCGCGGCTGCGCTCGGCCAGGCTGGAGATTTCCGTCACCCGCTGGTCGATATCCTGGGCCACCTGGCTCTGCTCCTCGGCGGCGGTAGCGATCTGGGTATTCATGGCGCTGATGCTGTCCACCGCCACGACGATGCTGCCCAGCACCTCGCTGGCCTGCTCGATATGGCTGAGGTTCTCGCTCACCAGGCGGTTGCTGTCCTGCAGCGCGGACACCGCCTGCTGGGCGCCGTCCTGCAGGCGCTGGATCATGGCCTGGATCTCGCCGGTGGACTGCTGGGTGCGGCTGGCCAGGGTGCGCACCTCGTCCGCCACCACGGCGAAGCCACGCCCGGCCTCGCCGGCCCGCGCCGCCTCGATGGCGGCGTTCAGCGCCAGCAGGTTGGTCTGTTCGGCGATGCCGGTGATCACCTCCAGCACCTTGCCCACGCCTTCGGTCTCGTCCCGCAGGGCATTCATCTGCCCGGCGCTGGCGGCCATCTGCGTGGACAGGGCGCCGATCAGCAGGGAGCTGCGCTGCACCGCCTGCTGCCCGGCCTTGGCACAGCCATCGGCATTGCGCGCCGACTCGGCGGCGTGGGCCGCGTGGCGGGCCACTTCGGCGACCGTGGCGCTCATCTCGTTCATCGCGGTGGCCACCTGGTCCAGGTTCTCGTGCTGCAGGCGCACGCCGTCGCTGGCGGCTTGGGCGGCCGTCACCACGGTGTCCACATGCTGGCGGGTATGGCCGCCGGTTTCCTTCACCTGCCCCAGCAGGCCACGCACCTGCTCGCGCATCAGGTTGTAGCCGGCGACGATGCGGCCGATCTCGTTGTCCTGGCGCTGGCCCACCAGGGGCTGGGTGAAATCCCCCTGCCCCACCCGGGTCAGCGCGCCCTCCAGTTCGCCCAGGCGATGGATCAGCGGACGCAGGCCGAACTGCCGGCCCAACACCACCAGCAGGAGAATGCCGATCACGCAGGCGAAGGCCAGCCACATCTGCCGGCGCTGGGAGTTCTCGGCATGGGCGGCCATCAGGCCCACCGCCTTGTTCATCTCCCTGAGCAGGTTCAGGGAGGCGGACTCCAGGGTGGCCAGGTCACCTTCGCCCCGTTCCAGTTGCGGGCGGAAGGCGGCCCAGAGCTGCCCCACCTGGCGCATCTGCCGGGCTATCGCCGGCTCCTGGAGGGCGCTGATGTTGCGCGCCGGGTTGCCCTGCAGCAGGTCGCGGTGGGCCTGGTCGAACTGGGCGATGGTGGCGTCCAGGGTGGCGCGGGGGATGGCGCCCTGGCGCAGCAGCAGCGCTTCCTTGGTCATCTTCTGGCTGAGCATGCGCTGGGCACCGGCCACGTTGATGGTCTCCGGCGACACCGACATGCTGAGGTAGAGCGCCACCGAGGCGGTGACCGCCAGCAGGAACATCAGCGCATAGGAGAAGAGGAACTGCTGGTTGAGGGTACGCAGCCCGACGGAACGGAGCAGCGAATCGAAGAGGGACGTGGCGGACATGGGAGCCTCCTGGCCGAACAGGCCCCGGACGGCACATCCCGGGGCTCCGGGTTGCACAGCAAGAAGGCGGCCAGGTCAGGGCGGCGGCGGGTTGCCGGGAAAATGCCGGGCGCGACGCCCCGTTTCGGGTCGGGCGAGCCCGCGACACGCACCAGGATCGAGCACGCACGAAGGGGAGAAAATCCTTGCGGGCGATCCCGTTGCGCCCATCCAGACGCGGGGCGACGGAAAACCTTGGGCTCGCCCGTCGGCGCCGCTATAATTCGCCGGTTTCAAACGGCCGGCGCTGCCCGGCCGTTCCCGCCTCCCTTCCGAGGGGCGCTGCAGCAGGCACGGCCTGTCAGGCTCGGAAGGGGCGTTGCATAACGCATCAACGGCGCCCATTCGCACACTACGAATGGAGACTCACGCATGAGCGCTGTCATGACGCCTGCCGATTTCACCGACTACAAGGTCGCCGACATTTCCCTGGCCGCCTGGGGCCGCCGCGAGCTGATCATCGCCGAATCCGAGATGCCCGCCCTGATGGGCCTGCGTCGCAAGTACGCCGCCAGCCAGCCCCTGAAAGGCGCGAAGATCCTCGGCTGCATCCACATGACCATCCAGACCGGCGTGCTGATCGAAACCCTGGTCGCCCTGGGCGCCGAAGTGCGCTGGTCCTCCTGCAACATCTTCTCCACCCAGGACCAGGCCGCGGCCGCCATCGCCGCCGCCGGCATCCCGGTGTTCGCCTGGAAGGGCGAGACCGAGGCGGAGTACGAGTGGTGCATCGAGCAGACCATCCTCAAGGACGGCCAGCCCTGGGACGCCAACATGGTGCTGGACGACGGCGGTGACCTGACCGAGATCCTGCACAAGAAATACCCCCAGATGCTGGAGAAGATCCACGGCATCACCGAAGAGACCACCACCGGCGTGCACCGCCTGCTGGACATGCTCAAGGCGGGCACCCTGAAAGTCCCGGCGATCAACGTCAACGACTCGGTCACCAAGAGCAAGAACGACAACAAGTACGGCTGCCGCCACAGCCTGAACGACGCCATCAAGCGCGGCACCGACCACCTGCTGTCCGGCAAGCAGGCCCTGGTGATCGGCTACGGCGACGTGGGCAAGGGTTCCGCCCAGTCCCTGCGCCAGGAAGGCATGATCGTGAAGGTCTCGGAAGTCGACCCGATCTGCGCCATGCAGGCCTGCATGGACGGCTTCGAAGTCGTCTCCCCCTACAAGGACGGCCTCAATGACGGCACGCCGGACAGCATCGACGCCGCCCTGCTGGGCAAGATCGACCTGATCGTCACCACCACCGGTAACGTCAATGTCTGCGACGCCAACATGCTCAAGGCGCTGAAGAAGCGCGCCGTGGTGTGCAACATCGGTCACTTCGACAACGAGATCGACACCGCCTTCATGCGCAAGCACTGGGCCTGGGAAGAGGTGAAGCCCCAGGTGCACAAGATCCACCGCACCGGCAATGTCGGCTTCGACCCGCTGAATGACGACTACCTGATCCTGCTGGCCGAAGGCCGCCTGGTGAACCTGGGCAACGCCACCGGCCACCCGAGCCGCATCATGGACGGCTCTTTCGCCAACCAGGTGCTGGCCCAGATCCACCTGTTCGAGCAGAAGTTCGCCGACCTGCCGGCCGACGAGAAGGCCAAACGCCTGACCGTGGAAGTCCTGCCCAAGAAGCTGGACGAGGAAGTGGCGCTGGAAATGGTGAAGGGCTTCGGCGGCGTGGTCACCCGTTTGACCCCGCAGCAGGCCGACTACATCGGCGTCGACGCCTCCGGCCCGTTCAAGCCGGACACCTACCGTTACTGACAGCCCCAGGCTGCGGCCCGCGCAAGCGGACCGCAGCCTGCCGCTGGAACGAGACCGCTTTCCATGTCCCAAGACCGTCGTTACAGCTTCGAGTTCTTCCCCGCAAAGACCGAAGCCGGCCACGAGAAACTGCTGGCCACCGCTCGCAACCTGGCGAGCTGCAAACCCGATTTCTTCTCCTGCACCTACGGTGCCGGCGGCTCCACCCGTGATCGCACCCTGCAGACCGTGCTGCAGCTGGACGGCGAGATCCAGGTGCCCACCGCGCCGCACCTGTCCTGCGTCGGCGACAGCAAGGCCGAACTCCGTGCCCTGCTGGCCCACTACAAGGATGCCGGCATCCAGCGCATCGTCGCCCTGCGCGGCGACCTGCCCTCGGGCATGGGCATGGCCAGCGGCGAGCTGCGCCACGCCAACGACCTGGTGGCCTTCATCCGCGCCGAGACCGGCGATCACTTCCACATCGAAGTGGCCGCCTACCCCGAAGTGCACCCCCAGGCGCGCAACTTCGAAGAAGACCTGAAGCACTTCGTGAACAAGGTGAACGCCGGCGCCAGCAGCGCCATCACCCAGTACTTCTTCAACGCCGACAGCTACTTCTACTTCGTCGAGCGCGCGCGCCGGCAGGGCGTCGAGATCCCGATCGTGCCGGGCATCATGCCCATCACCAACTACAGCAAGCTGGCGCGTTTCTCCGACGCCTGCGGCGCCGAGATCCCGCGCTGGGTGCGCAAGCAACTGGAGGCCTACGGCGACGACGTGGCCAGCATCCAGGCCTTCGGCGAGCAGGTGATCACCGAGATGTGCGAGCGCCTGCTTCAGGGCGGGGCCCCGGGCCTGCACTTCTACACCCTGAACCAGGCCGAACCCAGCCTGGCGCTCTGGCGGAACCTCAAGCTGCCGCGTTGAGTGCATGGAATGACGAAGGCCGGGCCTGTCCCGGCCTTTTTCATTCCGGCGCCCGCTCGCACCGCACGTCCGCCCGGCGAAAGCCTGAACCGGCTCACACTCGACCCAAGGCTCACTACCCAGGGCCTTTCCGTCCACGTAATCTGGCTAGATGCCAGTAGCCAGACTGCTTCTCCTCACCCTGCTCGCCTGCCTGGGCCTCGCCGCCCGGGCGGAGCCCCTGCGCATCGTCAGCGAGCCCTGGGCGCCCTACGTCTACGAGGAGCACGGCGAGATCCGCGGTCTCGACTACGAGGCCAGTGCCGAAGTCTTCCGGCGCCTGGGCGTCGAGGTGGAATGGAGCCTGCAACCCTGGAAACGCTGCCTGATGGAACTGGAAAGCGGCCAGGCCGATGGCGTGCTGGACATCTTCCACACGGACGAGCGGGAAAGCTGGATGGTCTACCCCGCCGAGCCCCTGTCGAAGGTCGAATTCGTGCTCTTCCATGACCGCCAGCGCCCCTACCCCTTCAACCGCCTGGACGACCTGCGCGGTCTCAAGGTAGGTGTTTCGCCGGGCTACTGGTACGCCGACCCGCAGTTTCGCACCTCGCCCCTGTTCACCCGCGAAGCCGCGCCAACCCATGAAGCGAACCTCGGCAAACTGGTGCGCGACCGTGTGGACCTGGTGGTGAACGACCGCCTGGCCGGGCGCTTCCTGATCCACAAGATGGGCCTTGCCGGAAAGGTGGGCGAACACGCCAGGGTGATCAGCCGCGACCGCCTGTACCTGTCCTTCCGCCGGACACCGGAGCTGGAGCGCCTGGCCGGGCGGTTCTCCGCAGAGCTTCTACGCTTCAAGCAGGAGCCCGCCTACGCTCAGTTGAAATCCCGCTACCAGGCCACCGCCGCGTCGCTGGATGGCAACCGTTGAGCGCAGGAAGGGCTGTACAACGCTGCGGAGCTGTTATACTCGCCCGGCCATCAGGCTTACGCCCGGACGCTGAGCACCCACTTCGCCAGCAGGACCGGTCGGGATCGCAGGCCTTTGCCGTGATTCAAGCCAGGCACGACTACCCTATCGGGCCAGCCCCCTAGCACTACACAGGATCTCCCATGTCCTTTGCCTCCCTCGGTCTCTCCGAGGCATTGGTCGGCGCCGTCGAGGCCGCCGGCTACGCCCAGCCCACTCCCGTGCAACAGCGGGCCATTCCCGCCGTGTTGCAGGGTCGCGACCTGATGGTCGCGGCCCAGACTGGTACCGGCAAGACCGCCGGTTTCGCGCTGCCCATTCTGGAGCTGCTGTTTCCCGACGGGCACCCCGACAAGTCCCAGCGCCACGGCCCACGCCAGGCCCGCGTCCTGGTCCTGACCCCGACCCGCGAACTGGCGGCCCAGGTCCACGACAGCTTCCGCCTCTACGCCCGGGACCTCAGCCTGAACAGCGCCTGCATCTTCGGCGGTGTCGGCATGAATCCCCAGATCCAGGCGCTGTCCAAGGGCGTCGACCTGCTGGTGGCCTGCCCCGGTCGCCTCCTGGACCTGGCCGGCCAGGGCAACGTCGATCTCTCCCATGTGGAAATCCTGGTGCTCGACGAAGCCGACCGGATGCTCGACATGGGCTTCATCCACGATGTGAAGAAGGTCCTCGCCCGGCTCCCGGCCAAGCGCCAGAACCTGCTGTTCTCGGCGACCTTCTCGAAAGACATCGTCGAACTCGCCAACAAGCTGCTCCATGACCCCGAACGCATCGAAGTGACCCCGCCGAACACCACGGTGGAGCGCATCGAGCAGCGCGTATTCCGCCTGCCCGCCAGCCATAAGCGGGCCCTGCTGGCGCACCTGATCACCCTTGGCGCCTGGGAACAGGTGCTGGTGTTCACCCGCACCAAGCACGGCGCCAACCGCCTGGCCGAGTACCTGACCAAGCACGGCCTGCCGGCTGCGGCGATCCACGGCAACAAGAGCCAGAACGCACGCACCAAGGCCCTGGCCGACTTCAAGGCCAACGAAGTACGTATCCTGGTGGCCACCGACATCGCCGCCCGTGGCCTGGACATCGACCAGCTGCCCCATGTGGTGAACTTCGAGCTGCCCAACGTCGAGGAAGACTACGTGCACCGTATCGGCCGGACCGGCCGTGCCGGTCGTAGCGGGGAAGCGATCTCCCTGGTGGCGCCGGATGAAGACAAGCTGCTCAAGGCCATCGAACGCCTGACCAAGCAGAAGATCCCGGACGGCGACATGCTGGGCTTCGACCCCGCCAACGTCGAGGTGGAACGCCCCGAGGCGCGCCCGCCGAAGCCGGAGCGCCAGCCGCGCGCCAACAAGCCCAAGCGCGAGCCGAAGGAGAAGGACAAGGCCCCGGTCGCCCAGGGCGTCGCCGAGGGCCAGGACACCGAAGCCGGGTCCGAAGGTGGCGACGGCAAGCCGCGCAAGAGCCGCAACCGTCGTCGCGGCAAGGGCAAGGGCCAAGGCCAGGAACAGGGCCAGCAGCCGGCAGCCGCCCAGCAGAAGCAGCAGCCCCGCCAGCCGAAGCAGAAGCAGCCCAGGGCTCAGTCCCAGGGTGCCCCGCAATCGCCCGCCGACCGGGACCCGGAAGAGTTCCTCGACGATGAAGTCGATAACTTCGGCAACCGCGTCGACTACGTCAGCCCTTACCCACCCAAGGGCCAGGACCAGCGCAAGCGGCGCGGCGGCCAGGCCCCGGGACAAGGCCAACGCCAGCAGGGCCAGGGTCAGGGCCAGAACCGCAGCGGTGGCGGTGGCCAGGGCCGCAGCAACCAGGGCGGCAACCCGGGTCAGCGCCAGGGCGGACAGGGCGGCCAGAAACAGCGCCAGGGCAAGGCCGCAAAAGGTGGGCGAGGCAATGCGCCGCGCCGCGATGATCAACTGGTGAGCCGTGGTCGCGATGAGCCGGCCGTGCAGGATCCTCGCGCCAGCAAGCCTGCACCCAAGATCATCATGAAGGAGTCCCGCGCGGACCGCTTCCCGACGCCGGAGCAGCTGGAAGAACTGCAGCAACAGTCGCGCCCCCGTGGCGAGAAGCCGGCGTTGCTGACCCGCAACCGCTGAGTTCCTTCGCGTCCTGGAAACGCCGGCCTCGTGCCGGCGTTTTCGTTTCCAGGGATCACCGGACAGGGCCTCGCACCGACCGACGAACATCAGCACGCGACGATGAAAAACGCCGGCACAGGGCCGGCGTCTTGTGCAGCGGGGTTGGGCTTAGGAACGCACGCCCTCGAAGGAGATGATCAGCTCGGCTTCCTGGGAGGCCGGGCCAAGGTCCTTCTGGATGTCGAAGTCCTTCAGCTTGATGCGGGTGGAGCCTTCGAAACCGGCGCGGTAGCCGCCCCAGGGATCGCTGCCCTCGCCCACGAACGTGGCCTTGACCACCACCGGCTTGGTCACGCCGTTCAGGGTCAGGTTGCCGGTCACGTCGGCGGTGCCCTCACCGGTGGACTTCACCGAGGTGGACTCGAAGGTGGCGGTGGGGTTCTTGCTCACATTGAGGAAGTCGCCGCTCCGGATGTGCTTGTCACGCTCGGCGTGGTTGGTGTCCACGCTGGCGGTCTTCAGGGTCACCTTGACCTTGCTGGCTTCCGGGTTCTTGGCATCGAAGCTGAAGGTGCCGTCGAAGTCCTTGAAGGTACCGTAGATGTAGCTGTAGCCGAGGTGGCCGATCTTGAAGTTGACGAAGGCGTGCTGGCCCTCTTTGTCGATGGTGTAGTCGGCGGCCATGGCCTGGCCGGCGAAGAGGGCGGCACCCAGGGTCAGGGCGGCGAGGGATTTCTTCAGCATCGGTAATTCTCCTTGTTGAGAAGTTGCAGCGTTACTTGGCGGCGCGACCGAACATCCGGGTCAGGGTCGCGTCGCGATCGATGAAATGGTGCTTGAGTGCGGCCAGGGCATGGATGCCGGCGAAGATCAGCAGTCCCCAGGCGAGGTATTCATGAATGAGGCCCGCCACGTCCTCCTGGTCGGGGATGGCGGTCAGGGTGGCGGGCACCTCGAACAGCCCGAACACCTGGATGCCGCGCCCGTCGGCGGTGGAAATCAGGTAGCCGGAGATCATCAGGGCGAACAGGCCGACGTAGAGCACCAGGTGGCCGACCTTGGACCCCAGGCGCGTCATGGCGCCATGGTTGGGCAGGGCCGGAGGCGGCGGGCTGACGAAGCGCCACACCAGGCGAGCCAGCATCACCAGGAACAGCAGGATGCCGACGCCCTTGTGGATATCCGGGCCGGTCTTGTACCAGCTGCTGTAGTAATCGAGGCCGACCATCCACAGGCCAAGGCCGAACAGGCCGAAGAAGACCAGGGCCACGCCCCAGTGCAGGACGATGCTGACCAGGCCGAAGCGGGAGGAAGTGTTACGCCATTGCATGAAGGATTTCCTGGAAAGTGTCGGACCGGATGAACCCCACCGAACGGATCGACGCCGCCGTCATGGCTTCGGCTCGGGGAAGTATCGGGCAGGACGTCGGCCATCCGAGAGCGGCCCCGCACCAAAGGAGCGACGGACTCGGCCTGGCTCGAGGGCAAAGGGGTACGAAAGGGAGGGCAAGGGGGACATCCTGGAATGCGGTCCTGCTGAATGCGACCGATTTAGCCTAGCGGCAAATCTATCGAATAAAAGTGGAAAATTTCGCTTTGAAATATCGAGCAATACGATGCTTGCAAGGAAGCACGCCGCCAGGACCTTCAGTGACAGCCTGGACTGAAAGTTCCTCGGAAAGCTCCGAGCGACGGGGAAAGGGAGGACAGGCGGCGGAGCGCGCCACCGCCTGGAACCTGATCAGTCGAACAGGCGGGAGAAGAAGCCTTTCTTTTCTTCCCTGGCCACGGGCCTGGGCGCGGGCCTGGCTTCAGCGACCGTCTCCACCGGCCCGACCGACTTGCCGGCCTTGAGGTCGATGACCTGGGCGGCGGCGCGCTCGCCACTGCGCAGCGCCCCCTCCAGGGTGCCGGGATAGAGTGCGTCGGTGTGTTCCCCTGCGAACACGACGCGCCCCAGGGGTTGCTCCCAGAGGCGCCAGTAGAGGCTGATCTCGCCCGGGCCATAGGCCAGGTAGGCACCGCCGGCCAGGGCGTCCTTGCCATAGCGGCGCAGTTCGTAGCCCTTGAACTGCTCGCGGGCGCCCGGATAGAGCTTGTCGAAGCGGATCAGCACCTGGTCCACCATCTGCCGGTCACCGAAGGCCTGCATCAGTCGGGCGTTGTCGCCGGACAGGTTGACCAGCAGGTTGGCGCCGCCCTTCAGCGCCGGTTCGACCCAGAGCATGCCCAGGCCCTGGTCGCTGTAGACCTCGCCGGAGAGGCGGCTCTTGCCCCAGACGGGCTTCCTGAACTTCAGCAGCATCTGGTCGCGCCAGCCGTAGTTGATGTCCTTCAGGGCCTTGAGCTGCAGGGCGGAGAGGGAGGGGGTCTGGCTGATCCTGCCCAGTGCCGGCAGCGGCACGGCGAGCACCACGTAATCCGCCGTGTAGCCGGTCCCGCCCACCTTCACGGTGACGCCGTCCTTGTCCTGGACGATGGCGGAAACCCGGGCGTTGGTCTTGATGGTCTTCAACCGCTTGGCCATGGCCTGGGCCAGTACCTGGCTACCGCCGGGCAGGCGCGCGGAACGCATTTCGGTGTCCGGCAGGCCGCGATAGACCCGGGCCTGCTGGGCGAGATAGAGCAGCGACAGGCGCGAAGGCTCGTCATAACGGGAACGGATGCGCTGCTCCACCAGGGCCTTCGCGGTCGGCGGCAGGTTCAGCTTTTCCAGCCAGCGGGCCACGGTGATGGCATCCAGGCTCTGCAGGGTGTGGTTGGCCAGGGGCTTGAGCGGGTCCTCGATGGAGGCCGCCAGGTCGTCCAGGCTCTTGTCGAAGCGCTTCAGGCCCTCCAGGGTGCTCGGGGCCTCCTTCAGCAGGTCCGCCTCCGAGAAATAGCGGCCTGCCACGAGATAACCCGGTGTGCGCACGTAGTCGGGCGCGGGCACGGCCTTCACCTTGAACTGGTCCAGGTAGCGATAGAGGGTGGGTTGCAGCCTGGCGCTGCCGATCCACTCGCTGGTGGCCAGGGCGGAGCGGCCACCCAGGGAAGGCCTGGCTTCCAGCAGGGTGACCTGCCAGCCCTTCTGCTGCAGTTCGTAGGCCGAGGTGAGGCCGGCCATGCCGCCACCGATGACGATGGCGCTCGGTTGCTTGTCCTTGGCCAGCGCCGTCGCGCTGAGCCCTCCCACGATGATGAACGCCAAGGCGCGCCAGGCTGCAGGCATGAAGAATCTCCCGGTGAAGCGGTGCTGGTTCGAAAGTGGCGCGCAGGATACGCCAGCCCCGGATGCCGGGCCAGACGTGCCTCGGGAACGGCCGGGCGCGTCCCGCTTGTTCGACCCCGCGCCTTTGCATAGGCTTCGCCGATCGCCACAGGAGAACGACACATGGGCCTCAACGCCGACTGGATGCAACGCGACCTCGCCGTGCTCTGGCACCCCTGCACCCAGATGAAGGATCACGAACGCCTGCCGGTGGTGCCGATCCGCCGGGGCGAGGGTGTCTGGCTGGAGGATTTCGAGGGCAAGCGCTACCTGGATGCCGTCAGTTCCTGGTGGGTGAATGTCTTCGGCCACGCCAATCCGCGCATCAACCAGCGCATCAAGGACCAGGTGGACCAGCTGGAGCACGTGATCCTCGCGGGCTTCAGCCACCAGCCCGTGGTGGAGCTGTCCGAGCGGCTGGTGAAGATCACCCCCAAGGGCCTGGACCGGGTGTTCTACGCCGACAACGGCTCCTCGGGCATCGAAGTGGCGCTGAAGATGAGCTATCACTTCTGGCGCAACCAGGGCCTGGAACGCAAGAAGCGCTTCGTGACCCTGACCAACAGCTACCACGGCGAAACCGTGGCGGCCATGTCGGTGGGCGACGTGGCGCTGTTCACCGAGACCTACAAGTCGCTGCTGCTGGACACCCTCAAGGTGCCGAGCCCGGACTGCTACCTGCGCCCCGAAGGCCTGTGCTGGGAAGAGCACTCCCGGGCCATGTTCGCCCACATGGAGCGCACCCTCGCCGAGCACCACCAAGAGGTGGCCGCGGTGATAGTCGAGCCCCTGATCCAGGGTGCCGGCGGCATGCGCATGTATCACCCGGTGTACCTCAAGCTGCTGCGCGAGGCCTGCGACCGCTACGGCGTGCACCTGATCCATGACGAGATCGCCGTGGGCTTCGGTCGCACCGGCACGATGTTCGCCTGCGAACAGGCCGGCATCGCCCCGGACTTCCTGGTGCTGTCCAAGGCCCTGACCGGCGGCTACCTGCCCATGGCCGCGGTGCTCACATCGGAGACCGTCTACCAGGGCTTCTACGACGACTACCAGACCCTGCGCGCCTTCCTCCACTCCCACACCTACACCGGCAACCCGCTGGCCTGCGCCGCGGCCCTGGCGACCCTGGACATCTTCGAGCAGGACCGGGTGATCGAGCGCAACCGCGCGCTGGCCATGCGCATGGCCCAATCAACCGCCCACCTCGTGGATCACCCGCACGTCGCCGAAGTGCGCCAGACCGGCATGGTCCTGGCCATCGAAATGGTCCAGGACAAGGCCGCCAAGACGCCCTACCCCTGGCAGGAACGCCGTGGCCTCAAGGTCTTCCAGCACGCCCTGGAGCGCGGCGCCCTACTGCGGCCGCTGGGCAACGTGGTGTATTTCCTGCCGCCCTACGTGATCACCCCGGAACAGATCGACTTCCTCGCCGAGGTGGCCACCGAAGGCATCGACATCGCCACCCGCGATGCGGTGAGCGTGCCGGTGGCGGCGGACCTGCATCCGAACCATCGGGATCCGGGCTAGCGCAGTCCGACGCTGGAAGCCGGAAGCGCCTGGCGGGTAGACTTCCGGCTTTCAGCTTCCGGCCTCCAGCACCCCCTCTATGCGCCTCTCCCGCTTCTTCATCGACGCCCCGCTTTCCCTCGGCCAGCACGAACTGCCCGAAGCCCAGGCCCACTACATCGGCCGCGTGCTGCGCCTCGCCGCCGGCGACGCCGTGCAGCTGTTCGACGGCTCCGGCCAGGAGTTCCGCGGTGAACTGGTGGAGGTGGGCAAGAAGCGCGTGCAGGTGGAGCTGAGGGAGGCCTTCGCCGGCCTGGCCGAATCCCCCCTGAGGGTGCACCTGGGCCAGGGCCTGTCCCGTGGCGAGCGCATGGACTGGGCGATCCAGAAGGCCACCGAACTGGGTGCCGTCGAAATCACTCCGCTGGTCAGCGAACGCTGCGAGGTGCGCCTGAAGGACGAACGTGCCGACAAGCGCCTGGCCCACTGGCGCCAGGTGGCCATCAGCGCCTGCGAACAGTGCGGTCGCTCGGTGCTGCCGGTGATCCATGCCCCGGTCGCCCTGGCCGACTGGCAACGGCAGGTCGAGGCGGACCTCAAGCTGGTGCTGCACCCGGTGGCCGCCCCCCTGGCCAGCCATGCGCGCCCCGGCACCCTGGCGTTCCTGATCGGGCCGGAGGGTGGGCTTTCCGACACCGAGGTGGAGTCGGCCAAGGCCGCCGGCTTCCACGCGGCCCGCCTGGGCCCACGGGTACTGCGAACCGAGACCGCCCCGGTGGTGGCCCTCAGCGTGGCCCAGCAGCTCTGGGGCGATTTCTGACGCCAGATGAAGGATGGGTTGAGCTTGCGATACCCATCAGCGGTGGCCGAAGGGTGCCGCTTCAGATCAGCCCGGCATCCGCCAGCATCTGCTCCAGCGCCATCAGGTCCGGAATCCTCGCCAGGTCGGTGCCCAGTTGCACCGCATCCAGCTCCAGCACCGACAGCGGCGCATTGGCGCGGGGCAGGTTCTCCTCGAGCCTGAGGGAACGGGGAATGCCCTGCAGCAGCAGGGCGATGAACTTCACATGGGGGCGCCCGCCCAGGGCGTTGAGTACCGCCACCCGGGCGCCGGGACCGACCCGTACCTCGCCGCCGGCGGCCGCCTCGAAGGACAGCAGGGGCAGGCGCAGGTCACGCCAGGCAATCTGGCCCAGGAGCCAGGCGGGCAGGCCCGGCGAAGCCTGGGGAGCACGGTAGGGAATGAGTTCCGCCAGCGCCACGTTGGGCACCAGCAGGGCACGGTCGGAAAGGGGCAGCAGCAGGCCGGTGAGGCTGCTGGCGCCGGTCTGTTGGGTCACGACTTGGGTCATGGCGAATCCTGGTTGAGCGAGGCGGCCAGGTGCTCCACCAGCTTCGCCGCGAGTTCCCGCGGGTTGCCACTGAAGCTGCTGTAACCGCCCTCGCGCAGGCTGTCGGGCATGCTCGAACAGGCACAGCTGTCGGCACTCTGGGTCCAGATCAGGCCGCCCTGGCGCTTCAGGTAGGCGGCTGCGGCGCTGCCGTCGCTGCCCATTCCGCTGAAGGCGATGACGCCGCAATCCGCACCGAATTGCTGGCCCAGGTTGAGCATCGCCTGGTCGATGGACGGGCTGTAGGGCTCCGGCCAGGGCCGGTCGGCCAGTTGCACGCGGCCGTCCTCGTCGAAGGCCAGCTCCTGGGCGATGGGTACCACCACCACTTCGCCGCAGCGGACCGGCTCGCCGGGGCGTACCAGATTGACGTGCCACTGGCTGTGACGCCCCACCGCCTGGGGCAGGGCCGACTCGAAGGTGGCGTCGATGTGCTGGGCGTAGAGGAAGCCCACCGGCAGGCCGCCGGGCAGGGCGTCGAGGAAGTCCTTCACCGCCGCCGGGCCACCCAGGGACGCCGCCAGCAGCCAGACCTGACGGGCCGGCTCGCCGGACACCAGCGGGGTGTTCGCCAGGGCCCGGGGCAGCTCCAGCCGCGCCGGGCGCTGGGCGTCGGCCAGCAGCGTCTGCAGGCTCGGACCCACCGCCACGGCGGGGTCGCCCACCAGCTTCTTCAGCTTGCCGAACAGGCGCCGCTCCCAGCGCGGATAGTGTTCGGAATGGCGCTCGGGGGCATGGCCCTCGCCGAACAGCACCGGCGCGCTGGCGTGTTCCAGCAGGTTGTCCACCAGGGGAGAGTCCTCCGACAGGGCCAGGTCCACCAGCCACAGGTCGGCCTCGCAGGCGCCCAGCGCGGCTTCGTCCAGGCGCGCCGGGTCACTGTTGAGCACCACCTGGTAACCATTGCCGGTCAGGGCCTGCTGCAGCACATGGCGCTGCAGCGAGGTGTCGGCGAGCACGGCGATGCGTGCGGATGTCTTCTCTGTCATGTCCGTTTGACCAGATGCTGGATGCTGTCGAGCAACTGGGACTCCTGGTAGGGCTTGCCCAGGTACTCGTTGACGCCGATCGCCAGGGCACGCTCCCGGTGCTTCTCGCCGGTACGGGAGGTGATCATGATGATCGGCAGGTCCTTCAGGCGCTCGTCGTGGCGCACCAGGGTGGCCACCTCGAAGCCGTCCATGCGCGGCATCTCGATGTCCAGCAGCAGGATGTCCGGGCGCTGCTCCTGCAGCAGCGCGATGGCGTCCACCCCGTCCTTGGCGGTGAGCACGTTCATGCCGTTGCGCTCCAGCAGGCGGCTGGTCACCTTGCGCACGGTCACCGAGTCGTCCACCACCATCACCAGCGGCGGACGCACCAGGTCGGTCTCCGCCGGCAACTGGGCGACGCTGGCCGAGCGCGGCAGCGGCTGCGCCAGGTGGGCATGGCGCGAACGGATGGTGGCCAGCAGGTCGAGGATCACCACCACGCGGCCATCGCCGAGGATGGTGGCCCCGGAGATGCCATGGACCCCGGCGAACTGCGGGCCCAGGCTCTTCACCACGATCTCGCGGGAACCCACCAGGGCGTCCACCTGCACCGCCACGGCGTGCTCGCTGGAACGCACCAGGATCACCGGCAACGGCAGGCTCTGGCCCACCAGCTTCGGCTGCTGGCCGTTATCCAGCAGATCGCCCAGGTACTTCAGTTCATAGGCCTGCGCGGCGTACTCGAAGCGCGGCGCACCGGGCTGGTAGTAGGCCTCCAGCTCATAGGGCGAAACCCGCACTATGCCTTCGATGGTATTCAGCGGGATGGCGTAGAGGTCCTCGCCGGAGAGCACCATCAGCGCACGGTTCACCGAAACGGTGAAGGGCAGGCGGATGAGGAAGCGGCTGCCGACGCCCGGCGTGGAGTCGATGCTCATGCCACCGCCGAGCTGTTTCACCTCGGAGTGCACCACGTCCATGCCGACGCCACGGCCGGAAATCTGGGTGACCTGCTCGGCGGTGGAGAAGCCCGGCTCGAGGATGAACTGCAGCACCTCGTGGTCGGAGAGGTCCGCATCGGCATCCATCATGCCGCGCTCGATGGCCTTGCGGCGCACGGCCTCCAGCCTGATGCCGGCGCCGTCGTCCTCCAGGGTGAGCACGATGTCGCCACCTTCACGGCCGAGGTTCAGGCGGATGGTGCCGGTCTCCGGCTTGCCGGCGGCGCGGCGGGCCTCCGCGGTCTCGATGCCGTGGTCGACGGCGTTGCGCAGCATGTGCTCCAGGGGCGCCACCATGCGTTCCAGCACGGTACGGTCCATTTCGCCCTCGGCGTTGCCGACGACGAACTCCACCTGCTTGCCCAGTTCGCTGGCCACCTGCCGGACGATCCGGCGCAGGCGCGGCACCAGTCGATCGAAGGGCACCATGCGGGTGCGCATCAGGCCTTCCTGCAGCTCGGTGTTCACCCTCGCCTGCTGCAACAGCAGGGTTTCCGCATCGCGGTTGCGTGCGGCCAGGGTTTCCTTGAGGTCCAGCAGGTCCGACGCGGACTCGAAGAGTGCGCGGGACAGTTGCTGCAACTGGGAGTGACGGTCCATTTCCAGCGGGTCGAACTCTTCGTAGCCGGCGCGCTCGGCCTCCGCCTGGTAACGGCTGAGGATCTGCGCCTGGGTCTCGGTGTCGAGACGGCGCAGCTGGTCCCTGACCCGCTCGATGGTGGCCTCCATCTCGGTGAGGGTGAAGCTGAAATCACTGACCTGCTGCTCCACCCGTCCCCGGAAGATAGAGGTTTCGCCGGCCAGGTTCACCAGGCCCTCCAGCAACTCCGCCGGCACTTTCACCAGCTCCTGGGGCGCGCGGCGCGCGGCGGCTTCCTGGGCCGCCTCCTGGGCTCGACGGACGAACGGCAGGACCCGCTCCTCCTGAGGGACATCCGGCGCCACGCTGGCCGCGACAATGGGGGCGGCCAGGGCAACGGGCCCCGGCTCGTTCCCGGGGCCCCTGGCGCCGGGCTGATCCTCCGCCAGGCTCTGGTCCAGCTGCTGGCGCAGGGTGTCCAGTTCGGCCTGCAGCCCCTCGTAGCCGGACTGCAGGTCGAGGAACAGGCTTTCCGGCCAGGGCGCACCCTGTTGCTGGATCTCGATGAGGTACTGCTCCAGGTCGTGGCTGAGGTCGCCGAGGCGTCTCTGCCCGGCCAGGCGGGCGCCGCCCTTGAGGGTATGCAGGTTGCGCAGCAGCTCGTCCAGTTGGCTGCCGTCCTCGCGGGACTCCTCCCAGCGGCCGATGGCGGTCTCCATGGCCTCCAGCAGGTCGTCGGCCTCTTCCAGGAAGATGTCGAGGATATCCGCCTCGGCCACGGCCTCCAGCTCGTCTTCCACGGCCGGTTGCAGGTGGACGCTGCTGGGCATGGCCAGCTGCTCGGCGGGGTTGGCGCGCCAACGCTGGATGGCTTCGATCAGCGGCCGGCCATCGGGCAGCGGACGGCGAGCCCGTACCGCGTCGAGCATCTCGCCCAGGCGGTCCTGGCAGGCCTGCAGCAGCAGGAACAGTTCCGGACTGGCGCGCAGGCGGCCGCTGCAGAGGCCCTCGTAGAGGAATTCCAGCTCATGGGAGAGATCGCCGATGGGGCCGATCTCGGCCATGCGTGCGCCGCCCTTGAGGGTATGCAGGTCCCGCTGCAGGGCCTCCACTTCCAGCAGGTTGTCCGGGTCCTCGATCCAACGCTGCAGGGCGGCGCCGGCGCTGTCGAGGATGTCGAAACCCTCCTCAAGGAAGATCTCCACCAGCTCCGGGTCCTGCTCGCGGTCCAGCCCCAGGGACTCGCCGCCGTAGCGCGCCGGCTCTTCGACCAGGGGCCGGGGCTCGCCTTCGTCCAGCGCAAGGGCCAGCTCCGTCTCCATTTCGTCCTCGCTGGACGACTCCGCCCCGGCATCGTTGGCGGCGGGCGGGTCGTCCGCCGCGTCGAACTCGGGGAACGCGTCCTCGAAGGCCTCCGGCAGGGGCTCCACCACCGCCGCGGACAGGCTCTGGGCGCCGCCCTGGCGGTAGCCGCGGATGTCCCGGATCAGTTGCGCCGGCTCGGCCAGCGGACGGCCGGCCTGAAGCTGTTCCAGCAGCCGGGCGAGGCAGTCATGGCTGTCCTGGAGCAGGCCCGACAGGCGGGGGGAATGGTTGTGGCGGCGATCCACCAGGCCCTCGTAGAGCGACTCCAGTTCGTGGGCCAGGTCACCGATGGGGCGGATCTCGGCCATGCGCGCGCCACCCTTGAGGGTGTGCAGGTCGCGCTGCAGGGACAACAGCGCGGACATGTTGCCGGGCTCGCCAAGCCAGCGCTCCAGGGCCTTGCCGGCACTGTCGAGGATGTCCACCGCCTCCTCGAGGAAGATGTCCACCATTTCCTGGTCCAGTGCGGCGGGCACCTCGTCCAGGGGCACCTCGTCGATGGGGGCCTCGGCGGGGTTCGACCCGGACAGGGCATCGTCGACGGCATCCGGCGCCGCATCGGGCTCCAGCGACGCCAGGGCCACAGGGTCCACCGCCTCCTGCAGCAGGGCGTGCAGCGCCTGGACGCGCTCCGGCCGGGGCGTGACCTCAAGGGCCGCAGCGACCTGGTCCATCATGCCGATCAGCGCCTCATGAGCCGCCTCGGCCTCGCTGAAGAAGCGCTCGCTGACCGGCAGGCTGCTCTCGTCAACGGCACCGTAGACATCCAGCAGCGCTTCGCAGAGCGTCTCGATCTGTGGCAGCTCGGCCATTTCCGCGCCATGGGCCAGGGTAGTCAGTTCTTCCAGCAGCGCGCCCAGTTCCTGGCGCTCGGCGGGATGCTCCCGCCAGCGACGCAACAGGTCCTCGGCATCCAGCAGGATATCCATGCCCTCGGCGAGGAACAGCGAGATCATCTGCGGATCGCGGCTCTCGCCCTTGTCGTTGCGGCGAGCGGCGTTGGCGGCGTCCAGGCGCTCCTGATGCAGCCGGCGAATGCGCTCCAGCAGCGCCTCGGTGCCGGGAATCGGCTCCAGCGGTGCGCTGTCCAGTTGCGCGACACCGACCCGCAGCAGGGCCAGGGCGTCCTTCAGCAACTCGGCCTCGGACAGGTCGATGCTGAGCAGGTTGGTCTTGTACTCCTTGGCCAGCTTCTCCAGGGGCGTGGCGATCTCGGCGATGGGCAGGATGCCCGCCATGTGGGCACTGCCCTTGAGGGTATGGAGCGCACGCTGGAGGTCGTCGTTCACCGCCTGGGGCAGTTCCTGGTCGCAGGCCTTGAGGAATCCGGCCAGGGTGTCCAGGTGCAGCTCCGCCTCGTTGCGGAAGATTTCCAGCAGTTGCGGGTCCAGCGCCTCACCGCTGTCGGTGATGACGTGAGCCTGAGCCTCGCCCACGGGCCCGACGGCCTGCTCTGAACCCGGGGCATCAGATTTTGGGAGGGGCTGTCCCTTGGCCAGGGCGTGGGCGGTGGCGGCCAGCAGGTCGACGTCGTCCCGTTGGCGCTGGGCCTTGTCGGCGTACTCCTGCACCAGTGCCGGCAACAGGTCGACCACTTCCTGGACCACCTGGTGCACCGGCTCGCTGGCCTCGATGCTGCGATCCAGCACGCGGTTCAGCAGGTTCTCCACGGACCAGCTGAGTTCGCCGATGACCAGGGCGCGGACCATCCGCCCGCTGCCCTTGAGGGTATGGAAGGCCCGGCGCACTTCGCCCAGGGCGTCGCGGTCGTCGTCGGCGGCGTGCCAGCGGGGCAGGTACTCGGCGAGGGTCTCCAGCACTTCACCGGCCTCTTCGATGAAGACTTCCTGCAACTCGTCGTCCACCGGTTCCTCGTCGGCCGGCGGCGGCAACAGCGTGGGCGGCACCTCGCGGGCCGGCGGATTGAACGCCGGGACCGGAGCGGCCATGACGTCGGCCAGGGACAGCGGGCGCTCGGCCGGCACCTCAGGGGCTTCCGGCACGGGATCGGGCGCGGCCGGCAGCTCAACATCGGGCAGGCCCAGTTCGGCCAGGGCGGCCTCATCCCATTCCAGGGGCGCGGGCAGGTCGTCGAGGCTCAGGGCTTCCAGCCCGGCCAGGGGCTCGTCGACGGGCAGCAGTTCCAGTTCGTCGAAGTCCAGGCTCGGCAGCGCCTCGCCGTCACCCTGCGGATCGAGTGCGGCGGGCTCGCCCGGTTGCGCCGGCGCAAGCGCCTCCAGATCGGCCAGGTCGAAGCTGGGCTGCGGCTGGACTGGCTCGAACTCCAGCGGCATGTCCAGGTCGAGACCCTGCCAGTCTTCGCTGCGGACCACCGGTGCGTCGGCATCCGCCGGCAGGCTGTCGAGCTCGGTGAGGTCGAGGCTCGGCAATGGATCGTTCCTGTGGGGCAGCAGGGCAGCGTCCAGTTCCGCCAGGTCCCATTCATTGGCGCGGTCGGGGATGGGGGCGTCGACCGTCGCCTCCAGCGGTGCATCCAGGCTGAAGTCGAATCCTTCGCTGGGGAGCAGTTCCGGCTCACCCAGGCTCCAGTTGTCATCGCTGGCCAGCAGCTCGCCCGCCTGGGCCTCAGGCGACTCGCCGCCCGTCCTTTCCAGGGGGGCATCCAGGCTGAGGTCGAAACCCTCGGCAGGCCGGGTTTCCGGCTCGCCCAGGCGCCAGTTGTCGTCGTTGGCCAGCCCTTCGGCGGCCGGCATGACAGCGGCGTCGGGCGAGGCGCCCAGCCCGAAGTCGGAGTCGAAATCGTCCGGCGCCTGGGGCGCCGCTGCATCGACGGACACTTCGGCGTCCTCCGGCAGCGGGTCGGGCATCAGGGACGCGGGTTCCTCGTCCAGCTCCAGGTGCTGGCTGAGTTCGGTCTCCTCGGCGGCCAGCACTTCGATGTCCTGCAGCGGGTCGGCCAGAGGCGCCGGTGGCTCCACATCGGCCACCGGGTCGAGGATGGAGGGTTTCTGCTGAACCGGATAACCCAGGGCGGCAAGGCTTTCCTCGGCCACGTCGAGGATCAGGTCGCCTTGGGCGGCATGGTCCTCGGAGAGTCGTTCCAGGTAGTACTCGACGCTGGTGATGGCGTCGGCGAGGGTGTCCAGGCTCTGCCAGTTGGGCACGGCCTTGCGCGCCAGCAACTGCTCCTGGATGTAGCGGTTGCAAGCTTCCAGCAGGGTGGCGGCACGGGGCAACGGAATCATCGACAGGCCGCCTCGGGCCTGGGTCAGCAATTCCGGTACCCGGGCCAGGTGCTCATGGTTCCACTGGGAGGCGATGAACTCGATGATGGCGTCCTTGGCCTGCTCCAGGGCGTTGCGGGCCTCCTTGATCACCAGCTGGTGGATCTGCGCCACGTCGGTGGTGGGCAGGTGGCTTTCCTCGCCGCCCCCCTCCTCCGCCGGACCGACCATGCCGGCCAGGGTGGCTTCCACGTAGAGCAGCGCACCGGCGACATCCATCAGCACCGCGTCGCTGGGCTCGCGCTGACCGAGGGACAGGCCATGGATGACGTCGATCTGGTCGAGGATCACCTTGCGTGGCTGGCCGAAGCCCAGTACCGCGAGGGTGTCGGCGATCTGCTTGAGGGGCGGCAGCAGGGCATCCAGATCGGTCACGGCACTGCGGTCGCTGCGCACGAACAGGTCGAGGCTGTCCTTGACCCGCACCAGTTCCTCGCAGAGGGCGGCGACCACCGAGCGCATGGCGTCGCGGTCCGGCCCGGCGAGACGGGCACGCTCCTCGTCCACCACGGCGGTATCCGGCAGGGCCTCGTCGAGGCGGTAGCGCGCCTTCAGGGCGCGGATCCGTGGCGACTGGGCCGGCGCCTTGGCGATGTAGAACAGCAGGTTCTTCACCAGCTCTTCGGGGGCGGCCTGGTTGAAGCCGTCGGCACCCTGTTCCAACAGGCGCTTGAGCTCCTTGTCCACCTGGCGCAGCAGGTTGCGCACCGAGGAGCCATTGACCACCGATCCATTGGCGAGGCCTTCCACCAGGCCCGAGGCGATGGGCCAGAGGGTCCCCAGGGGGGCGTCCTGGCAGAGGGATTCGAGGCGGGCGAAGACCCGCGCCATGTAGCCGAGGTTGGTGGCCAGGTCCTGGTTGCGGATCACGCCGACCAGCGCGGTCTGCAGCATCTGCCGCAACTTGCGCAACAGCGCCGGCAGCTCGGCGGTGCGCATGCGCGCCAGGCTGTCCACGGACAGCGCGGGCATGACGCTGGACAGGTCGGGGGCGAAGAGGCTGGTTTCCGACAGCAGGTTGTCGCCACGGGCGGCGCGCAGGTCGTTGAGCAGCGGCAGCAGCACCATCGGCAGGTCGCGGCGGGCGCTCTGGATGCGGTCCAGGTAGGGCGGCAGCTGGAGGATGGCCTGCATCAGCACTTCCAGGGCCTCGCCCCGGTTGGCGGTGCGTCCTTCCATCAGGGCCAGGGCCAGGCGTTCCATCTCCTCGGCGAGCAGGGCCGCGCCGTAGAACTCGACCATCTGCAGCGTGCCCTGGACCTGGTGGATGTAGTTCAGGCAGAAACGCATGCGTGTCGGGTCCTGGGGATTCTCGACGAAATCCTCCAGAGCCTGCCGCGCCTGCTTCAGGGTTTCCGCGATCTCGCCCTTGACCCACTCGAGGGCGACATAGTCATGCCGATCAGTCATAGCCGTCTGCTATCCCTTCCGGGTGAATGCGAGAACCTGTTCGTTGGCCACCGGCTCAAGCTCCGGATGCTCCCAACCCACGACTTCGCCCACGCCCAGCACCATCAGCCCTCCCGGCGCCAGGCGCTCGGCCAGGCGGTTGAGGATGTCGCGGCGCCGCCAGCGGCGGAAGTAGATCAACAGGTTCTGGCAGAAAATTACGTCCATGCCGGACATTGGCGCCTTGGCCAGTTCCAGCACATTGAGCCGTGCGCAGCACACCCGCGCCGCCAGGCTCGGCACCACCTTGTAACGCCCGGCGTCCAGGGCCTGGAAATAACGTTCGGCAAGCTCGGTTGCCAGGGGTTCCAGGCGGCGGGCGCCATATACGCCCTCGCGGGCCTTGGCCAGGGCGCTCAGGCTGATGTCGGTGCCCGTGACCGCGAAGTGATCCGGCCACGGCGTGCCGGCCAGGGCTTCGGCGGCCACCATGGCCAGGGAATAGGGTTCCTCTCCGCTGGAGCACCCCAGGCTCCAGATTTCCAGGGGCCGCGACAGGCCGGTCTCGATGCGCCCGCGCAGGTAGTCGGCGAGCAGCTCGAAGGACGGACCATGGCGGAAGAAGCGGGTTTCCTGCACCGTCAGACGGTCCAGCAGGTTGGACCACTCCACGGCACCACGGGGACCATCGGTGACCTGGCGGTAGTAGCTGGCGTAGTCCGTCACCCCCAGCTCGCGCATACGCGCACTGAGGTTGGCCTGCAGGAAGGTGCGGCGCCGGTCGTTGACCACCACGCCTGTGCGTTCCTCCAGCAGTTTCTGCCAGTCCTGGAACTCCTCGTGCGTCATGTCGGCCAGGGGTTTCAAGGCCCAGACGCCGCCTGGCTGCATGCTGTCGTGCCCTTGATTCATGGCCGTCGTGCCGCGACCTCAGGCCGCGGCGCCTCCCCTGGTCAGGCTATGTCCTGGGTATCCGGCAGCTTGAAGCCGGATACCGACTTGCGCATCTCGCTCGCCATCTTCGCCAGGTTGCCGATGCTCTTCGCTGTGGCGGTGGTGCCGGCGGAGGTCTGCGAGGTGATCTCCTGGATCACGTTCATGGTGTTGGAGATGTGGCCGGCGGAGGAGGCCTGCTGACGAGCGGCATTGGAGATGTTCTGGATCAGCGCCGCCAGGGTCTTGGATACCTTCTCGATCTCCTCCAGGGCCACACCGGCGTCCTGCGCCAGGCGTGCGCCACGGACCACTTCGGAGGTGGTCTGTTCCATGGAGATCACCGCTTCGTTGGTGTCGGTCTGGATGGTCTTCACCAGCGCCTCGATCTGCTTGGTGGCGGCGGAGGAGCGTTCCGCGAGGCGCTGGACCTCGTCCGCTACCACGGCGAAGCCACGGCCCGCGTCACCGGCCATGGAGGCCTGGATGGCGGCGTTCAGGGCGAGGATGTTGGTCTGGTCGGCGATGTCGTTGATCAGGCTCACGATGTCACCGATCTCCTGGGACGATTCACCCAGGCGCTTGATCCGCTTGGAGGTGTCCTGGATCTGCTCACGGATGTTGTCCATGCCGGTGATGGTGTTGTGCACCACCTCGTTGCCCTTGTTGGCGATGGCTACGGAGCGCTCGGCTACCGCGGAGGATTCGGAGGCGTTCGCCGATACCTGGTCAATGGACACGGCCATTTCGTTGATCGCGGCGGAGGCACCGGCGATTTCCTGGGCCTGGTGCTCGGACGCCTCGGCCAGGTGCATGGCGGTGGCCTGGGTTTCCTGCGCGGCGGCGGCCACCTGCACGGCGGTCAGGTTGATGGTTTCCACCAGTTCGCGGAGCTGGTCGATGGAGTAGTTGATGGAGTCGGCGATCGCACCGGTGAAGTCTTCGGTCACGGTCGCGGCCACGGTCAGGTCACCGTCGGCGAGGTCGGCGATCTCGTCCAGCAGGCGCAGGATCGCGGCCTGGTTGCGTTCGTTCTTGGCGGCGGTTTCGGCCAGTCGGCTGCGGGTGCTCTGCACCATCACCAGGCCGATGAGGATGATCGCGCCCAGGGCGAGGGCGCCGAGGATGTAACCCGCGAGGGTGTTGAGGCCACGGCCGGCGGCCAGGTTCTCGAAGCCGGTGGTCAGGCCGGAGGCCTTGTCCAGCAGGATCTGGGAGCCGGAGAAGATGGTGTTGGCGGACTCCCGGACCTGGAACAGCTCCGGAGAGGTCTCGAGGATCTCGTCCACGGAGCCGGAGACGAATTCGAACAGCTCGGAAATCTCCTGCAGGCGCTCCAGCGCCTCGGTGTTGGTCACCTTGGAGATGTCCATGGCGGCGTTGCCTTCCAGCATGGCGCTGAGCACGCGGCCGAAGAGGCTGGCGTCGCGGCCGAACATGTCGGCGGCCTGCACGGAGTCCTCGTCACCGGCCAGCACCTTGTTCACCGAGCCGAGGATTCGCTCGGCCAGCAACGACTGGCGCTGGGCCACGGAGACCTGGCTGGCGGGGGCGCCGCTTTCCAGCAGGATGTCGACGACTTCCTCGTACTCCACCTGCAGCTGCGGGATGGTTTCGGCCAGGGTGGCGGCCACCTGGTGCAGGGACAGTACGGTCTGTTCACTGGCCAGGATGGCGTCGGCGTTCTTGCGCAGGTTGTCCCAGTCCTTCTGCACCGCGCCCATCTCGTCTTCCACGGCGGCGGGTGCGGCGGGCAGGCCGGCGGACGCATCCCCCTTGGTGAGGATGTTCCAGCGCTTGTCGAAGTCGTTGCGCGCGTCCTTGAGCTGGGCGAAGGCTTCGGCCTTGCCCGCGGCGGCCTCGCTGGAGTTCTTCGCGATACGCTGGGACAGGACGCGCAGCTCGCCGGCGTGGCTGATGTATTCCTTGTCGTAGTTCGCCTGGGTGTTGAGGTACGCGAAGTTCGCGAACAGCAGCACGATGGCGATGATCAGGACCACGAAGAGTCCCGCGATCAGCGACGTGCTGCGCACCCCGGAAAGAAGATTGCCTGCGTTGAGTCTTTTCATTATCGGGCCCCCGCCTGGACCAACCACTGGTTTCCCATGTAACGCCAAAGGGCCGGCAGCGCCGGCCCAACCTTGAAGCCTGGGCCCCCGGGCACTCCGTCCCGTGGGCCGCGCGAGGCGCCATGCGCCGCGCGTGGAACTAGACCGCTACCTCGAGGAAGGCCTGGTGCCGGGCCAGCACGTGAGGGCTGAACACCAGCCAGGGCCGCTCGCGATGGAACACACCGTGGATGAAGGGCTGGATGCTGGCCTCCAGGAGAGGTCGCTCCTCGCTGAAGGCATCCACCAGGAAATGCTGCATGCCGAAGACCTCGTCGACGATCAGGCCGGCGAAGATCTCCTGGTGGTCCACCACCAGCACCCGGCGCTGCTTGCGCAGGGGCGACAGCTCGCCGCCGAAGAAACCGCACAGGTCCATGATCGGCAGCAGGCGGCCACGCACGTTGGCCACGCCCCGGACCCAGCTCTTCACGCCAGGCAGCGAGGTGTAGCGGGGCTCGTGGAGCACCTCGCTGACCTCGCCCATGGGCGCCACGAAGTGTCGCTCGCCCATGCGGAAACCAATGCCGCTCCAGCTGCGCACCACCTGCTGCTGCGCGGGCAGGCCCGCGGCCAGCGCACGGCAGCGCTGGTCGATCTCGAGGAGGAGCTGGAAGGGTGTCCGGGATTCCGACATTGGGTGACCGGCCTTGGCCTGTTTCTAATCGTTATGCTTCGGGGGACCGGCGCAGGTGTCAGCCGGCCAGTACCGTGTTCAGGGTCTTGATCAGGGTGTCTTCGTCGATGGGCTTGGTCAGGTAGTCCTTGGCGCCCTGGCGCTTGCCCCAGACCTTGTCGGTTTCCTGATCCTTGGTGGTGACGATGATCACCGGAATATGGCTGGTCTCGGCGTCCTTGGTCAGTTGACGGGTCGCCTGGAAACCGTTGAGGCCGGGCATGACGATGTCCATGAGGACGGCGTCGGGCTTCTCCTGGCGGGCCAGGGCCACGCCGTCGGCGCCGTTCTCGGCCTTGAGTACCTGATGACCGTGCTTCTCCAGCATGGCGGTCAGTTTGTACATTTCGGTCGGCGAGTCATCAACAATCAGAATACGAGCCATTGGGTTCCCCATTCGGAAAGGCTTCACCGGCCATCAGGCCGGACTTCAGGAGGCTTGCTCCACCGGGGTGAAATCGGGGACGTGAGTCTTGATCGCGCCGAGCAGCTCTTCCTTGCTGAATGGCTTGGTGAGGTACTGGTCGGAACCGACGATGCGACCCTTGGCCTTGTCGAACAGGCCGTCCTTGGAGGACAGCATGATCACCGGGGTGGACTTGAAAGCGCTGTTGTTCTTGATCAGGGCACAGGTCTGGTAGCCGTCCAGGCGGGGCATCATGATGTCGACGAAGATGATGTTCGGGTGGGAGTCGGCGATCTTGGCCAGGGCATCGAAACCATCCACCGCGGTGATGACTTCGCAACCCACCTTTTTCAGCAGAGTCTCGGCGGTGCGACGAATCGTTTTCGAATCGTCGATCACCATGACCTTCAAACCCTCGGAATGCTGTTCCATGTTCGCCCTACCATCGCCTCGGTGAGTCGTTCTTCTGCTTTATATGTGTGCCTGAGGCCCTGAAAACGACGGGCTCCGGCCCAATCGTCGGGCCTTTTTAGCACAGTCTCCAGACGTCGGCTACACGCCATCCGCATCTGCGATTCCTCCCCTTTTACGGGAGGTTTTTTCCTTGACCGCGATCAATGGCGGCGCCACCCTGAGCGCCTCATCCAACCGGCCCGCCGTCCTGGCGAGCCCCTTGAAACCTGTTGCGGAGAACCCCCATGAGCGTTCGCCTCGGGATCGTCATGGACCCCATTGCGAAAATCTCCTTCAAGAAGGACAGCTCCCTGGCCATGCTGCTGGCGGCCCAGGAGCGCGGCTGGTCGCTGTTCTACATGGAGCAGCAGGACCTTTACCAGAAAAACGGTGAAGCTCGCACGCGCATGCGTCCCTTGAAGGTCTTCCTCGACCCGGAGCGCTGGTTCGAGCTGGAGGCCGAGGACGACATCCCGCTGGCCGACCTGGACGTGATCCTGATGCGCAAGGATCCGCCCTTCGACAACGAGTTCGTCTACTCCACCTACCTGCTGGAACAGGCCGAACGGGCCGGCGTCCTGGTGGTGAACCGCCCGCAGAGCCTGCGCGACTGCAACGAGAAGTTCTTCGCCACCCTGTTCCCCCAGCTCACACCGCCGACCCTGGTCAGCCGACGAGCGGACATTCTGCGCGAGTTTGCCGAAGAACAGCGTGACATCATTCTCAAACCCCTTGATGGCATGGGCGGTTCCTCGATCTTTCGCCACCGCGCCGGCGACCCCAACCTCTCGGTGATCCTCGAGACCCTGACCGCCCACGGCAGCCAGCAGATCATGGCCCAGCGCTACCTGCCGGCCATCGTCGACGGCGACAAGCGCATCCTGATGATCGACGGCGAGCCGGTGCCCTACTGCCTGGCACGCATCCCCGCGGCCGGCGAGACCCGTGGCAACCTGGCCGCCGGTGGCCGTGGCGAGGCGCGTCCGCTGACCGAGCGCGACCGGGAGATCGCCGCCACCGTGGGCCCGACCCTGCGGGAGAAGGGCCTGCTGTTCGTCGGCCTGGATGTGATCGGCGATCACCTCACCGAGATCAACGTGACCAGTCCCACCTGCATCCGCGAGATCGACAAGGCCTACGACACCCGCATCGGTGCACGCCTGATGGAGGCCATCGAGCAGAAGCTGAAAGCGGCAGGCCGAACGCCACAAGCTTGAAGCAGGTAACAGCTTGAGGCGTGTCGCTTGCAGCCCACAGTCCCACTTGGGCAGACTGCGCCGCTATCCGCAGCAAGCTGACTGGCGATGAACGCAGCCATGACCTCCTCCGCCCATCCGACCGCCGGCGTCCGCCCGGCGGACCGGCTGGGCTTTACCCTGTTCCTCGCCGCCGTGCTGCACGTCGCGGTGATACTCGGGGTCGGCTTCACCCTCGGCGACCCGCAGCAGATCAGCAAGTCCCTGGAAATCACCCTGGCCACCTTCAAGAGCGAGGAAAAGCCCAAGGAGGCCGACTTCCTCGCCCAGGCCAACCAGCAGGGCAGCGGCACCCTGGAACACAAGGCCACCCCCAAGACCACCGAGGTCGCGCCCTTCCAGGACAAGGAGATCCGCAAGGCCACGCCGCCGACCGCGCCAACCCAGGCGCCCAGGAAGGAAGCCCCCAAGGCCGCCGTCGCCACCACCAAGCCGCAACCGCAGAAGACCACGGTCAAGCGCGAGCAGACCCGCCCCCAACCCGAGGCCAGGCCAGCCCCCACTTTCGACAGCTCGCAGCTCTCCGCCGAGATCGCCAGCCTCGAGGCGGAACTGGACAAGGAGCGCCAGCTCTATGCCAAGCGCCCGCGCATCCACCGCCTCAGCGCGGCCTCGACCATGCGCGACAAGGGCGCCTGGTACAAGGAAGAGTGGCGCAAGAAGATCGAGCGCATCGGCAACCTGAATTACCCGGACGAGGCCCGTCGCCAGCGGATCTACGGCAACCTGCGGCTGCTGGTCTCGATCAACCGCGACGGCACCCTCTACGAGGTGCAGGTGCTGGAGTCCTCCGGCCAGTCGGTGCTGGACCAGGGCGCCATGCGCATCGTCCGCCTCGCCGCGCCCTTCGCCCCCTTCACCGGGGACCTCGCGGACATCGACCGCCTGGAAATCATCCGCACCTGGCGCTTCGAGCGGGGCGACCGCCTGTCGAGCAACTGAGGGCGAGGGTGCGGTCCATGCCCTAGGCTTCAGGCAGGAGCGGAAGCCGGCGCCCTGCCGCTTGAAGCCTGCCGACTTAAGCCTGAAACTAGCCGACATGAAAAGCGCACCGAGCTACCTCAAGCATCACTTCCTCATCGCCATGCCGCACATGGCCGATCCCAACTTCGCCCAGACCGTCACCTACCTGGTGGAACACAACGAGCAGGGCGCCATGGGGCTGGTGATCAATCGACCCAACGGCCTCAGCCTGAGCGATGTGCTGGAGCAGCTGCGCATGGACTACACGCCGCCTGCGCGCTGCCAGGGCCTGCCCATCTTCGCTGGCGGGCCGGTGCAGACCGATCGAGGTTTCGTCCTGCACCCCACCGGCCACAGCTACCAGGCCACCCTGGAGCTGGGCGAACTGGCCCTGTCCACCTCCCAGGACGTGCTCTTCGCCATCGCCGACGGCAGCGGGCCGGAGAAAAGCCTGGTGGCCCTCGGCTACGCCGGATGGGACGCCGGCCAACTGGAGGCGGAGCTCGCCGACAACGCCTGGCTGACCTGCCCGGCGGACCTGCCGATCCTCTTCGACACCCCGGCCGAGCAGCGTCTCAGTGCGGCCGCCGCGCGCCTCGGGGTCAACCTGAGCCTGCTCACCGCCCAGGCCGGGCACGCCTGATGGGCGAGACCAGACCCCTGCGACTGTTGCTCGGCTTCGACTACGGCACCCGCCAGATCGGTGTCGCCGTCGGCCAGGCGATCACCGGCCAGGCCCGCGAGCTCAAGGTGCTCAAGGCCCAGAACGGCGTGCCGGACTGGCAACAGGTCGAAGCCCTGATCCGCGAGTGGCAGCCGGACGCCATCGTCGTCGGCCTGCCACTGAACATGGACGGCACCCCCAGCGAGATGAGCGCCCGTGCGGAGAAGTTCGCCAGGCGGCTCAATGGCCGCTTCAACCTTCCGGTGTTCACCCACGACGAGCGCCTGACCACTTTCGAGGCCAAGGGCCAACGCCTGGCCCAAGGCCAGCGCGATGGCTACCGGGAGCGCCCGGTGGATGCCCTGGCCGCCGCCCTGCTGCTGGAAGGCTGGCTGGCCGAGAACCCTTCACAATCCTAAGCGAGGACCGCCGATGACCCTGCCCAACCCCGCCGAACTGCTGCCGCGGATGGCCAGCGACCTGCACGCCCACCTCAAGGCACGCCAGATCCTCGAACCCCGTTTCATCGGCATCCGCACCGGCGGCGTGTGGGTCGCCCAGGCCCTGCTGGAGCAACTGGGCGAGAAGGGTCCGCTCGGCACCCTCGATGTCTCCTTCTACCGCGACGACTTCACCCAGAACGGCCTGCACCCCCAGGTGCGCCCCTCCGAGCTGCCCTTCGAGATCGAAGGCCAGCACCTGGTGCTGATCGACGATGTCCTGATGAGTGGCCGCACTGTGCGCGCGGCCCTCAACGAGCTGTTCGACTACGGCCGCCCGGCCAGCGTGACCCTGGTCTGCCTGCTGGACCTCAACGCCCGCGAGCTGCCGATCCGTCCCGACGTGGTAGGTGCAACCCTGTCCCTCGGCGCCACCGAGCGGGTAAAATTGCTCGGCCCCGCGCCGCTCAGCCTCGAGCGCCAGGACCTCGCTTCACCTGCCTGATCCCCCGATTCCTCGTAACCTTTCAGGGCCTGCCCCATGCCGACCGACGCCAAGCGCCCGCTGCAGCTCAACGACCAGGGCCAGCTGCGCCACTTCCTCTCGCTCGACGGGCTGCCCCGCGAGCTGCTGACGGAACTCCTCGACACCGCCGACTCCTTCCTCGAAGTGGGCGCGCGCGCGGTGAAGAAAGTCCCGCTGCTGCGTGGCCGTACCGTGTGCAACGTGTTCTTCGAGAACTCCACCCGCACCCGCACCACCTTCGAGCTGGCGGCCCAGCGCCTGTCCGCCGACGTCATCACCCTCAACGTCTCCACGTCCTCCACCAGCAAGGGCGAGACGCTGTTCGACACCCTTCGCAACCTGGAGGCGATGGCCGCCGACATGTTCGTGGTGCGCCACGCCGACTCCGGCGCCGCCCACTTCATCGCCGAGCACGTGTGCCCCGACGTGGCCATCATCAACGGCGGTGACGGCCGCCACGCCCACCCGACCCAGGGCATGCTGGACATGCTCACCATCCGCCGCCACAAGGGCGACTTCGAGAACCTCTCGGTGGCCATCGTCGGCGACATCCTGCACTCCCGGGTGGCCCGCTCCAACATGCTCGCCCTGCGCACCCTGGGCTGCCGCGACATCCGCGTGATCGGGCCCAAGACGCTGATCCCGGTGGGGGTCGAGCAGTACGGCGTGAAGGTCTACACCGACCTCAGCGAAGGCCTGAAGGATGTCGACGTGGTGATCATGCTGCGCCTGCAACGCGAGCGCATGCAGGGCGGCCTGCTACCCAGCGAAGGCGAGTTCTACCGCCTCTACGGCCTCAGCACCCAACGACTGGCCCTGGCCAAGCCCGACGCCATCGTCATGCACCCCGGCCCGATCAACCGCGGCGTGGAAATCGAATCCGCCGTGGCCGACGGCGCCCAGTCAGTGATCCTCAACCAGGTCACCTACGGCATCGCCGTGCGCATGGCGGTGCTGTCCATGGCCATGAGCGGCCAGGCCGCCCAGCGACAACTCAACCAGGACGCCGAGGAGCTGAACTGATGCGTACCCACATCCTCGGAGCCCGCCTGATCGACCCGGCCAGCGGCCACGACCAGGTGACCGACCTCTTCCTCGAAGGCGGCAAGGTCGCCGCCATCGGCCAGGCCCCCGCAGGCTTCCAGGCCGAGAAGACCCTCGGCGCCAAGGGCCTGGTGGCCGCACCCGGCCTGGTGGACCTGTCCGTCGCCCTGCGCGAGCCCGGCTACAGCCGCAAGGGCACCATCGCCAGCGAAACCCTGGCGGCCGTCGCCGGCGGCGTCACCAGCCTGTGCTGCCCGCCCCTGACCCGCCCGATCCTCGACACCCCGGCGGTGGCCGAGCTGATCCTCGACCGCGCCCAGGAGGCCGGCCATGCCAAGGTCTTCCCCATCGGTGCCCTGACCAAGGGCCTGGCCGGCGAACAGCTCTCGGAGCTGGTGGCCCTGCGTGATGTGGGCTGCGTGGCCTTCGGCAACGGCCTGGCCAGCTTCGTCAGCAACCGCGTGCAACGCCGCGGCCTGGAATACGCCGCCACCTTCGACCTGACGGTGATCTTCCACGCCCAGGACGCCTCCCTGGCCGAGGGCGGCCTGGCCCACGAAGGCCCCACCGCCAGCTTCCTGGGCCTGGCCGGCATCCCGGAAAGCGCCGAGACCGTGGCCCTTGCCCGCGACCTGCTGCTGGTGGAGCAAAGCGGCGTGCGCGCCCACTTCAGCCAGATCACCAGCGCTCGTGGCGCCGAGATGATCGCCCAGGCCCAGGCCCGTGGCCTGCCGGTGACCGCCGACGTGGCCATGTACCAGCTGATCCTCACCGACGAGGCGCTGATGGACTTCTCCAGCCTCTACCATGTGCAGCCGCCGCTGCGGACCCGCGCGGACCGCGACGCCCTGCGCGAAGCGGTGAAGGCTGGCGTGATCACCGCCATCGCCAGCCACCACCAGCCCCACGAACCCGACGCCAAGCTGGCCCCCTTCGGCGCCACCGAGCCGGGCATCAGCAGCGTCGAACTGCTGCTGCCGCTGGCCATGACCCTGGTGCAGGACGGACTGCTGGACCTGCCGACCCTGCTTGCCCGGCTCACCTCCGGCCCGGCCCGCGCCCTGCGCCTGCCCGCCGGTCGGCTGGCCGTGGGCGCCCCGGCCGACCTGGTGCTGTTCGACCCGGAGGCCACCACCCTGGCCGGCGAAACCTGGAAATCCCGTGGCGACAACTGCCCCTTCATCGGGCACTGCCTGCCCGGTCAGGTGCGCTACACCCTGGTGGATGGCCGGATCATCTTCCAGGGTTGAATCACCCGGTACTGAACGAGCCCGCCTGCTGGCGGGCTTTTCGTTTCCGGACGGATGATTCAGCAGGCCTCGATGCAATCGCGCCGCAGCTTGGCGCGGTAAAGGCCATCGTCCAGCCGCTTGAGCAGGGACTCGATCCCTTCCCCGGCCTGCATCGCCGCCACCGAGAAGCTGGCGGTCAGGGCCCGGGGCAGGCCCGGATCGGCCTGGGGCACCCGCTGACGCAGGCGCTCGGCCAGGCGCAAGGCGGATTCGAGGTCGGTCTCCGGCAGCAGGGCGATGAACTCCTCGCCACCCCAGCGGGCGAAGCAATCCTCCTCCCGCAGGGCACCGCGCACCGAGCGGCTTACCGCCACCAGCGCGCGATCGCCGATCTGGTGGCCGTACTGGTCGTTGATTCGCTTGAAATGGTCGAGGTCGAACATCAACAGTGCGGTCGCGTGGCCGTGGCGCTGGAAGCGTTGCCACTCCCCATGCAGGGCCCGCTCGAAGTGGCGGCGATTGGACACCTGGGTCAGCGGGTCCGTCTCGCTCAGCCGCATGGCCGTCGCCACCTGCTGGGCCAGTGCCTCGTTGGTCCGTCGCAGCTCTTCGGTGCGTTCCGCCACCAGGCTTTCCAGGCGACGATTGAGGGCCAGCAACTCTTCGTTCTTGCGTTGAAGCTCCAGGCTGGCCATCTTGCGCCGATGGATATCGCGATGAGCGCCGATCATCCTGGTAGGACGCCCATCTTCGTCGAACTCCACGAAGCGACCATGATCACTGACCCAGAGGTAGCTGCCATCGCGGCAACGGCAACGGTAGTCCTCGGCGTAGATCTGGCTTTCACCGCTGACATAGGCCTGGAAGTTGCGCATCACCCGTTCGTAGTCGCCGGGATGGATCACCGACTTCCAGGTATCCACATCCTCCGGCAGGCCATCCTGTGGATAACCCAGCATGGAGTACCAACCGGGGCTGCGCTTCACGTGGTTTGTGCGGATGTTCCAGTCCCAGATGCCATCACTGACGATATCCAGCGCAAAGCGCAGTGTCCGCTCCACTTCTTCGAGCGTGGTGCCGTAGCAATGGTCGAGCGGTTCGGGATCGAGCTTCTCCATAAGCTTCCTGCCGATGAGCCCCCTGAGAGACCTTTGCCCATGAGCAAAGCACATGGGCGCGTTGGTGGCGCCCCGAGGCTCAGGCCTGGATGGTCGCCGCCGGATTGATCACCCGCCCCAGACCCAGGTTGCGCAGGGCGAGACTCAGCGAACTGTGAATGACCTGCGGGTTGTCGATGGTCAGGAGCTGCGCCAGCAGCTCCCTGGCCTTGCTCAGGGTGACCTGGCGCAGCAGCCACTTCACCTTGGGCAGGTTGGTGGCGTTCATCGACAGGCTGTCGAAGCCCATGGCCAGCAGCAGCACCGCCGCCGCCGGATCGCCCGCCATTTCGCCACAGATGCTCACCGGCTTGCCCTCGGCGTGGGCATCGTCCACCACCTTCTTCAGGGCCTGCAGCACGGCGGGATGCAGGTAGTCGTAGAGGTCGGCCACGCGCGGGTTGTTGCGATCCACCGCCAGCAGGTACTGGGTGAGGTCGTTGGACCCCACCGAAAGGAAGTCCACCTGGCGCGCCAGCTCTCGGGTCTGGTAGACGGCGGCCGGTATCTCGATCATCACGCCGACGGGCGGCATGGGAATGTCCACACCCTCGTCCCGCACCTCGCCCCAGGCGCGGTGGATCAGGTGCAGCGCCTCTTCCAGCTCGTGGGTGCCGGAGATCATGGGCAGCAGGATGCGCAGGTTGTCCAGGCCCTCGCTGGCCTTGAGCATGGCGCGCACCTGGACCAGGAAGATCTCCGGGTGGTCGAGGGTGACGCGGATGCCGCGCCAGCCGAGAAAGGGGTTGCTTTCCTTGATGGGGAAATAGGACAGCGCCTTGTCGCCACCGATATCCAGGGTGCGCATGGTCACCGGCAGCGGGTGGAAGGCCGCCAGTTGCTCGCGGTAGATGGCGAGCTGCTCCTTTTCGCTGGGAAAGCGCTCGTTGATCATGAAGGGCACCTCGGTGCGGTACAGGCCGACACCTTCGGCACCACGCTCCTGGGCGCGGGTGACATCGGCCAAGAGGCCGGTGTTGACCCACAGCGGCATGCGCTGGCCGTCCAGGGTCTCGCAGGGCAGGCTGCGCAGGGCGTCCAGCCCCTTCACCAGCTGGCGGTCCTCCTCCACCACCTCGCTGTACTGCTTGCGCAGCTCGGCGGACGGGTTGGTGAAGACTTCGCCGTGGTAGCCGTCGACGATCATCTCGATGCCGTCGACCTTGGAGTACGGCAGGTCCACCACGCCCATGACGGTGGGAATCCCCATCGCACGGGCGAGGATGGCGACATGGGAGTTGCCCGATCCCAGCACCGAGACCAGGCCCACCAGCTTGCCCTCGGGCACCTCGCCCAGCATGGCCGGGGACAGCTCCTCGCTCACCAGGATGGTGTTGTCCTGATACACCAGGTTCTGCTTGCGCTCTTCCTGCAGGTAGGCGAGCAGGCGGCGACCCAGGTCCTTGACGTCGGAGGCCCGCTCGCGGAGGTAGGCGTCATCCATCAGTTCGAAGCGGGTGACGTGCTCCATCACCACCTGACGCAGGGCACCCTGGGCCCACTGGCCGGTGCGGATGACGCGCTTGACCTCCAGGCCGATGGAGGCATCGTCGAGCATCATCAGGTAGACGTCGAACAGGGCGCGCTCTTCGGGACGCAGCTGGGTCTCCAGCTTGCTGGAGAGGCGCCGCATGTCTTCGCGCACCGCTTCCAGGGCCTGTTTGAAACGTTCGATCTCGGCATCGATATCGTCGACGCTGCGGTCGGGAACCACTTCCAGGTCAGCCGGCGGCAACACCACAACGGCGGTGCCCACGGCTGCCCCGGGCGCACCCGGCACGCCGACGAACTTGGCCTCCTGGGTGCCCTTGCCCTGGCGACCGAGCCCCCGGATGGAGCCGGTGGCTTCGGCGTGGGCGATCACGCCCGCGAGCTGGGCGCTCATGGTGACGAGGAAGGCCTCCTCGCCCTCGTCGAACTGGCGACGCTCCTTCTGCTGCACCACCAGCACGCCCATGACGCGACGGTGGTGGATGATGGGGGCGCCGAGGAAGGAGGCGAAGCGCTCTTCACCGGTCTCGGCGAAGTAGCGGTAACGGGGGTGATCGGCGGCGTGCTCGAGGTTCAGCGGTTCCTCGCGGGTCCCCACCAGGCCGACGAGGCCTTCGTTGGGGGCCATGCTGACTTTGCCGATGGAGCGCTTGTTCAGGCCTTCGGTGGCCATGAGCACGAAGCGATTTGACTCCGGATCCAGCAGGTAGACCGAGCAGACCTGGCTGCCCATGGCCTCCTTCACCCGCTGCACGATGATCGCCAACGCCGCCTTCAGATCCTTGGCGGCATTCACTTCCTGGACGATCTTGCGCAGCGTGTTGAGCATGGCTAGGCAGCCTTTCTCCGGGTCAGTCTTGCGCCAGCAGGCGCGGTGCTAGTTCCTTGAGGGCACGACGGTAGACCTCACGCTTGAAGGTCACCACCTGGCCCAGGGGGTACCAGTAACTGACCCAGCGCCAGCCGTCGAACTCGGGCTTGCCGGTCAGGTCCATCCGTACCTTGTTCTCGTCCGACTGCAAGCGCAGCAGGAACCACTTCTGCTTCTGGCCGATGCACAGGGGCTGGCTATGGGTTCGCACCAGACGCTGGGGCAGACGATAGCGCAACCAGCCACGGGTGCAGGCAAGAATCTTCACATCCTGCTCTTCCAGACCGACTTCTTCGTTCAACTCCCGGAAAAGCGCCTCCTCGGGCGTTTCCCTGGGGTTGATCCCACCCTGGGGGAACTGCCAGGCATCCTGGTTGATACGCCGGGCCCAAAGCACCTGCCCGACATCATTGGCGAGAATGATGCCGACATTCGGGCGGAAACCATCGGAATCGATCACGGCACTCAACCTCGCAAACGCATGTTCCGGCATTGTTCCATAAAGCCTGCAAGCCCAGCAATGCGAGCCTTTCGCGCAATGTGCAGCCTCGGTGAAAGCCGCTATTCTGGCCGCCTTTCGTGACTTCCATGCAAGGAAACGCAACGTGCGCCTGGCTCTTTTCGACCTCGACAACACCCTGCTGGGCGGGGACAGCGACCATGCCTGGGGCGATTTCCTGTGCCGGCGCGGCATCCTCGACCGGGTTGCCTACAAGGCGCGCAACGATGCCTTCTACCAGGACTACCTGGCCGGGCGCCTGGACATCCGCGCGTACCTGGACTTCAGCCTGGAGATCCTCGGCCGCACCGAGATGGCCCGACTGGACCAGTGGCACCGTGAATTCATGGCCGAGTGTATCGAGCCCATCGTCCTGCCCCGGGCCGAGGCGCTGCTGGCCGAGCACCGCGCCGCTGGTGACCGGCTGGTGATCATCACGGCCACCAACCGCTTCGTCACCGCCCCCATCGCACGGCGCCTGGGTGTGGAACACCTGCTTGCCACCGAGTGCGAGATGGCTGGCGGCCGCTACACCGGCCGCACCACCGACGTGCCCTGCTTCCGCGAAGGCAAGGTGACGCGCCTGGCACGCTGGCTGGGCGAAACCGGCCTGACCCTGGAGGGCAGCGCCTTCTACAGCGATTCGATGAACGACCTGCCCCTGCTGGAGCGAGTGACCCACCCGGTGGCGGTGGATCCGGACCCGGCACTGCGGGCCGAAGCGGACCGCCGCGGCTGGCGGGTGATTTCCCTGCGCCACGCCGGGCCGCCCGCTACAGGGGCTTGACCACCATCAGCGCGTAGACGGCGATCAGCAGCAGCAACGCCAGCGAAGCCAGCCGGAAGCGCCAGGCCGCGAGCGACGCCAGTTCCGGCGCCAGCCCGTCTCGCAGGGCCCGACGCGCCCGGTTGCGGATGCGAATCTGCAACCACAGCAGCGGCACCCAGCACAACGCCGCGACCAGATAGAGGCCGGCACTCCAGAGCAACCAGGATTGCCCGATGGGCCAGCCACCCACCCTGGCCAGGGCCAGGCCCGAGAGGGGGAGCAACACGGCGGAGCTGCCGATGAACCAGAGCTCCAGGTGCACCAGGGAGGAGAAGGTCGAGGCGATCTGCCCGGCGCTCCCTGAACGGGCCGCGCGGTGGGCGAAGAGCAGGCCCGCCAGGGCCGCGCCCAGCAGGACGGCAGCCAGCAGGCCATGGGCGGTCTTGAGCAGGTAGTAGAGCGTCATGCCTGAAGAATCATTCCGTCACAGGGGCTTGGTCACCATCAGCGCCACCACCGCGCCGAACAGCAACAGCCCGAAAAGTCCGTAGGCCGCGCCGAACCTGAGGCTGCGCTGCACCGGGGGCGACATCGGCCCCGACGCGTCCAGGGCCTGCTCCCGCAATCTCGCCAGGCGACCGAAGAGCAGCAACCAGGCAATGCAGCCGAAGAGGTAGAGAATGGCCCCTCCCAGCAGCCAGGTCTGTCCCAGGGGCAGGCCCGCGAGGTCGACCATCCACCAGCCGCTCACCGGCAATGACACCGCCACCAGGATCAGCAGCGGCACGCCGAACAGCAGGATATGCCGCAGCTGAGCGCCAATCCGTGCGGCGTCGCCCGAGCGAAATGCGCGCCAGCCGTACCAGGCCAGCCCCGCCAGCCCGCCGAAGAACAGCAGGGTGGCCAGGCCGTGGAGAATGCGAAACAGCAGGTAGTTTTCCATGGACTCCGTCCTTGTCAGCGAATGCGGCTGCCGGAAAGCCTAGCAGCCGCGGCCTGGCCGGACCTCAGCCGAGGAACAGCCGATAGGCCGGGTTGTCGCTCTCGTCCCAGTAGGGGTAGCCGATGGCGTCGAGCGCCGCGCGTACCTGGTCGCGCTCCTCCTCCGGCACCTGCAGGGCGGCCAGCACGCGGCCGTCGGCGGCACCGTGGTTGCGGTAGTGGAACATGGTGATGTTCCAGCGGCCGCCCAGCTTGCTGAGGAAGTTGAACAGCGCGCCGGGGCGCTCGGGGAACTCGAAGCGGAAGACCAGCTCGCCGCTGACCCGCGCCGCGTGCCCTCCCACCATATGGCGGATATGCAGCTTGGCCAGCTCGTTGTCGGTCAGGTCCAGCACCGGGAAGCCCTGCTGCCTCAGGTTCTCCACCAGGGCCGCGCGGGGATCGGTCTCCGGGTGGGTCTGCACACCGACGAAGATATGGGCCTCGGAATCGGTGTTGTAGCGGTAGTTGAACTCGGTGATCTGGCGCTTGCCGATGGCCTCGCAGAAGGCCTTGAAGCTGCCGGGACGCTCGGGGATGGTCACGGCGATGATGGCCTCGCGCTTCTCCCCCAGCTCGGCCCGCTCGGCCACGTGGCGCAGGCGGTCGAAATTGATATTGGCGCCCGAGTCGATCGCCACCAGGGTCTGGCCACGCGCGCCCTCGCGCTCCACGTACCTCTTGATCCCGGCCACGGCCAGGGCGCCGGCGGGCTCGGTAATGGAGCGGGTGTCGTCGTAGATGTCCTTGATGGCCGCGCAGATCTCGTCGGTGCTGACGGTGATCACTTCGTCCACATGGTCCTTGCAGATGTCGAAGGGGTACTGGCCGATCTGGGCCACGGCCACGCCGTCGGCGAACAACCCCACCTGGCCGAGCACCACGCGCTCGCCGGCGGCCATGGCGGCCTGCAGGCAGTTGGAGTCGTCCGGCTCGACGCCAATCACCTTCACCTCGGGACGCAGGTACTTGACGAAGGCGGCGATGCCGGCGATCAGGCCACCGCCGCCCACCGGGACGAAGATGGCGTCCAGCCGGCCCGGGTGCTGCCGGAGGATTTCCATGGCCACGGTGCCCTGGCCGGCGATCACGTCCGGATCGTCGTAGGGGTGGATGTAGACGTAGCCCTTCTCTTCCACCAGCTTGAGGGAATGGGCCAGGGCATCGGGAAAGGCATCGCCATGGAGGACCACCTTGCCGCCCCGGGCGCGCACGCCCTGGACCTTGAGCTCGGGGGTGGTGCGCGGCATGACGATGGTGGCCTTGATGCCCATTTCGCGGGCAGCCAGGGCCACGCCCTGGGCGTGGTTGCCGGCCGAGGCGGTGACCACGCCGCGCGCCAGCTCCTCGGGGGTCAGCTGGGCGATGCGGTTGTAGGCGCCACGGATCTTGAAGGAGAACACCGGCTGCAGGTCCTCTCGCTTGAGCAGCACCTGGTTGCCCAGGCGCTCGGTGAGCTGGCGGGCGGGCTGCAGAGGGGTTTCCACGGCGACGTCGTAGACGCGCGAGGTCAGGGTCTTCTTCACGTATTCTTCGAGCATCGCGGCTTCACTGGCGGGGGTCACGGAAGCGGCGAGTCTACCCCAGGGGTTCGTCGGGCGACCACAGAGAATGCGGGGTTTTGCCGCGCCGACCGGCTATAATCCGCGCCTTCGACACTCCCCCATTCGGACCCCCAAGCATGACCCAGGACCAGCTCAAGCAGGCCGTCGCCCAGGCCGCCATCGACGTCATCCTCCCCAGGCTCGACAAGACGAGCATCATCGGCGTCGGCACCGGTTCCACGGCGAACTTCTTCATCGACCTGCTGGCCCAGCACAAGATGGCCTTCGACGGCGCCGTCGCCAGCTCCGAGGCCACCGCCCAGCGGCTGAAGAGCCACGGCATTCCGGTCTATGACCTGAACAGCGTCAGCGACCTCGAGTTCTACGTCGACGGTGCCGACGAGAGCAACGAGCGCCTCGAGCTGATCAAGGGCGGCGGTGCGGCCCTGACCCGCGAGAAGATCGTCGCCGCCGTGGCCAGGACCTTCATCTGCATCGCCGACGAGAGCAAGCTGGTTCCGCTGCTGGGTACTTTCCCGCTGCCGGTGGAGGTCATTCCCATGGCGCGCAGCCACGTGGCCCGGCAACTGGTGAAGCTGGGCGGCGACCCGGTCTACCGCGAGGGCGTGCTGACCGACAACGGCAACATCATCCTGGATGTGTACAACCTCCAGATCGACAGCCCGGTCAAGCTGGAGGAGCAGATCAACGCCATCGTCGGCGTGGTCACCAACGGTCTGTTCGCCGCCCGCCCGGCCGACCTGCTGCTGCTGGGCACCAGGGACGGCGTCAAGCGACTCGGCGCCTGACGGCCCTTCACCCGGCCGGATAGCGTCTAGAGTTGAAGGCGACAGCTTCGGTTGTCGCCTTCCACCCATCCTCGAGGAGACGCCCCATGGCCGGGAAATTCCATCTCACCAAGGCCAGTAACGGCCAGTACCACTTCAACCTGAATGCCGGAAACGGCGAAACCATCCTTTCCAGCGAGCTGTACAAAGCCCGGGATTCCGCCTTGAACGGCATCGAATCGGTGCGCAGCAACGCCCCTCGCGAAGGCGCCTTCGAGCAACGCACCGCCAGCAACGGCAAGTTCTATTTCGTGCTCAAGGCCACCAATGGCCAGGTCATCGGCCAGAGCCAGATGTATGCCAGCGCCGCCAGTGCCAGTGCAGGCGTCGAGTCCGTGAAGAAGAACGCCCCCGACGCCACCCTGGTGGACGACGCCTGATCAGTCCGCAACCTGCCTGCTGAAGACGTAGAAGAGGTTCGGCTCGCTCACCAGGTAGAGATTGCCGTCATTGTCCATCGCCACCCCCTCCGCCTGGGGCACGCCGCGTTTCAGCCCGTGCATGCCCCGCAGCAGCGACAGGGTGCTGATGGGAAGGCCGTCGGCGTTCAGTTCCAGCACCAGCCGCGACTCGTCGGACAGCGCCAGCAGGTGACCGCTGCGGTCGTCGTACTGCAGGCTCGACAGGTCGCGGACGAACAGGCGGGCGTCACGCTTGGGGTCATCCACCACGTGGACGGCGAACGGCTTGTCCGGATTGGTGTGGGGAAAGCCATGGATCTCGTAGATGCGCACCGGGTCGCGCTCCTTGGCGACGAACAGGCGCCGCCCGGTGGTGTCGTAGGCCAGCCCCTCGAAGCCCTTGTTCCCGGACAGGCCGATGCCCAGGGACAGTTGCTGCGACGCGGCGGCGTCCACCCGGGTCGTGCCCTCGTCCACCCGCACCTTGAGCAATCGCTGCTCACGCTCGTCGGTGATCACGTAGACGCCCTTGCTGATGTATTCGATGGCCTCCGGATCGCCAAAGCCCACCAGTTCGATGCGACGGATCAGGTGGCCATCCAGAGACAGCTCGATGATCTCGGGCTTCTGGTTGGTGACGGTGAACAGGCTGTGGCGGTCCGGGTCGTAGGTGAGGGCGGAGACATCGTCCGACAGCCCCTCGATGGGCTTGGCTTCGATCACCACCCGGTAGTCCGGCAGCCAGATGGAGCGTTCCCTCCACTCCGAGGCGTGACGCCATTCCTGCAGCACGAAGAGCCCCCGTTCGAAGAGCCTGAACTGCTGGGCGGCGACTCCCAGCAACAGCAGCACCAGGAGTAGCAGAGCGGCCACCAGCCGCCACGGGGTGAGGAGAGAGCGCATCGGACGGGACTCGGTATTCGGGAGGCGTCGAAGGATACAGAGTGCGTGGCACTCCTGCCTGAATTGAAGCTTAAAGCTGGAAACGGGGCGACGCGTCCACTGCAGAAAGGTGCCCCGGGCAACTCGCCCCAGTAGGTAACGGGCTACACCGGCCATGCAAGTTGGCCATTTCGATCCCTTTTTGACCCTTTTCAGGGTTCTGCCTCCAACTCCCCACTGACAGAATCGAGACGCATGCGGCTAGCAGGCGCCTCGAGGCAGGTGCCGATCCAAGAACAACAATCGGCTAGAGAGAGATGAACATGTCCCGCGCACGTCCCCTTCGCAACGCCCTTCCCTCCCGATGGACACCCGGACTTCCTCCGTACTGACGGCTCGCGCACGACCGGATGCGCAACGGACCCGGTGATGCATGCGCACGGATGGCTCGCCACGCGACCAGGCGCCCGAAAGCGGCGCGCAGAGAACGGAGAGAAGCAGAATGACCCAATCTTCCAGCCTGGGCGGCAACACCCGCCTGCCCGATGAGTTCACCCACAGCGCCCAGGGCACCAGCCTGCGACGGATCCTGGGCCTTCCCGCCCTGGTGTTCTTCGGCCTGGTCTACATGGTGCCGCTGACCATCTTCACGACCTACGGCGTGGTCACCGAGATGACCGGCGGACGCACCGCCCTGGCCTACGTCGTCACCCTGGCCGCGATGATCTTCACCGCGCTGTCCTACAGCTACATGGTCCGCCGCTACCCCATCGCCGGCTCCGCTTACTCCTACAGCAGCCTGAGCTTCGGCCCTGGCGCAGGGTTCCTGACCGGCTGGTGCCTGCTGCTGGATTACCTGTTCCTGCCGATGATCAACTACCTGGTGATCGGGATCTTCCTCAACATCGCCTTTCCCGAAGTACCGGCCTGGGTTTTCGTGGTCGGCTTCATCGGACTGGTAACGGCACTCAACATCCTCGGCATCAGCTCGGTGTCGGGCATGAGCAACCTGATCGTCACCGCCCAGTTGGTCTTCGTCCTGGTCTTCCTGGCCATGGCCGGCAAAAGCCTGATGGACGGCCCCATCGACTTCATGGCGCCACTGATGGGCGACGGCAGCCAGCCCGGACTGGCACCGATCATGGCCGGTGCCGCAGTACTCTGCCTGTCGTTCCTCGGTTTCGACGCGGTCTCCACCCTGGCCGAGGAGGCCCGTGACCCACGCCGAGACATCCCCCGCGCCATCGTCATCACCACCCTGTCCGCCGGCGTGCTGTTCTTCGTCCTGGCGGCCATTGCCCAGCTGGTGTTCCCCGGCAGCACCTTCAAGGATGCCGACGCTGCCGCCAACGAGGTGATGCTGGCGGCAGGCGGCCAGTTCCTGGCGGCCTTCTTCACCGCCGCCTATGTGGCCGGCGCCGCAGGCTCGGCCCTGGCATCCCAGGCATCGGTGTCGCGCATCCTCTACAGCATGGGGCGCGACGGCATCCTGCCACGCCGGCTGTTCGGCACCTTGTCCGCACGTTTCATGACGCCCACCGTCGCCATCCTGGTGGTCTCCCTGGTGTCGCTGCTGGCCGTGGTCATCGACCTGGCGACCCTGGCCTCGATGATCAGCTTCGGCGCCCTGGTGGCCTTCTCCGCCGTGAACCTGGCGGTGATCCGCACCTACCTCTTCGACGGCCGGCCCCGCCAGCCGGGTGACCTGCTCCGCTACGGCCTGGTGCCCCTGGTGGGCTTCGGCCTGATCGCCTGGCTCTGGACCAGCCTCTCGGGCCTGACCCTGATGCTGGGCCTCGCCTGGTTCGCCTTGGGCCTGGCCTACCTGGCCCTGCAGACCCGGGGATTCCGCCGGCCGGCGCCCCGGGTGCAATTCTCCGATCACCCATGAGCCCAGAGGGCCGGCCTGCAGGCTCGCTTCACGCGCAGGGAGCATTGGACTGGAGGAAGAGCGAGGCTTGAGAAAGATGCGGGAGCGAATTCATTCGCAAATGAATTCGCTCCCGCCGTGTGTCGCACCGTTCTCGCTGCAAGGGATCAGTTCACCCGCTCGACGAACTCCACATCCACCTCGCGGCCCATCAGATCGCGGTCCACTTCGCCGGTCAGCCGGACGGTGGCCTTGTCATCGATGGACATGGGCGGCCAGTCCTCGTCGTCGATTTCCACCTTCATGGTGCCGGTGGCGTCCTTGAACTCGTAGATATCGCCCTTGATCCGGCGAACGATCTGACCCTGCAGCACAACGGGGGCGTCGTCCGACGCCTCCAGGGCAGCGGCGACGGTGGTGATCTGGCTGGTCGCGCCAGGGCCGGTGTAGCTGCTGGCGAACACGGCGGTGGAGAACAGGGGGGCGGCCAGCAGTGCAAGGTATTTGGCTTTCATATCGGTGATCCCGTGTGTGTTTGGAAGACGGGATCAGGCTATGACCGCTGGCTGAAACCAGGCTTAAAAGCGACTTAAGCGAAACTTAACGGCCCAGCGGATCGCCCTAGCCTCGGTCGGCGCCGGCCAGCAGGTTCTTGCGGAAGACATAGAAGAGGTTCGGCTCGCTGACGACGTAGATATCGCCGCGCTCGTCCATGGCCACCCCTTCGGCGCGGGGAATACGGGCCTCCAGGCCATTCATGCCACCCAGCAGGCTGATGAAGCTCACCGGCTCGCCCTGTTCATCCAGCTCCAGCAGCAGGTTGGACTGGGCGGACAGCACCAGCAGATGGCCGGTGCGCGGGTCGACGCTGAGGGCCGAGAGGTTGCGCATGCCCAGACCGTAGCTGGGCAGGGGCCGCAAACCATCATCCAGGGCGTCGTTGCCATCGCTGCCCAGGCTGAACAGGGCGACGGGGCCCCGCTCCTTGCCCAGGATCAACCGCCCCTTGGCCGGGTCCCAGGCAATGCCCTCGAAGCCCTTGTTACCCGAATCCGGGAACCCCAGGTCGAACTCCGGGGTGCTGCCCGCCGTCAATTCGCGGGTCTGCGGATCCAGTTCGAAAATCGACAGGGTTCGGCGGCGCTCATCGGTCACGGCCACGTGACCGCCTTCCAGCACCGCGACGCCTTCAGGGTTGGAGAAGCCTTTCAAGGGAATCTTGCGCAGGACGTCGCCGGTCCGGCTGATCTCCACCAGGGTCGGCGCCTTGCCGGTGACGGTGAACAGGGTGCCCGTGACCGGGTTGTAGGCCAGGTCGGAGGTTTCGTCCTCCTCCAACCCCGCAAGCGGCTTGCCCTGCAGCACCACCTGGTATCCGGGGAGCCAGATGCTGTCGGCGCGTTGCGCCTGGGTGAGCCGATGCTCCGACAGCCAGACCAGGGCGCGATCGTCCCAGTGCATGTAGCGGGTCAGGGCGGCACCGATGGCGAAGCTGGCGGCCAGTCCGAGCAGGACGCGGTGGCGAAAGGGGGACGGGAGGCGGGACGACATCGGCGGCTACTACTCGGCTTCAAGGTCGCCAAGAGATAGCCCGATGTCCGTGAAAGTTCCGTGAAGCCCCCCTCCTCCCGTCGGCCGGATCAGAGGACCCGGCTTTCGAAGGCGCTGTGGCCCACCAGTTCCAGCACCAGTTCATCGCCCTGATGCAACGGACCGACGCCTACCGGGGTACCGGTGAGAATCACATCACCCGGCTGCAGGCTGAAGTGTCCGGCCATGTGCTGGATCAGCGGCAGTATCGGGTTGAGCATGTCGCGGCTGTTGCCATCCTGGCGGACCTCGCCGTTGATGGTCAGGCGAATGCCGATATCGTCCAGGCGCTCGGGTGCGTCGCCCGGCACGAAGGGCGCGAGCACGCAGGCGCCGTCGAAGGACTTGGCGATCTCCCAGGGCAGGCCCTTGTCCTTGAGCCGGGCCTGCACGTCCCGCAAGGTCAGGTCGAGGGCCGGGGCGAAGCCGGAAATGGCATCGCGGACCTCTTCCTCATCCGGGTGACGCGACAGCGGTTTGCCGATCAGCACGGCGATCTCCGCTTCGTAGTGCACCGAGCCGCGATCCTGGGGGATCGAGAAACCACCGGCCAGGGGCACGACGCAGGAGCCGGGCTTGATGAACAGCAGCGGCTCGGTGGGGACGGGATTGTTCAGCTCCCTGGCGTGCTCGGCGTAGTTGCGACCGACGCACACGACCTTGCCCAGGGAAAAGTGGATCGGGGTGCCATCGACATACTGGTGCTGGTAGCTCATTGACCGATTCCTTGAGAGTGGCGGACCTGAAAGCGTCAGAAGCGGGCGCAGCGGCTTTCAGTTGAAGATCTTGCCGGGGTTCATGATCCCATTCGGATCGAACACCGCCTTGATCGCCTTCATGACCGCGATCTCCGCCTCGGAACGGCTGTAGCCGAGGTAGTCGCGCTTGGTCATGCCCACGCCGTGCTCGGCGGAGATGGAGCCGTTGTACTTCTCCACGGTCTCGAACACCCACTTGTTCACGGTGGCGCACTTGGCGAAGAACTCGTCCTTGGACAGGTTCTCCGGCTTGAGGATGTTCAGGTGCAGGTTGCCGTCGCCGATATGGCCGAACCAGACCACTTCGAAATCCGGGTAGTTGGCCTCGACGATGGCGTCGATGTCATGGAGGAAGGCCGGCACCTTGGAAACGGTGACGGAGATGTCGTTCTTGTAGGGCGTCCAGTGGGAGATGGTCTCGGAAATGTACTCCCGCAGCTTCCACAGGTTCTGCAGCTGCTGCTCGCTCTGGCTCATTACGCCGTCCAGCACCCAGCCCTGCTCCACGCAGTGCTCGAAGGTGGCCAGGGCATCATTGGCGATCTCTTCCGAGGCGGCCTCGAACTCAAGCAGGGCGTAGAAGGGGCATTCGGTCTCGAAGGGCGCCGGTACGTCGCCCCGGGCCAGGACCTTGGCCATCGCCTTGTCGGAGAAGAACTCGAATGCGGTCAGGTCCAGCTTGCTCTGGAAGGCATGCAGCACCGGCATGATGGAGTCCAGGTCCGGCGAACCCAGCACCATCGCCGTGAGGTTCTTCGGCGCGCGATCCAGGCGCATGGTGGCTTCGACCACGAAGCCCAGGGTGCCTTCGGCGCCGATGAACAGCTGGCGCAGGTCGTAGCCGGTGGCGTTCTTGATCAGGTCGCGGTTCAGCTCCAGCAGTTCGCCGGTTCCGGTCACCACCTTGAGGCCGGCCACCCAGTTGCGGGTCATGCCGTAGCGAATCACCTTGATCCCGCCGGCATTGGTGCCGATGTTGCCGCCAAGCTGACTGGAACCCGCGGAAGCGAAGTCCACCGGGTAATAAAGGCCTTTCTCTTCGGCGAAATTCTGCAGTTGCTCGGTGACCACGCCCGGCTGGCAGACCACGGTGCGGTCGTACTCGTTGAAGCCGAGGATCTGGTTCATGTAATCGAAGGCCACCACCACTTCGCCATTGGCGGCCACGGCGGCGGCGGACAGGCCGGTACGGCCGCCGGAGGGCACCAGGGCGACCTTGTGCTGGTTGGCCCAGCGAACGATGGACTGCACCTGCTCGACGGTCTTGGGGAAGACGATGGCACTGGGGGCCGGCGCGAAATGCTTGGTCCAGTCCTTGCCATAGGCGTCCAGGGAGGCGGCGTCGGTCAGCACCTTGCCGGGCTCAACCAGGGTCTTCAGCTCTTCGATCAAAGCGACGTTGGTCATCAGCGGAACTCTCAAATCATTCATGGTCGCCCTGAGAACGATTCAGGTCGCAACCGAGCAAGGGAAAAGGAGATCATGCTAGCATACGCACCCCGCGAATCGCGCCCTACAGCCGATTTTCCGGGTAGCAGCCCGCTCCCCCCACGGCCCGCTTCTGTCATTACATACCGGGATACATAGGTACGCAGATGAGCAAGACCTCCCTCGAAAAGAGCAAGATCAAGTTCCTTCTCCTCGAAGGTGTCCACCAGAACGCCGTGGACACCCTGAAGGCCGCCGGCTACACCAACATCGAGTACCTCAAGGGCGCGCTCTCCGGCGAGGAACTGAAAGAGAAGATCGCCGACGTCCACTTCATCGGCATCCGCTCCCGCACCCAGCTCACCGAGGAAGTCTTCGACTGCGCCAAGAAGCTGATCGCCGTCGGCTGCTTCTGCATCGGCACCAACCAGGTGAACCTGAGCGCGGCCCGCGAACGCGGCATCGCCGTGTTCAACGCCCCCTACTCCAACACCCGCTCCGTTGCCGAACTGGTGCTGGCCGAAGCCATCCTGCTGCTGCGCGGCATCCCGGAGAAGAACGCCTCCTGCCATCGCGGTGGCTGGATCAAGTCCGCGGCCAACTCCTTCGAGATCCGCGGCAAGAAGCTGGGCATCATCGGCTACGGCTCCATCGGCACCCAGCTCTCGGTGCTGGCCGAGGCCCTGGGCATGCAGGTCTACTTCTACGACACCGTGACCAAGCTGCCGCTGGGCAACGCCACCCAGGTGGGCAACCTGTACGAGCTGCTGGGCCTGGCCGACATCGTGTCCCTGCACGTCCCCGAGCTGCCGTCCACCCAGTGGATGATCGGCGAGAAGGAAATCCGCGCCATGAAGCCGGGCGGCATCCTGATCAACGCCGCCCGTGGCACCGTGGTCAAGCTGGACGCCCTGGCCGAAGCCATCAAGGACGAGCACCTGATCGGCGCCGCCATCGACGTGTTCCCGGTGGAACCCAAGTCCAACGACGAGGAATTCGAGAGCCCGCTGCGCGGCCTGGATCGCGTGATCCTGACCCCGCACATCGGCGGCTCCACCGCCGAGGCCCAGGCCAACATCGGCCTGGAAGTGGCCGAGAAGCTGGTGAAGTACAGCGACAACGGCACCTCGGTGTCCTCCGTGAACTTCCCCGAAGTGGCCCTGCCGTCGCACCCGGGCAAGCACCGCCTGCTGCACATCCACCAGAACGTCCCGGGCGTGATGAGCGAGATCAACAAGGTGTTCGCCGACAACGGCATCAACATCTCCGGCCAGTACCTGCAGACCGACGAGAAAGTGGGTTACGTGGTGATCGACGTGGACGCCGAGTACTCCGACCTCGCCCTGGAAAAACTCCAGCACGTGAACGGCACCATCCGCAGCCGCGTCCTCTTCTGACAGAGGCCGCTGCGCGTCGGCGATACGGCGCTGGACAATGAAAAAGGGAGGCCTCGGCCTCCCTTTTTCATGGGCGCGTTCTCACGCTCATTTCACCGTGGCGATTCTCTCGGGCATCGCCCGTGGAGCCAGCGGCAGATGATTCCCGCCCCCACCAGCGGCTGCAGGCTGTGCCTGCCCGGAGACGGCCCCAGGTCGATCATCAGGTTCGGTCGCGCTCCAGTTCCGCCAGCCGCGCCGCAGCAGCGGCGAACTCCTCCTCGCTGAAGACCTCGACCCCGGCCCGGCGCAGGGCCGCGGCGGTGACGCCCTCGCCCGCCACCCGGGTGCCGCTGAAGCTGCCGTCGTAGTTCTCGCGGTTGCCGCAGGAAGGGCTGCGAGCCTTGAGCAGGGCGATGCGGATGCCGTGGGTGGCCACCAGGTCGAGGGCGATCCGGGCCCCGGCCAGGAACTCAGCGGTGACGTCCTCGCCGTCCACCGTCATCACCGGCAACTCGCCGTCCAGCACCCCCGCACCGCGGCCACCGGGAATCTCCGCGGGTGCCCGTGGCGTCGGGAGTCCACCGGCCACTTCCGGGCAGAGGGGGACGACGCGCCCCTCCGCCTGCCAGCGCTCCAGCAGGTCGAAGGGACCATGGGCACCACCGTCATAGCGCACCCGCTGCCCCAACAGGCAGCGGCTGACCAGGATCTTCTGCATCACGCCTCCTCACCGGGCTCCCCCGGGTAACAACTCGCCCCTGGATCGCTCACGCCCCGGACCGAAACCAGCGCGGGCGACGCCTGGCGTCACTCAGAGCACACCGCCACGACGCCGGAACCAGCCGGCCAGGGAAAGCCGATCACGGGTTGCCGGCAGCACCTCATGGGGCACCTCGCCGGACAGGAACACCACCAGCGTGCCCTCTTCGGGAAGCACATCACGCTCGCCCTCATCCAGATACAGGCGCAGGGCGCCTCCCTGCTCGGCCCGCCAATCCTCGTTGAGATAGGCCACCACCGAGACCGCGCGACGATCGTCGTCGCGGAAGCGATCCAGGTGCCTCTGGTAGCAGGCACCCGGCGGATAGAAGGCGAAGTGGCACTCGAAATCCTCGAGCCCCAGGAAAAGCTCCTGGTTGAGGCGCTGGCGCAGGTCGTCCATCCAGGCCAGGTAGGTGTCGCTGGCGGCCGACTGGCCGGGCTCCAGCCAATGGATGCAGTCGCCACGCACGCCTTCGAGCACCTGCTGCCCCTCACCGCGTCCCACCGAGGCGGGCGCCAGTTCGCCGGCGCGATGGCGCGCACGGCACTCCGTGGCCAGGGCCGCGGTGAGCTCACGGGGGAGCGCCAGAGGCTGACAGGACCAGCTCTGGGTAACCAGTTCATTGATGATTGGGGCGAGCATGGGGACTTCGCGGGAGGGGGTCGTAGAGGCCGAAATTCTACCAGTAGGCAAAACTTTTCCTACTGACCAAAACGAAAAATCCGACAGCTCGACAATAAAGCCCCAGTCCGAAGAGAATAGCGCCACGCAGCACCCCGCCCCGCCTGGCCGCCACCGCCTTCCCCCGCCGAACCGATGCTGTGCGAGTGGGTCCGATACGAACAGCGGACCGTTCACCAAGGAGACTTCATGCGCCTGCTCTTCGCCATCACCCTCCTGCTCGTCGGCCTGCCAGCCCTGGCGGACGACCATGCCACCCTTTACCAGGCCGCCGGCTGGCCGGAGCAGCGCGCCCACTTCAACGACGCCCTGTCGGCGGCGCAGCAACGCTACCAGCAGACCCTGCCACCGGCGGTCTACCAGGCCCTGGTGGAGAACAGCAATCGCCGCTTCCAGCCCCAGGCTATCGACCAGCGCGCCCAGGATGCCCTGCGCAACCAGCTAGCCGACCCGCGTCCGGCCCTGGCCTTCTTCCAGTCGCCCCTGGGCCGCAAGATCATCGCCGCCGAGACCCTCGCCACCCGGCGCGACCAGCTGGCCAAGCATGCCAACGGCCTGCCGCGCATCGAGGCCGATGCCACCCGCCGCCTGCTGATCCGCCATCTGGCCCAGGCCCTTCCCGCCCGCGAAGCCGGCGCCGAAGTGAGCCTGGCCCTGGCCGGCGTGGCCGCCGACAGCCTCAGCCAGATGCTTCCGGGCTTGCTGGGTGGCGCCCAGGCCCAGGGCATGATCGACGGCCAGCGCCAGCGCCTGATGGACCAGATCGGCAACGACCTCGACAACACCCTGCTGTATGTCTACCGCGACCTGTCCGACCCCGAGCTGGAGGAATACGTGACCTTCGCCCAGTCCGCCGAAGGCAAGGCCTACTACCAGGCAGCCCTCGCCGCCGTGCGCGCCGGCCTCGCCGTGGGCCGCGACGCCGCCAGCCTCGCCCAGTAAGGCGCAGACGGGCAGCGCGGGGCGGCGCTCCGCTTCAGCCCAGGCGCTCCCCCAGGAAATCGAAATAGCGCTGCCGATAGGCCGGTACCTCGTTCACCAGATGGTGCCCGGCGCCCTCCAGCATCAGCACCTCCGGCCGGTCGAACTTCGCCTCCAGCACCTGGAGGTTATGCCGCCAATCCACCGTCATGTCCGCGTCCCCCTGGATCACCAGCGGGCGCCGGCGGCTGGGCGCCGCCCGTTCGATGCGCGGAATCCAGCGGGACAGGGCGCCGACCCAGGCGGTGGGCAGGGTCTGAGGCTGGAGTGGATCGCGGCGGTGGACGAAATCGATGAACTCGGCATCGCCGGAGTTGACGCTGAAGCGCCGGGGAATGCCCTCGACGAAGGGGCGCAGCAACCGGTAGCTGAACTTCGACCAGCCCCAGGCGCGGGGCCGCACCAGGGGCGCGAACAGCAGGGTTTCCCCCAGCTCCGGTCGCGCTTCCCCCGTCAGCAGGTAGTCCAGCAGGATGGCGCCGCCCGTGCTCTGCCCGGCCAGGTGCCAGGGTTGCGGCAGGCCCAGCGACTCGGCTTCCGCCAGCAGCGCCCCGAGGGCGGCCTGGTACTCGGCGAAATCCCCGATGCTGGCCCGAGTGCCGCTGGACAACCCATGCCCCGGCAGGTCGCAGGCGATCACCGCAAGGCCGAGGCCCAGGGCCCACTCCACCAGGTGGCCATAGAGCCCCATGTGGTCGTAGTAACCGTGCAGCACCACCAGGGTGGCCCGGGGCGTGGGTGGCAGCCAGAGCTGGGTGACCAGGCTGTAGCCCGCCGCCTCCATGCAGCCCAGGCGAGCCTCCACCCCGGGATGGCGGTCGGAGAAATCCAGCCGATAGAAGGCCCGGTAACCCTGGGCCTGACGCAGGTCGGCGGCGCCGACCGCGAGGGGGCGCAGCAGCGGGCGCAGTAGATCGGGCTGGATGGAGTCGGACATCGGGCTTCCCTGGTACGGCTGATGGGACCACAGGACCGCTCGGGGCCCTGCATGGCAGCCGATATTCTTCTGGCCGGCGCGGCATGGCAAGCTAGGCGCCTCGACAGAAGGCCCCACCCATGCCCATCGCTCACTCCCGACCACTCAAGATCGGCCTGATCGCCCTCGCCTGCGTGATCGCGCTGGTTCTCGCCTACCGCTGGTACGAGTCCCGCTTCATCCGTCCCTTCAATCCGCAGCCCACGGTGTTCACCGGCGAGCACCTGCAATTGCCGAGGGAACTGGCGGGCAAGGGACCGATCCGGCTGGTGCATTTCTGGGACCCGGCCTGCCCCTGCAACGCCGGAAACCAGCAGCACCTGGCCGAGCTGATCCAGCGCTTCGCACCCCAGGGCGTGGCCTTTTACGCCCTGCAGAAGCCGGGCAGCAGAGGGCAATTGCCACCAGGACTGGAAGCCCTCGAGCCACTCACCGAAGTCCCCGGCTCCGAGCAGTTGCCGGCCGTACCGGCCGTGGGCATCTGGGACCGCGACGGCAACCTGGCCTACTTCGGCCCCTACAGCGAAGGCGCCGTCTGCACCTCGGACAACAGCTTCATCGAGCCGGTGCTGGACGCGCTGATCGACAATCGCCCGGTGAGCGTCGGCGGCACCCTGGCGGCCGGCTGCTTCTGCGGTTGGCGGAGCCCGCTCTAGGCAGGCCCCAGGCGGGCCCGCCAGTGATCAGGTGTGGCCCCGTACCAGCGCCGGAAAGCGCGGTAGAACGGGGACAGCTCGGAAAAGCCGCAGCCCCGCGCCACTTCCCTGAGCGTCCGTCCCTCCCGCAACAGCTCCATGGCGCGGCCGCGCTGGACCGACTCCCGCAGCCGGCGCAGGTTGGCGCCCTGCTCCGCGAGGGCGCGCTGCAGCGCCCCGGCGGACATCCCCAACTCGGCGGCGCAGGCCTCCAGGGTGCAGGACGCCCGGCCCAGTCGAACTTCCAGCAGATAGCGCAGGCGATTCAACAGGTCGTTGCCGGCCAGGGCGGCCAGTTGCGTCTCCGCATGCCCCCAGAGCAGCCGGTGCAGGTCCGGGTTGGCCGTGCGCGACGGGCGTTTCAGCAGCGCGGCGGGAAACACCAGCACATCGTGCTCGCAGCCGAACGCCGGCATCAGGCCGAAGAGTCGCTGATGCTCGCTCACCCGGGCCGGGCGCGGATGGCGGAACTCCACGCCGAGGAGGCGGAACTCCCCATCGGTGATCGAACCCAGCAGCTTGGTGAAGAGCAGCGCCAGGCACTCCATCTGCTGACGAAGCGAGGAATAGCCCAGGTAGTTGAGGTCGATCACCAGCCGAGCATGGTCGCCCTCCACCCGCATCTGGGCGACGAAACCGCCGGAGAGGATGTGCTGGAAGCGCAGGAAACTCACCAGGGCCTCCTCCAGGTCCCGGCTGGCCAGCAGGAGATAACCCACGACGTCCAGCAACCGTGGTTTCATCGCTTCCCCCAGGTGCAGGCCGATGTCCGGATCGCCGCACAGGGCGTCCGCGGCCAGCCAGAACTGCGGGGCGTCATCGTGGTGCAGGCGCCCGTCCGCGGGCGGTGGCCTGAGCCTGCGGTGCTGGTTGATGCCGAGGTAGACCTGGCCGGGGTCCAGTCCCAGGTCCGACAGGGCTTCATAGAGCAGGCGCCGCAAGGTCGCGGAATGGGTCAGGGGCAAGGCGTCGAGGCGATCCGGGGAAGAAGCGGGCATCGAGGAACTCCAGGGATTGACCAAAGACTTTCAGCTTGCGGGTCCAGGGTCAATGCCCACCCCGGCGGCCTTGGCGAGAATGCCGCGACCACTACAACAAGGAGAAACGTGCATGAAACGCACCCTGACGGCCCTTGCCGTGATGATCGCCGCGGCCGCCGCCGGCGCCACCTGGTACAGCGAGAGCGGAAGGCCCGTACGCGATGGCGAGCTGGCCCTGGCCCACCTCCAGGCGCCGGTGACCGTGCGTTACGACGAGCGCGGCGTACCCCATATCCAGGCTGGCAACGAGGCCGACCTTTACCGTGCCCTGGGCTTCGTGCATGCCCAGGACCGCCTGTTCCAGATGGAAATGCTGCGCCGCCTGGCCCGCGGCGAACTGGCCGAAGTGCTGGGCGCCCGCCTGGTGGACACCGATCGCCTGTTCCGCACCCTGGGCATTCGTGCCCACGCCGATGAATACGCCCGCCGCATGGACAGGAACAGCCCCGCCTACCAGGCACTGGTGGCTTACCTGGACGGCATCAACCAGTACCAGGACAGCCGCCCGGCCCCCGTCGAGTTCGACCTGCTGGGCATCGACAAGCGCCCCTTCACCGTCGAGGACACCCTCTCCGTCGCCGGCTACATGGCCTACAGCTTCGCCGCCGCCTTCCGTACCGAGCCGGTGATGACCTACGTGCGCGACGAACTGGGCACCGACTACCTGAAGGCCTTCGATCTCGACTGGCACCCCGAGGGCGTGGTCGGCCAACCCCTGGCCAGCGCCGACTGGCAGGACCTCAACCACCTGGCACGGCTCAGCCAGCAGGCCCTGGTGGAAGCCGGCCTGCCGCAGTACGAAGGCAGCAACGCCTGGGCCGTTTCCGGCAGCCGCACCGCCAGCGGCAAGCCGCTGCTGGCCGGCGACCCGCATATCCGCTTCGCGGTGCCGGCGGTCTGGTACGAAGCCCAGCTGTCCTACCCGGGCTTCGAGCTCTACGGCCACCACCAGGCCCTGAACCCGGTCGCCTCCCTCGGCCACAACCGCCAGTTCGCCTGGAGCCTGACCATGTTCCAGAACGACGACCTGGACCTGATCGCCGAGAAGACCAACCCGGACAATCCGCAACAGGTCTGGTACCAGGGCCGCTGGGTCGACCTGGAAAGCCGCGAGGAAAGCATCCAGGTCAAGGATGGCGAATCGGTCAGCCTGACCCTGCGCCGCTCCCCCCACGGCCCCATCATCAACGACGCCCTGGGCGCCGCCGCCGGCAAGACGCCCATCGCCATGTGGTGGGCCTTCCTGGAGACCGAGAACCCCATCCTCGACGCCTTCTACGAACTCAACCGCGCCGACAGCCTCGACAAGGCCCGCACCGCCGCCTCGAAGATCCACGCACCGGGGCTGAACCTGGTCTGGGCCAACGCCGACGGCGACATCGGCTGGTGGGCGGCGGCCAAGCTGCCCCAGCGCCCGGACGGCGTGAACCCGGTGTTCATCCTCGACGGCAGCAGCGGGGAATCGGACAAGCCGGGCTACCTGCCCTTCAGCGCCAACCCCCAGGAAGAGAACCCGGAGCGCGGCTACATCGTCTCCGCCAACTACCAGCCGCTGTCCCCCACCGGGGTGGCCATTCCCGGCTACTACAACCTCCCCGATCGGGGCCAGCGCCTGGACCAGCGCCTGGCCGAGCCGGGCATCAAATGGGACCTGCAGAACAGCCAGGCACTGCAACTGGACACCGCCACCGGCTACGGCCCGCGCCTGCTGGCGCCGCTGCTGGCCGACCTCCGTGCGGCCGCCGCCGATGACGGCGAAAAAGCCCTGGTGGAGCAACTCGCCAACTGGCAGGGCGACCACCCCCTGGACTCCCAGGCCGCCACCCTGTTCAACCAGTTCGTCTACGAACTGGCCCGAACGGCCATGCGCGACGAACTGGGCGACAACTTCTTCGGCAGCCTGCTGCAGACCCGCGTACTCGACACCGCCCTGCCCCGCCTTGCGGCCGACGCCGATTCACCCTGGTGGGACAATCGCGGCACACCGCACAAAGAAAGCCGCGCGGATGGGGTCAAGGCCGCCTGGCAGGCCAGCCTGGCGCACCTGAAAAAGACCCTGGGTGATGACCCCGCCGCCTGGAACTGGGGCAAGGCCCACACCCTGACGCACAGCCATCCACTGGGCCAGCAGAAGCCTCTGGACCTGCTGTTCAACGTTGGCCCCTTCCCCGCTCCGGGTGGCCACGAAGTGCCCAACAACCTCTCGCATCGGGTCGGCCCGGCGCCCTGGGACGTTTTCTATGGTCCCTCCACCCGGCGCCTGGTGGACCTGGCGGACGCCGAACACGCCCTGGGCATCAACCCCCTGGGCCAGAGCGGCGTCCCCTTCGACCGCCACTACAAGGACCAGGCCGAGGCCTATATCCGTGGCGAGTACCTGCCCATGCATTTCTCGGAAGAGGATGTGAAGGCCAATAGCCAGGGGACCTTGAAGCTGGTGCCGGCCGGCTGAGACGAAGCGCTCTCTCACCCGACACCTGCGCCAGTCCCCGTGATGAGTCGGGCCTGCGATACCCATCGGCCGATGCGATGGGTATCGCTCCGCTCAACCCCTCCTACTGACTGCGCATCAACACGCGGGAAGGGTTGCTTTACTCATCCTCACAGCCTCCCTAGCGCCTGCGCCAGATCCGCCCGCAGGTCCTCCACATCCTCCACCCCCACCGAGAGGCGGATCAGCGAGTCGCCGATGCCCAGCTGCGCGCGGATCTCCGCCGGGATGCTGGCGTGGGTCATGATGGCCGGGTGCTCGATCAGGCTTTCCACCCCGCCCAGGCTTTCCGCCAGCGTGAAGAGGCGCACCGCCTCCAGGAAACGCCGCGCGCCGGCCAGGTCGGTGGCCAGGTCCAGGGAGATCATCCCGCCGAAGCCGTGCATCTGCCGTCGCGCCAACGGATGCTGCGGGTGGGACGCCAGGCCCGGGTAGTGGACCCTCGCCACTTGCGGCTGGCGCTCCAGCCAGCCGGCCAGCTCCAGGGCGTTGTCGCAATGACGCTCCATGCGCAGGGCCAGGGTCTTCACCCCGCGCAGGGTCAGGAAGGCGTCGAAGGGCCCGGCGATGCTGCCCACGGCGTTCTGCAGGAAGCCCAGGCGCTCCCTCAGGGGCTCGCACCGGTTGTCGCTGGAGACGACGGCGATGCCGCCTATCACGTCGGAGTGGCCATTGAGGTACTTGGTGGTGGAATGCACCACCAGATCGAAGCCCAGGTCCAGCGGCCGCTGCACCCAGGGGCTGGCGAAGGTGTTGTCGGCCACCAGGATGATGCCGCGCCCCCGGCAGAGGGCGACGATGGCGGCGAGGTCGGCCAGGCGCAGCAGCGGGTTGCTCGGGGTCTCCACCCAGAGCATCCGGGTGTCGTCACCGATGGCCGCGCCGATCTGGGCGATGTCGCTGAAGTCCACGAAACTGAACCGGTGCCCGGCGCTGGCCCTGCGTACCCGCTCGAAGAGGCGGAAAGTGCCGCCATAGAGGTCGTTGCTGGCGACTATATGGGAGCCGGCGTCGAGCAGCTCCAGCACGGTGCCGATGGCCGCCAGCCCCGAAGCGAAGGCGAAGGCCTGGCTGCCGCCTTCCAGGTCGGCGACGCAGCGCTCCAGGGCCCAGCGGGTGGGGTTGTGGGAGCGGCCGTAGTCCAGCCCCTTGTGCACGCCCGGACTTTCCTGGGCGTAGGTGGAGTTGGCGTAGATGGGCGGCATGATGGCCCCGGTGGACGGGTCGGGGGCCTGGCCGGCATGGATGACACGGGTGGCGAAGGCCAGTTGGCGTCTGTCGACCTGCGGGCTCATGCGAGTGTCCTCCGCAGGTGATTGAGCAGATCGAAGCGGGTGATCAGTCCGTGGAAGGCCGAATCGTCGGCGATGATCGCCACCAGGCCACGGTCGAGTTCGGCCTGCAGCTCGGCCAGGCTGGCATCCGGCGCCAGGGTTTCCAGGCGGGTGGTCATGACGCTGGCGACGGGCTCGCGGAAATGCGTGGCGTCGGCATGCACGCCGAGCAGGATGTCCGACTCATCGATCACCCCCACCAGTCGTCCACCCCGGAGCACCGGAAGTTGCGAGACATCCGCCAGGCGCATGCGCTGGAAGGCGGTGAGCAGGGTATCGTCCGCCCCCACGCTGATCACCCTGCCGTCCTCGAAGCGTCGCGCGATGATGTCCCGCAGGTCGCCATAGCGCTTGCGCGCCAGCAGGCCCTGGTCGGTCATCCACTGGTCGTTGTAGACCTTCGACAGGTAGCGGGTGCCGGTGTCGCAGACGAAGCTGACCACCCGCTTGGGACTCTTCTGCTCGCGGCAATAGCGCAGCGCCGCGGCCAGCAGGGTACCGGTGGACGAGCCTCCGGGAATGCCTTCGGCTCGCAGCAGCTCACGCGCGTGGGCAAAGCTTTCCTCGTCGCTGATGGAGTAGGCGTGACGCACGCTGGACAGGTCGGCGATGCCGGGAATGAAGTCCTCGCCTATGCCCTCCACCGCCCAGGAGCCGACGGGACCCAGGGTGCCGCTGCGCACGTATTCGGCCATCACCGATCCCACCGGGTCGGCCAGCACCATCTCCAGCTCCGGCTGGACACGACGGAAATAGCGGGTCAGGCCGGTCAGGGTACCGGCGGATCCGACGCCCACGACGATGGCGTCGACGTCCTGGCCGGTCTGCTGCCAGATCTCCGGGCCGGTGGTGCTCTCGTGGGCCAGGGGATTGGCGGGGTTGTTGAACTGGTCGGCGAAGAAGGCCCCGGGGATTTCCGCCGCCATCCGTCCGGCCAGGTCCTGGTAGTACTCGGGATGGCCCTTGCCTACATCCGACCGGGTGATATGCACCTCGGCCCCCATGGCCTTGAGGTGCAGCACTTTCTCGGTGGACATCTTGTCCGGCACCACCAGCACCACGCGGTAGCCCTTGGCCCGCCCCACAAGGGCCAGGCCCAGTCCGGTATTGCCGGCGGTGGCCTCCACTATGGTGCCACCGGGCTTCAATCGCCCGTCGCGCTCGGCGGCGCTGATCATGGCCACGCCGATACGGTCCTTGATGGAGCCGCCGGGATTCTGCGACTCCAGCTTCAGAAGCAGGGTGCAGGGGCCGGTATCGAAACGGGAGACCTGAACCAGCGGGGTATTGCCGATCAGATCGAGCACCGCAGGACGGGCACTGTTCATGGCGTCACCTCCTTGCGCGACCAGGCAGGGGGCGAAACGCCCCATGCCCTGGAACATAGGACGGGCGACGGGGGACCGCCATGGGTTCCGACGAAGGGGTGGTGGGCAAGGCCCCTCCATTTCCGGCAAACAATCAACGAGCTTTCAGACAAGACGACCAGCCTGAGCCGACAAGGCCGCCCTGCCCTCTATCCCTAGACTCCCGAGCTATCGCCCGCTCCAAAGATGGGGCCCGGATCGCCACGGAGAGCCTTCATGAACAAGCACCTGCCGCGTTACCTGGCAGCCCTGTGGCTTGCCTCGACCGCACTGAGCCTGCCGGCGATCGCTGCGGAAGAAAGCTTCAACGAGGCCGCAGTGGGCGCCTACCAGGAACCCGGACATGCGAACAACCGCGACTTCTCCGGCAACCAGCAGGTCGACAGCATCGACCCCTTCACGGGCGCACTGAAGATTCTCGTCAGGGACCTGCTGATACCGGGCAACGGCGGCCTGGATATCGAGGTCCTGCGCAACTACCAGAGTGTCACCAACGACGCGGGCCCCTACAGCAACGGCTACCGAGAGCGCACACCGTTCGGTACGGGTTGGGACCTGCATTTCGGCCGGCTATGGGTTTCCAGGACTTATGGGTACCTGAACCAGTCGGACAACAACCAAGGCTGTCAGATCAACAATCAGATAGCCTCCAACCTGAACCCCATCCTCGAACTGCCGGACGGTACCCGACAGATCCTGGCCAATGGCAACGGCCGAGATCACGCCTTCATCACCAAGGAGCGCTGGATAGGTCGCTGTCTCCCACGGTCCCTGAACAAAGGCGACGGCGGGCTGATCGTCATCTCCCCGGACGGTCGGAAATACCTGTTCGACAAGAAGGGAACCGTTTCCCCTGACCAGCAGCTCCGCAGCTACTTCGTGACCCGAATCGAGGACCCGGACGGAAACTTCCTCACCTTCGCGTACAACATCGGTACTCACAATCTGTTCGGCCGGCATCACCTGCTCAAGTCGATCCAGGCATCCGATGGGCGCTCCGTGAACTTCACCTACCGGGACGAGACCGGAATGCGCCCTGTCCTGGAAAGCATCGTCGCCAACGGAGCGACCATCCGCTTCTCATACGTCGACGCCAACTGGAGTGTAGGAGCCAGGCCGCATTACCTGGAGAGCGTGAGTTATCCGGATGGCACAGGCTGGTCCTACAGCTACAACGATGCCAGCACCCTGACCGGTGCCCAGCCAGGCCGCTTCTCCATGGCCAGCATGACCAGCCCGACCGGGTTGCGCACTCGCTATACCTACGAATACCGGCAGATGGGCCCTAACCCCGCAGAGAAACTCAATGTCATCAACAGGAGAACGTTGTCGGGCATCCAGGGCGCGGCACCCGCGGAGCAGGTCTGGGAATACCAGTATTCCAAAGGGCGTGTGCCCAACAACGACCAGACGCTGGTCAAGGGCCCCACTCAGTGCATCGGCTATGAACACGTGGGGACAGATACCCTGGCCAACGGCGCATCGGGCGTGAATCGTGGGCTTTGGAAGGTCGGGGCGCTGGTGCGCAAATTCACCGCCGCGCGCGCCGGCACCGGGTGCGGCCCGGCCCTGCGCACTGAAACCTATGCCTGGTCCAGCCAGGACATCTCCAGCCAGCATGAAGTGCGTCGCTACAACCTGCTGGTGGAGGATCGTACCCGCGCCGCCCTGCTGGCCAGCAGGGTGATTGCCCAGGACGGCGCCAGCTACACCACGCAATACAGCTACGACGCCTATGGCCAGCCTTTGACGGTGACCGAAAAGGGGCAGATGCAGCGCACCACCACCTACACCTATATCCGACCCGGCGGCTTGTGGATGCTGGGCAAGGTGGCCAGCCAGGCCGTGTCAGGCATTCCCGGCTCTATCACATATGGCTACACGAATACCGGTCGACTCGCCCAGCAGACGCGCTATGGCGTGACCACCCGTTTCGGATATACGCCAGCCGGAGACCTGGCAAGCGAGACAGACGCCAACGGCCGCGTCACCCGCCACATAGGCCATCTCCGTGGCGTTCCACTCCAGACCACCCTGCCAAATGGAGGGGTGATTCGTCGAACCGTCAACCCCACTGGCACCCTGGCGTCGATCACCGAGCCACTGGGACGCGTGACGCGCTATAGCTACGACACCATGAATCGCCTCGTCGCTGTTCAGATGCCCAAAGGCGGCGCCGGCAACATCGCCATCAGCTACTCCTTCGGCGCCGGAGGGGTAACGGAAACCCTCAAACGCGCGAACTACGTACGTGTCCGCCACTACAACGGACTTGGTCAAATGATCAGCCAGAAGGAATCCGGTGGCAGTGCGCCGATCGTGACAACCGCCACCTACAGGGCGGATGGACGGAAGGCCTCGCAGTCCCTGCCCGGCTACCACCAGGCAAGTGCCAGCATCCAGTCCTTCCAGTACGACGGCCTTGGCCGTCGCACCCAGGTTCGCCATCCCGATGGCACCTTCCACACCACCAGCTATGGCCCAGGGAATACCGAGACGCAACGAGACGAGCGCGCCAACGTCACGACATTGACCCACCTCGCCTTCGGCGAACCGTCGGAGCGGCTGCTGGCGAAGATGGCCCAGCCTGGCGGCATCACCACGGCTATCGGTCGGGACAGCCTGGGCAGAATCACCTCCCTTGAACAGGGCGGCCTGGCGCGCCGCTACACATACGATGCGCGAGGATTCCTGGCCAGCGAATCCAACCCGGAAACCCAGACCACGGTGTATGGCTACGACGCGGTGGGTAACCGCACCAGCCGCAAGGTGGGCGCGGCGGCAGCCGACACCTTCAGCTACGACAGCATGGATCGGCTGATAAAGGTCACCCACCCCGGCAACCAGATTTTCACCTTCAGCTACGACCTGGCTGGGCGACTGCTTTCACAGACGTCCTACCAGGGCAACACCTGGAACTACACCTATGACGCCCACGATCTGCTGGCAAGCGAAACCCTAGTTCTGAAAAATCCATCCCGTACTCTAGGCTTCCGCTACGCGCACAACGTCCTCGATCACCTACAGACGATCACCTATCCCAGCGGCCTGAAGGTCGACTACGCCCCCGATGCCTACGGGCGGGCCACTCGTGCGGGTGCCTTCGCGAGCGCCATCAGCTACCACCCCAGCGGTCAACTCAGCGCCCTGACCTATGGCAATGGCCGAAAGCTGAGCCAGACCTTAGACAGCCGGCGCCTTCGAGTCACGGAACGGCATGTGGGCGGCCCGGACCTGCCACTGCGCCTGCGCTATGCCTACGATGCCGGTAGCAATCTCACCCAGATCACTGACCTGCAGAACAGCGCCTATACCCAGACGCTGGGCTACGACGCCCTCAACCGCCTGGCCAGTGCTCGCGGTATCTGGGGTACGGCGAGCTTCGCCTACAACACCCGGGGCGACCTGGCCCGTCAAACCCTCGGTGGCGGGACCATCAACTACAACTACGACGCACAGGGCCGCCTGGCGGGGCTTAGCGGGTCGCTGTCCGCCAGATTCGGCTACGACGTTAGGGGCAACGTCCTCAGGGCCAGGGGCGAGTATGGCTACGACCATGCAGGCCACATGACCTGGCTCTGCCTGTCACCCCGTGTCGATTGCACCTCAACACCCGACGAACGCTACACCTATGACGCGGCCGGCAGACGGGTCACCACTTCCATCAGCCAGGGGGCACTACGAGTCAGCGTCTACGGGAGAAATGGGCAACTGCTGCGCGACGACGACACCAGCGGCGGGGTCAGGGAGTACATCCATGTGGCCGGAGAGCTGGTCGCCCATCGCGAGCAGTGCCCGGACCTGGACAGCGACTTCGACGGAATGCCCGATTGCTATGAAAGGCGTCTAGGCCTGGATCCGCAGGACGCCAGGGATGGGCGCATGGACAGCGACGGCGATGGCCTGAGCAACGCTGATGAGTACCGTCTTGGTACCAAGTTGCGAAATGCCGACAGCGACAACGACGGGATGCCCGACGGTTGGGAGTACCAGCACAAACTCAACCCTCTCGACCTTACCGATGCGCACCTCGATGCAAACGGCGATGGCATCTCCAACCTGAAAGGTTATCAGCAGGGAATATCACCCTCCAGACCGGACTGGCCGGCCCAGGTACCACTGATGCACCGGATTCCGGCAGGCGGCTAGAGCGAAGAAGACGGCGCTCTCACAAGCGCTTCGAACTGAATACCGGGCTGGCGCTGCAATGTCGGCCACTCACCCAGCAATACCAGCCCAATGACTCTGTCAGGGAGACCAGCATGCGAACCTTATCCTTCATTGTCCTCATAGCGTTATCCACAACCGTGCAATCCGCCGCGCTCTTCTGCCCTGGGAAAGTTGTCCAGGTAATCATCTACGGCAATGGAAACCTGATGATTCAAAGCACGTGGAGAAGCGATTGGACAGTGCTCTGCAATCTGAAAGGCAACCCGTCCATCGACTCGGTGACCTGCTCCCACTGGTCATCACTGGCCACTATGGCGTTCAAGGAGGGCTCGCAGATAGGGGTCTACTACAACGTTCCTGCCGGCACCACATGCGCCAACCTTCCCACTTATGCCAATGCGCCTGTCCCGGTCTACCTGAGACTGGTTTCCCCGAAATAAGGGACAAGCGAAATGGAGTTTCTCGTGGGCAGGCTTATCACCTCAGTCCTGGCTCTCCTGCTACTGGGCTCCACCCAGGCAGCGACCCTGGTCTTCACCACCTACTACCACAACGACCACCTGGGCTCACCGGCCGCCGCCACCGACGAGCGCAACGAACTCCTCTGGCGTGCACATTACCGCCCCTATGGCGAGCGCCAGGAGAATCCCGCTGATACCCCTTACGGCAGCCCGGGATACACCGGACACGTGCAAGACGGCAGCAGCGGCCTGGTCTATATGCAGGCCCGCTACTACGACCCGCAACTGGGTCGCTTCCTCGCCATGGACCCGGCCGGGCCCCAGGAGGAGGTGCCCGGAAGCTTCAACCGCTATGCCTATGGGCTGAACAACCCGTATCGCTACGTGGATCCGGATGGGCATTGGGCCATGGCGGTGCTAGTGGGGCTCGATATCGGCCTGACCGGCCACGGCATTTACTCGGAATACCAGACAGGAGGAACGGACGCCGCATTAGTCGAAGCCGGAAAGGCCGCTGCCGCGCATGTGATAGGTCTGGGGGTTGGGAACGTACTGAGGCGAGGGTATATCCTCGCAAAAGGAGCAAATACAACTGAAAACGTCGCTAACTTATTTAAAGCTGGAAGGACAGCCAAAGCCAGCGAACTGCGAGACTTTGCCAAAAATCAGGGATGGAAATCGGACCAAACAGACGGAGGCCCGTTAAAATTCATTGATGAAAATGGCATTGCCCGGCTGACAATCAAGAAAGGAAGCCCCCGCGCACCTGGTAGCTCGATGCCTCACGTCGAATTCAAGGATCCATCAGGACAGAGAACTGGCCCACTAGGTAATCCTGTAACTAGGAAAAGCGCTGAAAACCACACAAAAATTGATTTTGACCTATAGGCTACAGCATGAATTATCATGAAATTGAAGCACTAAAAGAAGTTTACCTCGAAGATAGCTACGTACTTGAAATAGAGGAAACAATTGACAAACTAATCTTTAGACTAGAGGCCGTTCTTACTGAAAAAAACCCATTTTTTACGCCACCAAACCCCGAAGAACAGTACTGCTACAAAATAGCAACACTAGAATTTCATGGCGCACACTTTATTAGATGGATCAAAAAGAGCAAAAATATAAATACCGACAGCGCAAAAGAAACCGACCTCGGAAACATCGACACATTCACAATAGAAAATCGACTTTGTACTCTATCAGGGGACTGGGGAGTCGTAGAGGTGGACTGCGAAAACATTTACTTCAGACCAAATTAAATATCAAAATCAATAACATTCAACAAAAAACCAGCCGTCCGAAAAGGGGGCGAGTTTATTGCGTCAGAACTTAAACTCGATCATCCACTCCCACTGGCCCTCGCTCACCAGCATGGTATTCAAGGAAGATGCAACACTCGGGATCAATTACAACGTTCCTGCCGGCACCACCTGCGCCAACCTTCCCACTTATGCCAATGCGCCTGTCCCGGTCTACCTGAGACTGGTTTCCCCGAAATAAGGGACAAGCGAAATGGAGTTTCTCATGGGCAGGCTTATCACCTGGGCTCACCGGCCGCCGCCACCGACGAGCGCAACGAACTCCTCTAGCGTGCACATTACCGCCCCTATGGCGAGCGCCAGGAGAATCCCGCTGATACCCCTTACGGCAGCCCGGGATACACCGGACACGTGCAAGACGGCAGCAGCGGCCTGGTCTATATGCAGGCCCGCTACTACGACCCGCAACTGGGTCGCTTCCTCGCCATGGACCCGGCCGGGCCCCAGGAGGAGGTGCCCGGAAGCTTCAACCGCTATGCCTATGGGCTGAACAACCCGTATCGCTACGTGGATCCGGATGGGCAATGGGCCATGGCGGTGCTAGTGGGGCTCGATATCGGCCTGACCGGCCACGGCATTTACTCGGAATACCAGACAGGAGGAACGGACGCCGCATTAGTCGAAGCCGGAAAGGCCGCTGCCGCGCATGTGATAGGTCTGGGGGTTGGGAACGTGCTTAGGCGAGGGTATATACTCGCTAAAAGTGAAAAAGCAACAGTAGCAATATCAGAAAGCCGAATAGGTCATATCTTTAGAGAAGCTGAGGGGCACCTTACAGATACTCCAGCCAATCGCGAACTAATAACCAAACTGGCTAATGATAAGAAATCCGTGCTTGGAGGTGATCGTCACGGCAATACGTGGGCTGCAGAGACATTGCCAGACGGCAGTCAAGCATTGGTTCAGTATCGAGGCAATCAGGTTATTAATGGCGGAACCAATAAGACCCCAAGGACTTATGACTCCGAAAGAGGCCTGACCTCACTTAAACCCAGGGGAAATAAAGATGGAGAGTGAAAAAAACCTGACTCCCAAACAAGCTTTCTGCGCGATGTTCTATTTTCTTGAGCATGAGTACTCACTAACAAAGTCAGATGATATTGGGGCCATGCTTGGTTCGATGGATTGGACTATTTGGTCAGATGGTGCTGGCCCGGCTGATCCAGCAGCATGGGAGGATTGGCTAGACGCAGTGAGAAAAGCTCAAAAAGACAGTCCCAATTGGTAGTTCAAAAAATGCAAATAGATGCTCCAGGCCATATGGAATTACCATTATAAAAAATAAGCCAGAAACCAAAACAAAGTACCTGAACGACTCGAAATACAGGATTAACACCATAGAACAGAGACCACAAAGAAAGCCAAACCAGATAGCACACCCGTCAGAACTTTGGAGTAAACGCCCGATGAAATCAACTTACAAAGCAGCATTCATAATGCCATGCTAGGAAAGGCCTGAAGTAGCCATGCGTTTCTGGCTAACCTCAGACCTTCCCAAGACGGCAGCAGCGGCTTGGTTTATATGCAAGCCCGCAACTACGACCCGCACCTGGAGCGCTGGTTATCCATGCACCACAAAATATCCACAGGAAGCGACACGCACAGAAATTTCAAAACCTAATTTTTGATCTTTTTGTGGTGCCGGATGGGCACATACATACAAGAACTCACCAGTAGCCCGACACTTAAACACGACTCGAGGCCGTGCAATGAAGCGACTTCCGCTACTCCTGGCGCTGTTCACCATCGGCGCGCAGGCGGCAACTTTCGAGAAGGACAAGAAAGCCTTCTTCGCCCGACAGGAGCAGCTGGACAAACGCTGCGAAGCAGCACGCCAGGTTCTGCTTGACCGGGAGAAAGGCAATATCTTCAACGAATGCATCAATGCAAAACGCGGCACCGCAACCGTCGAGACCTGCAAGCGCCGGGCGGAGAGGTTCGATGCGAACCGAATCGGCGGCTCGCCCAGGCACCATGAACTGCCGGAGTGTATCGAGGCATTCAACCATCGCCGCAACAAGCCCTCCACTTGAAGAGCGCTGTCCGGCGTTAGAGTTTCGCCTGTTCCCGTTGCCAGGAGAGCGTTCAGCTTCGCTTCTGGAGCATCGGCCGCAACCTGGCTTGCGGCCGAGTGAGTGCCTCAGCGCGCGTTCAGCACCGATATCTGGGAGTTCAGGGTCCAGAAGTCGTAGAGCACGCCCAGCAGGAAGAAGCCGCCGGTGAGCAGGTAGAGGATGCCGCTGATCCACTTGCCCTGGTACATGCGGTGAACGCCGAAGATGCCGAGGAAGGTCAGCAGGATCCAGGCGACGTTGTAGTCGTACTGGCCGGCGTTGAAGCGCAGGGAAGCCTCGCGGTCCATGGAGGGGATCAGGAAGAGGTCGATGATCCAGCCGATGAAGAACAGGCCGAGGGTGAAGAACCAGATAGTCCCGGTCACCGGCTTGCCGTAGTAGAAGCGGTGGGAACCGAGGAATCCGAAGATCCACAACAGATAGCCGATGACCTTGCTGTGAGTGTCCAGGCGGGTATTCATGCTGCCTCCTGCAGGCGGTGGGTGATGGCTGGGGCCGGCGCGGCCTGACGCCCGCCGGCGCAAAGAAGCCCGCCGAGGCGGGCTTCTTCAAGGGAGCGCAGAGCTTAGCGGAACCGACGCCCCGGGTCCTCTTCGGACACCTGCAGCGACAGCCCTTCGCTCATGTGCTGCAGGTGTTCGCCGTCGGTCTCCGAGTCGAGCTTGATCATCAGGCGCAGGTCGTTGGCCGAATCGGCGTGGAGCAGCGCGTCCTCGTAGGTGATCTCGCCCTGGGCATAGAGGTTGTAGAGCGCCTGGTCGAAGGTCTGCATGCCCTGCTCGGTGGAGCGCTTCATCAACGGCTTGAGCTCGTGCACCTCACCCTTGCGGATCAGGTCCGCCGCCAGCGGGGTGTTGATCAGCACCTCGATCACCGCGCGGCGGCCCTTGCCGTCGGGGGTCGGCACCAGTTGCTGGGCGACGATGGCCTTGAGGTTCAGCGACAGGTCCATCCACACCTGTTGCTGCCGGTCGGCGGGGAAGAAGTTGATGATGCGGTCCAGCGCCTGGTTGGCGTTGTTGGCGTGGAGGGTGGCGAGGCAAAGGTGGCCGGTCTCGGCGAAGGCGATGGCGTGGTCCATGGTTTCGCGGGTCCGCACCTCGCCGATGAGGATCACGTCCGGCGCCTGGCGCAGGGTGTTCTTCAGGGCCACCTCGAAGGACTCGGTGTCCAGTCCCACCTCGCGCTGGGTGACGATGCAGTTCTGGTGCTGGTGGATGAACTCGATGGGGTCCTCGATGGAGATGATGTGCCCGCTGCTGTTCTTGTTGCGGTGGCCGATCATCGCCGCCAGCGAGGTGGACTTGCCGGTGCCGGTGGCGCCGACGAACAGCACCAGGCCACGCTTGGTCAGCGCCAGCTTCTTCAGGACCTCCGGCAGCTTCAGCTCATCGATGGTGGGGATGGAAGTCTCGATGCGGCGCAGCACCATGCCCACCAGGTTGCGCTGGTAGAAGGCGCTCACACGGAAGCGGCCAATGCCCCGGGCGCTGATGGCGAAGTTGCATTCGTGGTGCTGGGCGAAGTCGCGACGCTGCTGCTCGTTCATCACGCCCAGCACCGTCTCACGGGTCATTTCCGGCGACATGGCGTTCTTGCTGACCGGCATGATCTTGCCGTTGACCTTCATCGACGGCGGCACACCGGCCGTGACGAACAGGTCGGACGCTCCCTTTTCCACCATCAGGCGCAGCAGTTTCTCGAATTCCATGGCGTTCTCGCTGTAATGGTCCGGCGCCGCTCAGGCGGTTCAGAAGTTTTCCGGGCTCTTGGCCTTTTCCCGCGCGCTTTCGCGGCTGACCAGTCCCTTGGCCACCAGGCTCTTGAGGCACATGTCGAGAGTCTGCATGCCGAGAGAGCCGCCGGTCTGGATGGCGGAGTACATCTGCGCCACCTTGTCCTCGCGGATCAGGTTACGGATCGCCGGGGTGCCAATCATGATCTCGTGGGCCGCTACCCGACCGCCGCCGATCTTCTTCAGCAGGGTCTGGGAGATCACCGCCTGGAGGGATTCGGACAGCATGGAGCGCACCATGGACTTCTCCTCGGCCGGGAACACGTCGACGACCCGGTCGATGGTCTTGGCGGCGGAGGTGGTGTGCAGGGTGCCGAATACCAGGTGGCCGGTTTCCGCGGCGGTCAGCGCCAGACGGATGGTCTCCAGGTCGCGCATCTCGCCCACCAGGATGATGTCCGGGTCCTCACGCAGGGCCGAGCGCAGGGCCTCGTTGAAGCCCAGGGTGTCGCGATGGACTTCCCGCTGGTTGATCAGGCACTTCTTGGACTCGTGGACGAACTCGATGGGGTCTTCCACGGTGAGGATATGGTGGTACTTGGTGCTGTTCAGGTAGTCGAGCATGGCTGCCAGCGTGGTGGACTTGCCCGAACCGGTGGGCCCGGTGACCAGCACCAGGCCACGGGGTACGTCGGAGACCTTCTTGAAGATCTCGCCCATGCCCAGGTCTTCCATGGTGAGGACCTTGGAGGGAATGGTCCGGAACACCGCGCCCGCACCGCGGTTCTGGTTGAAGGCGTTGACCCGGAAACGCGCGACGCCGGGGACTTCGAAGGAGAAGTCGGTCTCCAGGAACTCCTCGTAATCCTTGCGCTGCTTGTCGTTCATGATGTCGTAGATCAGCGCGTGAACCTGCTTGTGATCCAGCGGCGGCAGGTTGATCCGGCGGACGTCGCCGTCGACGCGAATCATGGGCGGCAGGCCGGCAGAGAGATGCAGGTCCGAAGCGCCCTGCTTGGCACTGAAGGCCAGCAGCTCGGTAATGTCCATGGGACTCCCCAATTCCAGGCAAACGGTCCGAGAACCGCTGAAATAATTCCGTGCGCCAGGCACCGGGCAGTGGAAGCCGACCCGCCTGGCCGTCGCTCGCTACATTCTCCGGCGGCAGTTAGAATGCCGCAGACCCCACTCAGGCCGGGCTGTAGAGCGCAGGTAATGTCCACGATAGCAGACAATATTGCAAAGGTTCGCGCGCGTATCCGTGAGGCAGCGCAAGCCTCAGGGCGAGAACATTCAAGCGTCGGCCTGCTGGCCGTGAGCAAGACCAAACCGGCCGCCGCCATCCGCGAGGCCTTCGCCTGCGGCGTGACCGATTTCGGCGAGAACTACCTGCAGGAAGCCCTGGCCAAGCAGGCCGAACTGGGCGACCTGGACCTGACCTGGCATTTCATCGGTCCGATCCAGTCCAACAAGACCAAAGCCATTGCCGAACATTTCCACTGGGTGCACTCGGTGGATCGGCTGAAGATCGCCGAGCGCCTCTCCGCCCAGCGCCCGCCGGCGTTGCCGCCGCTTAACGTCTGCCTGCAGGTGAACGTCAGCGGCGAGACGAGCAAGTCCGGTTGCGCTCCGGAGGAACTGCCGGCCCTGGCCGCCGCCGTGGCGGAACTGCCCAACCTGCGCCTGCGCGGCCTGATGGCGATCCCCGAACCCACCGAGGACGTCGCCGCCCAGCACGCCGCCTTCGCCCGCCTGCGCCAGTTGCAGGCGGCCCTGAACCCCTCCCTGGATACCCTGTCCATGGGCATGAGCCACGACCTCGAAGCCGCCATCTCCGAAGGCGCCACCTGGGTCCGCATCGGCACCGCGCTGTTCGGTGCCCGCGACTACGGCCAGCCCGCGAACTGACTAAGGAAGCCTCCATGAGCACTCCCCGCATCGCATTCATCGGCGCCGGCAACATGGCCGCCAGCCTGATCGGCGGCCTGCGCGCCAAGGGCGTCGACGCCGAACGCATCGTCGCCAGCGACCCCGGCGCCGAACAACGCGCCAAGGTCAGCGCCGAACACGGCATCCAGGTCCTTGGCGACAACGCCGAGGCCGTGAAGGATGCCGACATCGTCGTGCTGTCCATCAAGCCCCAGGTGATGAAAGCCGTCTGCCAGGCCCTGGCGCCGAGCCTTCAGCCCGGGCAGTTGGTGGTGTCCATCGCCGCCGGCATCACCTGCGCCAGCCTGGCCGCCTGGCTGGGGCCGCGCCCCATCGTGCGCTGCATGCCCAACACCCCGGCCCTGGTGGGCCAGGGCGCCAGCGGCCTGTTCGCCAACGCCGAGGTCAGCGCCACCCAGCGCCAGCAGGCCGGCGAGCTGCTGGCCGCCGTGGGGATCGCGCTGTGGCTGGACGACGAGAAGCTGATCGACGCCGTGACCGCCGTCTCCGGTAGCGGCCCGGCCTATTTCTTCCTGCTGATGGAGGCCATGACCGCCGCCGGCGAGAAGCTCGGCCTGCCCCGCGAGACCGCCGAGCAACTGACCTTGCAGACCGCCCTGGGCGCCGCCCGCATGGCGGTTTCCAGCGATGTGGATGCCGCCGAACTGCGCCGCCGGGTGACCTCGCCCAACGGCACCACCGAAGCGGCGATCAAGACCTTCCAGGCCGGTGGCTTCGAAGCCCTGGTGCAACAGGCGCTGAACGCCGCCGACCGGCGCTCGGCAGAACTGGCCGAACAACTGGGCCAATAAGGGAGCCTTTCTCGATGACCGGACTCAACACCGCCGCCATCTATGTGATCCAGACCCTCGGCAGCCTCTACCTGCTGATCGTCCTGCTGCGTTTCATCCTGCAACTGGTGCGGGCGGACTTCTACAACCCCCTCAGTCAGTTCGTGGTGCGCGCCACCAAGCCGCTGCTCAATCCCCTGCGCAAGATCATCCCGGGCTTCGGCGGCCTCGACCTCGCCTCCCTGGTGCTGGCCATCCTGGTTCAGCTGCTGCTGATGATCGTCACCCTGACCCTGATGGGCTACGGCGTCGGCGGCTACCTGTTGCAACTGCTGATCTGGTCCATCATCGGCGTCACTTCGCTGTTCCTGAAGGTGTTCTTCTTCGCCCTGATCATCAGCGTGATCCTTTCGTGGGTCGCCCCGGGCAGCCACAACCCCGGCGCCCAACTGGTGAACCAGCTCTGCGAACCGCTGCTGATGCCCTTCCGCAAGCTGCTGCCGAATCTGGGCGGCCTGGATATTTCGCCGATCTTCGCCTTCATAGCGCTGAAACTGCTGGACATGCTGGTCATCGGCAACCTGGCGGCGATGACCGGCATGCCGCAGATCCTCAGCCCCTTCCTGTGACCTGGTATCGCTGGGCGGGCGAGGACCTGATCCTCGACTGCCACCTGCAGCCCAAGGCGAGCCGTGACGAGTTCGCCGGGCTGCATGGCGAGCGCCTGAAGATCCGCCTCACCGCGCCACCGGTGGATGGCAAGGCCAACGCTCACCTGATGGCCTTCCTGGCGGAGGCCTTCGGCGTCGCCAAGAGTCAGGTGAGCCTGGAAAGTGGCGAGCTCAACCGCCAGAAACGGATCAGGATCCAGAAGCCCAGGACCCTCCCCGACCTGCCGGGCCTGACCGCTCGGCCCTCCTGACCGACCTTAAGGCGGACACCGGCGCGCCGGCGATTGACGGCGCCTCAGGCGGGCGCATAATGCCCAGCAATGTCAGGTTGGCAATTCGTCCTTTCCCCGCCCCGGAGCGCCCCTCCTCCGGCCGGAGCGGTCCGCACCGCCAGCGCAGTCGACACACCGGCCCGAAAGTTCGTCCATTCCCGTACGCAGGATGCGTGATCGCGAGGAGAGCCCGAATGAGCATGGAGCGTCTCGGTCAGCAGGTCGACGCCTATGTTGGCTGGAAGCGTGAGCTATTGCGGGAAATCACCCGTTACAGAAGCTGGCTCGAACGCAACCGCCTCATCTCCGACACGCTCTCCACCCGACTGGAACGGGCCCAGCGCCTGCTGCGTACCGATCACATCACCCTGGCCTTCGTCGGCGAGTTCTCCCGCGGCAAGACCGAACTGATCAACTGCCTGTTCTTCTCCGAGTACGGCCAGCGCATACTGCCGTCCCAGGCCGGGCGCACCACCATGTGCCCCACCGAACTGTTCCACGACCCACGCTCCGAACGCTCCTACATCCGCCTGCTGCCCATCGAGTCGCGCATGGCGGAGGCCAGCGTGGCGCAGTTCAAGCGAGCCCCCCGGCACTGGGTCAACATCCCCCTGGACCCGAGCGACCCGGACAACATGGTCCAGGCTTTCGCCCAGGTGGCCCGGACCAAGCCGATGCCGGTGGAACAGGCCATCCAGCTCGGCTTCCACCCCGACATGCTGGAAGCCACCGGCCGCCCCGGCGAAGTGCTGGTACCGGCGTGGCGCCACGCCATGGTCAACTTCGACCATCCCCTGCTGCGCAAGGGCTTGCGAATCCTCGATACCCCGGGCCTGAACGCCCTCGGCAGCGAGCCCGAGCTGACCCTTTCGATGCTGCCCAGTGCCCAGGCCATCGTCTTCCTGCTCTCGGCGGACACCGGCGTCACCGCCAGCGACATGGACATCTGGCAGCAGCACATCCGCCAGCTGGACGAGGACACCCAGGCCCACCTCTTCGCCGTGCTGAACAAGATCGACGTTCTCTGGGACGACCTGGCCGGCGAGGGCTTCGTGCAGAACGCCATCCGCCGCGTCCAGGAAACCACCGCCCGCCAGTTGGGCATCAGCAGCGAGGACGTGCTGCCGCTGTCGGCCAAGCAGGCCCTGCTGGCCAAGGTGCGCAATGACTCCGAGCTGCTCGCCCGAAGCCGGGTGGGCGCGCTGGAGGGACTGCTCTGCGACCGCATCATCAGCCAGAAGGAGCGGCTGATGGAGGAGAACGTCTCCAACCAGCTGATGGCCCTGCTGCAGAACAGCCTGCATGTGCTCAACCTGCGCCTGGAAAAGGTCCGCGAGCAGCAGGCGATGCTCGACACCCACCAGCAGGACAACGGCCAGATGCTCTTCGAGCTCACCGCCCGGACCAAGGAAGACCACGCCCGCCATCACCGCCGGCTGCTGGGCCTGAAGACCAACCAGCGCCTGCTCAAACGCCAGGGCGAGGCCCTGCGCAGCGCGGCCCGTGCCGAGCGCCTGGACGAACACCTCGAACGCCTGCGTCGGGAGCTTACCGGCAGCTGGACCACCCTCGGCATCAACCAGGGCATCCTGAAGTTCTTCCACGCGGTGGAGATGGACCTGCGCAGCCTGGAGCACGAGGCGGACCTGGCCAACAAGATGGTCGCGGCCATCTACCAGCGGCACAACGAGGAGAACCCGCTACAGGGGGTCGAGGCACCTCAGTTCAATGTCCAGCGCTACCTGCGGGAGCTGGCCCAGTTGCGGGAGAAGGCCGACCAGTTCCGACTCCATCCCATCACCCTGCTCACCGAACAGAACCAGCTCGGCAAGCGTTTCTTCGACACCCTGGTGCTGGAGCTGGTGGGCATGCACCAACGCCTGCGCCTGGAGGTTTCCCAGTGGGCCAGCGAAGCGCTGACGCCCCTGATGCAACACACCCTGGAGCACAAGCAGCTGCTGGAGACCCACATGCTGCGGCTCAAGGCCCTGGCCCAGGAAACCCAGCTCACCCGGCAGCGCGGCCAGCAGCTGGAGCGCTACACCGAAGAGCTGGAGCAGCAGATCGCCGAAGCCAACGACATGCTCCGCACCTTCCGCCGCCCCTCCCCCATGCAGCGCATGGCCAAGGTGGTCAACCTGCCCCTGGCGGCCCATCGCCGACGCGGTAGCGAGTCCGCCTGAAGCCGCGCCAGGCCTGATGAATCAACGCTTTGCCCGCCTTCCCCCGCGCTTGCCGCAGGGGGCGACGCTCTTTAGACTGGCGCCCTTCCCAAATCGAGAGCAGGGTCGCGATGCCCACCGCCATTCCCGCAGATTCCGTCGGCCTGGTCACCCCAAGGGTGCAGCGTTTCACCGAGCCGCTGGCGCTGGCCTGTGGCCGCAGCCTGGCCGATTACGAACTGGTCTATGAAACCTACGGCGAACTGAACGCCAACCGCAGCAATGCGGTGCTGATCTGCCACGCGCTGTCCGGCCATCACCACGCAGCCGGCTACCACAGCATGGAAGACCGCAAACCCGGCTGGTGGGACAGCTGCATCGGCCCGGGCAAGGCCATCGATACCAACCGCTTCTTCGTCGTCAGCCTGAACAACCTGGGTGGCTGCAACGGTTCCACGGGCCCTTCCAGCCTCAACCCGGCCACCGGCGCCCCCTTCGGCGCGGATTTCCCGGTGATGACGGTGGAAGACTGGGTCAACAGCCAGGCGCGCCTGGCGGACGCCCTGGGCATCGCCCAGTGGGCCGCCGTGGTGGGCGGCAGCCTCGGCGGCATGCAGGCCCTGCAGTGGACCATCAGCTACCCCGAGCGGGTCCGCCACTGCCTGGCCATCGCCTCGGCGCCGAAGCTCTCGGCGCAGAACATCGCCTTCAACGAGGTGGCCCGCCAGGCCATCCTCACCGACCCGGAATTCCACGGCGGCCATTTCCAGGAGCAGGGCGTGATCCCCAAGCGCGGCCTGATGCTGGCACGCATGGTGGGCCACATCACCTACCTGTCGGACGACGCCATGGGCGAGAAATTCGGCCGCGGCCTGAAGAGCGAGAAGCTCAACTACGACTTCCACAGCGTGGAGTTCCAGGTGGAAAGCTACCTGCGCTACCAGGGTGAGGAATTCTCCGGGCGCTTCGATGCGAATACCTACCTGCTGATGACCAAGGCGCTGGACTACTTCGACCCGGCGGCCGCCCACGACGGCGACCTGGCGCGCACCCTGGCCGGCGCCAAGGCGGACTTCTGCGTCATGTCCTTCACCACCGACTGGCGCTTCTCCCCGGCCCGCTCCCGGGAAATCGTCGACGCCCTGATGGCGGCGCGGAAGAACGTCAGCTACCTGGAGATCGACGCGCCCCAGGGCCATGACGCCTTCCTCATGCCCATCCCGCGCTACCTCCAGGCCTTCAGCAGCTACATGAACAGGATTGCGGTGTAACCCATGCGTGCCGACCTCGAAATCATCCAGGACTGGATTCCCGCCGGCAGCCGGGTACTCGACCTCGGCTGCGGCCGTGGCGAACTGCTGGCCTACCTGCGCGACACCAAGCAGGTCAGCGGCTATGGCCTGGAAATCGACCCGGAAAACATCGCCCACTGCATCGATCGCGGGGTGAACGTCATCGAACAGGACCTGGACAAGGGCCTGGGCAACTTCGCCAGCAACAGCTTCGACGTGGTGGTCATGACCCAGGCCCTGCAGGCCGTGCACTACCCCGACCGCATCCTCCGGGAAATGCTGCGGGTGGGCCGCCAGTGCATCATCACCTTCCCCAACTTCGGCCACTGGCGCTGCCGCTGGTACCTGGCGCGCAACGGGCGCATGCCGGTGTCGGAGTTCCTGCCCTACACCTGGTACAACACCCCGAACATTCACTTCTGCACCTTCAAGGATTTCGAGGAGCTGTGCCGCGAGATGCACGTGAAGGTCCTCGACCGCCTGGCGGTGGACCACGAACACCGGCACAACCTGCCCAGCCGCCTTTGGCCTAATCTGATGGGTGAGATCGGCATCTATCGCGTCAGCGGTCCCGGCCTCACTGATCACCGCGTCGCGGTATGAACCAGAGGAGATCCATCATGCGCCGCCTGGCCCTGTTTCTCGTCGCCCTCTGCCTCGCGCTGCCGGCCGCCGCCGAGCGCAAGCAGACCTTCGGCGACGTCGAGGTCCACTACAACGCCTTCAACTCCAGCTTCCTGCAGCCGGACATCGCCGCCGCCGTGGGCCTTACCCGCAGCAAGACCCAGGGTGTGGTCAACGTCGCCGTGCTCAAGGCCGGCAAGGCCAGTACCGCCCAGGTCAGCGGCCAGGTGAAGAACCTGCTGGGCCGCGTCACCCCCTTGCAGTTCAAGCAGGTGACCGAAGGCGAGGCCATCTACTACCTGGCCCAGTTCCCCACCGGTGAACGCGAGATGCTCAACTTCACCCTCACTGTCCAACTCGGAGACGAGGCGTCCCACAGCTTCAGCTTCGATCAGGAATTCTTCCCGGACGAATGATGCCCTTCAACGAACTGGTGCTGGCCAGCCACAACGCCGGCAAACTCAAGGAACTCCAGGCCATGCTCGGCGATAGCGTGAAGGTACGCTCCATCGCCGAGTTCACCGACGTCGAGCCGGAGGAAACCGGCCTGTCCTTCGTCGAGAACGCCATTCTCAAGGCCCGCAACGCCGCCCGCGTCTCCGGGCTGCCGGCCCTGGCGGACGACTCAGGCCTGGCGGTCGACTTCCTCGGCGGCGCCCCGGGCATCTACTCGGCGCGATACGCCAATGGCCAGGGCGACGCCGCCAACAACGCCAAGCTGCTGGAAGTCCTGGCGGACGTGCCGGAAGCCGAGCGTGGCGCGCAATTCATCTGCAGCCTGGCCCTGATGCGCCATGCCGACGACCCGCTGCCGATCCTCTGCGAAGGCAGTTGGCGCGGCAGCATCCTGTTCGAGCCCAGGGGCGACCAGGGCTTCGGCTACGACCCGCTGTTCTGGGTCCCCGAATGCAGCTGCTCCGCCGCCGAGCTGGCCCCCGTCGACAAGAACCGCCTGAGCCACCGCGCCCGCGCCATGGCCCTGCTCAAGCAGCGCCTGGGACTTCAATGAGCGCCGCCAAAGGCTCAGGGCAACGCGACGGCATGCCGAGCTCGCCCGGCCCCGTCAGCCCGGTGTTCCAGCTCCCCCCGCTGGCGCTGTACGTGCATATCCCCTGGTGCGTGCGCAAATGTCCCTACTGCGACTTCAACTCCCATGCCGCGGGCTCCGAGCTCCCTGAAGAGGCCTACATCGACGCCCTGCTCGCCGACCTGGAGCAGGACCTGCATCACGTCCACGGGCGCGAACTGACCTCCATCTTCTTCGGCGGCGGCACACCCAGCCTGTTCAGCGCCAACGCCCTGGGCAGGCTGCTGGATGGCGTGGAGCAGCGGGTCCCCTTCGCCCGCGATATCGAGATCACCCTGGAAGCCAACCCGGGCACCTTCGAGCAGGCCAAGTTCGCCGCCTACCGCCAGCTCGGGATCAACCGGCTGTCCATCGGCGTGCAGAGTTTCCAGGAGGCCAAGCTCAAGGCCCTCGGCCGCATCCACGACGGTGGCGAAGCCATCCGCGCCGCCGACATGGCGCGCAAGGCCGGCTTCGACAACTTCAACCTGGACCTGATGCACGGGCTGCCGGACCAGTCCCTCGACGACGCCCTGTCGGACCTGCGCACCGCCATCGCCCAGGGCCCGACGCACCTGTCCTGGTACCAGCTGACCATGGAACCGAACACGGTGTTCTGGAGCCAGCCGCCCACGCTGCCCGAGGATGACGTCCTCTGGGACATCCAGGAGGCCGGACAGGCCCTGCTGGCCGAACACGGCTACGCCCAGTACGAGGTCTCCGCCTACGCCCGGGAAGGCCGGCGTGCCCGGCACAACCTGAACTACTGGACCTTCGGCGATTTCCTCGGCATAGGCGCGGGCGCACATGCCAAGCTGAGCAGCCCGGACGGGCGCATCATGCGCAGCTGGAAAACCCGCCTGCCCAAGGACTACCTGGACCCGGCCAAGCATTACCTGGCGGGAGAACGCGTGCTGGAGGCGGACGAGCTGCCCTTCGAGTTCCTCATGAACGTGCTTCGCCTCACGGACGGCGCGCCGGTGGAGCTGTTCACCCAACGCACCGGCCTGCCGCTGGACGTCCTCGCGGCCGGTCGCGCCGAAGCCGAGGCCAGGGGCCTGCTGTCGACGGACCGCGAACGGCTGACCGCCACCGCCCAGGGCCAACTCTTCCTCAATGACCTGCTGCAGCAGTTCCTGCCTTGACGACCCGGCCAGGGATTTGGAATCGTCTGCCCTCGAACCCACCCTCAAGGAAACCGGATGGACGTCGTACTGGACCTGATCGCCACCCTCTCGCGCTGGAGCCGCGGGCACCTGAATGACATCGCCCTGGCGATCATGGCCACGCTGCTGGTGCTGTTCGGCCCGTCCATCAATGCCTGGGTGCAGCAACGCATCGGCAGCCTCAACTTCCTCTTCCGCACCCTGCTCTTCGTGCTGCTCTGCGCGGTGGGTTACGGCCTGGCGATGATCTACCTCACGCCCTGGCTGGTGAAGGGGCTGGGCTACTTCAATAACTACACCCTGGCGCCCGTCCTGCTACTAGTCTTCTTCGTGATCGGCGTGATCGCCGATCGCAACTGAGGCCGGCGGACTCCCCGGCGGCCCCGGCCGCCGACCACCTGGGAGCACGCCCATGAAGCCGATCAAGCACCTCTACCTGCACTTCCAGGACGGACAGCGCCTGGCCCTGCGCTTTCCCCAGCAGTCCGCCGATCCGATCGACGTGGCCCGGGGCCTGCGCCGCCAGCTGGAATCCCCCTTCCTCAGCATCGAGGTGGACGGCGACCTGCTGCTGATCCCCCGGGAAAGCATCAAGTACCTGCAGATCAGCCCAGCGCCTCCCGCCCTGCCGCAAGCCACCATCACCGGCGCCGAACTGATCAATTGAGGGCCTCGGCCACGCGACGGTTCGCAGGGCGCCCAACGCGTCCAGGCGCCCATTAAAAAGCCGCCCCGAGGGGCGGCTGGGATGGCCAGGCAGGCCGGAATTCAATTGCCTTCGCGTCGCAGCGCCTGGGGAGTGAAATCCCTTGGGCTGAGCGGAGCGTTGAAATCATACATGGGTTCGTTGTTGTCGAGTCCATCGACAAAGTAACGATTTCCGACGAAATCGTAGAGGCTCTCCAGGGTGCCGCCAAACATGGGTACATCGTAGTAGCTGATGGGGTGACTTTCCTGCAGGCCGATCAGTTGGCCGTCCCGGTCATACAGATCCACGGCGAGGATCTGCCAGCTGTCCTCGTCCAGGTAGAAACGACGCTTGGCATAGGGGTGGGTGAAGCCCTTGCGCAGGCTGGCCTCCACCACCCAGACGCGGTGCTGCTCGTAGCGCAGCAGATCGGGATTCACGTAGCCGGTCTTGAGAATGCGCTCGTAGGGGATGCCCTTCTGGTGAAGGGCATAGCTGTTGTAGGGCACCAGCATTTCCCGCTTGCCGAGCAGTTGCCATTCGTAGCGGTCCGGCGCGCCATTGTAGGCGTCCACCACATCGGCGGTGGCCATGCCGTTGGTGTCGGGCTGCAGGGTGTCGTAGGCCAGCATGGGCAGGCGACGCACGCGACGCTCGCCGCGGTTGAAGCGCCAGGCCTTGCGGATCGACAGCACCTGGTCGAGGGTCTCCTGTACCACCAGGGCCGAACCGGACAGCTTGGCCGGCGCCACCACGCGGTACTTGTAGAAGAACAGGGTGTTCTCCAGGTTGGCCGGCGTCATGCCCTCGCGGCCGTAGACGAAGTAGATGTCGCGCTCCAGTTTCAACAGGTTGTAGCTGCCATTGGCCAGCACCGCCGCCTGGTTGGTGGTGAAGTGCACCTGCTCCCCCCGGTAGCGGAGGATGTGGTTCCAGATCGCCTCCAGGCCGTTGGCCGGAATCGGGAAGGGAATGCCGGCGGCGACGCCTTCCACGCCATTGCCTCCGGCGATCAGCCTGCCGTTCTCGGCGTTGAAGCGGGTGGCGTCGTAGATGCGCTGGGGCGCGGCGGCGCTGCGATGGGTGGGGAAGACGCGCAGGCGGTAGTCCGGATGCTGCGCCAGCAGAGCCTTGTGGCCCGGGGTCAGCAGGGCGTCGTATTCACTGGCATTGCGGCCATCGATGACCAGCCGCGGGCTCTCGCCTGCATAGGGATCGGGGTGGTGCATGCCGCGCTGGTAACCCGCCGGCGGTGTGGCCAGGCCGCCATCCCAGGCCGGGATGACGCCATCGGCGGACGCGGCGCGTTCGCCGCCCAGTGGAGTGAGGTCCTGCCCCAGGCGAGCTGCCTGGGTGGCATCGACCTGGGCGTGGGCCTGCAGCACGCAGCCGGCCAGGAGCAGATATCCGAAAGTCTTCAACAACACAGCCTTCTCCTAACGGCGCCAGGGGCACTGCGCCGCTCTTATTCTTATGGCGCCCGCCATGACGGGCGGCGCTCTCGTCGGATCAGGTGAGGTGCCGGGTGGGCCCGGTCTGATAGGGGCCGTCAAGCCGCCCGGCACGGGCGGCATGCGGTCAATCGATGCGCTGGAACTTGAGGTCCCAGACGCCATGGCCAAGGCGCTCGCCACGACGCTCGAACTTGGTCACGGGGCGTTCATCCGGGCGCGGCACGAAGCGGCCGTCTTCCGCCAGGTTGCGGTAGCCGGGGGCGGCGTTCATCACCTCCAGCATGTGCTCGGCGTAGTGCTCCCAGTCCGTGGCCATGTGCAGCACGCCACCCACCTTGAGCTTCTGCCGTACCAGCTCGGCGAAGGCCGGCTGTACGATGCGACGCTTGTGATGGCGGGACTTGTGCCAGGGATCCGGGAAGAACAGCAGGACGCGATCCAGGCTGGCATCGGCGACGCAGTCGCGCAGCACTTCCAGGGCGTCGCAGCTGTAGACGCGGATATTGGTCAGCCCCTGGGACAGGGCGCCGTTGAGCAGGGCGCCGACACCCGGACGGTGCACTTCGACACCGATGAAGTCCTGGTCCGGCGCGTTGGCGGCCATTTCCAGGGTGGCGTGCCCCATGCCGAAGCCGATCTCGAAGGTGCGCGGCGCGCTGCGGCCGAACAGGGCATCGAAGTCCCGGAGACCATCGGCCAGCTCCAGGCCGTACTTCGGCCAGCCCTGGTCGAGGCCGCGCTGCTGGCCTTCGGTCATGCGCCCGGCCCGCATCACGAAGCTCTTGATGGTGCGGTGGTGGCGCGTTTCGTCGGCGGCGGCCGGCAAGCCCTGTTCTTCAATCATCGTGGGAAAACCTGTCAGTGAAACTTGCAGCACCTGTTCACAATCCTGCGAGCTCGCGCCGCTGATCGTGAGCGGGTATTCAGCGGATCATGCCATCCAGCGGCGAGGAGGCGCTGGCGTAGAGCTTGCGGGGCATGCGACCGGCCAGATAGGCCAGGCGCCCGGCGACGATGGCGTGCTTCATCGCTTCGGCCATCAGCACCGGGTGCTGGGCATGGGCGATGGCGGTGTTCATCAGCACGGCCTCGCAACCCAGTTCCATGGCGATGGTGGCATCGGAGGCGGTCCCCACGCCGGCATCCACCAGCACCGGGACCTTGGCTTCCTCGAGGATGATGCGCAGGTTCCAGGGGTTGCAGATGCCCATGCCGGAGCCGATCAGGCCGGCCAGCGGCATCACCGCGATGCAGCCGATCTCGGCCAGCTGGCGGGCGATGATGGGGTCGTCGCTGGTGTAGACCATGACGTCGAAACCGTCCTTGACCAGCACTTCGGCGGCCTTGAGGGTCTCGACGACATTGGGGAAAAGGGTCTTCTGGTCGGCCAGCACTTCCAGCTTGACCAGGTTGTGGCCATCCAGCAGTTCGCGGGCCAGGCGGCAGGTGCGCACCGCTTCCTCGGCGTCGTAGCAGCCGGCGGTGTTGGGCAGGATGGTGTACTTCTCCGGAGAGATCACGTCCAGCAGGTTGGGTTCGCCCGGGTTCTGGCCGAGGTTGGTGCGCCGAACCGCGACGGTGACGATCTCGGCACCGGAAGCCTCGATGGCCACGCGGGTTTCCTCGAGGTCCTTGTAGCGGCCGGTGCCCACCAGCAGGCGCGATTGATAGGTACGGCCCGCAAGGGTGAAGGGCTTGTCGATCGGCGTTTGGCTCATGCTGGACTCCTGGCGGGCAGTGGGAAATTCACGAAGGCAGGCGACGGGGCGTGCCGGGCGGAGCGATTGCGGGTCGGCTCGACTAGCCGCCACCGATGGCGTGCACCACCTCGATCCGATCGCCCTCGCGCAGCACCGTCTCGCCATGCTGGCTGCGCGGCACGATATCGAGGTTGAGCTCGACCGCGACGCGGCGGCCAGCCATGTCCAGGCGGTTGAGAAGGTCCGCGACGGTCTGGCCGTCGGGCAGCTCGAAGGATTCGCCGTTCAACAGGATGCGCATGACGGGTCGGTCAGATCTGGAAAAGGGGTCGGCATTCTAGCCCGATCGCCGCGCCGCACCAAGGCAAAAGGGCACCATTCGTCCCACAATCTGACGCCAGGGTCAGGTCAGCGATCGCCAGGCCGCCAGCCCCAGGCAGAGCCAGCCGGCGAGAAAAGCAAGGCCGCCGAATGGGGTGATGATGCCCAGCTTGCCGATGCCGGAGAGGGTCAGCAGGTAGAGGCTGCCGGAGAACAGCAGGATGCCGAATGCGAAGAAGCCACCCGCGAGGTTCACCAGGCGCCCTGGCAGGTGCAGGGACAGCAGGGCGACACCGAACAGCGCCAGGGCGTGGATCAGTTGGTAATGGGTGCCGGTCTGGAACACCGCCAGGTGCTCGGGACTCAGGCGGCTCTTCAGTCCATGGGCGGCGAAGGCGCCGAGTGCCACGCCGGTGAAACCGGCGAACGCGGAGAGCAGCAGGAAAAGGCGCGCCATGGGGACTCCAGACAGAGGACGGACGGCCGCTATAATGGCGCGCAAATTTCCCCGGGCCAACCCAGCATGTTCAGCACCATTCGCCGCCGCCTGTTCAAATTGCTGCTCTGGTTCGCGGCGGCGTCCGTGCTGCTGGTGATCCTGTTCCGCTGGATACCGCCGCCCGGCACCATGCTGATGGTGGAGCGCAAGGTGGCGTCCTGGATCGACGGCAAGCCCATCGACCTCCGGCGCGACTGGGTGGCCTGGGACGACCTGCCCGATAACCTGAAGATCGCGGTGATCGCGGCCGAAGACCAGAAATTCGCCGAGCACTGGGGCTTCGACGTCCCCGCCATCCGCGCGGCCCTGGCCCACAACGAGCGCGGCGGCTCGGTACGCGGTGCCAGCACCCTCAGCCAGCAGGTGGCCAAGAACCTGTTCCTCTGGTCCGGCCGCAACTGGCTGCGCAAGGGCCTGGAAGTCTGGTTCACGGGATTGATGGAGCTGTTCTGGCCGAAACAGCGGATCCTCGAGGTCTATCTCAACAGCGCCGAGTGGGGCAATGGGGTGTTCGGCGCCGATGCCGCCGCCCGGCATCACTTCGGCGTGCCCGCCGCCCGCCTGTCACGGCAGCAGGCCGCGCTGCTCGCCGCGGTGCTGCCTAACCCGCGCCAGTGGAGCGCCTCGCGGCCCAGCGGCTATGTCGCCCGCAGGGCCAGCTGGATACGTCGGCAGATGGCGCAGCTGGGCGGTGCATCCTACCTCGAGCGCCTCTGAGGCGAGACGCACCGGCGCTCAATGCTTCATCGCCTCCCGGGGCACCAGGTGCAGCAGTTGCACCTGGTCGTCCAGCAGGTGGACGCTGAGCCCCTGGCGCGGGTAGATCCAGGCTTCGCCTTCGCCGGTGCGCAAACGCAGTCGGGGGGCGCCGAGACTGGCCGCAATACGCGCCGCCGGAATCACCGCCATCGGCACCAGATTCAGCACCGCCACGCGATGACCGCCGAGCTGGTCCAGCATGGCGCCACTCAGTGGTTGCTCGTCGGTGCTCTTGCCCAGCGCCCTGGCCAGGCTCTCGTGCTCGCTGGCCGTCAGCCCCAGCTGCGCCTCCAGGCGCCAGGCGCCCTCTTCCCGATCCAGCTGCGCCCGATACACCAGGCGCGGTCCGCCCGCCCGGGGCTGCAGCCAGAGCTCTCCGGGGGCCTGCCCCGCCAGCTGCGTCAGGCTCAGTTGGTCATCGGCCAGTGGTTCGATCACGTCCGTGCCCCAGGTCGTCAGCCAGGGCATCGGCTCGGCGTCCGCGCCCTGCCGACTCATCCACAACGCCAGGGCGAAGAACAGTGCGGCGATGACGGCGAACAGCGTCAGGTGGCTGGAACGCAGGAGCGGCAGGGGCATCGGGTTTCTCCGGGCAGAAAAAAGCCGCACCAGGGTGCGGCTTCTTCGGGGGGCAGCGTCACGCCTGAATACAGCCCTTGAGCTTGTTCATGGCGTTCTTCTCCAACTGGCGAATACGCTCGGCGGAGACGTTGTACTTGGCGGCCAGGTCGTGCAGCGTCGCCTTCTCTTCGGCCAGCCAGCGCTGATAGAGGATGTCGCGGCTGCGTTCGTCCAGGCCCTCCAGCGCTTCGTGCAGGTTGGCGGTGGAGCTGTCGCTCCAGTCGGCCTCCTCGAGCTGGCGCGCAGGGTCGTAGCGATGATCTTCCAGGTAATGGGCCGGAGCCTGGAAAGCAGCGTCGTCATCGGCATCCGCCGCCGGGTCGAAGGCCATGTCCTGGCCCGTGAGCCGGCTTTCCATCTCGCGGACTTCATGGGGCTCGACGCCAAGGGTGTCAGCCACGGCGTGGACTTCATCGTTGTTCAGCCAGGTCAGGCGCTTCTTCTGGCTGCGCAGGTTGAAGAACAGCTTGCGCTGGGCCTTGGTGGTCGCGACCTTGACGATGCGCCAGTTGCGCAGGATGAATTCGTGGATCTCGGCCTTGATCCAGTGCACGGCGAAGGACACCAGGCGCACGCCCATTTCGGGATTGAAGCGCTTCACGGCCTTCATCAGGCCGACATTGCCTTCCTGGATCAGGTCAGCCTGGGCCAGGCCGTAGCCGGAATAACTCTTGGCGATATGTACAACAAAGCGCAGGTGCGCCAACACCATTTGCCGGGCCGCTTCCAGATCCTGTTGGTAGAAGAGGCGCTCGGCCAGTTCGCGCTCCTGCTCGACAGTCAGCAGCGGAATGCCGTTGACCGCATGCACGTATGCCTCCAGGTTCGCACCGGGGGCAAGGGCATAGACAGGTTGCAGGGAAGTGGTCATGCGAATCCTCCGATTCACTAAAGCTCGCGCAGTGTAGCACTGGCCAATCTGACTGCAAGGGGGTGTAAAAGTTTCCTTACACCCCGAAAAGCGGCAGCCGACGGACGCGCTTTTTCAGCGCGGCGCAAGCTCGCTCAGATGCCGCGCAACCGCCAGCCAGGCACCGATGTAGCCCAGCAGGACGGCACCGACCAGCAGCGACAGGCCGTCTCCGAGGGGCACGCCGGCCAGGGCGAAATCGCTGCCGTAGAGACCGGCGAGGCGAACGACGGCATCGTTCAGCCAGTTCAGGCCGTAGGCCAGCACCAGCCAGGCCAGCAGGCCGGCGCCGGTGCCGTAGATCGCGCCCATATAAAGGAAGGGACGACGGACATAGCCATCGGTGCCGCCCACCAGCTTGATCACCTCGATCTCGGTGCGGCGGTTCTCGATGTGCAGGCGGATGGTGTTGCCGATCACCAGCAGCAGCGCCAGGATCAGCAACACCGCCAGGCCGAAGACGAAGCGCTCACCCAGCTTGAGGATGGCCGACAGGCGCTCGACCCAGACCAGGTCCAGCTGCGCCTGCTCGATGCCCGGCATCTCCGCCAGGCGCTGGCGCAGGGCCTCCAGGCCGGCCTTGTCGACCTCCCTGGGCGTGACCAGGACCACGCCCGGCAACGGGTTCTCCGGCAGCTCCTTGAGGGCCTCGCCCAGGCCGGATTGCTGCTGCAGCTCGGCGAGCGCCTGCTCGCGACTGATCCACTCGGCCTCGGCCACGTCGGGCATGGCGGCGATCTCGTCCCGCAGCTTCTGGCCCTGGGATTCGCTGGCGTCGATCTTCATGAACAGCGAAATCTGCGCCGCTCGCTGCCAGGATCCGCCCAGTCGTTCCACGTTGCTCAACAGCAGGGACAGGCCCATGGGCAGGCTGAGGGCGATCGCCATCACCAGGCAGGTAAAGAAGCTGCCGATGGGCTGCCGGCCGAGGCGGCGCAAGCTGTCCATCAGGCTGGCGCGGTGGCTTTCCAGCCAGGCCAGCAGCAGGGTGCGGAAGTCCGGGCCATCGTCCTGGCGATCCGGCGACTCCACATTGCGCGGCGTGGCGCCCACGCGCTCGGCGGGCTTGGGTGGCGGAATCTGCTTGGCGCTCATACGGCCTCCCCATCGCCGATCAGGCGGCCGCGTTGCAAGGTGAGCAGGCGATGGCGCATGCGCGCGATCAGCGCAAGGTCGTGACTGGCGATCAATACGGTGGTCCCCAGGCGATTGATGTCCTCGAAGACGCCCATGATCTCGGCGGCCAGACGCGGGTCCAGGTTACCGGTGGGCTCGTCCGCCAGCAGCAGGGCCGGCCGGTGCACCACGGCGCGGGCGATGCCGACGCGCTGCTGCTGGCCGGTAGAGAGGTCGGCGGGGTAGAGCTCGGCCTTGTCGGCCAGGGAAACCCGCTCCAGGGCGATGCCGACCCGCTTGGCGATCTCCGGCTTGGACAGGCCGTGGATCTGCAACGGCAGGGCGACGTTGTCGAACACGGTGCGGTCGAACAGCAACTGGTGGTTCTGGAACACCACGCCGATCTGCCGGCGCAGGAAGGGAATCTGCGAATTGGTGATGGTGGACAGGTCCTGGCCGGCCAGCAGCAGCTTGCCGGTGGTGGGCCGCTCCATCGCCAGGAGCAGGCGCAGCAGGGTGCTCTTGCCCGCACCGGAGTGGCCGGTCACGAAGAGGAACTCGCCGCGGCGGACGCGGAAGCTCAGCTCGTGCAGGCCAACGTGGCCATTGGGGTAGCGCTTGCCGACCTGCTCGAATCGAATCATGCAGACTCCCGCTCGGCGAAGAGGGCCTTGACGAAGGCGTCGGCTTCGAAGGTCCGCAGATCATCGATGCCTTCGCCGACGCCGATGTAGCGGATCGGCAGGGCGAACTGCTTGGCCAGGGCGAAGATCACGCCACCCTTGGCGGTACCGTCCAGCTTGGTCAGGGCCAGGCCCGAGAGATTCACCGCCTGGTGGAACTGCTTGGCCTGGTTGATGGCGTTCTGGCCGGTGCCGGCGTCCAGTACCAGCAGCACCTCGTGGGGAGCGGTCTCGTCCAGCTTGCCGATCACCCGGCGCACTTTCTTCAGCTCCTCCATCAGGTTGTCCTTGGTGTGCAGGCGGCCGGCCGTATCGGCGATCAGCACGTCGACGCCCCGGGCCTTGGCGGCCTGCACGGCATCGAAGATCACCGAGGCGGAATCGGCGCCGGTGTGCTGGGCGATCACCGCGATGTTGTTGCGCTCGCCCCAGACCTGCAGCTGCTCCACGGCGGCGGCACGGAAAGTATCACCGGCGGCCAGCATCACCTTCTTGCCGTCCTGCTGAAGCTTCTTCGCCAGCTTGCCGATGGTGGTGGTCTTGCCGACGCCGTTCACGCCGACCACCAGGATCACATAGGGCGCACGAGCGCCATCGATGTTGAGCGGCTGCTCGACCGGGCGCAGCAGCGCGGCGAGTTCCTCCTGCAGGGCCCTGAACAGGGCATCGGCGTCGGCGAGCTGCTTGCGCGCCACCTTCTGCGTCAGGCTCTGGACGATGGCGCTGGTGGCCTCCACCCCGACGTCGGCGGTGAGCAGGCGGGTCTCGATCTCATCCAGCAGGTCATCGTCGATGGCCTTGCGCCCCAGGAACAGGCTGGCCATGCCCTCGCCGATGCTGGCGCTGGTCTTCGACAGGCCCTGCTTGAGTCGGGCGAAAAAGCCCGCCTTGGCCGGTTCGGCCGAAGCGACGGATGCGGAGGGTACCGGCGTTGCCTGGGCCGGCTCCAGCGCCGAAGGGGCAGCGGCGGCCTCCGGTGCAGGTGCAGGTGCAGGTGCAGGTGCAGGTGCAGCAGGCTGAGGCGCGGCCGGGATTTCGACCACCGACGCGGCGGGAATCTCTGTCACGGGCGCCGGCGCTTCGATCACCAGCGGGGCAGGCGCGGGCGTTTCAGGCGCGGCCGGCGCGGGGTCGGCCGCCGGCGAGGCAGGAGCCTCGGCCGACACTGGAGACGGAACGGAATCAACGGGGGATTCGGCCTGGGCAGGCGCTACCGGCTCCGCCGGAGCGGGAGCGGCTTCCTGGGGCTTCTTGCGCAGCCAGCCGAACAAGGATTTCTTTTCCCCGGCCTGAGCCGGAGCCTTCTTGTCGTCGTTGGAACCAAACATGAGTCGATTGCATCTCAAGGGAGCGACGGTGCTGGCTCTGTGCCTGGCCCGCTTCGCCGCCCCGGGAAGTCGGGTAGCCCCGTACCATTATCTGGTCCGGGGCCCCCTAAGAACCGTGCATGCGGCTTTCATCGCACACGGCTCAAGCCTACATGAAGCCATGAAGACTGGCCGGCAACGCACGGAGTGTTGCGCGCGACTTTACCACTATAAGCCGCTGTGGAGCAGGTTTACTTGCTTCCGCTGACTGTGGATCAGCGCGTGACAGTTGGGGTGCAGCAGCACCCGGTTATCGAGCGTGTCTGGTCCGCCGTCCACACGCCTAATGACGTGGTGGTCGTGCCATCCTGTCTCTTTGCTCACCGGGTATCCGCACAATGCGCACTTGCCTTTTTGCCGAGCGAAAAGCCTGACGACTTGCCCTCGGTAACGCAGCTTGTGCTGCATCCGTTGGACTCGTAGCGCTTCCCACTTCAGCTCATGCTCAGCGTCATAAGGGTGATACTCCCCCGGCAGACGCTTGTGTCGCACGATTGCGGTTTTCGCCAGCGTGTACAGCTGACGGAACCGCTGCTCTCCTTTGCCACCTTTATAGGGTTGCGCAAACACCCAGCTTCGCCCGTCTATGGAATGGAAGTATTTATTCCTAATCCAGTCGACCGACTTGTTCGGATGCCTGCGCTTCGCCCACCTCCATACACGCCAATGAATCAGGTGATCCAGCCTGCTGAAGGTCTGCTTTGCTACAACGGCGGAGTGGTATTGCGCCCACCCCTTCAGTACCGGGTTCAGTTGGCCGATCAACGCTTCCTGCGTCATAGCCCCGCTGCTCTTGATGATCTCTGCCACTTTTCGGTAGAACGCCGAGGCATTCTTCTTCGAGGGTTTGATCAACAGCTTGGCCTTCCCGTAAGGCGACTTCGGCACGTATTTCCTGAAGCACCAACCCAAGAAATCGAAGCCTTCGTGGATATGCGTAATCTGCGTTTTCGCCTGGGATAGTTCGACCCCTCGTACAGACAGGAATTGTTCTACCCAGGGTTTTACCTCGGACTCCAACAGCTCTTTGGAAGCTGCAGTAATCACAAAGTCGTCCGCATAACGCACCACTTGGACTTTCGTTTTCTCAGCCTTTTTGACACCCAGTTTCTCCGCCAGATGGCGTTTCAACTGAGCTTCCAGGCCGTTGAGGGTGGCATTTGCCAAGCAAGGGGAAATGATTCCTCCTTGTGGTGTCCCGGCCTGCGTGGCCGTGAATTGTCTCCGGTCGATAACCCCGGCCCGTAACCACTTGCGCAGTACCACCCTGTCCATGGGGACATTCCGGCACAGCCAGTCATGGTTGATGTTGTCGAAGAAGCCTTTGATGTCCCCCTCCAAGATCCATTGCGGACTGTCCTGCCGTGACAGCAGGGCAAAGAGTTCCACCATCGCATCAGCGGTAGAGCGGTCAGGTCGGAAACCGTAACTTTTCAAGTCGCTGGTGCTTTCGACTACGGGTTCTAGTGCGAGCAGGTGAAGTGCCTGCCAGGCCCGATCAATCATCGTCGGAATACCTAGTGGACGCTTCTCCTGCTTGCCGGGCTTCGGTATCCACACTCGCCGAAGCGGTTGCGGTCGATAGCCTCGTTTTTTCGACAGACGTATCACGGCCTGTAGCTTGGCCTGGGGCGAGCCCCATGTTGCTCCATCTACGCCCGGGGTCTTGCGACCACGGTTCTCCGTGACTCTTTTCGTGGCCAGACACCGACCATGAAACGAGTGGGTCAGCATCCTTTGCAGGCGTTTAACCCTGCGCCAGTTGCCTTCCCTTGTTGCCTGCGCAATTTTCAACTGCGTCTTCCGGACGGAGGTCTGAATACTGGCCCAGTCGAGACTGTGCCAGGTCATATCCTCGTCGAAGGACGCAGACGTAACTGATGTTTCTAGTTGCGTTTTCATACTGTCCTCCTGATGGTGACTAGACCTTCAGGACGGACTGCCCCTAGGGGCAGAATCCGCCCCCTAGGGTCGTTGTTACGCTGGAATCAGCGGTTTTCGTTGCGCCTGTAGACCAGGTGCAAGTCAGCCAGGGTTGCCCCTGTCGATGATGTTTCAACCGATATGACGCCCATTACAGGCGACCATTCGCTTTTTGCACCCTCCCATTCCCCACACTCATCAGCGTCCCTTGCGGGCAGCCTGCCTGCCGAAGCGAGGCGAGTGGTCGGGATTACCACGTTCCCCGGATAGCATCGATTCCCCGTTTAGGCTTCGCCTTTCCCCCGGTAGTGCGGCGGTACCGCAGTGCATCTTCCTACTGCACTGACCGACTACGGTGCCATTTTGGCCGGGGCCTAATTGCCGTTGGCCCCATGATACTGACGAGGGTTCTGACGACGATTCACATGTGTTAGCCATGCGGGTTAGGTCACTAGCCTCCAGACTCCGGGCAATTCGAAGCCTTATGCATACCGTCACCGGATGCATTTCCTAAAAAGGAGAGACATTGTTAGCCGGGCTTCATACCCCAGGGTTGGTCCCCAGAGCATGCCGACCTAGTGAACTGATGGGTACACATCAGGCTCGGTACTCCCTGGACCAGCGGAGTTGAGCAATGCGGTCCGGAGCTCACGCTCCGTGCTTGGACTTGGTGCCTCCAACATCTCACGACGATGGTGACGGTCAAGTTAGTCCAGAGGCCTTTATAAGGTGGGAGCAGCCCCTAAGGGCGTTTACCACCCTTGGGGCTTGAAATATCTTGAAACAATTCCCGTGATAGGAATTGCCTTTTGATGCGCTTAACCGAACGAATTTAGACCGCTAGAGGTCGTATTCGAGGCGTAGCTTCCCCCGGAACGGGGATTTACCACACCCCCGCAAGCGGGTCGATTTGAGCTGGTCAAACCAGGCACAAGTGCTTTATTTAGACTCTAGCCCCTTGATATCAAAGGACTTGGTGTCAGGGAGAAAGCTCTCCGACCAAGCACGACACGATCATACGTGTCGCACAGGATGGGGTATCCTAGCACCTCTTCGCCCGCAGGCGGTACGACCGCCGGGGCCGTCCGACAGGTCCAGAACATCCATGAAAGGCATTGCCCGACAAGCCGCTGGCTTGCTCATCTGCGCCCTCTGCCTGCCTGCCCTGACACTCGCAGCAGACACCCAACCCACCCACGAGTTCACCCTGGACAACGGTCTGAAAGTCGTCGTCCGCGAGGACCACCGTGCCCCCGTCGTGGTCTCCCAGCTCTGGTACAAGGTGGGCTCCAGCTACGAGACGCCCGGCCAGACCGGCCTGTCCCACGCCCTCGAACACATGATGTTCAAGGGCAGCCGCAAGCTCGGCCCCGGCGAAGCCTCGCGCATCCTGCGGGAGCTGGGCGCCGAGGAGAATGCCTTCACCAGCGACGACTACACCGCCTACTACCAGGTGTTGGCCCGTGATCGCCTGGGCGTCGCCTTCGAACTGGAAGCGGACCGCCTCGCCAGCCTCAGGCTGCCGCCCGAGGAATTCGCCCGGGAGATCGAGGTGATCAAGGAAGAACGCCGCCTGCGCACCGACGACAAGCCCAGCGCCAAGGCCTTCGAGCGCTTCAAGGCCATGGCCTATCCGGCCAGCGGCTACAGCATTCCCACCATTGGCTGGATGGCTGATCTCGACCGCATGAAGGTGGAGGAGCTGCGCCACTGGTACCAGTCCTGGTATGCCCCGAACAACGCCACCCTGGTGGTGGTCGGCGACGTCACCGCTGACGAGGTGAAAGGCCTGGCCCAGCGCTGGTTCGGCGACATCCCCCGCCGCGCCGTACCGCCGGCCAAGCGTCCCCTGGAGCTGGCCACGCCCGGCGAGCGTCGCATCACCCTGCACGTTCGCACCCAGTTGCCCAGCCTGGTGATGGGCTTCAACGTGCCGGGCCTCGCCACCGCCCCGGAGGCCCGTCAGGTCCACGCCCTTCGCCTGATCTCCGCCCTGCTCGACGGCGGCTACAGCGCCCGCCTGCCCAGCCGACTGGAGCGCGGCGAGGAACTGGTGAGCGGCGCCTCCGCCTGGTACGACGGTTTTTCCCGTGGCGACAGCCTGTTCGTTGTCAGCGCCACCCCCAACGTGCAGAAGAGCAGGACCCTGGCCCAGGCCGAAGCCGGGCTCTGGCGCGAGCTGGAGGCTCTGAAGCGGACGCCGCCCAGTGCAGAGGAACTGCAGCGCGTCCGCGCCCAGGTCATCGCCGACCTGGTCTACCAGCGCGACTCCATCACCAGCCAGGCCACCACCATCGGCCAACTGGAGACCGTGGGCCTGTCGTGGAAGCTGATGGACCAGGACCTGGCCGCCCTGGAAGCGGTGACCCCGGCCGACATCCAGGCCGCCGCCCGCACCTTCTTCACCCGCGACCGCCTGAGCGTCGCCCACGTCCTGCCCGAGGAGAGCGGCCATGAGTGATCGCAACGGCCTGCGTTACGGCCTGCTCGGCCTGGCCCTGATCGTCCTGCTGGGCCTGCTCGGCTTCATCGCCGACCGCCCGAACAGCTCGGCCACGGCGGAGACCGCCGCGCCGCCCAGCACCCCTGGCCTGGAATCCCTGGCGGAATTGAACGGCAACGCCCCCGGGCGCCGGCGCCTGGAGATCCAGAGCTGGAAGACCACCGAGGGGACCCGCGTGCTGTTCGTCGCCGCGCCCGAGCTGCCGATGTTCGACCTGCGCCTGACCTTCGCCGCTGGCAGCAGCCAGGACGGCGACCTGCCGGGCCTGGCCACCCTGACCAACGCCATGCTCAACGAGGGCGTGGCCGGCAAGGACGTCACCGCCATCGCCGAAGGCTTCGAAAGCCTCGGCGCCGAATTCGGCAATGGCGCCTACCGCGACATGGCCATCGCCAGCCTGCGCAGCCTGACCAAGCCCGAGCTCCGCACTCCGGCGCTGGAACTCTTCACCCAGGTCGTCGGCGCCCCGGACTTCCCGGAGGACGCCCTGGCACGGATCAAGAACCAGATGCTCGCCGGTTTCCAGTACCAGAAACAGAATCCTGGCCGCCTGGCCGGCCTGGAGCTTTTCGAGCAGCTCTACGGCCAGCACCCCTACGCCCACCCCAGCGACGGTACCGAAGCGTCCATCCCCGGCATCACCGTCGACCAGCTGCGCGCCTTCCATCGGAAGGCCTATGCGGCCGGCAACCTGGTGATCGCCCTGGTAGGCGACCTGTCCCGCGCCGAGGCCGAGGCCATCGCCAACCAGGTGTCCCGCGCCCTGCCCAAGGGACCGGCGCTGCCGAAACTGCCGGAGCCCGCCGCGCCCAAGGCCGGCGTCCACCATATCGAGTTCCCCTCCAAGCAGACCCACCTGATGCTGGCCCAGCTCGGCATCGACCGGAACGAGCCCGACTATGCCGCCCTGTACATCGGCAACCAGATCCTCGGCGGCGGCGGCTTCGGCACCCGGCTCATGGACGAAGTGCGGGAGAAGCGCGGCCTCACCTACGGCATCAGCTCCGGCTTCACCGCGATGCAGGTCAAGGGCCCCTTCATGATCGGCCTGCAGACCCGCGCCGAAATGAGCCAGGGCACCCTGGCGCTGATCCAGGACATCGTCCGCCGCTACCTGGCCGAAGGCCCTACCCGGAAAGAACTGGAGGATGCCAAGCGCGAGATCGCCGGCAGCTTCCCGCTGTCCACCGCCAGCAATGCCGATATCGTCGGCCAACTGGGCGCCATCGGCTTCTACGACCTGCCCCTGACCTACCTGGAAGACTTCATGACCCAGGTCCAGGCTCTGGACGTGGCCCAGGTGAAAGCCGCCATGGCCCGCCACCTGGATCCCGACCAGTTCGTCATCGTCACCGCAGGCCCGACCGTCTCCCAGCAGGACCTGCCGCCTCCCACCGACAAGCCCGCCGACCTTCCCAGCGGCGTACCGGAGCACTGATGCGCAAACCCAACGCCAAACCCGCCCGTCCTGGCCATGGCGGCCAGGGCCAGCTCCGCATCATCGGCGGCGAATGGCGCTCGCGGCGCTTCGCCTTTCCCGATGGCCCGGGCCTTCGCCCCACGCCGGACAGGGTGCGCGAGACCCTGTTCAACTGGCTGGCCCCCCATGTGGAGGGCGCCCGGGTGCTGGATCCCTTCGCCGGCAGCGGCGCGCTCTTTCTCGAAGCCCTGTCCCGGGGCGCGGAACAGGCGCTGGCCCTGGACCTGAATCCCGACTCGGTGGCCGCCTTGCGCGGCCACCTGGACGTGCTGCGCTGCGGCAAGGGCCAGCTGCTGCAGAGCGACGCCCTGCGCTACCTCGACACCCAGGCACCCTCCCCATTCGACCTGGTGTTCCTCGACCCGCCCTTCAACCTGGGCCTGCTGGCCCCAGTCTGCGAACTGCTGGAAAACCGGGGCTGGCTGGCCCCCCGTGCCTGGGTCTATACCGAAAGCGAGACCCCGCCATCCGCGCTGGGCCTGCCGAGCAACTGGCGCCTGCACCGGGAGAAGAAAGCCGGCCAGGTGTACTACGCCCTGTGGCAGCGCAGCGCCGAGACAGGTCACCTCCCTGACGTCTGACCCGGTTCCCGTCGATGCCCGCGTTCCACCAGCAGGTCACCGCCCACAGCAGCTTCCAGCCCGCCTGGTGGCTGCCTGGCCCCCACCTGCAAACCCTCTGGTCGCCCTTCTTCCGCGTACCGGCGCAACTGGAGCGACAACGGGAGCGGCTCTGGCTGGAAGACGGCGACTTCCTCGACCTGGACTGGCACGGTCCCCACGAGGCCGACAGACCCCTGGTGCTGGTACTCCACGGCCTGACCGGCTCGTCCGCGTCGCACTACGTGCTCGGCCTGCAGCAGGAACTGGCGGCGCGCCGCTGGGCCAGCGTCGCCCTGAACTGGCGGGGCTGCTCGGGCGAACCCAACCGCCTGCCCCGGGGCTATCACTCCGGGGTCAGCGAAGACCTGGCCGCCACCATCGCCCACCTCCGGGCCTGCCGACCATTGGCCCCCCTCTATGCCGTGGGCTACTCGCTCGGCGGCAACGTGCTGCTCAAGCACCTCGGTGAAACCGGCCTGGACTGCGGCCTGCAAGGCGCGGTCGCGGTGTCGGTGCCCTACCGCCTGGACCAGTGCGCGGACCGCATCGCCCTGGGCTTCTCACGGGTGTACCAGGCCCATTTCATGCGCGAGATGGTGGCCTACGTGAAAACCAAGCGGCAGCTCTTCACCCACCAGGGCCAGTCCGAGCACCTGAGCGCCCTGGACCGGCTGGGCACCCTGGACGGCATGCGCACCTTCTGGGACTTCGATGGCCGCGTCACCGCGCCCCTGCACGGCTTCGACGACGCCCACGACTACTACCGCCGGGCCTCCAGCCGCTACTACCTGGGCGGCATCCGTATTCCCACCCTGCTGATCCAGTCCGCCGACGACCCCTTCGTGTTCCGCCACAGCCTGCCGGAGGCCCAGGAACTGTCCGCCACCACGCGCATGGAACTCCATGCCCGGGGCGGCCATGTGGGCTTCGTCGAAGGGTCTCCGCGCAAGCCCGCCTTCTACCTGGAGAGGCGGATCCCGGACTGGCTGGACAGCTGCCGTCAGGCCGGCACGATGGCGTCGAGCGGTACGTAGAGCTTCTCGTAGAGCGCCTTCACCGCCGGCTGCGCCTCGGGCGCGAGGTAGCCGCCCTCCAGCGCCAGCACCTGGTAGATGCCACGGCGCAGCAGGTCCTGGCTGATGTCCGCGCTCTCGCCGCGCGTGGTGCAGAGAAATCGCACCCAGGAGGTGATGATGATCCAGCTGTTCAGGGTCAACGCCTCGGTCTGGGCCGGCGTCATCAGCAGAATCCCCGCCTCGACGAAGCCCCGGTAGATGCCGAGAGCGTGGTCCAGGCAGCGCTGGGCGAACTGCCGGTAGCGGACCGCCAGCTCCGCATCGGACTCCAGCAGGTGCTCCAGGTCGCGGTGCAGGAAACGGAAGTCCCACATCGCCGCCAGCAGCGACTCCAGGTAGAAGGTCTTGTCCTCCACCGTCACCGCGCGCCCTTCAGGCACCCGCAGGAAGGCATCCACCCGCGCCTCGTACTGGCCGAACAGCTCGGTGATGATCTCCTGCTTGTTGCGGAAGTGGTAATAGAGGTTGCCCGGCGACATGCCCAGGTGCGCGGCGATGTGGTTGGTGGTCACGTTGCGCTCACCCTGGGTGTTGAACAGCCCCAGGCTCTCCAGAACGATGCGGTCGCGGGTCTTGGTTCTCGGGGCCATGGAGCGGAATTTCCTGCGGGTGGATGGACCTGGCGGAGGCAAAGGTACATCGACTGATCGTCCGGGAACACCCGGCGTGACCGGCAAACGGACCGCCCGGCCGTTCGACGGGCAGCCTTCCGGCGCGACGAGGGGCAAGCCGTTTGACAGATTAGAGCAATTGCTCTAGAAATCCAGCGACAGGATAACAATAGAGTCCCGCCGATCCCCACCCGGATCCGGAGATTCCCCAGAGCCCGCCAGGAGCCGCACCATGGTCGCCGACCTCGCCTACCTGCAACACAGCCAGCAGCAGATCAGTCAGCTGGAAGCCCTCTTCCAGCGCCAGCGCGAGGCGTTTCGTGCCCATCCCATGCCCAGTGCCGAACAGCGCATCCAGTGGCTGCGCAGCCTGGCCGAGCTGATCTCCAGCGAACGCGACGCCCTGATCGCCGCCGTCTCCAGCGACTTCGGCAACCGCTCCGCCGACGAAACCCTGCTGGCGGAAATCATGCCCAGCCTCCACGGCATCCACTACGCCCGCAAGCGCCTGCGCAAATGGATGAAACCCTCCCGCCGCGCCGTCGGCCTGGCCTTCCAGCCGGCGGCCGCCCGGGTGGTCTACCAGCCACTGGGCGTGGTGGGCGTGATAGTGCCCTGGAACTACCCGCTGTTCCTGGCCATCGGCCCGCTGGTCGGCGCGCTGGCTGCCGGCAACCGGGTGATGATCAAGATGAGCGAGTCCACCCCGGCCACTTCGCGGCTGCTCAAGGAGCTCCTGGCGCGAATCTTTCCCGAGGACCTGGTGGCGGTGGTGGAAGGCGAGGCCGAGGTGGGCGTCGCCTTCTCCCGACAGCCCTTCGACCACCTGCTGTTCACCGGCGCCACCAGCATCGGCCGGCACGTGATGCGCGCCGCCGCCGAGAACCTGACCCCGGTGACCCTGGAGCTGGGCGGCAAGTCGCCCGCCATCGTCTCCGCCGAGGTGCCCCTGGCCGACGCCGCCGAGCGCATCGCCTTCGGCAAGACCCTGAACGCCGGCCAGACCTGCGTGGCGCCCGATTACGTGCTGGTGCCCGAAGACCGTGTGGACGGTTTCATCGAGGCCTACCGCGAGGTGGTCCAACGCTTTTTCCCGAAGCTCGCCGACAACCCCGACTACACCGCCATCATCAACGAACGCCAGCTGGGCCGCCTCAAGGGCTACCTGGCCGACGCCGAGGCCAAGGGCGCGAAACTGGTCCCGCTGTTCCCCGAAGGCGAGGACCGTCGCCTGCCCCATACCCTGGTGCTGAACGCCACCGACGACATGAAACTGATGCAGGAGGAAATCTTCGGCCCCCTGCTGCCGGTGGTGCCCTATCGGCGGATCGACGACGCCTTCGCCTACATCAACGCACGTCCGCGCCCCCTGGCCCTCTACTACTTCGGCTACGGCAAGGCCGAGCAGCAGCGGGTACTCCACGAAACCCACTCCGGCGGTGTCTGCCTCAACGACACCCTGCTGCACGTCGCCCAGGACGACATGCCCTTCGGCGGCATCGGCCCCTCGGGCATGGGGCACTACCACGGCCACGAAGGCTTCCTGACCTTCAGCAAGGCCAAGGGCGTGTTCATCAAGCAGCGCTTCAACGCCGCGAAGCTGATCTACCCGCCCTACGGCAAGGCGATCCAGAAGCTGGTGTACAGACTCTTCGTCCGCTGAGTCGGGCGCTCGCAGGACGGAAACAAGAATGAGCGAAACCACCCTCGACACCCCGGGACTTTCCCGGCGCAACCTGCTCAAGGTCGGCCTCTTTGGCTCGGCCTTCCTCGCTACCGCCGGGCTCACCGCCAGCCTCACCGGCTGCTCGGCGAGCGTCCCGGCCAGCGGGTACGCGGCCCTGCGCGACGCCGACCTGCCCTTTCTCCGGGCCCTGGTGCCGGTGATGCTCGACGGCGCCGTGCCCGCCGGGCGCATGGCCGACGCCGTCACCGGCACCCTGGAGAGCCTGGACCATGCCCTGCACCGCCTGTCACCGGAAATGCTCAGGCTCACCCGGCAGCTGTTCGACGTGCTCGCCCTGCCCGTCACCCGGGGCCCGCTGACGGGCGTCTGGGGGCGCTGGGAGAACGCCAGCGCAGAGGATATCCGCCAGTTCCTCGGACGCTGGGAAAACAGCTCCATCGGCCTGCTGAAGATGGGCCACGCCTCGCTCCTGCAACTGGTGATGATGGCCTGGTACGGCCGGCCCGAATCCTGGGCCCACTGTGGATACCCCGGCCCGCCCCAGGTATGAAACGCCCCCGGCCGTCCCTCCCGATAACGACAAGAATTCGCCCGAGACCCTGAGATGCCCGTACCCGATCTGTTCGCCGAAGGCCTGGCCCGAGGCTGGAAGACCCACGACGGCTCGCGCCTGGAGCGCGACCTGACCCTGGAAGCCGACGTCGCCATCGTCGGCAGCGGCGCCGGCGGCGGCACCACCGCTGAGATCCTCAGCGCCGCCGGGCTCAAGGTGCTGCTGATCGAGGAAGGCCCGCTGAAGACCAGCACCGACTTCAAGATGCAGGAAGCCGAGGCCTACCCGGCGCTCTACCAGGAAGGCATCGGCCGCATGAGCAAGGACGGCGCCATCACCATCCTCCAGGGCCGCGCCGTGGGCGGCACCACCCTGGTCAACTGGACCTCCAGCTTCCGCACCCCCGACCCGACCCTGGAACACTGGGCGCGGGAACATGGCGTGAAGGGCCTGTCCCCCGCCGAGATGGCGCCCTGGTTCGAGAAGATGGAGCAGCGCCTCGGCGTCGCGCCCTGGATGTTTCCGCCCAATGCCAACAACGACGTGATCCGCCTGGGTTGCGAACAGCTCGGCTACCACTGGAAGGTCATCCCACGGAATGTGCGCGGCTGCTGGAACCTCGGCTACTGCGGCATGGGCTGCCCCACCAACGCCAAGCAGTCCATGCTGGTGACCACCATCCCCGCCACCCTCGACAAGGGCGGCGAGCTGCTCTACCTGGCCCGCGCCGACAAGCTCCTGCTGGAGGGCGACCGGGTCAGCGGCCTCGAATGCCTGGCCCTGGACGAACGCTGCGTGGCCCCCACCGGCCGGCGCATCACCGTCAGGGCCCGTCATTACGTGCTGTCCGGCGGCGGCATCAACACCCCGGCCCTGCTGCTGCGCTCCAGGGCGCCCGATCCCCACGGCCGCGTGGGCAAGCGCACCTTCCTGCATGTGGTGAACTTCTCCGCCGCCACCTTCGACCGGCTGATCAACCCCTTCTACGGCGCGCCGCAGTCCATCTATTCCGACCACTTCCAGTGGGACGACGGCGCCACCGGGCGCATGTCCTACAAGCTCGAAGTGCCGCCTCTGCACCCCGCGCTCACCAGCACCCTGCTGGGTCGCTTCGGCACCGACAACGCCCTGCGCATGGAGCAGCTACCCCACACCAACGTGATGCTCGCCCTGATGCGCGACGGCTTCCACCCGGACAGCGCCGAAGGCACGGTGGAGCTGCGCGGCGACGGCAGCCCGGTGCTGGACTACCGCATGACCGACTACACCTGGGACGGCATCCGCCGCGCCTTCCACGTGATGGCGGAGATCCAGTTCGCCGCCGGGGCCAGGGCCGTGCTGCCCCTGCACAACGACGCCCGCCACGTGACCCGCCTGGACGAGGCCCGCCGCCTGATCGACGAACTGCCCCTGGCGCTCTACCGCACCCGCCTGGGCAGCGCCCACGTGATGGGCGGCTGCGCCATGGGCGAGGACCCCACGCGGGCGGTGGCCGACAGCCTGGGCCGCCATCACCAGCTGGCCAACCTGTCCATCCATGACGGCTCGCTGTTCCCCACCAGCATCGGCGCCAATCCGCAGCTGTCGGTCTACGGCCTCAGCGCGCGCCTCGCCAGCGCCCTCGCCGAACGACTCGGCAAGGCCTGACCGACGAGCCGGCCCCGGCGCGCAAATCTTGGCCGCCGGGGCCTGCTGCGCTACCATCCGATTCCCTTTTGGCCCCCTGCCAGGACGTCGCGATGAACCGAGTGTTGTATCCGGGCACCTTCGACCCCATCACCAAGGGTCATGGCGATCTGATCGAACGTGCCTCCCGCCTGTTCGATACCGTGATCATCGCCGTGGCCGCGAGCCCGAAGAAGAATCCCCTGTTCAGCCTGGAACAGCGTGTTGCACTGGCGCGCGAAGTCACCAAGCACCTGCCCAACGTGGAAGTGGTCGGCTTCTCCACCCTGCTGGCGCACTTCGTCAAGGAGCAGAACGCCAATGTGTTCCTCCGCGGCCTGCGCGCGGTGTCCGACTTCGAGTACGAGTTCCAGCTGGCCAACATGAACCGCCAGCTCGCACCGGACGTGGAGAGCATGTTCCTCACCCCGTCGGAGAAGTATTCCTTCATCTCCTCCACCCTGGTACGCGAAATAGCGGCCCTGGGCGGCGACATCACCAAGTTCGTCCACCCGGCCGTGGCCGCGGCGCTGGCCGAGCGCTTCAAGCGCTGAGTCGGGCCGCTGCCCGGCAGTCGCGCCCCGCACCGGGGCGACCGCGATCGATGCGTGCGTCGATCGCGGCAATCCGGCACAATTCCGCTATTTTCCGTTAAAGGCCGCCGCTGCCCGGCGACGGCAGGAGTTGTTCCGCCATGTCCCTCAAGATCACCGACGACTGCATCAACTGCGACGTCTGCGAACCCGAATGCCCCAACGGCGCCATTTCCCAGGGCGAGGAGATCTACGTGATCGACCCCAACCTCTGCACCGAATGCGTGGGCCACTATGACGAGCCCCAGTGCCAGCAGGTCTGCCCGGTGGATTGCATTCCCCTCGACGAGGCCCATGTCGAAAGCAAGGATGAGCTGATGCAGAAGTACCTGAAGCTCACCGGCAAGGCCTGAGCCATGGGCCGCCTGGTCCGCGGCGCCTGCCGAGGCGCGCTGCTCGCGACGCTGCTCCTCCTGGGCGGCGTCGCCCAGGCCGCCGGTCCCGGCCGTGCCGCCGTGGCCACGCCCCATCCGTCCGCCACCGTCGCCGGCCTGGAAACCCTGGCACAGGGCGGCAACGCCTTCGACGCCGCCGTTGCCATCGCCGCCGCCCTGGCGGTGGCCGAACCCTACGGCTCTGGACTGGGCGGCGGCGGGTTCTTCCTGCTGCGCCAGGCCGGCGACAAACCCGTCTACCGCTTCCTCGATGCCCGTGAGCGGGCGCCGCTGGCGGCCCACGCCAAACTCTACCTGCGCGACGGTAAGCCTGACCCGGCCCTGTCCCTGGACGGTCCCCTGGCCGCCGCCATCCCCGGTCTTCCCGCCGCCCTGGCGGACCTGGCCGGCCACTACGGCAGGCTGCCACTGGCCGACACCCTGACCCCGGCCATCCGTCTCGCCCGCGATGGCATCTCCGTGGACCGCATCTACCGGGAGCGTGCGGGTTTCCGCCTGGCGGCCATGCGCGACGACCCGGAAACCGCGCGGCTGTTCCTCGACCACAAGGGCGAAGTCCCCGAGGAATTCAGCCTGCTGCGCCAACCGGAACTGGCCAACACGCTGGAGCGCATGGCCCGCTACGGCAAGGCGGGGTTCTACAGCGGTCCCGTGGCCGAGAAGCTGGTGCGCGGCGTGAACGCCGCCGGTGGCATCTGGAGCCTCGAGGACCTGGACCGCTACCGCACCGTGGAACGCGAACCGATCCGCTTTCCCCTCGCCGAGGGCCGCGAGCTGATCAGCGCCCCGCCGCCCTCGGCCGGCGGCATCGCCCTGGCCCAGAGTCTGGCCATGCTGCAGCAACTGCCCTGGCGCGAAGCCGATCGGGTGCAGCGGACCCACTATGTGGTGGAGGCCCTGCGTCGCGCCTACCGCGACCGGGGGCTGCTGGGTGACCCCGACTTCGTCGCCATCCCCACCGCCAGGCTGCTGGACGCCAGCTACCTGAAACAGCTCGCGCAAGGCATCGACCCGCGCCGCGCCACTCCCAGCAGCGCATTGCCGCCATCACCGTCCTGGCGCGAGGGCGACCACACCACCCATTTCGCGGTGATCGACAAGGACGGCAACGCCGTCGCCGCCACCCTGTCCATCAACCTGCCCTTCGGCGCCGCCTTCACCGTGCCCGGCACCGGCGTCCTGCTGAATGACGAGATGGACGACTTCGCCGCCAACCCCCAGGGCGCCAACGCCTACGGACTGGCCGCCAGCCAGGCCAATGCCGTGGGCTCGGGCAAGCGCCCGCTTTCGTCCATGAGCCCCACCTTCATCGAAAGCGCCAGCGAGTTCACCGCCTTCGGCACCCCGGGTGGCAGCCGTATCCCCAGCATGGTGCTGCTGTCGGTGCTGGAGTACCTCGATGGCCAGCCGGTCAGCCGCTGGCCGGCGGTGGCGCGCTACCACCACCAGTACCTGCCCGACGTGATCGAGCACGAGCCCGGCGCCTTCAGCAGCGATGAAAGCGCGGAACTCCGGGCGCGCGGCCATGCGCTCAAACCCCTGGGCCGCAACTACGGCAACCAGCAAGTGCTCTACTGGAACAAGGAGAAGGGCAGCCTGGAGGCCGCCAGCGACCCCCGAGGCGTGGGTCGCGCCGACCTGCTGGAAGAGCCGCGCTAGGGTTGCCTCAGGACGGCCGGCCAACGTCCAGGACGATCAGCGTCTCGTCATCCCTCCCAAGCCGGCGCAACTCACGGAACAGCGCCTGCCCCTCCCCCAGCATCAGCACATTGCGCAGGCTCTGGAAGATCCGGCTGGCATAGCCCAGGTCGTTCATCAGCGAGCTGGTCTGCAACCCATCCATCTCACCCAGGCGCACCGCATTGAACAGGCGCGCGCGGAAGCGGCCGTCGAAGGCCGCCGCCTGGTCGTCCAGCCACCGGAGTCGCTGGCTCCAGGCCTCCTCGGGCAACTCCGAGCGGCCCAGTTCGCGCAGCTCATGGAGCATGACCAGCAGGTGGCGTCGCAGATCGACGTAGGCCTCGCGCACCGGCGAGTGCTCCTGGTCGAGGAATCGGCCCAGGTTCTTCTGCAGGTGCTTGGCATCCTTCACAGCATCCACCAGTTGCAGGGCGGCCAGTTGGCTGCTGACCCAGAACTGCTGATGCGCCTCGTCCAGGGGCAGGTCGAGGCGCCCCATGAAACTCAGCAGGTCGGCGTAGACGCCCTTGATGTGCCGCTGGTACAGCGCCTCGGCATCCAGGTGATGACGCTCCGGGCGCCCCTGCAACAGGCTTTCATCCCCCTGGACCCGCGCCAGCTGGTCCACCGGCAGATAGAGGGCGTGGCAGATCACCTCGAGGCTGAGCCGGCCCAGGTGACGCAACTCCCGCACCACGGCGCTGGACGCCGCATCCACCGAATCCAGTGCCCGGTCGTTCAGGTAGCGGGCCCGGGTTCGCTGGGGCTCCTCCGGCCCGGCGGCCAGTTCGGTGATCAGCACCTGGGGCTCGGCCCGCTCCGGCAGCCAGCGCACAAGTTGCTGCGCAAGGCGCCCCTGCAGCGGCCAGAACAGCAGCACGCCCATGGCATTGATCAGGCTGTGGAACATCGCCAGCTGGATCAGCTCGTTGGTCCCCAGCCCCGTGCGTTCGGCGATCAGCCCCACCAGCCAGGACAGCGGCGCCAGCAGGACGAAGGCCAGGCTGCAGGTCACCAGGTTGAACAGCACGTGGGCCAGGGCCAGGCGCTGGCCGCTGCGGTTGCCCCCCAGGGAGCCGACGAAGGCCGTGGTGACGCTGCTGCCGACATTGGAGCCGATGGCGATGGCGAACCCCTGGGCCAGGTCCAGTTGCCCGCCCGCCAGGGCGGCGAGGGTGAGCATCAGGGTCGCGTGGCTGGACTGCAGCACCAGGGTCAGCAGCAGCCCCACCAGGGCGAACAGCAGGCTGCCGGCCAGACCGTCGGCCTGGTAGGCGGTCAGGTCGAGGCCGTCGCCGAAGCTGGCGAAGCCCTCCTTGATCTGGTCGATGCCGAGGAAGATGAAGGCGATGCCGAGGACGATGCGCCCCGCCGCCTTGCTCTTCTCCCCCAGGAAGCCTCCCAGCACACCGAACACCAGCAGGGGCAACGCCAGCGGGCTGAGGCTGAGGTTCTGGCCGGCGAGCGCCAGCAGCCAGATGCCGCTGGTGGCACCGAGGTTGGCGCCAAAGAGGATGGCGATGCCGCCGGCCAGCTGGATGAGTCCGGCGCTGATGAACGCGATGGTGAGCAGGGAGACCAGGGTGCTGGACTGCAGCAGCAGGGTGCCGCAGATGCCGAACATCAACCCCTTGAAGGAGGTGGCGGTGCTCCGGGCCAGCAACTGCTCGAGCTTGCCCCCGGCCAGTTGCCGCAGCCCCTCCTCCAGGCACTGCATGCCGAAGAGGAAGAGCGCGAGGCCGGCGCAGAGCTCCAGCCAGCCGGAGCTGAACCAGAAGCTCGCGATCAGGCCGGCGGCGGCCAGGACCAGCAACAGGAGGCGGGCGTAATCTTTCACGGGTGGTTTCCCTTCACCAGAATCAGGGACCAGCTAATACCCGACCCGGACGGGGGGAGCAATCATCGTGCCCCGAAAACGCCAACGGCCCCGTGCAGGGGCCGTTGTGGACGGAGCGAGAGGGATCAGTCGGCCTTGTAGCCGCTCAGGGTGCAGCCGAGGCACCGCACGAAGGCTTCCTGGGCCGGCACGCCCACCAGTTGCTCGGCCGCCTCGCCGACATTACCGCCCAGGGCGGAGAACGGCAGGCTGATGATGAACAGGCCGGCGCCGATCACGGTGGCGCCGATCAGCAGCGGACGGGCGATGAGGATATCGCCGGCCATGCTGTAGCCGCTCGGGGCATTGGCGGTGTACATGGGGTCGCCGCTGACGTTCTCCTGAACCACTTCCGCATGCGCCGGCAACGCCAGCAGGCCAGTGGTCAGAGCCAGGACAGCAGCGGTGGAGCGGAACAGGTTCATGGGGCGATCCTTCAGATAGGGTTGTGCGAAAACTATACCAGCGTATGGCGAATCGACAGCGTGACGGCCATCAATCGCCATTGAAAGCGTAGTCCGGTTTTTTTGGCACGTAAGGGCGGAAAAACGCGAGCAACTGCCGCAAATCGGCCTGCTCGTCACCGGTGGGCGAGAAGGGTTCGCCGATCACCACGCGCCGGTTCACATAGTCCAGGGCGGCCGGAACTATGGGTACGCCCGCGCCCCGGGCGATGTGGTAGAAGCCCATCTTCCAGCGCTCGACCCGTTTGCGCGTGCCCTCCGGGGAGATCACCAGCATGAACTCCCGGCTCTCGCGGAAGCGCTCCACCGCCTGGTCCACGCTGTTCAGCTTGAGGTGGCGGTGAATCGGCACCCCACCCCAGCGTTGCAGCAGCCCGCCGAAGGGCCAGCGGAAGATCGTGTGCTTGCCGAACCAGCGGGCGTTGAGCCGCAGGACGAACTTCACCGCGAGGAACAGCACGAAGTCCCAGTTGGAGGTGTGGTGGGCGCCGATCACCACGAACTTGTCGAGGGGCGGCAGCCGGCCCTCGATGCGCCAGCCCATCAGGCGAAGGACGCCGTGGCCGATGGCCTCGGCGATGGGATTGCGGGGCAGGTAATTACCGGACATGGGCAGGGGTCTTTCTTGTTCTTCCGTTGATGGGCCGCCGGGCACAGGCGACCGATGAGGGATCAGCGCTGGCAACGCGGACAGTAGACACTGGCGCGCTGGCCGAGGCGAATCTCCCGCAGGGTGGAGCCGCACTGGCGGCAGAACTCGCCGCCCCGGCCGTAGACCCAGAGTTCCTGCTGGAAGTAGCCGGGCTTGCCGTCGCCACCGACGAAGTCCCGCAGCGTGGTGCCGCCGCACTCGATGGCCTGGGCGAGGATACGCTTGATCGCCTCCGCCAGCTTCAGGTAGCGGGCGCGGGAGATGGAGCCGGCTTCTCGACGGGGATCGATGCCGGCGGCGAACAAAGCCTCGCTGGCGTAGATATTGCCGACGCCCACCACCACCGCGTTATCCATGATGAAGGGCTTGACCGCCATGCTGCGGCCCCGGGACAGCTGGAACAGCCGGTCGCCATCGAACAGGTCGGTGAGCGGTTCGGGGCCCAGGTGGCGGAGCAGCTCGTGGTTCAGCGGATCCTGGCTCCAGAGCAGCGCGCCGAAACGACGGGGATCGGTGTAGCGCAGGGCCATGCCCGACTCCAGCTCGATATCCACATGCTCGTGCTTGCCCGCCGCCAGCCCCGCCTCCACCAGGCGGAGGCTGCCGGACATGCCCAGGTGGCTGATGAGGGTGCCGGCCTCGGCGCCCAGCAGCAGGTACTTGGCGCGACGCTCCACCCGCAGGATGAGCTGGCCGGAGAGTCGCACATCCAGGTCCTCGGGAATCGGCCAGCGCAGGCGACGCTCACGGACGATCACGCGGCTGACGCGCTGGCCTTCGAGGTAGGGCGCGATGCCCCGGCGGGTGGTCTCGACTTCGGGTAGTTCAGGCATCGGAATCTCGGAACGGCAACGCGGCTCAGTTAACCCCGAGCTCGCGGATGGTTTCCTTGAGGTTCTCGAAGTCGTACTCCGAGAGCCCCACGTAGTCCAGCACCTGGCTGCGGATGCTCAGCCACTCGTAGTCCTCGGCCTGGTTACCCAGCACCAGGTGCGAGGCACAGATGTGCTCGGCCATCTTGAGGATCGCCAGGAGGGTCTTCAACTGGGCGTCACGGCCGGAGTCGTCGGTGATGATCGACAGGGCGTTGTGGTGGTTGGCGATGGCCTCGCAGAGGTGTTCCGGCAGGCGCCAGGAGCGCGCCGTGAAATAGCCCACCACGGCGTGGTTGGTGTTCAGCAGGCGGTTCTCGGTATCCACCACCCGACGCTCCGGACCGGCGCTGGCATAGGCTTCCTCCAGCACCAGCATGTAGTCGGGGAAGCGCTTGAGCATCAGCGGGATGCCGCAGTTGTGGAACAGCCCCAGGGCGTAGGCCTCGTCGGGCGACTGGTAGCCGATCCGCTTGGCCAGGGTGAGGCTGGTCATGGCCACGTCCTGGGCGGTGTCCCAGAACCGGTTGAGGGTGACGATGGTCTCGTCGCTCATCTCGCCCTTGATGGACTGGGCGTTGATCAGGTTGATCACGGTATTGCAGCCCAGCAGGTTCACCGCCTGCTGGATGGACGCGATGCGATTGGTGAGGCCGAAGAAGGGCGAGTTGACGATCTTCAGCAGCGCGCCGGAGAGCCCCGGATCCTGGCTGATCAGCTTGGCGATGCTGCGCAGGTCCGGGCTGGGCATGACCTGCTCCATCTGGAGGTCGACCATGATCTGCGGCTGCGGCGGCACACTGATGCCCTGCAGGACCTGACGAATCTGTTCTGCTGAAAGTTCTTGAGACATGAGAATGAGGAAAAGTCTGACCGTGGCGACAGTCTACCCGGATGCGCCAGGGCTTGGCGCGGCCTTTCGGGCCATTTTTCCGGCTGTCGTGCCAATTGGCCATACCCCCCGCCCGGCGGCCTCCGGCGACCCCACCGGCTGAGGTATAATCCGCGCCTTTTTTCCGGAGAGCGACCATGTCCCTGCCCAGCCTGCGCCTCAAAGCCAACGCCGACCGACGCCTGCGCGCCGGCCACCTGTGGGTCTACAGCAACGAAGTGGACGTGGTCGCCACCCCGCTGACCGGCTTCCAGCCCGGCGACCAGGCCATTCTCGAGGCCGCCGGCGGCAAGGCCCTGGGCGTGGTCGCCCTGAGCCCGAACAACCTGATCTGCGCGCGCCTGGTGTCCCGCGACGTCAAGCACAGCCTGGACAAGTCCCTGCTGGTGCATCGCCTCAACGTGGCCCTGAGCCTGCGCGAGCGGCTGTTCGACAAGCCCTTCTACCGCCTGGTCTACGGCGACTCCGACCTGCTGCCGGGCCTGGTGGTGGACCGCTTCGGCGACCACCTGGTGGTGCAGCTGGCCTCCGCCGCCATGGAGCGCAACAAGGCCGCCGTGCTCGATGCCCTGGTGCAGGTGCTGAAGCCCCGAGGCGTGCTCTGGAAGAACGACTCCAGCGCCCGTGACGCCGAGGGCCTGGAACGCTACGTCGACACCGCCTTCGGCGTGGTGCCGGAATGGGTCGCCCTGGAAGAGAACGGCGTGAAGTTCGAAGCCCCGGTGCTGGAGGGCCAGAAGACCGGCTGGTTCTACGACCACCGCATGAACCGCGCGCGTCTGGCGCCCTACGCCAAGGGCAAGCGCGTGCTGGACCTGTTCAGCTACATCGGCGGCTGGGGCGTGCAGGCCGCCGCCTTCGGCGCCAGCGAAGTCTTCTGCGTCGACGCCTCCGGCTTCGCCCTGGATGGCGTGGAGCGCAACGCCACCCTCAACGGCGTGGCGGAGAAGGTCACCTGTGTGGAAGGCGATGTCTTCGAGGCCCTGAAGGAACTGAAGGCCGCCGAGGAGCGCTTCGACGTCGTGGTGGCCGATCCGCCCGCCTTCATCAAGCGCAAGAAGGACCTGAAGAACGGCGAGGCCGCCTACCGCCGCCTCAACGAACAGGCCATGCGCCTGCTGAACAAGGACGGCATCCTGGTCAGCGCCTCCTGCTCCATGCACCTGCCGGAAGACGACCTGCAGAACATCCTGCTGGGCAGCGCCCGCCACCTGGACCGCAATATCCAGCTGCTGGAGCGCGGCGGCCAAGGCCCGGACCATCCGGTGCACCCGGCCATCGCCGAAACCCGCTACATCAAGAGCCTGACCGTCCGCCTGCTGCCCAACGCCTGACGGCAGGCTCTCCGCGCCTGCGCAGGGGCGAACTCGATCGCCACGGGGCGCACGGCGTCCCCCCTCTCCCGAGCGGAGAGGGGGCTGTCCGTGCCATTGGATGGTTTCCCGCCTTCCCCGTGAGCACCTCGCTCAATGCAGGATCTGCGACAGAAAGGCCTTGGCCCGCTCGCTCTTCGGCGCATTGAAGAAGGTCTCCGGCGGGCTGTCCTCGACGATCCGCCCGCCCTCCAGGAACAGCACCCGCTCGGCCACCTGCCGGGCGAATCCCATCTCGTGGGTCACGCAGAGCATGGTCATGCCGCTGCCGGCCAGCTTCACCATCACGTCCAGCACCTCGCCGACCATCTCCGGGTCCAGCGCCGAGGTGGGCTCGTCGAACAGCATGATCTTCGGCTCCATGCACAGCGCCCGGGCGATCGCCACCCGCTGCTGCTGACCGCCGGACAGCTGGCTCGGGTACTTGTGGGCGTGGCTCTCGATGCCCACCTTGCGCAGGTACTCCCGCGCCCGCTCCTCGGCCTCGGCGCGGGACAGGCCGCGCACCGACATCGGCGCCAGGGTGCAGTTGTCCAGCACGCTCATGTGGGGGAAGAGGTTGAAGTGCTGGAACACCATGCCCACCTCCCGCAGCACCTCGGAGCCCCGGCGCGGGTCCGCCATCAGGTCGCAGCCGTTGACCAGGATGCGTCCGCCACTGGCACCCTCAAGGCGATTGATGCAGCGGATCAGGGTCGACTTGCCGGAGCCGGAGGGCCCGCAGAGCACGATGCGCTCCCCCGGCCGGACCACCAGGTCGATCCCCTTGAGCACGGAGAAATCCCCGTACTGCTTCTCCAGCCCCTCGAGCACCACAGCCGGCACCTGAGGCACGGCGGCAAGGCGGGGAGAGGCGACAGGCTTGGCTTTCATGCTCGATAACATCTTGTTGTCCTCATTGTCCTGTATCGGCAAGTGATCGGCCCTGGCGCTCAGCCGAAACGCTGGGCGCCATAGGGCGTCGGGTCGGTGAAGGGGCGCTCGCCGGTCATCACTTCCGCCAGCAGGCGGCCGCTGACCGGCCCCAGGGTCAGGCCGTGATGGGCGTGGCCGAAGTTGAACCAGAGCCCGGGATGGCGCGGTGCGGCACCTATCACCGGGCGCATGTCCGGCAGGCAGGGGCGGCGGCCCAGCCAGGGTTCGGCATCCAGCCGGCGGCCCAGGGGGAGCAGTTCGCGGGCCAGACGCTCGGCCCGCCGCAACTGGATCTCGTTGGCGGGCGCATCCGGGTGGGCGAACTCGATGCCGGTGGTCAGGCGGATGCCACGGGCCATGGGCGCCAGCACATAGCCACTCTGGGCGTCGCAGATGGAGTGGTCGAGGCCGGCACCCTCCACCGGGGCGTAGTGCATGTGGTAGCCGCGCTTGATCGCCAGCGGGATGCGATAGCCCAGCTGGCGGAACAGGTCGCCCGACTGGGGTCCCAGGGCCACCACCACCTGCGGCGCCTGCAGGTCCAGGTCGCCGACCGAAAGGCACCAGGCGTCGCCGCGCCGGGTCAGCCCACGGGCGTCGCCCGTCAGCAACCGCCCGCCGCGGCGCACGAAAAGCTCGGCGTAGCCGCGCACCAGGGCGCCCGGGTCGAGCACCGTCTTCGGGTCGTGCCAATGAATGCCGCCGGCCGCTACCGGCCCCAGGTGCGGTTCACGGCGGCGTAGGGCGTCGCCATCGAGGATCTCGTAACGCAGCCCGAAGCGGTCCAGAGACCGCGCTTCGTCCGCCGCCCGGGCCAGGGCCTCGGGGCTGCGATAGATGTCCATCCAGCCCTTGGCGCGGATCAGGTGTTCGAGCCCGGCGGCGGCCACCAGTTGGTCGTGTTCTTCCACGCTGCGCTCCACCAGCGGCAGCATCGCCCGCGAGGCCGCCTCCAGGCGCCGGGGCGCGGACTGGTACCAATAGGCCGCCAGCCAGGGCGCGAGCCGGGGCAGATAGGTCGGGCTGTAGCGCACGTCGGGCTGACGGTTCAGGCCATAGCGCAGCAGCGCCCCGAGGTCGCGGGGAAAGGCGTAGGGAATGACGCTGGAACGCTCGATCAGCCCGGCGTTGCCATGGCTGGTGCCGGAGCCGGGCTCCGCGCGGTCCACCAGGCAGACGTCACGGCCGCGCGCCTGGAGATGGAGGGCAGTGGAGACGCCGACGATGCCGGCGCCCAGGACAAGGATGTCGCAGTCCATGTAAGGATCCTTCGAAGGGCACTCTGGCGGTGCCTGGATGGGTGTGAACTAGTTCAGGTGACGCCCCAGGCGCCCCTCGACCCGCAGCAGGCCCCGGCGGATCAGCTCCACCAGCACCAGGTAGAGCACCGCCGCCCAGAGGTAGAGCTGGAAGTCGAAGGTGCGGGAGAAACCGGCCTTGGCCACGCCCATCAGGTCGTGGATGGTCACCAGGGAGGCGATGGCGCTGGCCTTGATCATCAGGATCAGCTCGTTGCCCAGGGGCGGCACGGCCACCAGCAGCGACTGCGGCAGCACCACCCTGAAGAAGGTCGTGCGACGCGACAGACCGAGGGCCGAAGCCGCCTCGTACTGGCCGGGAGCGATGGCCAGCAGGCTGCCGCGGAAGATCTCCGCCTGGTAGGCGGCGGTGTTCAGGGTGAAGGCCAGCAACGCGCAGAACCAGGCGTCGCGGAAGAACCACCAGAGCCCCAGGTCCTGCCAGAACTCACGGAAGGAGCCGACGCCGTAGTAGAGCAGGAACAACTGGGCCAGCAGCGGCGAGCCCCGGAACAGGTAGATGTAGCCGCCGGCGAAACCGCGCAGCGCGCGGCTGCCGGAGTTGCGCGCCAGGGCCAGCAGCAGCCCCAGCACCAGGCCGAGGCTGAAGGAGATGGCCACCAGCTTCGCGGTGACCAGCAGGCCGTCCAGCAGGCGCAGGCCGTAGCGGTCCAGCAACTCGGGATCGACGAAGAAGTGCAGGAACTCGCTCATGCGCGCTGACTCCTGTGGCCGAGGCTGTAGCGCTTCTCGGCGTAGCTGAATACCCGGCCTGAAAGGGCGGAGAAGAACAGGTAGATCAGGCAGGCGCAGCCATAGAACAGCATCGGCTCCTTGGTCGCGCTCACCGCCAGGTTGGTCTGGCGCATCACGTCCACCAGGGAAATGGTGGAAACCAGCGAGGTGTCCTTGAGCAGGCTCAGCCAATTGTTGGACAGCCCCGGCAGGGCGACACGGGTCAGCTGCGGCAGGATCACCCGGAAGAAGGTGGTGACGCGGGACAGGCCCAGCACCTGGGCGGCCTCGTACTGGCCCTTGCCGATCACCTTGAAGGCGCCGAGCCAGACCTGGCTGGAGAACGCGGCGAAGACCAGGCTGAAGGCGATCATCGCGGCGAGGAAGGCGTTGATGCTGACCTCGGTGGTGTGGCCGAAGTGCGCCAGCAGCTTTTGCACACCGATCTGGCAGCCGTAGTAGACGATCAGCAGGGTGAGCAACTCCGGCAGGCCACGAAAGACGGTGGCGAAGACGGAGGACAGTGCGCGCCGCCCGCGATGGGGCGAGCGGGCGCCCAGGGCGACCAGCAAGCCAAGGGACAGGCCCAGGGGCAGGCAGGCCAGCGCCAGGGACAGGGTGACCAGGGCGCCGGCCAGCAGGGCCATGCCCCAGCCGCCCTCGCCCAGGGAGAGAAGAGCCAACTGCTCGAACATGATTCAGGCCTCGCGGCGGTGTGCCCGGCGGGTGCCGGGCACGGGGCGACGGATCAATAGATGTCGAAGGGGAAGTAGCGGCTGGCGATCTGCTTGTAGGTGCCGTCCGCGACCATCTCCGCCAGGGCCTTGTTCAGGCGCTCGCGCAGGGCGTTGTCTTCCTGGCGCACGGCGATGGCCACTTCGTCGTCGGTGCCCTGGATGTCGCCCAGCAGGACGCAGCAGTCATTACCGTCCTTGGCCAGCCAGTCCAGCAGCGGGAACTTGTCGTGCACCAGCGCATCGAGGCGGCCGGTGGCCAGGTCGGCATTGGCCTCGTCCTGGGACGGGTAGAGCTTCACCTCGGCACCGGCGGCGCCGTAGATGTCCTCGGCGTACATGCCCTGGGTGGTGGCGGACTGGGCGCCCACCACCAGGCCCTTGAAGCTTTCCGGGCGGGTGTCCTTGAGTTCGGAGCCCTTGGCCACCGCCACCGCCAGGCGGGTGCGGTAGTAGCGATCGGTGAAGGCCACCTTCTTCTGGCGCTCCTCGGTGATCACCATGGACGCGACCACGGCGTCGTATTTCTTCGCCAGCAGGGCGGGGATGATGCCGTCCCAGTCCTGGGCCACCAGCGTGCATTCCACCTTGAGTTTCGCGCAGAGCGCGTTGGCGATGTCGACGTCGAACCCGTGCAGCTGGTTCTTCGAGTCCACGTAGTTGAAGGGCGGGTAGGCGCCTTCGGTGGCGATACGCAGGGTCTCGGCCTGCGCGGTCGCGACCAGGCCGCAGAAAGCCAGGGAAGCCAGTGCCAGACGGGTGAGTCGTTTCATCGATGCTGCCTCTTATTAGGGTTGTTCTAGCGGGATGAGCCGGGTGAGGAGGTGTAGCCAACAAACTCGTTGTGCAGGGCCGCGACCGACTCCAGGCGCTGCTCGACATCGGGGCCGAGGCACTTGAAGACATCGTTCAGCAGCAGGTTGACCAGGGTGAGCATGGGGCCGGTGGACTCCCAGAACAGGTTGAGGTCCGTGGGCACGCGGAAGACCTCGTCCGCATGTTGCTCCGCCCAGTCGCAGTAATCGTCGGTGACCAGGGTCACGGGGATGCCCGCCTCCCGCGCATGGCGGCACAGGGCAATGGCATGACGCGAGTAGCGCCGGGCCTCGAACACCACCAGGGCCGACTGGCCCGGGGCGGACAGCAGCACGTCGCCGAAGTAGCCGGAGGCGCCATCCACCAGGTGCACGCCGTCGCGCAGGTACTGCAGCAGGTGGACGAAGGACACCGAGATGCCGCGCTCGGTCTGGAAGCCGGCGGCATAGACCCGCGGGATGCTCGCCAGGCGCTCGCAGACGGTGCGCCACTGCAGAGTCCGGCTGTGCTCGTAGACGCGCACCAGGGCCGCCATCTCGCGCTCCAGCCCAACCGACAGCGCGTCCTCGCCGGCCACCGCCTGCTGGCGGAACTCCTTCAGCCGATCGCCGATCAGCCAGGGGCTGTCTCCCAGGTCGCCCTTGAGGTCGGCCTTCAACGCCTTGAAGTGGGCGTAGCCCAGGGCGCGACAGAAGCGCCCCACGGTGGACTCGCTGATGCCGAGCTTCTCGGCGAGGGCGGCGGAGGTCTCGAATGGCAGCTCCTGGAGGTTGGCCAGCATGTAGTTGGCGATCGCCCGCGACGACGCGGTGCGTGCCGACAGGCTGTCTTCCAGGCGCTCTTTGAGGGTTCGATTCATGGTGACCTCCGGTTGCGAAGAAAAATGATTGTTTTCTGTCATCAAGTCAATATTTGACAGATAACTTGCAGAACCTATGATGCGGGACCAGTCCACTAGCCGGAGCAAGGCGCCATGCAGAATCCCCCCAGCGACAGGGTCCAGCTGTCCTTCGACGAACTGCGGAACCTGATCGCAGGCATTTTCGAGTGTCACGGCACCTCGGCCCGAACGGCCGCCATCCTCGCCGAGAACTGTGCCGCCGCCCAGCGCGACGGCTCCGAGAGCCACGGGATCTTCCGCATCCCCGGCTACCTCTCGTCCCTGGGCAGTGGCTGGGTGAACGGCCAGGCGGAACCGGTGGTGGAGGATGTCGGCGCCGCCTTCGTGCGGGTCGACGCTGCCGGCGGATTCGCCCAACCGGCGCTGGAGGCCGGCCGCGCCCTGGCGCTGGAGAAGGTCAGGGCCAATGGCATGGCGGTGCTGGCGATCCGCAACTCCCACCACTTCGCCGCGCTCTGGCCGGATGTGGAGCCCTTCGCCCGCGAGGGCCTGGTGGCCCTGGCCTTCGTCAACAGCATGACCTGCGTGGTCCCCCACGGCGGCCACCGCCCCTTGTTCGGCACCAATCCCATCGCCTTCGCCGCGCCCCGCAGCGGCGGCGACCCGCTGGTGTTCGACCTGGCCACCAGCGCCATCGCCCACGGCGACGTGCAGATCGCCGCCCGCGAAGGGCACGCCTTGCCGGAAGGCTTCGGGGTCGACGCCCAGGGGCGTCCCACCACCGATCCCCGCGCCGTGCTCGACGGCGGCGCCCTGCTGTCGTTCGGCGGCTACAAGGGCTCGGCCCTGTCGATGATGGTGGAGCTGCTGGCGGCGGCCATCACTGGCGGCAATTTCTCCTTCGAGTTCGACTGGTCGGGCCATCCCGGCGCCCAGACGCCCTGGACCGGCGAGCTGCTGATCCTCATCGACCCGGACCGTGGCGCCAGCCGCCCCTTCGCCGAACGCTGCGAACACCTGATCACGCGCATGGTGGAGGCCGGCCAGGAACGCCAGCCGGGCGATCGGCGCTACCGCCAGCGCGCCCGCGCCGAGCGGGAGGGGATTCCCCTCAAGGCCGCCGACCTGGAGCGCCTGCGCGCCCTCGCCGGCCGCTGAGCGGCGGCCCGGCGCGCCTTTCCAGTGCCGAGCGGGCGGGGTTAGAATCGGGCATCCCTCGCCAGTTACCCTTCGGCAGGCCGAACGAGCCCCTGCCGGGCACGCGGAGACCCCGCTACCCCGGCACCCTGCAGGCGCAGCCATCCACGCGCCGGCACGCGCCCCGGGCTCCATACGCACATGACTCCCACAAGCGGGTCGTGCAGGACTCGCAACCCTATTAGCCGCAGGAACCCCCATGCCCGACTATCGCTCGAAAACCTCCACCCACGGCCGCAACATGGCCGGCGCCCGCGCCCTCTGGCGCGCCACCGGGATGAAGGACGAAGACTTCAAGAAACCGATCATCGCCATCGCCAACTCCTTCACCCAGTTCGTGCCCGGCCACGTGCACCTGAAGGACCTGGGCCAACTGGTCGCCCGCGAGATCGAGAAGCACGGCGGCGTGGCCAAGGAGTTCAACACCATCGCCGTGGACGACGGCATCGCCATGGGTCACGACGGCATGCTCTATTCCCTGCCGAGCCGCGAGATCATCGCCGACTCCGTGGAGTACATGGTCAACGCCCACTGCGCCGACGCCATCGTCTGCATCTCCAACTGCGACAAGATCACCCCCGGCATGCTGATGGCCGCCCTGCGCCTGAACATCCCGGTGGTGTTCGTCTCCGGCGGCCCGATGGAAGCCGGCAAGACCAAGCTGGCCAACCACGGCCTGGACCTGGTGGACGCCATGGTCGCCGCCGCCGACGATTCCTGCTCCGACGAGAAGGTCGCCGAGTACGAGCGCAGCGCCTGCCCCACCTGCGGTTCCTGCTCCGGCATGTTCACCGCCAACTCCATGAACTGCCTGACCGAGGCCCTGGGCCTGTCGCTGCCGGGCAACGGTTCCACCCTGGCCACCCACGCCGACCGCGAGCAGCTGTTCCTGCGCGCCGGCCGCCTGGCCGTCGAACTGTGCCAGCGCTACTACGGCGAGGGCGACGAGTCCGTGCTGCCGCGCAACATCGCCAGCTTCAAGGCGTTCGAGAACGCAATGACCCTGGACATCGCGATGGGCGGCTCCACCAACACCATCCTGCACCTGCTGGCCGCCGCCCAGGAGGCGGAGATCGACTTCGACCTGCGCGACATCGATCGCCTGTCGCGCAAGGTGCCGCAGCTGTGCAAGGTGGCGCCGAACATCCAGAAGTACCACATGGAAGACGTGCACCGCGCCGGCGGCATCTTCAGCATCCTCGGCGAGCTGGCCCGTGGCGGCCTGCTGCACACCGACGTGCCCACCGTGCACAGCCCGAGCATGGCCGACGCCATCGCCCAGTGGGACATCACCCAGACCGACGACGAAGCCGTCCACACCTTCTTCAAGGCGGGCCCGGCCGGCATCCCGACCCAGGTCGCCTTCAGCCAGAGCACCCGCTGGGACAGCCTGGACGATGACCGCGAGAACGGCTGCATCCGCAGCGTCGAACACGCCTACTCCCAGGAAGGCGGCCTGGCGGTGCTCTACGGCAACATCGCCCTCGACGGTTGCGTGGTGAAGACCGCCGGCGTGGATGAATCCATCCATGTGTTCGAAGGCACCGCGAAAATCTTCGAGAGCCAGGACGCCGCCGTGAAAGGCATCCTCTCCGACGAGGTGAAGCCCGGCGACGTCGTGGTCATCCGCTACGAAGGTCCGAAGGGCGGTCCGGGCATGCAGGAAATGCTCTACCCCACCAGCTATCTGAAATCCAAGGGCCTGGGCAAGCAGTGCGCCCTGCTCACCGACGGCCGCTTCTCCGGCGGCACCTCGGGCCTGTCCATCGGCCACGCCTCGCCGGAAGCCGCCGCCGGCGGCGCCATCGGCCTGGTGCAGGATGGCGACAAGATCCACATCGACATCCACAACCGCACCATCCAGTTGCTGGTGTCCGACGAGGAGCTGTCCCACCGTCGCCACGTCCAGGAGAAGAAGGGCTGGAAACCCGCCGCCCCGCGCGCGCGCAAGGTGACTACCGCCCTGAAAGCCTACGCCCTGCTGGCCACCAGCGCCGACAAGGGCGCGGTACGCAACAAGGCGATGCTGGAAGGCTGATAGCCGCGTCAACCCGAGAGCCCGGCCACGCGCCGGGCTTTTTCTTTGCGTGCGGGAGTGGCTGCAGCAAGGCGCGACTCCCGCCCCCCGGACGCTGGACACCCGTACGCGCCCCGGTCTGAGGCAGAATGGGCCTCGTTCCACCACGAGGCCCCTTCCATGACCCTGCGCATCGGCCTGATCGCCGACACCCACGGCCTGCTCCGGCCCCAGGCCCTGGCGGCGCTGGAAGGCTGCCACCACATCCTGCATGCCGGTGACATCGGCAAGCCCGAGATCCTCGACGCCCTGCGCCAGCTCGCGCCGCTCACCGTGGTGCGCGGCAACAACGACACCCAGGACTGGGCCCTGGAAATCCCTCATGACGCCACCCTCTGCCTCGGCGGCGCCCGCCTCTACCTGGTCCACGACCAGGCCGACATTCCCCCCGGCCTGACCACGCGCGGCATCGACGCCATCGTCACCGGCCATTCCCACAAGCCGCTGGTCACCAGCCGCGACGGCATACTCCACGTCAACCCGGGCAGCGCCGGGCCCAGGCGCTTCAGCCTGCCGATATCGGTGGGGTTCCTGCTGGTGGGGGACGGGGTGAGGGCGGAGCTGCGGGCCCTGGATATCTGAGCCCTTTTACGCCGCAGCGAAGGGGGTTCAGGTGCGGTAGGCCGACGCACAGCCTGCGCCCGACTGCGGTCGCGATCCGGATCCAGAGGGGATGCAGCGCTTGGCAGGCTCCCAGCGGTGTCAGCGCCGCTCCCACACCTGGAAGGCATAGGCCGGCGTCGTGTCGCTGGCTTCGTGTTCGATGCTGGAGGTCAGGTGCCAGTCGGCGGCGGGCACCTCGGGGAAGAAGGCATCGCCTTCCGGCTCCAGCGCCACCTGGGTCAGGTAGAGACGATCCGCCTCGGGCAGGCCCTGGTCGTAGAGCTGGGCGCCACCGATCAGCATCACTTCATCCACCTCCTCCTCTCGCGCCCAGACTTCGGCCCGGGCGATGGCCGTGGCCAGGTCGGGAAAGACTTCGGCGCCCTCCAGCTGCAGGCCGGCCTGGCGGCTGACCACCAGGTTGAGACGCCCAGGCAGCGGGCGACCCAGGGAGTCCCAGGTCTTGCGGCCCATGATGATGGGCTTGCCCAGGGTCAGGGCCTTGAAGTGCTTGAGGTCCGCCGGCAGGTGCCAGGGGAGCTGGTTGTCGCGACCGATCACGCGGTTCTGCGCGAGGGCTGCGATGAGACAGAGGGGGAGGGTCTTGTTCATGGCGGCGAGGATACCGGCTGGCACGACGGCGAGGAAGCCAACGGACGCCGGATCATCCGTAACGAAATCCGGGCACCCGGACGGTCGCCGCATCGACCATTCGTCGAGACCTCTTTATCTGACCATTAAGTCAACTACTTGATTGTTATTATTTGCCGAGATTCGCGGTAATTGACTGCATGTTCATCGAACAACAAAGCAATTAAAATTGTATACAAACCACTAGTCAATGACTCGAATAATTGTCTACAGTTGGCAGCACAATAACAAAACGCGAGAGCCCACCATGACAGTCCCATCCGCAAGTCCGTCTCCGGTGCAACGCCCGGAAGACGAAAACCTCGGCATTGGAGCCAACTTCGCCTACGGTCTTCAGCATGTGCTGACCATGTATGGCGGCATTGTCGCGGTACCCCTGATCATCGGCCAGGCCGCCGGGTTGTCGCCCGCGGACATCGGCCTGCTGATCGCAGCCTCACTCTTCGCGGGTGGGCTGGCCACCCTGCTGCAGACCATCGGCCTGCCCTTCTTCGGTTGCCAGTTACCGCTGGTGCAGGGCGTGTCGTTCGCCGGCGTCGCGACCATGATCGCCATCATCGGCGGCAACGGTCAGGGCGGTATTCCCGTGGTGCTGGGCGCGGTGATTTCCGCCTCGCTGATCGGCCTGCTGATCACGCCGGTGTTCTCGCGGATCACCAAGTTCTTCCCGCCGCTGGTGACCGGCATCGTCATCACCACCATCGGCCTGACCCTGATGCCCGTCGCGGCGCGCTGGGCCATGGGCGGTAACAGCCAGTCGCCGGAGTTCGGCAGTGTGGCCAACGTCAGCCTGGCCGCCTTCACCCTCGCCACCGTGCTGCTGCTGAGCAAGCTGGGCAGTGCCAGCATCTCGCGCCTGTCGATCCTGCTGGCGATGGTCATCGGCACCGTCGCCGCCGTGTTCTTCGGCATGGCGGACTTCTCCAAGGTGCTGGAAGGCCCGCTGGTGGCCATGCCCACCCCGCTGCACTTCGGGATGCCGGAGTTCCAGCTGGCGGCCATCCTCTCGATGCTGATCGTGATCATCGTCACCCTGGTGGAAACCTCCGCCGACATCCTCGCCGTGGGTGAGATCATCGGCACCAAGGTGGACTCCAAGCGCCTGGGCAACGGCCTGCGTGCCGACATGATCTCCAGCTCCGTGGCGCCGCTGTTCGGTTCCTTCACCCAGAGCGCCTTCGCCCAGAACGTCGGCCTGGTGGCCGTGACCGGCGTGAAGAGCCGCTACGTGGTGGCCACCGCCGGCCTGATCCTGGTGACCCTCGGCCTGCTGCCGGTGATGGGTCGCCTGATCGCCGCCGTTCCCACCGCCGTGCTGGGCGGCGCGGGCGTGGTGCTGTTCGGCACCGTGGCGGCCTCGGGCATCCGCACCCTGGCCCAGGTGGACTACCGCAACAACATGAACCTGATCATCGTCGCCACCTCCATCGGCTTCGGCATGATCCCGATCGCCGCGCCGAGCTTCTACCACCACTTCCCGGCCTGGTTCGAAACCATCTTCCACTCGGGCATCAGTTCGGCCGCGATCATGGCCATCCTGCTGAACCTGCTGTTCAACCACCTGAAGGCCGGCAACTCCGACCAGCAGTCGGTGTTCGTCGCCGCCAGCGAGCGCACCCTGCGCTACCAGGACATCGCCGTGCTCCACGAAGGCGACTACTTCCGCGACGGCAAGCTCTATGACTGCGACGGCAACGAGGTGCCAGTGACCGACCGGGACGACCACCACCACGGCGGCGCGCCGGAACCCAGGGTGAAGATGGCGGCTGGCTCCCACAGCCACTGACACCCACCCCAGGCGAAAAGGCCGGCGCGATATGCCGGCCTTTTCGCTGATATTCTCAGCGCTCACCCTTGGCCTAGGGGCCCTTCGTGAGCCGACTCGACACCCTCTCCCACCTTGACCGCCTCTGGCTGACCGAAGCCATCCGCCTGCGCGAGGAACACGCGGGGCCCCTGGAAGACGCCGAGGCCAACCGCCGCGCCAACGCCGCCGGCGGCGATCTCCCCCAACGCATCCAGGCTCGCGCCCTCTGGCTCGCCGAGCGCGACGGCCAGTACCCGGCGCTGCAGCGCTGGCGCCAGGGCGCGCGCCTGGCCGGCCTGCTGCTGGCGGCGCTGGCGATCATCAGCGGCGCCGGCCTGGCCCTGGCCGCCCTCGGTGACGGCCAACGCCCGGTGAACCTGTTCTGGGCCCTGGGCAGCCTGCTCGGACTGCACCTGCTGACCCTGCTGGGCTGGGCGCTGAGCTTCGGCCTCGGAGGCAGCGCCAGCCTGCTCGGACGCCTCTGGCTCTGGGCCAGCGGCAAGCTCGCCCGCGACGCCCGGGCCGCCCACCTGGCCCCCGCGCTGCTCCTGCTCCTGCAACGCCACGGACTGACCCGCTGGGGCCTGGGCGCCCTGGTCCACGGCGCCTGGCTGCTGGCCCTGGGCAGCGCCCTGGTCATGCTCCTGCTGCTGCTCTCCACCCGCCGCTACGGCTTCGTCTGGGAAACCACCCTGCTCGACAGCGACACCTTCGTCGTCCTCACCCAGGCGCTGGGTGCGCTGCCAGGCCTCCTGGGCTTCAGCCTGCCGGACATCGAGACCATTCGCGCCAGCAGCAGCGCGCTGGCCGACGATGGCGCCCGCCAGGCCTGGTCCGGCTGGCTGCTGGGCGTGACCTTCACCTACGGCCTGTTGCCGCGCCTGCTGCTGGGCCTGCTTTGTCTCGGACGCTGGCTTCACGGCCGCTCGCGCCTGGCGCTGGACCTCGGCCTGCCCGGCTACAACCTGCTGCGGGAACGCCTGCAGCCGCCCAGCGAACGCCTCGGCGTCTGCGATGCCGCAGCGGATGCGCCGATGGAGCCGACTCCCCATGCATTCAACGGCCGGAGCGAGGGGGCCCTGCTGGTGGCCATCGAGCTGGACGACCGCCGTCCCTGGCCGCCGGCCCTGCCCAAGGGGGTTGGCGACGCCGGCGTGCTGGATAGCCGCGAGCAGCGCCAGCGCCTGCTGGGGCAGTTGAGCCGTTTTCCCGCCGAGCGCCTCGCCGTGGCCTGCGACCCACGCCGCTCACCGGACCGCGGAACCCTGGCACTGATCGGCGAGCTGGCCCGCAGCGCCGGCGAGATCCGCATCTGGCTGTTGCCGGCGCCGCCGGGCGAGGCGCTGGACAGCCATCGCCTGGAGGACTGGCAGCAAGCCCTGGCGCGGCTTGGCCTGCCCTTCAGCCAGGGCGCGCCCATGAACTGGCTGGAGAGCGGCCATGACTAAGCCCCTCAAGCTCGCCGTGGTGGGCCATACCAATGTGGGCAAGACCTCATTGCTACGCACCCTGCTGCGCGACCGGTCGTTCGGCGAGGTCTCCCACCGCCCCAGCACCACCCGTCACGTGGAGGGCGCTCGCCTGTCGGTGGACGGTACCCCGCTGCTGGAGCTCTACGACACGCCGGGCCTGGAGGATGCCATCGCCCTGCTGGAACACCTGGAGCGTCTCGATCGGCCCGGCGAGCGGCTCGACGGCCCCGCCCGCATCGCCCGCTTCCTCGAAGGCAGCGAGGCGCGCCAGCGATTCGAGCAGGAGGCCAAGGTGCTGCGCCAGTTGCTGGCGTCCGACGCCGGCCTCTATGTGATCGACGCCCGCGAACCGGTGCTGGCCAAGTACCGCGACGAACTGGCGGTACTGGCCCTGTGTGGCCGCCCCCTGCTGCCGGTGCTGAACTTCGTCGCCAGCGGCAGCCACCGCGAGGACGACTGGCGCGCGGCGCTGGCCCGCCTGGGCCTGCACGCCCTGGTGCGCTTCGACAGCGTGGCCCCGCCGCTGGACGGCGAGCAGCGCCTCTACGACAGCCTGGCGCTGCTGCTGGAGCGCGCGCGCCCGCAGTTGCAGCGGCTGGTGGACGATCACCAGGCACAACGCCGCCTGCGCCTCGAAGCGGGCAGCCGCCTGATCGCCGAACTGCTGCTGGATGCCGCCGCCTGCCGCCGCAGCGTTCCCGCCCAGGAAACGGCCCTCGAGGCCGCCACCGAGCGCTTGCGCCAGCAGGTGCGCGATCGCGAGCAACGCTGCGTCGAGGCCCTGCTAAGGCTCTACGCCTTCGACGACGGCGCCGCCGCCACCGGCGAGCTGCCGCTGCTGGGCGGCCGTTGGGGCGATGACCTGTTCAACCCGGAAACCCTCAGGCAGCTGGGCGTGCGCCTGGGAGGCGGAATGGCGGCTGGCGCGGCGGCAGGCGCGGGCCTTGACCTGCTGGTGGGCGGCCTGACCCTGGGCGCGGCGGCGGCCCTGGGGGCCATCGCCGGGGGCGCCTGGCAGACCGTCGGCCACTACGGCGAGCGCCTGCTGGGCAAGCTCAAGGGACAACGCGAGCTGACGGTGGACGACGCCATCCTGCGCCTGCTCGCCCTGCGCCAATGCCAGCTGCTGCAGGCCCTGGACGCGCGCGGGCACGCGGCCTTCGAGGCCGTGCGGGTCGAGACGCCGGAAGAGCGCCAGTGGCGCGAGGGCAAGTTGCCGCCGGAACTGTCCAGGGCCCGGGCCCACCCGGAATGGTCGTCGCTGAACACGGGGGCGGAACTGGAGCAGGCCGAGCGTCAGGCCGAGGTGGCGCAGTTGGCCAAGCAGTTTCTTCCGGCACAATGATCGATGCCCAGACAAGGAGTCTGGCTCTGCGACACCCCGCAATCGAAGCAGGAGAAGGAAAGCGCCTGATGCAAGTCGAACAGTTCATCTCCGGCCACTGGCAGCAGCAATACCAGTACAAGAGTTTTTCGCCGACTCGGATCAACCAGGAATGGCTCTGGATGGATCCGCGGCTCAATACCCTCCTGGAGCAGGCGTCACGAGCCCTGGCCGAGCTGAATACGCTTTCGCTCATGGTCCCGGATGTCGACCTGTTCATTCGCATGCATATCGCCAAGGAGGCCAACACATCCAGCCGCATCGAAGGCACCCAGACGCAGATGGACGAAGCCATCATGCGCAAGGAGCAGGTCGCGCCGGAAAAGCGCGATGACTGGCAGGAAGTGCAGAACTACATCGAAGCGATCAATACCGCTGTCGATCAATTGCAGGGGGTGCCACTCTCCATACGCCTGCTCAAGCAGACCCACTCGGTCCTGATGCAGGGCGTTCGCGGCGCGCACAAAATGCCGGGAGAGTTTCGCGCCTCACAGAACTGGATCGGCGGCAGCAACCTGAACAATGCGGTGTTCGTACCGCCGCATCCGCATGAGGTGCCCGACCTCATGAGTGACCTCGAACGTTTCTGGCACAACGACGACATACGAGTGCCCGACCTCATTCGCATCGCGCTGAGCCACTACCAATTCGAGACCATCCACCCCTTTCTCGACGGCAATGGCCGGATCGGGCGCCTGCTGATCACCCTGTACCTCGTGGACAAGGGGCTACTGCACAAGCCCGCGCTGTACCTGTCGGACTTCTTCGAGCGGAATCGGGGCGCCTACTACGACGCACTGACGGTGGTACGCGCCTCCAACGACTTGCTGCACTGGCTGCGCTTCTTCCTGACTGCCATTGTGGAAACCGCCACCAGCAGCAAGGACACGTTCATGGCCATCATGGCGCTCCGCCAGGATGTGGAGCATCAGATACTCGCCCTTGGCGGCCGGGCGGAAAACGCCAAGAAACTGCTGATGCTCCTGTATCAGCGCCCGCTGCTCAATGTGAACGAGGCGGCCGAGCATCTGGGAGTCACTCACCAAAGCGCCAATGCGCTGATCAAGCAACTGGAACAGATGAAGATCCTCGTGGAAACGACCGGCTACGGGCGCAATCGCCTGTATCTGTTCCAGCGCTACTTCGACCTGTTTGTGAAGTAGAAGGGCACGCGCTTACAGTGCAAAAATCATATGTAAGGAATAAGGCGTATTTCTTACATATAAGCAGTCTTATGTAAGGCGTCGCGCCTCAATCAGAGAGCCGCTCGGCAAAAGACCTGATCAGGCCTCACGAACCCGCCGCCTCGATCAGGATGCGGTCCCCCCGGCAGGCGTTGCGATCGTCCGGGCGGCGGGGGGCGAATTGCCCGTCCATGACGCCCACCAGGCTATCGGCGGGCTTCAGCTCGCGGGGAAGCGACACCCGGATCTCCTGCAGGTAGTTGCCCTTGGCGCAGATCAACAGGATGTTGTTGCCGGCCCTGGCGCTGCCGAACTCCTCCGTCACGCGCTGGTAGAACGCCTGCCTGGAAATGGCGCCGCCGATGTTCTCGACGACGTACTGGCCGGCGCGGGTGGCGTCCAGTTGGCGAACGAGATCGGCAGCCCGACGGAAGTAGGCGTCGTCATCCATCTGGGTCTGGCAGACGCCATGCTTGTCCCACTGGTAGCGGCCGAAGCTCGTGCCGAACTGAAAGTTGGGCATCCAGGGGCGCACATGCTCCAGGGTCGACTCGGAGAGTCTCAACGCCGGCCCGTCGCAGTGGCCGTAGTTTTTTCCACAGGACTGGCGGTTGGGCCAGAGCCCGTGCAGGGTCAGGTGGCGCGCCTGCAGCTCGCCGGAGGCGAGGGCGTCGCACTCGGGCTTGCGCCCCTTGAATGGCACGTGCTCGCAGAAACCCGGCTGCCAGGTGGCGGCCAGCACGTAGCCGTCATGCTGGTCCGGCTGGCGGCAGACATCGCCGCCGGCCTCGGACCGCTCGGTATCGCCGGTGTTGAACGCCAGCCCTTCCACGCTGCCGCACGAGGCGGCGACCCAGCGCAGCGGCGTCGGGCTGTCCGGGATGCGCACCCGCAGCCAGTCGTAATCGCGCTTGTTCACCTCCACGACCTCGTAGCGCTGGCCGGGTCTTACCTTGGCGTCATCGGGGTTGGTCCGCTTGCGGATGGACTGGAAGGCCTCGCACGTCTGGGCAGCGACGAAGCTGCCCTGGGCCGGCTCGGCGGTGGCGAAGCTCGACCAGAGGCCGACGAATCCGGTGAGCAGGACGGCGAACGGGGCTTTCATGACGGATCCTGGCGAAGGCCGCCCGGGGCGAAACGCCCCGGCGACGGGTCAGACGGCCACCGGGGCCTTGATGTGGGGGTGGGCCTGATAGCCCACCAGCTCGAAGTCCTCGAAGCGGAAGGCGAACAGGTCCTTCACTTCGGGATTGAGCTTCATGGTCGGCAGCGGCAGCGGCTCGCGGGTGAGCTGCAGGTCGGCCTGTTCCAGGTGGTTGGCATAGAGGTGGCAGTCGCCGCCGGTCCAGATGAACTCGCCGGGCGCGAGGTCGCAGACCTGGGCCACCATCAGGGTCAGCAGGGCGTAGCTGGCGATGTTGAAGGGCACGCCGAGGAAGATGTCCGCCGAGCGCTGGTAGAGCTGGCAGCTGAGCTTGCCCTCGGCCACGTAGAACTGGAACAGCGCATGGCAGGGCGGCAGGGCCATCTCGTCCACCAGGGCCGGGTTCCAGGCGGAGACGATCAGGCGACGCGAATCCGGGTTCTTGCGGATCATCTCGATCAGCTTGGTGATCTGGTCGATGGACTCGCCGTTGGGGGTCGGCCAGCTGCGCCACTGGTAGCCATACACCGGGCCCAGCTCGCCGTTCTCGTCGGCCCACTCGTCCCAGATGGAGACGCCGTTGTCCTTGAGGTACTGGATATTGGTGTCGCCCTGGAGGAACCACAGCAGCTCGTGGACGATGGATTTCAGGTGGCATTTCTTGGTGGTGACCAGGGGAAAGCCCTCGGCCAGGTCGAAGCGCATCTGGTGGCCGAACACGCTATAGGTGCCGGTGCCGGTGCGGTCGCTCTTGAAGGTGCCGGTCTCGCGCACGCGGCGCATCAGGTCGAGGTACTGTTTCACGGGGTCACTCCTTGGGCGTCCTGACGACGGTACGCCCAGACGATCAATGCGATGCCGCCGACGATCATCGGCAGGCAGAGGATCTGGCCCATGGTCAGCCAGCCGAAGGCCAGGTAGCCGAGCTGGGCATCCGGCACGCGGACGAACTCCACGGCGAAGCGGAAGAGGCCGTAGAAGAGCGCGAACATGCCGGAGACGGCCATGGTCGGCCGGGGCTTGCGTGAGTAGAACCAGAGGATGGCGAACAGCGCCACGCCCTCCAGGGCGAACTGGTAGAGCTGGGACGGATGACGCGGCAGCTGGGCCGGGTCGGTGGGGAAGATCATCGCCCAGGGCAGGTCGGTGGCCTTGCCCCAGAGTTCGGCATTGATGAAGTTGCCGATGCGGCCGGCCCCGAGGCCGATGGGTACCAGGGGCGCGATGAAGTCCATGAGCTGGAAGAAGCTCTTGTTGTTCCGCTTGCCGAACCAGAGGGTGGCCAGCATCACGCCGATGAGGCCGCCATGGAAGGACATGCCACCCTTCCACACTTCGAGGATCAGCAGCGGATTGGCCAGGTAGGCCGACAGGTCGTAGAACAGCACGTAGCCCAGGCGTCCGCCGGCGATCACGCCGAGGGCGACCCAGAACACCAGGTCGGAGAGCTTCTCGCGGCTCCAGGTGGGGTCGAAGGCCTTGAGTCGGCGCGAGGCCAGCCACCAGGCGCCCCCGATACCGATCAGGTACATCAGGCCGTACCAGTGGATCTTCAACGGGCCCAGGGCGATGGCCACCGGGTCGATCTGGGGATAAGCCAGCATCACAGCTCCTTAGATCAGGAAGTTCAGGCCCACTGACACCAGCAGCAGGGCGAACAGTCGCTTCAGCAGTCGCGGCGAGAGCCGATGGGCCAGCCGAGCGCCGAAGCGGGCGAAGAACATGCTGGTGACGGCGATACCCACCAGCGCCGGAAGATAGACGAAGCCCAGGCTGTAAGGCGGCAACTGCTCGTGGTTCCAGCCCAGGGCCATGAAGGACAACGCACCCGCCGCCGCGATGGGCAGGCCGCAGGCGGAAGAGGTCGCCACCGCCTGCTGGATGGGCAGGCTGCGCCAGACCAGGAAGGGCACGGTCAGCGAGCCACCTCCGATGCCGAAGATGGCCGAGGCCCAACCGATCACCACGCCCGCCGCCGTCAAACCGGGCTTGCCTGGGACACCGCGGCTGGCCTTGGGTTTCAGGTCCAGCCCCATCTGCAGGGCCACCAGTATGGCGAACACGCCGATGATCTTCTGCAGCACCGGCCCCTGGATGGCGGTGGCGGTGAGGGAGCCGAGGCCGGCGCCAGCGAGGATACCCAGGGCCATCCAGGCGAAGATGGGCCAGCGCACCGCCCCTTTGCGATGGTGTTCACGGACCGAGTTGACCGAGGTGAAGATGATGGTAGCCAGCGAAGTGCCTACCGCCAGGTGAGTCAGGATGCCAACGTCGAATCCATGGGCGGTGAAGCTGAATACCAGCACCGGCACGATGATCATGCCGCCACCTACACCGAACAGCCCGGCCAGTACGCCGGCGCAAGCACCGAGTACCAGGTAGAGCAGGAATTCCATGGACACCCCCGAAAACAAAGCGGCATGTTAACGGAAGGCCGATTTCCACTCCACCGGGGGCGATGGATGCCCGGCGGGACCGGGGACTCCCGCGTGCAGGAAGATTGGTTGCCGCCTGCTACACTCCGGCTCACAAGAAGGAGACGACCCCATGTGCCTGATCGTATTCGCATGGCGCCCCGGACACGACGTCCCGCTGGTGCTCGCCGCTAACCGCGACGAATTCTACGCCCGCCCCACCCTCCCCCTCGCCCGCTGGGAAGACGCGCCCGGTGTCGTCGCCGGCCGCGACCTGGAAGCCGGAGGAACCTGGCTGGGTGCCGGCCCCCGTGGCCGCTTCGCCGCCCTCACCAATATCCGCGATCCACGCACGCCTCCGGTGGGGCGAACCCGTGGCGAACTCTGCGTGCAGTTCCTGCGCGGCGAGATGGGGCCCGGGGAATTCCTCGAGGACGCCCTGCGCCGGGCAGGCGACTATTCGGGTTTCAACCTGCTGGTGGGGGACGACCGCGAACTCTGGTTCCTCAACCCCCGCAGTGGCGGCCCGATCAACCTGGGGCCAGGCGTCTACGGCGTCTCCAACGCCGACCTGGATACGCCCTGGCCCAAGGTGGAGCGCGGCAAGGCGGCGATCGCCGAGTGCCTGGAGCCGCCTTCCACCGATGCCCTGCTTAACCTGCTGCACGACCCGGAGCAGGCGCCGGACCACATCCTCCCGGAAACCGGCGTGGGGCTGAACACAGAGCGCATGCTCTCCAGCGTGTTCATCGCCACCCGCACCTACGGCACCCGCGCCAGCTCGGCGCTGATCGTCCGCGCCGATGGCAGCCGCGAGTTGGTGGAGCGCAGCTACGGGCCCTATGGCGCCCTGCTGGGGGATGTACGCTTCGACCTGCAGGACTGAACAGGGCCATCGGCGCCTGTGAGCGAATTCAATCGCCAATGGATCCGCCCACGCACCGATAGCCCCAGGTTCCTGAAACGACAAAGGCCACCCGAAGGTGGCCTTTGCGCGTTCGATCGCCGGATCAGGCGGTCTGGGTGGAACCCGGCTTCCAGTTGGCACCGCCGGCTTCCTCGGCCATGACCTCCATGGCCTGCTGGATGGCGCGCTTGCGACGCTCCTCGGCCTTGCGGGTGAAGTACCAGGCCAGGAAGGTGAACAGCGAGACGCTCAGCAGGATCAGGCTCGCCACGGCGTTGATCTCCGGTTTCACGCCCAGGCGCACGGCGGAGAAGACCTCCATCGGCAGGGTAGTGGAGCCAGGACCGGACACGAAGCTCGCCAGCACCAGGTCGTCCAGGGACAGGGCGAAGGACATCATGCCGCCCGCCGCGAGCGACGGGGCGATCATCGGGATGGTGATCAGGATGAACACCTTCCACGGGCGGGCGCCCAGGTCCATGGCCGCCTCCTCGATGGACAGGTCCAGCTCCCGCAGGCGCGCCGACACCACGATGGCCACGTAGGCCGAACAGAAGGTGGTGTGGGCGATCCAGATGGTCACCAGGCCACGCTCCTCCGGCCAGCCCACGAGCTGGGCCATGGCCACGAAGAGCAGCAGCAGCGACAGACCGGTGATCACCTCGGGCATCACCAGCGGCGCGGTCACCATGCCACCGAACAGCGTGCGGCCACGGAAACGCGGGATGCGGGTGAGCACGAAGGCGGCCAGGGTGCCCAGGGCCACGGCGGCAATCGCGGTATAGAGGGCGATTTCCAGCGAGCGGAACACCGAGTTCATCAACTGGGTGTTGTCCAGCAGGCCCACGTACCACTTCACCGACCAGCCGCCCCAGACCGTCACCAGCTTGGAGGCGTTGAAGGAGTAGATCACCAGGATGACCATGGGCAGGTAGATGAACAGCAGCCCCACCCAGAGCATCAGATTGGAGAAACTGAAGCGCTTCATACCTTGCCCTCCAGTTCCTTCGCCTGGTTCTTGTTGAAGAGGATGATCGGGATCAGCAGGATCGCCAGCATCACCACCGCCAGGGCGGAGGCCACCGGCCAGTCGCGGTTATTGAAGAACTCCTGCCACAGCACCTTGCCGATCATCAGGGTCTCCGGGCCGCCCAGCAGTTCCGGGATCACGAACTCGCCCACCACCGGGATGAACACCAGCATGGAGCCGGCGATGATGCCGTTCTTGGACAGTGGCACGGTGATCTTCCAGAAGCTGTTGAAGTTGCTCGACCCCAGGTCGGAGGCGGCTTCCAGCAGGCTGGGATCGTGCTTGACGAGGTTGGCGTAGAGCGGCAGCACCATGAACGGCAGGTAGGAGTAGACCACGCCGATGTAGACCGCCAGGTTGGTGTTGAGTATCTGCAGCGGCTGGTCGATCAGGCCGATGCCCATCAGCAGGCTGTTGAGCAGGCCGTTGTTGCTGAGGATGCCCATCCAGGCATAGACGCGGATCAGGATCGCGGTCCAGGTCGGCATCATGATCAGCAGCAGCAGCACGGTCTGCGCTTCCTTGCTGGCCCGGGCGATGGCGTAGGCCATCGGGTAGCCGATGAGCAGGCACAGCAGGGTGCTGAAGAACGCGACCTTCAGCGAGCCCAGGTAGGCGGCCAGGTAGAGTTCGTCCTCGCTGAGCAGGAAGTAGTTGCCCAGGTTGAGGATGAGCTGGATCTGGTTATCCGCCCAGGCATAAATGTCGGTGTAGGGCGGGATCGCCACATCCGCTTCCGCGAAGCTGATCTTCAGCACGATGGCGAAGGGCAGCAGGAAGAACAGGAAGAGCCAGAAGAACGGGACCCCGATGACGAGATGCCGGCCGGTAGGGACCAGGCGTTTCAGTTTGGCGATTTTCATGACCGCAGCACCACTCCGCTGTCGTCCTCCCACCACACGTACACTTCGTCTTCCCAGGTGGGACGGGCGCCGCGACGTTCCGCGTTGGCGACGAAGGACTGGACGATGGAACCATTGGGCAGCTGCACGTAGAACACCGAGTGGCCGCCGAGGTAGGCGATGTCATGCACCCTGCCGCGGGACCAGTTGTACTGGCAGTCCGGCTGCTCGGTGGTGACCAGCAGCTTCTCCGGACGCAGGGCGTAGGTGATGCGCTTGTCCTGGACGGAAGTGGTCACGCCGTGGCCGACGTAGATCGGGCGCTCCAGCTGCGGGCAGGCGATCAGGGCGTGGGCTTCCTCGTCCTCCACCACTTCGCCTTCGAACAGGTTGACGCTGCCGATGAACTCGCACACCAGGCGGTTGATCGGGGTCTCGTAGATGTCCACCGGGCTGCCGATCTGCTCGATGCAGCCCAGGTGCATGATGGCGATGCGCTGGGCCATGGTCATGGCCTCTTCCTGGTCGTGAGTCACCATCACGCAGGTCACGCCCACGCGCTCGATGATCTCCACCAGCTCCAACTGCATCTGCGAGCGCAGCTTCTTGTCCAGGGCGCCCATGGGCTCGTCCAGCAGCAGCAGCTTGGGACGCTTGGCCAGGGAACGGGCCAGGGCGACACGCTGGCGCTGGCCACCGGAGAGCTGGTGCGGCTTGCGCTTGGCGTACTGGGTCATGTGCACGAGCTTGAGCATCTCGTTGACCCGGGCGTCGATCTCGGCTGCGGGCAGCCTGTCCTGTTTGAGTCCGAAGGCGATGTTCTGCGCAACAGTCATATGCGGGAAGAGCGCATAGGACTGGAACATCATGTTGATGGGCCGCTCATAGGGCGGCATGTCGGTGATGTCCACCCCGTCCAGCATGATGCGGCCCTCGGAGGGGCGCTCGAAACCGGCCAGCATCCGCAGCAGGGTGGATTTACCCGAACCGGAGCCACCGAGCAGAGCGAAGATCTCACCCTTGTTGATGGTCAGGGACACATCGTCCACGGCCACGGTCTCATCGAACTTCTTGGTTACCCGGTCGATCTTCACCAGAACCTCTTTGGGTTGCTGGTTGCCTTCGAGGGCTTTCTTGTAGGCACCGGAGGCTATTGCCATTACCACACTCCCAGAATTTTGCGACCCGACCACCGCGGCCGGGCGCGTTTATACCGCATGGGCGCACGCCGGGCATCCTGCCTGGCTAGGCCTGGTTGGACCGGCGGGCACGCCACACCACGCGCCCGACCGGCCGGTTATCACTTGCCCGACTTGATCTTGGTCCAGCTGCGGGTCATCAGCCGCTGGACTTTCGGCGGCAGCTCCGCCGAGACGTAGAGCTTGTCCAGCACCGCTTGTGGCGGGTAGACGGACTCGTCGGTGCGTACTTCCTGATCCATGAACTCCCCAGCCTTGAGGTTGGGGTTCGCGTAGCCCACGTAGTCGCTCACCTTGGCGATCACCTCGGGCTTCAGCAGGTAGTTGATGAAGGCATGGGCCTCTTTCGCATTGGCGGCGTCCGCCGGGACCGCCAGCATGTCGAACCAGAGGTTGCCGCCCTCTTTCGGGATCGCATAGGCGATCTCGATGCCCTTCCCGGCTTCCTCGGCGCGGGAGGCGGCCTGGAAGATGTCACCGGAGAAGCCTGCCGCGACGCAGATGTCGCCGTTGGCCAGGTCGCCGATGTACTTGGAAGAGTGGAAGTAGGTGACGTAGGGGCGAACCGCCATCAGCTTCGCTTCGGCCTTCTTGTAGTCGTCCGGGTTGGTGCTGTTGGGGTCCAGGCCCATGTAATTGAGCACGGCGGGAATCATTTCGTCCGCCGAATCGAGGAAGGCCACGCCGCACTGGCTGAGCTTCTTCATGTTCTCGGGCTCGAAGATCGCGGCCCAGGAGTCGATGTGGTCGACGCCGAGCGCGGCCTTGACCTTCTCCACGTTGTAGCCGATGCCGTTGGTGCCCCAGAGGTAGGGAACGGCGTACTGGTTGCCCGCGTCGTTGCGCTCCAGTTGCTTGAGCAACTTCGGGTCCAGGTTCTCCCAGTTCGGCAACTGGCTGCGATCCAGCTTCTGGAAGGCACCGGCCTTGATCTGCTTGCCGAGGAAGTGGTTGGACGGCACCACCAGGTCGTAGCCGGTGCGGCCCGCGAGCAGTTTGCCTTCCAGGGTTTCATTGGAGTCGAAGACGTCATACACCGGCTTGATGCCGGTTTCCTTCTGGAAATCCGCCAGGGTCGTCTCGCCGATGTAGTCCGACCAGTTGTAGATATGGACCGTCTGCTCCGCCTGGGCCTGGGATACCAGGGTCAGGGTCGCGGCGGCGGTGATCATCATCTTGCGGATGGGGAAGTGCACAGGTTCGTCCTCTTGTTGTTTCCGGCGCGGCCGGATTGAGCCCGGGGTTCTCCTGCAACCCGGACGTTAGAACTCGCGGAACTCAGCGTCGCGGTCCGGGCACCGGCGGGACCATTCCCGCCGGGCTCGGATACCGTGCTTACTTGCCCGACTTGATGGTGGTCCAGGCGCGGGTCATCGCGCGCTGCACCTTGGCCGGCAGGTCAGGGAAAGCGTAGAGCTTGGCCATGGTTTCCTGGCTCGGGTAGATGCCCGGGTCCTTGCGGATCGCCTCGTCGACCAGTTCGGTGGCGGCAGCGTTGCCGTTGGGGAACTGTACGAAGTTGGTGATCTCGGCCATGACGTCCGGCTTCATGAGGAAGTTCATGAACGCGTGGGCGGCATCCGGATTGGCGGCATCGGCCGGGATGGCGACCATGTCGAAGAAGGTACCGGCACCCTCTTTCGGAATGTTGTAGGCCACGTTCACGCCAGCCTTGGCCTCATCGGCGCGGGACTTGGCCTGGTACACGTCACCCGAGTAGCCCACGGCCACGCAGAGGTTGCCGTTGGCCAGGTCGGAGATGTACTTGGAAGAGTGGAAGTAGGTGATGTGCGGACGAATCTTCAGGAACAGCGCTTCGGCTTCCTTCAGTTCCTTCGGGTCCTGGCTCACCGGGCTGTAGCCCAGGTAGTGCAGGGCGATCGGCAGGATCTCGGTCGGGGAGTCCAGGAAGGACACGCCGCAGGATTTCAGCTTCTCGATGTTCTCGGGCTTGAACAGCAGGTCCCAGGAATCCACCGGGGCGTTGTCACCCAGGACGGCCTTGACCTTGTCCGGGTTGTAGCCGATGCCGATGGAACCCCACATGTAGGGGAAGGCGTACTGGTTGCCCGGGTCGGAGACCTCGACGGTCTTCAGCAGGTTGGGGTCCAGGTTCTTCCAGTTCGGCAGCTTGGACTTGTCCAGGGGCTGGTAGACCTTGGCCTTGATCTGCTTGGCCAGGAAGTTGTTGGACGGCACCACGATGTCGTAACCGGACTTGCCGGCCAGGAGCTTGGCTTCCAGGGTCTCGTTCGAGTCGAAGACGTCGTACACGACCTTGATACCGGTCTCCTTGGTGAACTTCTCGACGGTATCGGGGGCGATGTAGTCCGACCAGTTGTAGACGTGCAGCACCTTGTCGTCAGCCTGGGCCATGCCGGCCACGGCACCGGCCAGGGTCATGGCGAGCAGGGTCTTGCCGAAGGTTTTGATCATGCGGGTAGCTCCATTGTTGTTGAAGTGTCCGAGTGGCGTCGTACCGAATACGTCACCACTCGGTGAGCCTGGCCAACGCACCGGCGAAGTCTGGCAAGGTAGAGGGGCTGGATACAACAGGCGGCATCTCGAATCGCCACTATCCAGCCCACTTTTTCTTAGCCTTTGACTTCCGCCAGGGTGAGGTCCAGGCACTTGCGTGCCTTGGTCACCAATTCATCGACCTCATCCTTGCTGATAACCAACGGCGGCGAAATGATCATGGTGTCACCCACCGCCCGCATGATCAGGCCGTTGCGGAAGCAGTGCTCACGGCACAGCATCCCGATACCGCCGGCGAAACGCTCGCGGGTCTGCTTGTTCTTGACCAGCTCGAGTGCGGCCACCAGACCGACCCCGCGCGCCTCGCCAACCAACGGATGGTCAGCCAGCTCCTGCCAGCGTTGTTGCAAATAGGGTGCCGTTTCGGCCTTGACCTTCTCGACGATCTTTTCCTCCCGCAGGATGCGGATGTTTTCCAGGGCCACGGCGGCGGCCACCGGATGACCAGAGTAGGTGAAGCCGTGGTAGAACTCGCCCCCCTCATTCAGGGTATCGACGATCTCGTCACGGACGATTACGCCGCCCATGGGGACGTAGCCGGATGTCAGGCCCTTGGCGATGGGCATCAGGTCGGGGGCGTTGCCGTAGTACTGGCTGCCAAACCATTCGCCGGTGCGACCGAAGCCGCAGATCACTTCGTCGGCGATGAAGAGGATGTCGTACCGGGCAAGGATCTCGCGGATCTTCGGCCAGTAGGTTTCCGGCGGAACGATGACGCCGCCCGCGCCCTGGATGGGCTCGGCGATGAAGGCCGCCACCTTGTCCTCGCCCACTTCGAGGATCTTCTTCTCCAGCTGCTCGGCGGCCCAGACGCCGAAGTCCGCCGGGGACATGTCGCCGCCCTCGCCGAACCAGTAGGGCTGGGCGATGTGCTCGATGCCGGGGATCGGCAGGTCGCCCTGTTCGTGCAGCGCCTTCATCCCGCCCAGGCTCACGCCGGCGACGGTGGAGCCGTGATAGCCGTTCCAGCGGCCGATGACGACTTTCTTCTGCGGCTGGCCCTTGGTCGCCCAGTAGTGGCGGACCATGCGCAGCACAGTGTCGTTGGCCTCCGAGCCGGAGCCGGTGAAGAACACATGGTTCATGCCTTCCGGGGCGATCTCGGCAATGGCCTTGGCCAATTCCACCGCCGGCGGGTGCGCGGTCTGGAAGAACAGGTTGTAGAAGGGCAGCTCGCGCATCTGTCGGGTTGCCGCCTGGACCAGTTCCTCACGGCCGTAGCCGACGTTGACGCACCACAGGCCGGCCATGCCATCGAGGATCTTGTTGCCTTCGCTGTCCCAGATGTACACGCCTTCGGCCTTGGTGATGATCCGCGCACCCTTGGCGTTCAGCGCCTTGTAGTCGGTGAACGGCGGCAGGTGGTGCTGACGACCGAGCGCTTGCCATTCAAGGGTCTGGGGGTTGGTCACTTGGCTATTCATCTACTTACTTACCTCGGTAAACACATCTCTGGAGGGCCGGCCACGGGGGCCGGCTCCCGTTGTGGATCAGACGGAGAGCAGCAGGAACTCCCGCTCCCAGGAGCTGATCACCCGCTTGAAGTTCTCATGCTCGGCGCGCTTGACCGCCACATAGGCCTGGACGAACTTGCTGCTCAGGTACTTCTCGATGTCGCGGCAGGACTCCATGCGCTCCAGGGCGGCTTCCAGGGTCAGCGGAAGGCGCAGGTTGCGACGTTCGTAGCCGCGCCCCTTCACCGGCGCACTGGGGTTCACGCCCTCCACCATGCCGATGTAGCCGCACAGCAGGCTGGCGGCGATGGCCAGGTAGGGGTTGGCGTCGGCACCGGCCAGGCGGTTCTCCACACGACGGTTCTGCGGGCCGGCATCCGGTACGCGCAGGCCCACGGTGCGGTTCTCCTCGCCCCACTCCACGTTCACCGGCGCGGAGGTATCCGGCAGGAAGCGGCGGAAGGAGTTCACGTTGGGCGCGAACAGCGGCAGCACCTCGGGGATGTACTTCTGCAGGCCGCCGATGTGGTGGAGGAACAGCTCGCTCATGGAGCCATCGTCGTTGGAGAAGATGTTCATCCCGGTCTTGATGTCCACCACGCTCTGGTGCAGGTGCATGGCGCTGCCCGGTTCGTCGGTGATCGGCTTGGCCATGAAGGTGGCGGCCACGTTGTGCTTGAGCGCCGCCTCGCGCATGGTGCGCTTGAACACCAGGATCTGGTCGGCCAGATCGAGGGCATCGCCGTGACGGAAGTTGATTTCCATCTGCGCCGGACCTTCCTCATGGATCAGGGTGTCCAGGTCCAGGTCCTGCATCTCGCACCAGTCGTACATGTCCTCGAACAGCGGATCGAACTCGTTCGCCGCGTCGATGGAGAAGGACTGGCGACCGGTTTCCGGCCGGCCCGAGCGCCCCAGCGGGGCCTGCAGGGGGAAGTCCGGGTCGTCGCAGCGCTTGGTCAGGTAGAACTCCATCTCCGGCGCCACGATGGGCTTCCAGCCCTTGTCGGCGTAAAGCTTGAGCACCTTCTTCAGGAGGTTGCGGGGCGACAGCTCGATGGGGTTGCCCTGCTTGTCGAAGGTGTCGTGGATCACCATGGCGGTGGGCTCGATGGCCCAGGGCACCAGGAAAACGGCCTTCTCGTCCGGGCGGCAGAACATGTCGATGTCCGCCGGATCGAGCAGGTCGTAATAGATGTCGTCTTCAACATAGTCGCCGGTGACGGTCTGCAGCAGCACGCTCTCGGGGAGGCGCATGCCCTTCTCGTCGAGGAACTTGTTGGTCGGCGAGATCTTGCCGCGCGCGATGCCGGTAAGATCACTGATCAAGCATTCAACTTCGGTGATTTTGCGTTCTTTCAGCCAGCTGGTCAGCTGGTCGAGCTTGGTAGTCATAACGACCTCAGGGTTGAGAGCTTCACTAGGAGGCTGCTTCAGGTTCGTGCCGAGCACGCCCGTGGAGACGGCCGGCCGCGGAAAGTACAGTCCGAACTGCGCGACACGGCAACTTCGCCGGTTTCCTGAAGGTTTCTCCCGCTCAGCGTTGCCCCGCCGTCTTCCTGCAAGCCTCACCAAAGGCCTGGAAGATGGCGAGATAGTTCGGGTTGGTCAGCACTTGCCACTCGGGGTGCCATTGCACCCCCAGGGCAAAGCTCCTGGCGCCTTCGACCGAAAAGGCCTCGACCAACCCATCTGGCGCCAGTGCCTCTACATGCAGGCCGGGCGCCAGACGTTCAACGCCCTGGCCATGAATGGAATTGACTTGGATTTCGGACGGCAAACCGATGCCGTCCAGGATTCCGCCCGCCTGTACCCGAACAGGGTGGCGCGGTGCATACTGAACCTCGAGAGGCTCGTCGGCCGGCTCGCGGTGATCCATGTACCCTGCTGTTTCATGCACGCGCTGGTGCAGGGTTCCGCCAAAGGCCACGTTCATTTCCTGAAAACCACGGCAGATGCCGAGAACGGGAATTCCGGCGGCGATGGCCGCACGGACCAGAGGCAGGGTAGTGCGATCCCGGGCGGGATCGTGTCGGGTGCCTGCGGCGGACGCGGGCCCCTGATAATGGTGGGGCTCAACGTTGGACGGCGATCCGGTGAACAGCAGACCATCCAGGCTGGCCAGCAGCGTTTCCTGATCCAACAGATCACCAAGGGCTGGAATCACCAGCGGAATACCGCCGGCACCGAGCGCCACCGCGCGAAGATACTTGTCACCAGCTATATGATAGGTCTGTGGACCCATTTCTCTGGTGCAAGCGGAGACGCCGATCAACGGCAGGCGAGCCATGAGACACCCGTTTTATTTGTCTGTTATGGGTTGCGACCGAGCTTAGCCTTGTTCATTTTTTTACACAATAGGGCTGTAAAAAATTGAACACGGCCCACTGAGCACCGCACCCGGCCTGCTCTCCAGAGAAGTATTAATGCCCTGAAACGCCCCAAAACTGGCCATCGAGCCCGTTTTTAGGGCAAAATGAGGCCCGCTTGACATCAAGGGGTGATTCGGATTGACTCACACCTTATAGAGAGCGTGATTGATATTTTTAACAAAAAAGGTGTTGCATCATGTCGGTACCCCCGCGTGCCGTTCAGCTTCAAGAAGCGAACGAGTTCCTTAAGGAGCATCCTGAGGTCCAGTTCGTCGACCTGTTGATTGCGGATATGAATGGTGTGGTGCGAGGCAAGCGTATCGAGCGCGCCAGCCTCACCAAGGTCTACGAGAAAGGCATCAACCTTCCCGCGTCCATCTTCGCCCTCGATATCAACGGTTCCACAGTAGAAAGCACCGGCCTCGGCCTGGACATCGGCGACGCCGACCGCATCTGCTATCCCATTCCAGGCACCCTCAGCGACGAACCCTGGCAGAAGCGCCCCACCGCGCAGCTGTTGATGACCATGCACGAAATGGAAGGCGAACCCTTCTTCGCCGACCCGCGCGAAGTCCTGCGCCGTGTCGTCGAGAAGTTCGACGCGCTGGGCCTGACCATCTGTGCCGCGTTCGAGCTGGAGTTCTATCTGATCGACCAGGAGAACATCAACGGCCGTCCGCAACCGCCACGCTCGCCGATTTCGGGCAAGCGTCCGCAGTCCACCCAGGTCTACCTGATCGACGACCTGGACGAATACGCCGACTGTCTGCAGGACATCCTCGAAGGTGCCAAGGTCCAGGGCATTCCGGCCGACGCCATCGTCAAGGAAAGCGCCCCCGCGCAGTTCGAGGTCAACCTCCACCACGTGGACGACGCCCTCAAGGCCTGCGACTACGCCGTGCTGCTCAAGCGACTGATCAAGAACATCGCCTACGACCATGAAATGGACACCACCTTCATGGCCAAGCCCTATCCGGGCCAGGCGGGCAACGGCCTGCACGTGCACATCTCGCTGGTGGACAAGAAGACCGGCAAGAATATCTTCGCCGCCGATGATCCCGAGCAGAACGCCGCCCTGCGTCATGCGGTCGGCGGTGTGCTCGAGACCATGCCCGCCTCCATGGGCTTCCTGTGCCCGAACGTGAACTCCTACCGCCGTTTCGGCGCGCAGTTCTACGTGCCGAACGCACCGAGCTGGGGCCTGGACAACCGCACCGTGGCGGTCCGCGTCCCCACCGGCAGCGCGGATGCCGTGCGCATCGAACACCGCGTGGCCGGCGCCGACGCCAACCCCTACCTGATGATGTCGGCGATCCTGGCCGGCATTCACCATGGCCTGACCAACAAGATCGAGCCCGGCGCGCCCATCGAAGGCAACTCGTACGAGCAACTGGAGCAGAGCCTGCCGAACAACCTGCGGGATGCCCTGCGGGAGCTGGACGACAGCGAAGTCCTGGCCCGGTATATCAGCCCCGAGTACATCGACATCTTCGTCGCGTGCAAGGAAAGCGAGCTGGAGGAGTTCGAACACTCCATCTCCGACCTTGAGTACAACTGGTACCTGCATACCGTGTAAGCGAGTCAGCAACGCCGGCCCCCGGGCCGGCGTTGTCGTATCTGCCCCCAGATGATTTGCGCTACGGCGGCCCTTCATGGCCCGCCGGGCCACGCTGCACCCGTAACGACCACAATCCGCCACCGCATGCTCTACCAGGGAGGACGTCATGCCCCGCTCGCTCGCCCCGCTGTTGCTTGCATTGCTCCCCACGCTGGCCCAGGCCGAAGACCTGATCCGGGTCTACAACTGGAACGACTACATCGCCCCCGAGGTGCTGGAGACCTTCCAGGAGGAAACCGGCATCCGGGTCGAGTACCACACCTTCGCCAGCGCCGAGGAACTGGAACTGGCGTTGAGCAGCGACGCCCCCATCGACGTCGCGGTGCCCTCCCACAACGACCTGCCGCGCCTGATAAAGGCCGGAACCCTCCAGCCACTGGACTTCAGCCGGCTGCCCAACCGCCAGCACCTGGACAAGCAACTGCTGAGCAAGCTGGCGGCCATGGACCCGCAGAACCGCCACGCAGTGCCCTACCTCTGGGGCGCCGTGGGCCTGGCGGTGAACAAGCCCCAGGCGGAGCAGGCCTTTGGCGGACCGCTGCCCCAGAGCTGGAGCCTCCTGTTCGACGCACAACAAAGCGCCCGCCTCGGCCAGTGCGGCATGAGCCTGCTGGACGCCCCCGATGAAACCCTTTCCGTGCTGCTCAACTACCAGGGCCGCAACCTCGCCCGCAGCGCTCCCAGCCGCCTCAAGCGCAGCGCCGAAACCCTGACCGCCCTGCGTCCGCACCTGCGCTACGTGGATAGCGAGCGCTACATCGACGATCTGAACGCCGGCAAACTCTGCGTGGCCATGGCCTGGGTCGGTGACGCCCTCAATGCCGCTGCGGCAGGCCAGCCGGTCACCTTCATGGTTCCGGACGAGGGCTCGGTCCTGTTCATCGACAACCTGGCCATCCCCCGGAAAGCCAATCGGGCCGACCTCGCCCATCGCTTCATCGACTTCATGCTGCGACCCGAGGTGGCGGCCAAGGTCACCAGCGAGACGCTCTACCCAAGTGCCAACGCCGACGCCCGCCAGTTCCTCGCCCCCGGCCTGCGCGACCAGCCGGGCCTCTACCCGGACAAGGACACCAAGCGCCGCCTGTTCCCGGTCGAGCCCATGCCGGAGAAGCTCGGCGCTACCCGTGACGAGGTCTGGACCGCCTTCCGCGACGGCCAGTAACCCACCGGGCACCACGCGCCGCGCCCGGGAACGCGCGGCGTACCCCACCGATGGTTCGGCCGCCCTCGCCGCGCGACGCGCTTGCCCCTGGAGCACCGCCTGGATTCCAATAGCGGCTCTACGGAAAGGAGCCCCCCATGCCGCGTCCCGCCACCGCCCGCAAACCGCGCGCCAGCAGCCAGCTGCGCATCGCTGGAATCCTCGATGCCGCCCGCGCCCTGCTGGCCGAACAGGGCGTGGCCAACCTGTCGATCTACAGCGTGGCCGAACGAGCGGAGATGCCGCCCTCCTCCGTCTACCACTTCTTCGCCAGCGTCCCGGCCATCCTCGAAGCGCTGACCACCGATATCCACGGGGCCTTCCGCGCCTGCCTGCTGGAGCCCATCGGTCACGACAGCCTGCAACACTGGCGCGACCTCTCGCGGATCGTCGAAGAACGCATGCTGTCCATCTACGGTGGCGACGCCGCCGCCCGCCAGTTGATCCTCGCCCAGCACGGGCTCACCGAAGTGACCCAGGCCGACCGCCAGCACGACATCGAACTCGGCCGGCTGATGCACGCCCTCTTCGACCGTCACTTCGAGCTGCCGGCGTTGCCCACGGATGTGGATGTGTTCGCCCTAGCCATGGAACTGGGCGACCGGGTCTACGCCCGCTCCGTGCAACTGCACGGCGAGATCACCCCGCGCCTGGCCGAGGAAGGCATGCGCGTGTTCGACGCCTACCTCGGCCTCTACCTGCCGCCCTACCTGCCGAAACGACTGCAACCTCTGGCCGACTGACGTCAGAACAAGCCGATATTTATCGGCAAATTAATCGAGAATTCAACCTCGATAGAAAAATCACGCTTCAAATACGGATTTTTATCGGATATAAAGCTGACATCCGCACGGCGGTCCACACCCCGCCGGCACGGAAATGTCCCCTTTGCCGATAGTTATCGGGCAACGGGTCCTGATTCGTACTGACGAGGTGTCTTCATGTCCCGCATCGTTACCGTCGCCGCCACCCAGATGGCCTGTTCCTGGGATCGCGCCGCCAATATCGCCAACGCCGAGAAACTGGTTCGCCAGGCCGCCGCGGAAGGCGCCCAGATCATCCTGATCCAGGAACTGTTCGAGACCCCCTACTTCTGCCAGAAGCCCAACCCCGACTACCTGCAACTGGCCACCCCCACCGAGACCAACGCCGCCATCGCGCACTTCCAGAAGGTCGCTGCCGAACTCCAGGTGGTCCTGCCCATCAGCTACTTCGAACAGGCCGGCCGAGCCCGCTTCAACAGCATCGCCATCATCGATGCCGACGGCTCCAACCTGGGCGTCTACCGCAAGAGCCACATCCCGGACGGCCCCGGCTACCACGAGAAGTACTACTTCAACCCGGGCGACACCGGCTTCAAGGTCTGGAACACCCGCTACGCGAAGATCGGCGTGGGCATCTGCTGGGACCAGTGGTTCCCGGAAGCCGCCCGCAGCATGGCCCTGCTGGGTGCCGAGATCCTCTTCTACCCCACCGCCATCGGCAGCGAGCCGCACGACCCCAGCATCAGCTCCCGCGACCACTGGCAACGCGTGCAGCAGGGCCATGCCGGCGCCAACCTGATGCCCCTGGTGGCGTCCAACCGCATCGGTCGCGAAGAGCAGGACGGCTACGACATCACCTTCTACGGTTCCTCTTTCATCGCCGACCCGTTCGGCAAGAAGGTCGCCGAGCTGAACGAAACCGAGGAAGGCATCCTGGTCCACAGCTTCGACCTGGACAAACTGGAACACACCCGCAGCGCCTGGGGCGTGTTCCGCGACCGTCGCCCGAACCTATACTCCCCGATCAAGACCCTGGACGGCTCCCTCGAGTCCTGATACCCGAATCCAGGGGCCGGCCCGATGGCGATGCACTGTTCGCCAGCGGGTTGGCCCCTGCTCTATTTCAGATGGTGAAATGTCGATGAATACGCTGAACAGCCTCCCCCGCGACGACGGCTTCCGCATGCCCGCCGAGTGGGAACCCCATACCCGCACCTGGATGGTCTGGCCCGAGCGGTCGGACAACTGGCGTCTGGGCGGCAAGCCGGCGCAGGCCGCCTTCACCGCCGTGGCCAAGGCCATCGCACGTTTCGAGCCGGTGACCGTCTGCGTCTCCGCAGGCCAGTACGAAAACGCCCGGGCGCGCCTGGACGAGCCCAATATCCGCGTGGTGGAAATCTCCAACGATGACGCCTGGGTCCGCGACACCGGCCCCACCTTCGTGATCAACGACCAGGGCGAAGTCCGCGGCGTGGACTGGACCTTCAACGCCTGGGGCGGCTTCGACGGCGGCCTCTACTTTCCCTGGAACCGCGACGACCAGGTGGCCCGCAAGATCCTCGAGATCGAAGGCTGCAAGCGCTACCGCACCAACGGCTTCGTACTGGAAGGCGGCTCCATCCACGTGGATGGCGAAGGCACCCTGATCACCACCGAGGAGTGCCTGCTCAACCGCAACCGCAACCCGCACCTGACCCGCGAGCAGATCGAGGCGGTGCTCCGCGAGCAGCTGGCGATCGACACCGTGATCTGGTTGCCGGACGGCCTCTACAACGACGAGACCGACGGCCATGTGGACAACTTCTGCTGCTACGTGCGCCCGGGCGAAGTGCTCCTGGCCTGGACCGACGACCCGCAGGACCCGAACTTCCCCCGCTGCCAGGCCGCCATGAAGGTGCTGGAACACGCGCGTGACGCCAAGGGTCGCCAACTGGTGGTGCACAAGATGCCGATCCCGGGTCCCCTCTATGCCACCGACGAAGAATGCGCCGGCGTGGACCTGGTGGAAGGCACCCAGGAACGTGATCCCTCGATCCGCCTGGCCGGCTCCTACGTGAACTTCCTCATCGTCAACGGCGGCATCGTCGCGCCGAAATTCGACGACCCGAAGGACGCCGAGGCCGAAGCCATCCTCAAGCGCGTCTTCCCGCAGCACGAGGTGGTGATGGTGCCGGGCCGCGAGATACTCCTGGGCGGCGGCAACATCCACTGCATCACCCAGCAGCAGCCGGCGCCGCAAAAGCGCTGAGCCGAGCCTGGATGAACGAAGCCCCGCAATGCGGTGGTGCTGTTCACATAAAAAAACGCCGTCTTTCCTTCAGCAGGAAAGCGGCGTTTTTTGATTCTGCGTGATCGCTCCTGCATCGGCGATTGAATCCCCAGCGACTGACGTGAACAGCATTTCGCGCATGAGCGGGGCTCTTCATCCCGGGATGCATCACAGCTTGGCGATGGACACCTCGGTGGACTTCACGAAGGCGATCACCTCGGAGCCGATGCCCAGCTCCAGCTCGCGTACGGAGCGCGTGGTGATCACCGAGGTGACGATGCCGGCGGCGGTCTGTACATCGATTTCCGACAGTACCGGGCCTTCGATGATTTCCTTGATGGTGCCTTTGAACTGATTGCGGACGTTGATGGCCTTGATGGTCATGGCGATACCTTCCTGTGATCGGGATTGAAGGCCCGGAGGAACCGACGCAGCTGCGTGGGCAGGGGCGAAGCGGGTCCGGGCTGCTGAATCGGCGGTTGGGCTGCGGGCTCAGGCGCAGGTAGGGCCGCACGGCCATGGAAGGGTGCGCCCCCTGCTCCCCCGCCGCTTACAGCAGCGTCAGGGTGTAGCTGAGGATCAGGCGGTTCTCGTCCTGGTCGCGCGCCGCATCGCTGCGCAGGGCGGCGTTGCGCCAGGACAGGCCGAGCCCCTTCAGCGGGCCGTCCTGCAGCACGTAGTCGAGGCGGAAGTCCCGCTCCCATTCGCCCTGGTCGCCGCCCTGGGTCTCGATGTTGGAGCCCTTCAGGTAAGTCGCCACCGCCCTCAGCCCAGGCACACCCAGCGAGGCGAAGTCATGGCCGTATTCCGCCACCCAGGTGCGCTCACCCGCGCTAAGGAACTTGCCGATCTGGCGGTCGGTGATCAGGTAGGCGGTGGCCCCATCGCCCTGATTCAGGAAGGGGAAGGCGCTGTCGCCGGACACCTGCTGGTAGCCCAGGCTCGCCGCGTGGCCGCCCAGGCTGTAGGTGAACAGGGCGCTCCAGGTGCGGTTGTCCACCTCGTAGCGGTCCGGGTCGCTGGCCGCCCAGTTGCCGCTGCTGCGGAAACCCTCGGCACGGCCGGCGACGCTTGCGTTCTTGCCGTCGGAGTCGCTGTGGAAGTAGCGCAGGTCGGACTTCAGCGCGCCCACCGGCAACGCCCAGTTGTGGGTCAGGCCAACGAAGTGCTGGGTGTAGAAGTCTTCCAGGTTGCCGTAGTAGTACTGCGCCAGCAGGTTGTCGCGGACCTTGTAGTCGCCACCGGCGAAGTAGAAGGTGTTGACGAACTGGCCGGTGCGCGCATTGTTGGCGCCGCCGATGGACAGGCCACGGGCATCGCTGGAGTTGCGCCCCTTGGCATGCTCCAGCTGGCCGCCCACCAGGGTCAGGCCGTCGATCTCGCTGGAGGTGACCTGGCCACCCTCGAAGGTCTGCGGCAACAGCCGACCGTCGTTGAAGGTCACCACCGGCAGCTTCGGCTGCAGCGTGCCGATGCGGGCCTCGGTCCTGGAAATACGCACCTTGCCGGTCAGGCCCAGGCTGCTGAAGTCGTCCTTGGCACGGCCATCGTTGTCGGAGGGAAACACCGTGCCGCCGTAGCCGGCGCTGGTGGGGTTGTAGTGGCGGCCCTTCCCGGAGTCGAGCTTCACGCCCAGGAGGCCCAGGGCGTCGACGCCCACGCCGACGGTGCCTTCGGTGTAGCCGGAGCTGTAGTTGAGCAGGAAGCCCTGGCCCCACTCTTCCTGCCTGGACGGCAGGGCAGCGCCCTCGCGGTTGTCCTGGTTGATGTAGAAATTGCGCAGGCTCAGGCTGGCCTTGCTGTCCTCGATGAAGCCGCCGGCGGCGGCGTGCTGGGCCAGAGAGGCCAGGGCGACGGCCAGGGAAAGTGACGATCTGTTCATGCTGAAGTGCTCCAGTGCGGTCTCTTGGAATGGGGAGATCGCCCGGAGCCCAGCGAGGAACCTGCATCGCGGTGGCCTGGAACCCTCTTGGTCGGGGCTCCGGAACGAAGGCGATGCGGTGGTCCGCTGTCGAATGCCCGCACTGTAAACAACGCTTCTAATTCCCAAAAAGAATTATTAATTATTTTTAAATATCCATAGTGAATAAGCAGTCTACCGCTCTCACCTGCCGCTGAACCTCATCGCCCGGCATGTCGATGTCGCTTCCATGAATTGCCTGCCAAGGCCCGCCTCACTAGAGTGGCAGCCTTCGCAACGACCCGGACCGCCGCCATGCTCAACGACGCCCTCGCCCGTTTCACCCGCCTGGAGCTGGTCCCCTCGCCCACGCCGCTGGAGTGTCTGGAACGGCTGTCGAAGCAGCTGGGCCGTGACCTCTATGTGAAGCGCGACGACCTGACGCCCTTCGCCCTGGGCGGCAACAAGGTACGCAAGCTGGAGTACCTCGCCGCCGAGGCCCTGGCCCAGGGGGCCGATACCCTGGTGACCGCCGGCGCCATCCAGTCGAACCATGTCCGCCAGACCGCCGCCCTGGCCGCGCGCCTGGGCCTTTCCTGCGTCGCCCTGCTGGAAAACCCCATCGGCACCGCCGATCGCAACTACCTGGAGAACGGCAATCGCCTGCTGCTGGACCTGTTCGGCACCGAGGTGGAGCCGGTTCCCAACCTGGACAATGCCGACGAATTGCTGGCCGCCACAGCCGAACGCCTTCGTGGCGCCGGGCGCAGCCCCTACGTGGTGCCCATCGGCGGCTCCAACGCCCTCGGCGCGCTGGGCTACGTGCGCGCCGGCCTGGAGCTGGCCGAGCAGATCCGCGCCAGTGGCGAGACCTTCGCCGCCGTGGTCCTGGCCTCGGGCAGCGCCGGCACCCACGCCGGCCTGGCCCTGGCGCTGGAGTACGCCCTGCCCGGCACCCGGGTCATCGGCGTCACCGTTTCGCGCCCGGACGCCACCCAGCGCCCCAAGGTGGAAGGCCTGCTGCAACGCACCGCCGAACTGCTGGGCGTCCCCGTACCCGCCAGCCTCAGGGTGGAGCTGTGGGACCGGTATTTCGGCCCGCGCTACGGCGAGCCCAATGCCCTCACCCTGGAGGCCCTGGGTCACGCCGCACGCCTGGAAGGGCTGCTGCTGGATCCGGTCTACACCGGCAAGGCCTTCGCCGGCCTGCTGGACGGCGCGGCGCATGGCGCCTTCGACGGGGACGGCCCGGTGCTGTTCCTGCACACCGGTGGCTCCCCCGCCCTCTTCGCCTATCATCCTGCGGGGAATACCTGATCCGCTTATAACCAGAAGATCGACATTAAAAATATTTGTTATTTCTTTGGATATAAGTAACTCCTTAGAGTTGCCCCCTCATCAGCCAACCGCCCCGAGAGGCTCACATGACATTCGCAACCCTGCGTCGCCCATTTCTCCTCGCCAGCCTGACATTGGCCCTCGGCATCGGCTTCGCCGGCACCGCCTCCGCCGCCGACCTGTTGCAGGACATCCAGCAGAAAGGCGCCATCAAGGTGGGCCTGGAAGGTACCTACCCGCCCTTCAACTACCAGGATGAAAGCGGCAAGCTCACCGGCTTCGAAGTGGAGCTGGCCCAGGCCCTGGCCAAGGAGCTGGGCGTGACAGCCGAGTTCCAGCCCACCAAGTGGGACGGCATCCTCGCCGCGCTGGAGTCCAAGCGACTGGATGTGGTGATCAACCAGGTGACCATCTCCGACGAGCGCAAGAAGAAGTACGACTTCTCCACCCCCTACACCGTCTCCGGCATCCAGGCGCTGGTGCGCAAGGGCACCGAAGGCGACATCAAGAGCGCCGCGGACCTGGCCGGCAAGAAGGTCGGCGTGGGCCTCGGCACCAACTACGAACAGTGGCTGAAGGACAACGTCCCGCAGGCCGACATCCGCACCTACGACGACGACCCCACCAAGTTCCAGGACCTCAACGTCGGCCGCATCGACGTGATCCTGGTGGACCGCCTGGCCGCCTTCGAGATGGTGGAAAAGACCGGTGGCCGCCTGGCCGTGGCCGGCGAGCCCTTCTCCCGCCAGGAGGCCGGCATCGCCCTGCGCAAGGGCAACCCCGAGCTGCTCGCCGCACTGGACAAGGCCCTGGCCAAATTCAAGGCCGACGGCACCCTCAAGGCCCTCTCCGAGAAATGGTTCAAGGCTGACGTGACCCAATGATCGAAGCCAGTCTGCAGCTTGCACTGGACTCCGCGCCCTTCCTGCTGAAGGGCGCGGTCTATACCGTGGTGCTGAGCCTGGGCGGCATGTTCTTCGGCCTGCTGCTGGGCTTCCTCCTGGCCCTGGCGCGGCTTTACGGCTTCACGCCGCTGCGCTGGCTGGCGCGGGTCTATGTGTCCTTCTTCCGCGGTACGCCGCTGCTGGTCCAGTTGTTCATGATCTACTACGGCCTGCCGCAACTGGGCATCCAGCTGGAACCCTTGCCCGCCGCGCTGATCGGCTTCTCGCTGAACATGGCCGCCTACACCTCGGAGATCCTCCGGGCCGCCATCGCCTCCATTGACAAGGGGCAATGGGAAGCCGCCGCCAGCATCGGCATGAGCCGCAGCCAGACGCTGGTCCGCGCCATCCTCCCCCAGGCCGCGCGCACCGCCCTGCCGCCGCTGGGCAACAGTTTCATCTCGCTGGTCAAGGACACCGCCCTGGCCGCCACCATCCAGGTGCCGGAGCTGTTCCGCCAGGCGCAGCTGATCACCGCGCGCACCTTCGAGATCTTCACCCTGTACCTGGCCGCCGCGCTGATCTACTGGGTGCTGGCCACTGTGCTGTCGCACTTCCAGACGCGCCTCGAAGCCCGGGTCAACCGCCATGAACAGGACAACTGATGATCACCGTCCGTAACCTGACCAAATCCTTCAAGGGCCAGGCGGTGCTCAAGGGCATCGACCTGACCATCGAACCGGGCGAAGTGGTGGCCATCATCGGCCCCAGCGGCTCGGGCAAGACCACCCTGCTGCGCTGCCTCAACCTGCTGGAGGAACCCAGCGGCGGCAGCATCCGCGTGGGCGAGATCGAGATCGACGCCAACCAGCCGCTGAAGGCCCAGCAGGGGCTGATCCGGAAGCTGCGCCAGCACGTCGGCTTCGTGTTCCAGAGCTTCAACCTCTTCCCGCACCGCACCGCCCTGGAGAACGTCATCGAAGGCCCGGTGGTGGTGAAGAAGGAGCCCCGTGAGCGTGCCATCGAACGGGCCCGCGCCCTGCTGGCCAAGGTCGGCCTGGCGGGCAAGGAAGACGCCTACCCCAAGCGCCTCTCCGGCGGCCAGCAGCAACGGGTGGCCATCGCCCGCGCGCTGGCCATGGAGCCCGACGTGATCCTCTTCGACGAACCCACCTCCGCCCTCGACCCTGAGCTGGTGGGCGAGGTGCTGGCCACCATCCGGGGCCTGGCCGAGGAGAGGCGCACCATGGTCATAGTCACCCACGAAATGAGCTTCGCCCGCGACGTGGCCAACCGCGCGATCTTCATCGACAAGGGCGTCATCGTCGAACAGGGCGAGGCCAAGGCGCTGTTCAGTGCGCCGAAGGAAGAACGCACCCGGCAGTTCCTCAGCAAGTTCCTGCAGGGCTGACCCGCCTCGGTGCGACGCCTCCTGGGGGCGAATGCATTCGCGCCCAGGAGCGGAGGATCAGGCAAGCCTCGCGCAAGGAAAGGGGCGTAGAATCGCCGGCCGCAGCAATTCCCCCCGGTACACCGATGAATCCCTCCACTCTCCTCTCCCTGCCCCTGCTGGCGCTGGCCCTGGGCGGCTTCGTCGTCGGCAGCAGCGAATTCATCATCATGGGCCTGCTCCCCGAAGTGGCCCAGGACCTCTCTGTCAGCCTGTCCGACGCCGGCCTGCTGGTCAGCGCCTACGCCATGGGCGTGGTGATCGGCGCGCCCCTGCTGGGTCCCCTGCTCGGCCGCCTGCCCCGCCGCCGGGCCCTGCTCTGGCTGATGGGCGCCTACGCCCTGGGCAACCTCGGCTGCGCCCTGGCGCCCAGCTACGAGTGGTTGATGGCGATGCGCATGTTCACCGCCTTCAGTCATGCGGGGTTCTTCGGCTGCGCGACCCTGCTGGCCGCCGAGCTGGCGCCGCCCCATCGCCGCGCCTCGGCCATGGCCCTGGTACTCAGCGGCCTGACCATCGCCAATGTGCTCGGGGTGCCGGCCGGGGCCTGGCTCGGCCAGGCCACCAGCTGGCGGGTGACCTTCATGGTGGTGGCCGGCCTTGGCTTCCTCACCCTGCTGGCACAGGCCCTCTGGCTGCCGGCCACGCCCAGGCCGACACCCAATGCCGCCGGCGCCTGGGATGGCATCCTGCGGCGACCGGTGCTCCATGCGCTGTTCGTCTGCAGCCTGTCGTCGGTGGCACTGTTCGGCGTGTTCACCTACATCAGCCCGCTGCTGCGGGAGATCTCCGGCTTCAGCCCGGAACAGGCCAACCTTGCCCTGCTGCTGTTCGGCATCGGCCTCACCCTCGGCAACCTGCTGGGCGGCCGCCTGGCGGACAGGGGGTTCCGCTACGCCCTGCCCCTGGCCTTCGGCGTGAGCGGCCTGTGCCTGCTGGGCCTGTTCCTGTTCGCCCAGTTGCCGGTACTGGCGCTCGGCTGCCTGTTCCTCTGGGGCGTGGCCAGCTTCGCTATCTCCTCGCCGCTGCAACTGCTGCTGGTGGAGCAGGCGGGCGAGTCGGCCAGCCTCGCCGCGACCCTCAGTCACGCGGCCTTCAACCTGGGCAACGCCAGCGGCGCCTTTATCGGTGGCCTCTGGCTCAGCATGGGAATGGGGCTTTCCAACCTTCCGTTGATGGGTGTCGGGGTCCTGGCGCTGACGCTCCTCGTCTGCCTGCCCCTGCCGCGCCTGAGGGCGACGCGAGAGCGGCTCAGGGAAAGCGGGCAGATCCACTGATCCCGATTCCCCGAGAAGGACGGAAGGCTCCGACGAGTAAGGCGGATACGGTCACGGCACCCGCAACTAGGCTTCGATCATGACGCCGGCGCCAGCCGCGCCAGCCCATCTGGAGCTTCCGACATGAACGCAGAAAATGCCGCACACAACGCCATCCGACAGCTTGTCCGGGACTATGTCGAAGGCATGGTCAGGGCCGACGAATCCCTGCTGCGCCTGGCCTTCCACCCCAACGCCCGAATCATCGGCCGCTTCCAGGCCCTGCCCGAGTGGCTGACCCTGGACGATTTCGTCGATGCCATCCGCGATCGCGGGCCGGTCCTGGCCCCGGAGCAATCACCCTTCTGGCAGATCGTCAGCCAGGACGTCACCGACGAGACCGCCATGGTCAAGGTGCTGGACGACTACGCCGGCCTGCGCTTCACCGACTACCTGTCGCTGATGGTGCTGGACGGTCGCTGGCGCATCGTCAACAAGCTCTTCCATTGCCACAGCTGACGCATTCGCATCAGGCAAGCCTGCGGGCGGACTCCTCCACGAGCCCCTGCAGGCGGTACAGATGGACGAATCCCGACTCCCAGGTCCGGTGGCCGGACTTCAGGTTGATATGGCCGGCACCGGCGAGGATGACGGCCTCCGAGCCCCAGTCGCTGGCCATGGCCAGGGCCCGTTGCGGGCTCGCGGCGTGGTCGTTGTCCGAGCCCACCAGCAGGCTGGGGAACGGCAGCATCGCCCGGGGGATGGGAGCGAACCCCGTGAGCGGTTCCGGGCACCCCGCGCGCTCCACATCCGCCGGCGCCACCAGCAGGGCACCGCGCACCCGGCGCAGCACGTCGGAGTCGGCCTGCCCGGCCCAGTGGGCGACAGTGACGCAACCCAGGCTGTGAGCGATGAGGATCACCGGCGTGCGTTCGGCGTCGATGGCATGCTCCAGCGCGGTCACCCAGGCCGCGCGGTCGGGCTGGTCCCAGTCCGCCTGCTCGACCCGGCGGGCATTGGGCAGGACACGCTCCCAATGGCTCTGCCAATGATCGGCGGGGGAGCCCTGCCAGCCCGGCAGGATGAGATAGCGAATGGCCTGGCTGCGCATGGCGAGCCCTCCTTGCGAAACGGTCGATGGAAGGGAGTCTAGGGCCTCGTTTTATAGCTGTTAAGGAATAAGAATTCATTTGCTTATGCATTTTCAGCCAACCCATAACAGACTCCTCCGGTCCGCCGCCCCAAACTTGTAGGATGGGCGCCTCGCTCCCCCTCCACCGGTACGCGGCGCATGCAGATCGACGACGAGCTGACCCTGAAGAAACTGCAGACCTTCCTGGTCTTCATGCGTGCGGGCAACCTCTCCCGCGCCGCCGCGGAGCTGAACACCAGCAACGTCAGCGTGCACCGTGCCATCCACTCGCTCGAAAGCGCCCTGCGCTGCCCGCTGTTCAGGCACGAGGGGCGCAACCTGACGCCGCTGGAGAGCGCCTACGTGCTGGAGGAGAAAGCCCAGAAGCTGGTGCAGGACGTGATGGACATGGTGCGCCTGACCCGCGAGGCAGCCGGCTTCTCGGCCGAGCGATTCAAGCTGGGGGCGCTCTACTCGCTGACCGTGAAGACGGTGCCGCAGCTGGTGATGGGCCTAAAGCTCAGGCGTAGCGAGCTGAACATCGACCTGACCCTGGGCTCCAACGTCGACCTGCTCTACCGCCTGAAGAACCTGGAGCTGGACGCCATCCTGGTGTCCCTGGACGAAAGCGTCAGCGACCCCGATTGCGAGCAGCTGCCGCTGTTCTCCGACGACATCTTCCTCGCCGTGCCCACCGATTCGCCCTTCTCCGAGAAGACCGAGGTGGACCTGGCGGACCTGGCCGAGTCCACCTTCATCACCCTCACCCAGGGCTTCGCCACCCACCGCGACGGTGCGCGGGTGTTCCAGCAGGCGGGCTTCGAGCCGAAGGTGGCGATGCAGGTGAACGACATCTTCACCCTGCTCAGCATGGTCAGCTCAGGGGTGGGCTACGCCCTGCTGCCAGGGCGCATCGCGGCGGTGTACGAGAACCGGGTGAAGCTGATCCCGCTGCAGGCGCGCTACCGCCTGCAGCAGCACATCGGCGTGGTCTTCCTCAAGGCCCGGGAGCGCGATCCCAACCTCCTCGCACTCCTGGCCGAGTGCCGCATGTACAGCCTGCGGCAGGAACAGCGCTAGCGACTCAGCCGGCCACGCCGCGCATCACGAAGAACAGCAGCGACGGGCCCAGCAGGCAGCCCAGTGCGGTGTAGAAGGCGGCGGTCAGGCAGCCGTAGGGGACCAGCTTCGGGTCGGTGGCCGCCAGGCCTCCGGCCACGCCGCTGGAGGTGCCCATCAGGCCGCCGAAGATCACTGCCGTGCGCGGGTTGTTCAGGCCGATGAAAGGCGCCACGAAGGGGGTCGCCACCATCACCAGGATGGCCTTCACCAGGCCGGCGGCGATGGACAGCGCCATCACCTCGGAGCTGGCGCCGATGGCCGCCCCGGTCACAGGCCCGACGATGTAGGTCACCGCCCCCGCGCCGATGGTGGTCAGGCTCACGGCATCGGTGTAGCCGAAGGCCATGGCCACGCCGACGCCGGCGACGAAGGAGGTGAGGATGCCGAAGAACAGCGCCACCACCCCGGACACCCCGGCGCGTTTCAGTTCCTCGACGTTGACCCCGAAGGCCGTGGCGACGATGGCGAAGTCCCGCAGCATGGCCCCGCCCAGGAGCCCGATTCCGGACAGCAGCGGGATATCCACCAGCCCCTTCTGGCCACCGGTCATCACGCCGCCGACGTAGGAGAGCACAAGGCCGAGGAAGATCGCGATGGCCGAGCCGTGCAGGCGGCCGCGGGTGAGCCTGGCGGAAAGCCAGTAGGACAGCCACATGGTCACGCCGATGACGGCGAAGCCGCTGATCAGGCCGTAGCCGCCGATCACTTTCATCATGGATTCGTACATGGCGGTCACCGTTGGGCGGAGGTCAGGGATTCAGCGGCGGCCGCCCCGGGCTTCTTTTGCCCGAAGCGATCGATGGCAGGGACCATGGCGAAACTCAGCACGACGGCGGCGACGCCGGCGAGGATGGCCATGGGGCCGCCGGACAGCGCGCCGAGCACATTCTGCTGGGCGGCCATGGCGACCACGATGGGGATGTAGATGGCGCTCCAGAACTCCACGCCCTGCTCGCTCCTGGCGTCCATCAGGCCGCGCTTCTGCAGGTAGCTGCCGATGAAGATGAGCAGCAGCATGGCGATGCCGACACCGCCGACGTTGGCGGGAACGCCCAGGAGCTTGCCCAGGAGCTCGCCGATGAACAGGCCGACAAGGGTACACAGGGCCAGGAAGGCCACACCGTAGATGATCATTGTTGTTGTCCTCGTGTTCGGGTCGAAGTGGCTTGTTGTTGTCCTTCGAATGCACGCGCTTATCGGTTGTACTCCACCTCCTGACGCAACAGGGCGTCCAGCGTATCCAGACGGGCGCCCTGGAAGGCGATCACCGTACCTTTGTCGAACACCCGTCGCGCCAGGCCACTGAGCACGGCGCCGGGGGGCAGTTCGATGAACAGGCGCACGCCGCGCTCGTAGGCGGTGCGCTGGGTGCCGTGCCAGTCGACGACACGGCACATGTTGTAGGCGAGGTCGTCCCGCAGGCGCGCGGGGTCGTGGATCGGCCGTGCGCTGGTCCCGCTGAGGTAGCGGATCGCCGGGCGGCGCACCTCCACCCCGGCGAAGGCCGCCGCCAGCTCACGGGCCGGCGCCTCCAGCAGCGGGCAGTGGGACGGCACGCTCATCGCCAGCCGCCGGACCAGCCCCGCTCCCAGGGCGCGGGCACGCTCGGCGACGGCGGCCATGGCGGCATCGCTGCCGGCGATGACGATCTGGTTGTCGGCATTGAGGTTGCCGATGAACACCGGCCCCTCGGCCTCGGCCAGCAGCCCTTCCACCGTGGCCAGGTCCAGCCCCTGCAGCGCAGTCATGCCGTAACCCTGTGGATAAGCCTGCTGCATCAGTTCGCCACGCAGGGCCACCAGGCGCAGGGCGTCGGCGAAGTCCAGGGCACCGGCCACCACCGCCGCCGGGTAGGCACCGATGGACAGTCCGGCCACGTAGTCCGGCGCCGGGCTGCGCGCCAGCAGCAGGCGGGCACAGGCGACCCCGGCGATCAGCAGGCAGAGCTGCACGGCACGGGTGGATTGCAGCGCCTCGGCGCTGTCCAGGGCGCCCAGGTCTTCGCCCAGCACACGGCCGGCCTCCTCCAGGCAGGCACGCACCTCAGGCTCGCTGGGCAAGGCCTGGAGCATGCCGGGCTGCTGGGCGCCCTGGCCGGGAAAGGCGAACAGGCTGCTCACGCCGCAAGCTCCAGGGGCTGCCAGGGGTTATCCACAAGCCGCGCGCCCGCATCGCACTTGAGCAGCACTCGGCGGGAATCACCGGCCCACTCGCGCAGCGCCACGGCGCCACAAGGGGTTTCCAGCTGCAGGTCGATACGGCAGGACGCGCTGTCGAGTTGCGCCAGCAAGGCACGGGCCCGGGCGCGATCGATGGGTTCGGCGATGCGCAGCAACAGGTCCAGGTCGCTGGCCCCGTGCAGCACGGCCAGGCCGGTGGCGAGCTGGTAGCCCACGCCGCCGGTGGGTCCCCAGGCCAAGCCGATCGCGTCCAGCAGCGGCGTCACCTGGTCCAGTGCCCGTAATGCCGCCAGCTCGGCCGGGGCGCGCAGGCGCAAGTGCTCCGGGGCGATCCGCCGCTGGATGGCGTCGACCGGCATGCAGGCGGCGAAGCGCTCGCCACGGGTGGCGCCCCGCACACCGACGGCCACCCGGCCTGGCGCGCAGAGGGCGCGGCGCACCACCACCGGCTGCCCGGCGGCCAGCACCTGCCGCGCCCAGGCGGGAGCCTCGGCGGGCAGCTGGTCCGGGGCCAGGCCCCAGAGCAGGTCGTGAGGATGGATAGTGTCCATGGTTCGCTCCCGTTCGGGTCCCTACCACTGCGCCCGCAGCATCTCCCGCACCTTCGACGATGCGGCGCGGTTCTCCGCGCCGAGACGGTTCGTCAGGTCGGTGCTCGCACCGATGTCCGCTACCGCCCGCACCAGGCTGTCCCGTACCCGGTCGAGGTCGACGGGACCGGGGCAGTCAGGGTTATCCACAGCCAGGCGCTCCCACAGCAGGCCGAGGGAGGCGTAGTTGCCGAGGTCATAGGCCATGGGCGGCACCATGGCGGCCAGGGCCTCCAGTTCGTCGACGCTGCGCAGGGTGATGCGCGCGGCGGCGGCCTTGCCCATGGCGTGGACCATCACCCCGGCGTCATCCAGGGCGATCAGCCGCTGGGCCTGGTAGCCGTGGGCGAGGAAGGCGCCGGACATGGCCTTGCCCACCAGCAGCCCGATCACCGGGTGGCCGGCCAGGCGGGCACGGGCGTAGGCGTCCACGGCGCCGGCCAGGGCCTGGTGGATCCCCAGGGCCTCCTCGCGGCGACCGTAGGCCTGGCTGGGCACATCCACCACCGCCACCAGCACGCGCTTGTCGGCGCGCCCGGCGTCGGCCTCGATGGCCTCGCCCACCGCCTTGGCCAGGCCCCAGCCCTCCAGCAGCCCCACCTCGCCATTGTGGGCACGGGGGAAGGGATTCCGGGCATCCGGCACCACGGCGATGAAGCGCGCGGCACGATTGCCCAGCTCGCCATCGATCACCTTCACAGAGGCGGGGAAACCCGCCACCTCGTTGCCGCCGGCCAGGCCGTGCAGCCAGTTCAGTCCTCGGCTCATTGCGGGTCTCCCTGGTAGAGGGCGCGCACGCGGGCGGCGTCCAGTTGTTCGCAGTCGTCCCCCAGCCGCGCCAGGCGGGCGAGGAATTCGTCGGGGCGACGGCAACGCGGAGCGGCCGGTTCGCCGGCGGCCAGCAGGCCGGCCAGGGCCTCGCGGATGGCCGCCACGTCATCGGCCAGGTAGGCGTCGGCCAGGCCGCTGGCGTGGCGCTGCTCGCCCCCGGTAAGGCTCCAGATGAAGGGGCGGTCGCGGGCGTCGTACTCGTCGAGGCCGGCTTCCTGCTCGATCACCTGAGGGCCGTTGAGGCCCAGGCGCGCTTCGCGGGTCACCAGCAGGTGGCTGCACAGGCCGGCAGCGATGGACATGCCACCGAAGCAGCCCACCGCCCCGGCGATCAGCCCCACCACCGGCTGGTGCTGGCGCAAGGCGACGATGGCGGCCTGGATCTCGGCGATGGCGGCCAGGCCCAGGTTGGCCTCCTGCAGGCGCACACCACCGGTCTCCAGCAGCAACACGGCGGCGGTGGGGATGCCCTGGCGGTTGTCTTCCACGGCCAGCTCCAGGGCGCCGGCGATCTTCGCCCCGCCCACTTCGCCCAGGCTGCCGCCCTGGAAGGCGCCTTCGATGGCGGCGACCACCAGGGGCCGGCCGTCGAGGCTGCCCTTGGCCACCACCACGCCGTCGTCGGCCTGGGGCACGATGCCCTGCTGCACCAGCCAGGGGGACATGACGCGGTCGAAGGGGCCGAGCAGTTCGCGGAAGCTGCCGGCATCCAGCAGCGCGCGGGCACGCTGGCGGGCGCCCAGTTCGACGAAGCTGCGGGCCGCCAGCAGGCGGGCGGTGTCAGTCATGGGCCACCTCCTCCAGGGCCTGCTCCAGGCGCAGGCGCACCACCCCCGGCGTGGCGCCGAAGTCGTGGATGTCGATGTTCAGGGCCGGCAGCGCCTGGCCGGCGAAAAGACGCTGGAACAGCTGCTCCCAGCGCGGGCCGCTGCCGTTCACCGAGGTCACCACCTGGATCGCCAGGGTGCCGGCACGGCCGGGTTCCAGCAGCACTTCCAGGTCGCCGGAGCCGACGCAGCCCACCAGGGCGCGCCCTCGGGCCGGCTGCCCGGCGGGGAATTCGAAGGTCAGGGTTTCCATGTCACAGGCTCCCGGCGTGATCGAGGAACAGGCAGGCGGCCAAGAGGTCGGCGGCTCCGCCCGGGGATACGTTGAGCTCCAGCAGGCGCGCCTCCAGGGCACGCAGCTGGCGACGCCCGGCGAGGCTGGCGGCACCGCCGGCGACGAGCACCGCGCGGGCGCCGGCGCGGGTGGCCTGCAGTCCTTCCGGGCCGGCGCGCCAGAGCACGCAGGTGTCGGAGAGCTCGGCCATGATCGCCAGCAGCGCGTCGAGTCGGGCGTTCTGCTCGCCGGCCCCGGCGGCGCGGCTGCGGCGCAGCTGGGGCAGGCCGTGGTCGAGGGCGGCGGGGAAGCCCAGTTGAGCCTCCTCGCGCGCGCCACGCACGCCGTAGCGGCGGCAGACGTCGGCGCCGTGGCTGTCGGGTTTCGGTGCGGCGGGGTCGTCGATCAGCGCGATACGTCCGGCGCGCAATGCGATGGCGCGGGCATCGAGGCTGTCGGGGCTCAGCGCCAGCGCCGCCACCAGCAGGCCGAGGGCCCAGATGGCGCCCCGGTGGGTGTTGACCCCGCCGGTGATGGCCAGCATCGCCGCCTCACCCTCGCGGCCGATGCGGCCGAGGGCTTCGCGCAGGGGCAGGCCGACCTCGCCGTGCTGCTGGGCCGCTTCGGCCATCTGCCGGAAACAGGGCCAGAGGGACAGCGCCGAGGCGTGCATCAGGCCCAGGTGCAGGTCGTGGTGGGCGCCGCTGCCACGGCGGTCCACCAGGCCCGGCTTGGGCGTCAGGTCGGCCTCGTCGATCAGGGCGTCCACCGCCAGGTCCGCCAGCCAGTCGGCCAGGGGCAGGTCGGCGTCGCGTAACGTGAGTGCGCTCATCACCAACTCCTGAACCGGGCCGGGGGGGTATAAAGGCCGCCGGACCACTCCACCAGATCGGCGATGCTCTTCGCCGCCAGCAGTTCCCGCGTGGCTTGTGTACGGCGGATGCCGAGGTCTTCCGGCAATGCGATGAGGCCCTCGCGACGCAGGCGCTCGGTGTCCTTCGGGTCGTGGCGCAGGCCGATGGCGGTGACGCCGGCGACGGCGGCGATCATGGCGCGGCGTTCTTCGTCCGAGCGGGCCTTGTAGAGGTAGGCGATGCCTTCCTCGGTGAGCAGGTGGGTGACGTCGTCGCCGTAGATCATGATCGGCGCCAGGGGCATGCCGGTCTTCCGGGCCACGTCGACCGCGTCGAGGGTCTCGACGAAGGTGGGTTTGCCGCCTTCCTGGAAGGTTTCCACCATCTGCACCACCAGTTTCTTGCCCCGGGCCAGCAGGGCCTCGGGCTCGGCACGCATGTCCAGCCAGGCGGGCGTGGAGTGGCGGCGTCCGCGCGGGTCATGGCCCATGTTCGGCGCACCGCCGAAACCGGCCAGGCGGCCCCGGGTGACGGTGGAGGAATGGCCGTCGCCGTCCACCTGCAGGGTGGCGCCGATGAACAGGTCCACCGCGTATTGCCCGGCCAGTTGGCAGAGCATGCGGTTGGAGCGCAGGGAGCCGTCGCGGCCGGTGAAGAACACATCCGGACGCTGGGCGATGTAGCCCTCCATACCCAGTTCGGTGCCGAAGCAGTGCACGCTTTCCACCCAGCCGGTTTCGATGGCGGGGATCAGCGTCGGGTGCGGGTTGAGGGTCCAGTTGCGGCAGATCTTGCCTTTCAGTCCCAGGGATTCGCCGTAGGTGGGCAGGATCAGTTCGATGGCGGCGGTGTTGAAGCCGATGCCGTGGTTGAGGGACTGGACCTTGTGTTTCTCGTAGATGCCGCGGATCGCCATCATCGCCATCAGCACGTGCACCGGCTTGATGTGGCGCGGATCGCGGGTGAACAGCGGCTCGATGTAGAAGGGCTTGTCGGCCACCACCACGAAGTCCACCCAGGACGCGGGGATGTCTACCCGGGGCAGGTCGCGCACGTCCTCCACCAGCTGGTTGACCTGGGCGATGACGATGCCGTCGGAGAACGCGGTGGGCTCCACCAGGGCCGGGGTGTCCTCGGTGCTGGGACCGGTGTAGAGGTTGCCCTCGCGGTCGGCCATGAAGCCGGCCACCAGGGTGACGTTGGGGATCAGGTCCACCACCAGCCGCGAGTACAGCTCGATGTAGGTGTGGATGGCGCCGACCTCCAGCAGGCCGTCTTCCATCAGTTGGCCGATGCGCAGGCTCTGCGGGCCGGCGAAGGAGAAGTCGAGCCTGCGGGCGATGCCGCGCTCGAACAGGTCCAGGTGCTCGGCGCGGCTGACGCTGGGCATGATCATGTGCAGGTCGTGCAGGCGGCCGGGGTCGACCTTGGCCAGGGCGCGGGAGAGGAAGTCCGCCTGCTTCTGGTTGTTGCCTTCGAGCACCACGCGGTCGCCGGGGGCGATCAGGGCTTCGAGGGCCTCGACGATGCGCTCGCTGGGCAGCACCGCGCCATCGGCGAGGTGGCGCACGCGGTCGAGGCGACGCTGCTTTTCGGCACGCCGGCGCGACCACTGCGGCGGGGAGGTGGGTGTTGTTGTCATGGTGGCTCCACGGGTTCCGCTGTCGTGGAACGCACCTTAGGCGCGTGACCGGAGGGTCATCAATCAAGCCGGGCGGCGGATCGTTACGGACAAGTTAACGATCCCTTGCGCAGAGCCGACCGGGACTCCGCTTGTGGGAGCGGATTCATCCGCGAAAGGCCCGCGCCGTGATCTCGGGTGATGCCGGATGTAGGGTGGACCGCGCTCCATCGGTCCACCACGCGGTGCCGACCGGGACTCCGCTGGTGGACGTAAAGAACGACGTCCACCCTACGTGGCGATCCCCGAGCCACGCGCGATGCCGGATGTAGGGTGGACCACGCTCCACCGGTCCACCATGCGGTGCCGACCGGGACTCCGCTGGTGGACGTGAAGAGCGACGTCCACCCTACGGGTGATGCCCCGAGCCCCCTGCAATGCCGGATGTAGGGTGGGCCACGCTTCACCGGCCCACCAGGCGGAGTCAGGCATGGCTCCGACGGTGGACGTGAAGAGCGACGTCCACCCTACGGGTGATGCCCCGAGCCCATGCAATGCCGGATGTAGGGTGGGCCACGCCTCATCGGCCCACCAGGCGGAGTCAGGCATGGCTCCGACGGTGGACGTGAAGAGCGACGTCCACCCTACGGGTGATGCCCCGAGCCCCCTGCAATGCCGGATGTAGGGTGGACCACGCTCCACCGGTCCACCAGGCGGAGTCAGGCATGGCTCCGACGGTGGACGTGAAGAGCGACGTCCACCCTACGGGTGATGCCCCGAGCCCCATGCAATGCCGGATGTAGGGTGGGCCACGCCTCACCGGCCCACCTGGCGGAGTCAGGCATGGCTCCGACGGTGGACGTGAAGAGAGACGTCCACCCTACGGGTGATGCCCCGAGCCCCCTGCAATGCCGGATGTAGGGTGGACCACGCTCCACCGGTCCACCAGGCGGAGTCAGGCATGGCCCCGGCGGTAGACGTGAAGAGCGACGTCCACCCTACGGGTGATGCCCCGAGCCCCCTGCAATGCCGGATGTAGGGTGGACCACGCTCCACCGGTCCACCATGCGGTGCCGACCGGGACTCCGCTGGTGGACGTGAAGAGCGACGTCCACCCTATGCCTGGCCCCGCCTAGGGGACTCAGAACTCCAGGGTGGTGGAGAGCTGCACCTGGCGCGGGTCGCCGATGGAGACGTTGAGGGCGTTCACCGAGGAGCTGTAGTAGGTCTTGTCGAAGAGGTTCTTCAGGTTCAGCTGCAGTTTCAGGCGGTTGTCCCCCAGGGGCGTCTCGTAGCTGGCGAAGGCGTCGGCCAGCGTATAGGCGTCGAGATCGAAGCTGTCTTCGGCATCCCCCGAACGCTCGCCCACGTAGCGGGCACCGAGGCCCGCCCGCAGGCGGTCGTTGCCGGCCAGCGCGCCGAAGTCGTAGACCGCCGAGAGGGAACCGCTGTGCCGGGCGACGTTCTGCAGGCGATTGCCCTTCAGCTCGGGGTCTTCGGTCACTTCGGCGTCGGTGAAGGCATAGGTGCCGATCAGGCTGAGGCTGTCGGTAAGCTGGCCGGTAAGGTCCAGCTCCAGGCCGCGCGAACGGACCTCGCCGGCGGCGGTGGCGACCGTGTCGGTGAGGCCATTGACCGTCACGCTCTGGGTCACCAGGACGTTCTCCTTGACGATGTCGAACAGCGCCAGGGTGCCGGTGATGCGTCCCGGGAGATCCAGCTTGGCGCCGATTTCCCAGCTCTTGCCTTCCTCCGGGTCGAGGCCGTCGATGGAGGCCGTACCGGACAGCGGGGCGATGGTGGAGTTGGGCTTGAAGGACTCGCTGTAGCCGCCGTAGAGGGACAGCTCGTCGCTCCACTTGTAGACCAGGCCGGCGCGGGGCACCCAGAGCTGGCCGTCGATGTCGGTGTTCTTGCTGAACGGGCGGCCACGACCGGCCAGTTGGTCGTAGAGCTGATAGCGCGCGCCGGCTACCAGGATCCAGCGCTCGGTGAGGTGCAGCGAATCCTGGAAGAACGCGGACTGGCTGACGACCCGGTCGGTCTGGTCGCTGTCGCTGGCGGCCACGGTGGTGGGCACCGGCACCTGGCCATAGACCGGCTCGAAGGGGTCGAAGCGCACGCGGGTGGTCTGGCGGATGAGGTCCTCGCGGAAGAACTTGCGGTACTCGTGGTCCACGCCCATCAGCAGGTCATGCTGCATGCCGCCCCAGTGGACCTCGCCGGCCAGGTCGAAGGTGGCGAAGTGGGAGGTGCTCACCGCGCCCCGGGTGCCGTCCAGCCGCCGCGTGAGGGTGCCGTCGGTGTTCACCCGGGTCACCCGCGCCTGGTAGTCGTCGTAGGTGTCGCGGTTGTAGCTGTAGGCGAAGTGGGCCGTCCAGTCTTCGCCGAGTTGGTGGGACAGGTCGAAGATGGCGAGATCGGAGCGCCCCTCGGTGACGTTGTAGGGCTCGTCCAGGCGCCGCTCGGCGGGGACGTCCAGGGGCTGGCCGTTGACGAAGACGGTGCCCCGGTCGAAAGGCACCGAGTACTCGCGGTGCTCGAAGCTCAGGTTGATCCTGGTCTCCTCGCCGAACCAGGCGAGGGAGGGCGCGAAGGTCTTTTCGCGGCTGTGGCCGAAGTTGCGCCAGTAGTCGCCGTCGTCGTAGTCGGCGATCAGCCGGTAGGCCAGGCCGTTCTCCCCCAGCGGGCCGGTGAGGTCCAGTTGCCCGCCACTGCCGTCCTTGCCGTCGCCGTAGCTCGACGCGCGCGCTGTGATGGCGCGGTATGCCTCCAGTTGTGGCTTCTTGCCGATGACGTTGATCACCCCACCCGGGTCGAGGATGCCGTAGAGCATCGACGAGGGTCCCTTGAGCACTTCCACGCGCTCGGCGGTGGCGGTGAGGTTGCGGCCCTGGATGGTGCGCATGCCGTCGCGCAGGATGGAGCCGTCGCGGTTGTCGCCGAAGCCGCGTTTCATCACCGCATCCATGGTGCCGCCCAGGGTGTTGGCCTGGGTGATGCCGCTGACGTTGGCCAGGGCGTCGTCGAGGTTCTGCGGCTGCTGGTCCTGCAGTGCCTGGGCCGGCACCACGGCCACCGCCTGGGGGATCTCCAGCAGCGGCGTGGAGGCGCGTGTGATGCCGGTGTCCGGCGGTGGCTGGTAGCCCCCGCTGTGGGCGAGACGGGAGTCGATGGTCACCGCGTCCAGGGTCAGGGCGCCCTCATCGCGGCGGGGCTCCAGGGTCAGGGTCGCATCGCCGGCCTGTCGCCAGCTGAAGCCGGAGCCGGCCAGCAGCCGGGCCAGGGCCTCGCTTGCGCTCAGTCGCCCAGCCACCGCCGGCGCTTCAAGACCGAGGGGCGTGTCGAGGGTGTAGACCACGCTGAACCCGGTGACCCGGCTGAAGGCATCCAGCGCCCGCGGCAAGGGCTGGGCGGGAATGTCGAAGTCATGGACCGAGGCCAGGGCGCCGGCCTCCGCCGCGTAGGCCAGGTCCACCGCCAGGGGCGAAAGCGCGCCCGCCAACAGCAAAGACGCCAGCCCCAGGCGACCGAACACACCACCCCGCACCCGCTTTGTCCCGTACTTCATGCGCGCCTGCACCCTTTGTGTATTGGCTTCTCGTTCGCGAATAACTCGCATTTCAAGCACTACACGGATGCCGTCGCGAAGTACCTCAGCAGGTCGTGGAAATTTCCTGACTCAGCAAGTCAGCAGCTAGCGGAGGATCATCACCCGCCCCAGCAGTTCATCGCGCTGGAAGCCCACCACCGCTTGCAGCGCATCGAGCACGGCCGCCGGTTCCTGGCTGGGGAAGCTGCCACTGACGCGGGTCTGCGCCAGCCTGGAGTCGAGCAGGACGATGCGCCCGGGGTAGTAGCGGTCCAGCTCGTCCAGCACCTCGCCCAGGGGCGTGCGGAAGAAGGTCAGGCGTCCTTCGCGCCAGGCCAGGCGCGCCGCCGTATCCACCGACTGGACGGTCTCGGCCTGGCCATCGGCATAGGCCAGTTGCTGGCCGGCGGTCAGCTCGTGCGGGGATGCTGCGGGGCTGGCACGTACACCGACCCGGCCCTGCTCCACCGTCACCTGGGCCCCCTCACCACGCAGACGCACCTCGAAGCGGGTGCCGAGCACCCGGGCCTCGCCACCATTCGCGCTCACCACGAACGGCCGCTGACCCGGCACTACCCGGAAGAAGGCCGCGCCCCGGCGCAGCTCCACCCGGCGCTCGCCTTTGCCGTAGGCGACGGCCACGGCGCTGTCGGCATCCAGGGTCAGCACCGAACCGTCGGCCAATGTCACCTCGCGTACCTGGCCGGGCGCCGACACATGATCGGCGCCCAGGTCCCGCAGGCGCTCCAGTGGCTGCCAGCCGCCCAGCCAGGTCGCCAGCAGCAGGCTGGCGGCCAGTCCCAGGCCGGCTCCCCAGCGGCGATAGGCCGGCTTCGGCGGGGCGTCCATGCGCGCCATCAGCACGCGGAGTTCCTCGGCCTCCTCGCTGGCCAGGCGCGCGGCCGGCGCCAGGCTCAGGCGCCAGAGCGCCTCGGCACGGCGATAAGCGTCGGCATGTTCGGGGGCCCCATGGAGCCAGGCGTGAAAGGCCTCCCGCTGGGCGGGATCGGAGGTGTCCTGGAGACGACCGAGCCAGAGCCAGGCGACCTGCTCCAGGTCGGGCTCGCCGGCGCCGTCGACGGCGCGCAGGGGCGTGGACTCAAGACTCATCGGGGGCGCTCCCGGGACGCGGCGAAGGCTGGTCAGCCCGATGCAGGCTGGTCTTGCAGACCTCCAGGGCGCGCATCATATGTTTTTCCACCGCGCTTTGGGTAAGCCCCATGGCACGGGCTATCTCCCCGTAGGTGCGTCCATGGATGCGGTTCAGCAGGAAGATCTGCCGGGTGCGTTCCGGCAACTCGCGCAGCGCCGATTCCACATGGCGCAGCTGGCTGCCGGCCTCCAGCGCCGCCTCGGGAGAGGCGGGCTCGGCCAGCTGCTGTTCCGGCAGCAACGCGGATTCGGCACGGTTGCGCGAGCCCTCGCTGCGCAGATGGTCGATGGCCAGGTTATGGGCGCTGCGCAGCAGGTAGGTTCCCAGGTCCTCCACCGGCGCGCTCGGGCGCCGCCAGAAGCGCAGGAACAGGTCCTGCACCAGGTCCGCCGCCGTCGCCCGGCATCCCACGCGGCGGCTCACCAGCGTCTCCATCTGCTGTCGCCGCGACAGGAAGGTGCGCAGGAAATCCTCACGGCGATCCGGATCAGCGGACGCGGAAGCGTCCGGCGCGGGCGCGGGCGCGGCCGGGGAGGAGGAATCGGTCATGACGGCAAGGCGAGGGAGGAAAGGCGCGGATGATAATGCTTATCAAATGAATCCGCCTAGCCACCCGACCGATGTGGCTGATGGGTTCTCCGCTGGCCCCTGGCCGCCACCAGCAGGTCCGATCCGGTCAGCGGTGAGCCTGGCAGGCCCCTGGTTCCGGCACCAGGCTGATGTCGACGCGGCGGTTGGCCGCGCGCCCCGCTTCGCTGGCGTTGTCCGCGACGGGCCGGCTAGAGCCCTGGCCGTGAACGGCGAAGCAATCCTCCGGCACATCTCCCATGGTTTTCATCCAGTCGCGCACGGCCTCGGCACGGGCCCTGGCCAATGCCAGGTTGCGCGACTCGTCCCCCGTCGCATCGGAATGACCGGTAATGACGATCCTCCAGCCGGGCTGCGCCTTCATGCTGGCCAGCGCGTTGATCAGCAACTTGGTGGACTCCGGCTTCAGCTCCGCGCTACCCGACCCGAAGAGCTGGAGACTGTCCAGTCGAACCGGTGCCTCCACGATGGGGGGCTCCTGCCCGAATCGCTGCCAGAGGTGCCAGCCCAGCACGCCCGAGAGCGCCAGGATCATCCCGGCCAGCGCGCCCCAGAGTGCGAAACGCAGGCCTCGCCCGCGCGACGCCCCGGCCGGGAGACGCTCCACATAGACCCTGGGTGCGACGGAACCGGCCTCGGGGACCGAAACGAAGACCCGCAGCGGGGGTTCGGCAGCGTTCGACTCAGGCTCCCTGGCACCTTTAGTCGCTGGCATCGGCACGTCGTCCAGTCGCACCGCCAGCAGCTCGACCTGCCGGATGAACGCATGCATCGCCGTCATCGTCGGCAAGCGGTGCTGCCGCAACAGTGCCTGCAGGGTCTCCAGGTCCGATTCCAGGCCCCGGACGGTCGCGGCGTCGCGCTCACCGGCGCCCAACCCACGGAGCAGCGGTTGGAGCTGAACGAACAGCCAGGCGAGGATATCCATGCGCTCCGTGGCGTTACGCGGCCAGAGTCGATCCCAGGCGCCCGAAAGCATCTGGACCATCACCTTCAAGCCTTCGGCCAGGCCCGGCAGACCGTAGCGCTGGGCCAGCGCCAGCGCGAGGAAGGCGGCAATCTGCAGGTCGCTGCCATTGTCGCGGAGCAGCTCCCGACACCATTGCTCGACCTGCCGCCAGTCGATGTCCGGGCAGGCTGGATGATGCAGCTTGGCCAGTTCCTCGTAGAGCGCGGCGAGGTCGCCATGCCCGTCTCCAACCCGTCCGACGAGTCCATTCATGCTGTTCATTCTCCTGCGTAGGCGCTTGTCTAGAGATGGTTCTGCTGCCTGAGGTGGCGAATCAGTGCCTTGCCCGATGGCGCCAGGGTGGTGCCGAAGGTCGCCTGTGCCCCACTTTCGAGGCGGATATCGAGGCTGTACTCCAGTTGCCCAGGCTGTGACTGCGGCAACAACCTGACCTGCAGCTCGGCCAGGCGTGGCTCGTACTTGAGCAGCGTGTGGGTGAGGGTGCCGATCAGACCGTGGGCCGCCGCAGGCAAGCCCTGAAGCACCTGGCCGAGGTCCGGCAGACCGTAGTCCGGCAGGTGCTCGAGCGAGCCGGCGCGGCTGTCGAGGATGCGCTGGAGGTTGTCCAGCACCGAGAGCATCAGCTGGTCCTCCTCGCGCACCCGATGCAGTTCCAGTTCACCGGCGAAGTTCTGCAGCAGCGTTTCGTAGAGCGAGGGGGTCTGTTCGGTCATGGACTCACTCCTCGGAGCGCGCGCAGGGTCAGGCGGTTGTCCGCCAGCTCGACCACCCGGGGCTGGTCGGGGTCCAGCTCATCCCGGGTCAGAACCAGGCGCCAGGCATCGGTCAGGGTGTCCGGCTGCCGGAACAGGGCGGCCACGGCGACCACCCGCGCCGACCCATCCAGCGGCACGCTGAGTTGCGCCCCCTCATCGGGCCGGACCAGTACCGCCCGCTCATCCAGCAGGTCCGCGCCCAGCACCTCGCGGCTGTCGTCCAGCAGTTGGTCGTAGGACGCCTGGCGGAAGGCCTTGTCGTCGCGCAGGGCGTAGATGCGCACCAGGGTGGGCACCGACAGGCCGGACATGTCGTGACTGTCAGTGTTCATCGCGGCACGGCCGTTGAAGTCCAGATGCAGGGTCTTCACCTGCTTGTAGAAGATCGACCTGGCGAAGGCCGCCGATGAATCGCCAACGCTCTGGTACAGGCCGCAGCCGGCGAGCAGGGTGGCCAGCAGGGCTGGCAGCAGGGTTCTAGCAGGGGTACGCGACATGCTCGGCCTCTCGTGCTTGGGGATTGCTCCGCAGGCCCTGGTAACGGCCCAGCGGAATACTGACGGTGCGCGACTCATCCGCCGGCAGGCTGCCACCCAGCCCCAGCAGGCCGGTCATGCCGAGCAGCAGGGTCGCCTGACCCAATGCCGGGCGCGGCAGGCAGCACGTCGGCAAGGTCAGTTCCAGCCGTGCGGTGCAGCGCCAGCCGAGGTAGACCCGCAGCAGGGCCAGCAGATCGCCGTGCAGGCGCGCACCGGGCAGCCAGCCCAAGGCTTCCTGCGGGTCTTCGGTGTACAGCGCCAGGTGCATCTGGCTGTTGGCATCACGACCGACACCTCCCAGGGGCGTCCCCTGGGACAGGTTCACGGGGCGCCGCGACGACAGGCTGGCGGGCTCTTCCAGTACCACAGGCCGTGGCCAGTGCGGCGTCACCCTGGCGCGGGTGCGGGGCGCCAGCAGCCTCACCAGCGCCACCACGCCCTCGGCGTTGCGCGTCGGCAGGCGCATGACGCTGAGCAGCGCGAGGAAACGGGAGATCGGCGTCGCGACATGGTCGGCGGTACCCGGAATGCCCAGGCCGATCAGCCCCAGCAGGCACTGGGAGGTCGCGTCGGTACCGCTGCGCTCGAAGGTCGCCGGGTAGGAGTACTTGCGCCAGATGCGATAGAACTGGGTGAAGATCCGGTGATTGAAGATATCGAGGAAGGCCTCCAGGGCCTCATGTCCCTCACGGCGCTGGGCGATGTCGTCGAGGTAGGCGGTCGGCAGGGGCGAGTCCACGCCGTAGAGCCCGAGCAGCCGCGTGCGCACGGTGGCCGGCCCGGTCGGGCAACGCGCATCGACCTCGATGGCTTTCAGCTCGCCGGCGGGAAACCCCATGCCGGGGTCCGGGCGGAAACGCACCGGATCATCCGAGGGCCGTGTGGTGCTGCCCAGGGGTGGCCTGTCCGGCAGGGCCTGCTCCAGCAACTGGCAGAAGCGGTAGAGACTCGCCTCGGCGATGCGGCCTTCGAGGGCTTGCAGCAGGCCGCTGGCGTTCAGCCGGGGATACGCTGACTGTGATTCTCGTTCCATCGCAGGCACTTTCCGGTGGGTTGCAGGATCAGCGTGAGCTGGTTGAAGAGGTGGATATCGGCGTAGAGGGCGAAGAAGCGACTGAGCATTTCACCGAACAGGCCGATGTCGCCCTCCCCGGAAAAGCCGTTGGCATCCAGCGTCACCTCGATGTCGACGCCACGGAGCAGGAAACCCTTCTCGAAGCGCTGGATCAGGTGGTGGCGCACCTCGACGATGGCCGCCAGGCGGCGGCGATTCAGTTCATCGCCGGTCCAGTCGTAGAGCGCCAGGGTGCCGCGCAGCACCTCGGCGTTGTCCAGCATGGGGAGGAAGTTCGAGCCCAGGTGGCTGAGCACCCGCCAGTGGAAACGGTCGCGGTTCGGCGGGTAGCACGGCAGGGTCGGTGCACACAGGTTGCGCACTCGCAAACCGGTCTGGGTGGACTGCACCAGGCTGTCGAGCAGGGTGCTCTGCAAGGCCTTGCGGGGAAGCTGGCCGTTTGTGCCGGTGAGCCGCAGCGACAGGTTTTCGCCCCGCACCAGGCGGTCGGCGTCGAAACCCTCGCCGCCGAGGATCAGCCAGGTGTCGTGCAGGCCGTTGGCGGCCCGCTTGAGGCGGGTGTGGAAATAGCGCTCCGGGGCGTCGTCACGGAGCATGCCGCCCTTGTGCCGAAAGCTGGTGAAGGGCACGTAGTCCTCGCGCTCGGCATTCTTCGAGGCGGTGACCTGGTCCACCGAGTAGATCTCCGTGTGGCCGTCCTGCAGGCGCATGGGGCGCAGCAGGTACTCGCTCTGCAAGGGATCGAGCCGCAACGGATCGGCCTCCAGCGCGAAGAGGTTGATCACCGGTACGGCATGCAGGCGGATGTGCTCGGCGCGCGGTTCGAAGTCATGGGGCCAGCCCTCGGCCAGCGCCACCTCCAGTTCGAACCAGGGCGCCCCTTCGGGCACGCTCAGTCGCTCCAGGCCGTGCAGGGTGACGAACATGAACTTCTCGCGAAAGCTGAAGTACTCCAGCAACAGCTGGTAGCCGCTGAAAGCGCTGTCCCCCTTGGGCCAGAGGCGGTCCTCCCCGGCGAATCCCTTTGCCGAGAAGTGCCCGCGCAAGGGCGAACGCTCCGGCTGGCCGGGCAGGCGTACGTAGAGGGCATGTACCTGACGGGTCAACGCCAGGTGCAGGGCACTGGCCACCGAGGCTTCGGCATTCAGGTACAGCGGCAACCGGCCCAGGTCCACCTGTGACCACTCGGCGAGGGGGCCGCAGGCGAAGCGCAGCCGCAGCAACGGACGCCCATCGGGCTCGTAGGCCAGCCGCAGGGACTCCACCGCCAGCGGCTGCAGGGTCAGGTCCTGGGTGGTGGTATAGCGACAGCGTGTGCGCTGCGGCCCCACCGGCTGCGACATCACTTCGAGGCCTCGCTCGACCCGCTCGCTGCGCTTCATCTGTTGCAGGTCGGGGGCCAGTTCGACGATCGACAGCGAGGGAATCGTCCGCAGGTAATGCGGCCAGAGCAGGCTCACCAGCCCCTCGGTCAGCTCCGGAAGATCGTCGTCGAGTTTCTCTCGCAGGCGCCCCATGAGAAAGGCGAAACCTTCGAACAGGCGCTCGACATAGGGGTCGCGGGCACCCGGGCGATCCAGGTTGAGCTGCGCCGCGCGATCGGGGAAGGCCTCGGCGAACTCCTGTCCGGCCTCGTGCAGGTAGCGCATTTCCGCGTCGAAGTAACGCAGTGTCAGATTGTCCATATCCATAACGCAGGGTTCCTGTCTTGAATCGGGCTCAGTTGCAGAGCACCGCAGCCCGCACCGGATCGAGGCCGACCAGTTCCGCCAGCAAGGCGTCCTTGCGGCGTCCGAGCGCGGCCTTGTCCACATCGTTGCGCTGGGACTTCAGCCGCAGCAGTTTGAGCAGGCGCGCCAGCACCTCGAAGGCCAGGTCGGGCTCCCACTCCGCCAGGGCCAGGCGCCGGGCCGTGGTTTCCAGTTCGCCGAGCAGGTGGATGGCCAGTTCGGTCTTGCCACACTGTTCGGCCACCCGCGCCATCAGCAGCCGCAGCAGCCAGCGCTGCCGACCGCTCTGGGCTTCAGGGCGCTCGCCAAGCCAGGCAATGGCCGCCTCGACGCCCTCGCTGTCGGCCTGCGCCAGCGCCTTGCCTTCCAGCGCGAGGATGTCGGCATCCATCGACGCCGGTGCCGCCGCCACGGGCAACCATTGCGAGGACTGGTTGCCGCTGACGTGCTGGGCGATCCAGTTGCGGGTGCTCTCGTCGGCGAACGGCGTACCGTCGCTCCAGCGCAGGGACTCCAGGCCCGGCAGGCGGTCGAGGAACATGCCCAGGTCGCGCTTGACGATGTCGGCCCAGCCGTCCTGGGGTGCCGGCTGCTTGCCGAGGGCCTGGCAGAGGTACCACTGCAGGTCGAGCCAGAAGTGATTCACGCCTTCGGCATAGATGCGCTCCACCTGATCGAGCAGTTCGCTCCAGCTCTGCTGCAAGTGCAGCCGCTTGAGCTGGGCCCGGTAGTCGCTGCGCGGTGGCGTCAGCCGGGTGTTGCCGCTGGCCTCCGCAGGCGGCAGCTGGTGCACCGTGTCCCAGCGCAGGCTCTTCATCAGCCGGTGCGCCGCCAGCCAGCCCTGGGGCTGCTCACGCAGGTAGCCGGCCAGCGCGCGGCCGCTGTCCAGCAGATCGCGCCCGGACCTGATGGCCGTGCCCACCGGCGTGGCGCCCTGCCGGGCGGTCTCGTGGACGGCGCTGTTCTGCGGCACCAGCGCGTCGACCCCGCCGGACTGCGCCAGTCGGCTCGACAGGGCCGTATACAGCGCACCCAGCTCCGGACGCTGGTCCTCCGGCCAAGTGGCCAGGCCCTGTTTCAGCCAGGCCAACGCGGCCACCGTCCGCTCCGCTTCGGCCTTCACCACCTCGGGGTAAAGCGAGAGGCTGTCGAGCACCTTGCCGCTGGCCAGCCACTCCAGGGCCATGCGCCGGCTGTTGGGCCGACTCGGCAGGATGTCCTCGGCATAACGCTCCATCAGCGCGGCCAGGAGGGTCAGGCCGTCGGCCAGGCCCGCCTCGCCGTCCCGCTGCATGCGCGCCCAGAGGTAGTAGGTCACCACCCGCAGGTCCTTGCAGCGTTGCGTGAGGAGCTTCTCCGCCAACCGCACGACCCGTTCGGTATCGGCGCCGGAGAGCTTGTTGACCTCTTCCCGCATGTGCTGGAAGTCATCGTCGTAACCGGGGTCTTCGCCAACCGCCGAGCGCGGGCTGATGGGCTGCAGCCAGGCCTCCCAGTCCGATGCCTGCTGCCGGGCCAGGCCCAGGGGGTCGCGCTCCCCGAGGCAGGTGCTGATCAATGCGGACAGGCTCATGCTTCGTCTCCGGACTGCGCCAGGGAGTAGCCCCCGGACTCCAGGAAGATCCGTGTCGGCAGCTTGAAGCCCCGGAGTTGCAGCAAGGCCAGGGGACCTGCACCGAGTTCGGTGCGCAGGTGCCAGGTCAGCCCCAGGCCGTCGGGGGCGTCGAGCCGCAGGCGATAGCGGGTTTCGCTGTCGTCGAGCGGGGTGACCCGAGCCTGCTCCAGCCAGCGGATCAGGCCCCAGGTGCCGGGGTAGTCGCCGAACAGGCGCTCCCCGGTCCGGGCGTGAATCCAACTCAAGCGGGTGCCGGGGTGGTCCTGGATCCCCGGCCATTGGAAGCGCTGCCAGCGCTCCCGCTGGTTGAAGTACGTCAGGGCGTTTCCATCCACCACCAGGCTGGTCTGCACCAGATCCCGCACCGGCTTGGCCCGCAGGTCGAAGGCGATCCCCATGCCGCCGTCGGTGTAGAGCACGTCCGCCAGTTCCCCCAGGCGGTTGATCGCCTCCAGGAACTCGGGGTTGAAGCGCAGCCCCTGGCTGTGGCTGCTGTCCGCCACCCAGCGGTTGCCTTCCTTGCGCAGCACGCCGCCCAACTGCCGGGTGAGGAACTGGTCGATGCGGCCGGTATCGGCGCGGATCATCTGCCCGAGCATGGGCAGCGAGCTGTCGGCGCCGCTGGCGGCGAAGGGATAGCGGCCGGCGAAGGCGTCGTTCCAGGGCGTGACGATAGCGCGCTGCCACTGACCGTTGAGCCCGGCGGCGGAGGGTTGCAGGATTTTCCGCCAGGCCTGGTCCAGCGGCTGGACGAACAGCGCCTGGCCGAAGCCACTCCAATCGCTGCCCAGGCTGGCGGCCATCAGGCTGCCGTAGGACTGGGTGTCGGTGAGGTCGACGCTGCGGCCCTGGAACACGGTCTGCGCCAGGGCCTGGACCATGGCCTGAGGGTCAGGTGCCGTGCTGATCTGCTGCAGCCTCAGGCGGACCCGGGTCACCCGGGTGAGGAAGGCCTGCAGGCTGAGGCTGTCGTCGGTGCCCGGGTGATCGTCCGCTTTGCCGAGCAGCGCCAGAAGTGGGCCGAAGCTCTCGTCCAGGGGGCTTTTCGGAAAGCGGTCCAGCTGGTCGATCACGGGCGCCTTGTCCTGGCCGATGAGGGTCTGCGCGGACTGCAGCAAGGAGTCCCCGAGGGCCTGCCCACGCGCCCCGGCCTGCCCCTGGTAGGCCAGGGTGTTAACCAGGGCGATGAGCGGGGACTGGCGCACATCGGTCATCAAGGTGAGCTGATCGATGGTATCGGCCAGGCTCTGGGCCTCGCGCCAGCGCAGGCTGTTGAGCATCTCCAGCCAGGCCTGGCCGTACGCCTGGAAGTAGCGCTCCGCCAGGCGCTCGCGCAGCACCTCCGGCGTCAGCTCCGCGGCGATCTGGCTGCGGTCGTCACTGAGTACCCAGTCGATCTCCTCCCGGCGCGCGGCGGCGATCTCGTCGATGGCCTGGCGTACCGCGCCTTCCCAGGCCTGGCGCGTGAATACCCCCGGCACCTCGGCGGCGGTGGAGAACAAGAGCTGGGCGTCGGTATCGCCGACCAGCTGTGCCAGCCCCAGGGACGGGTACTGGTTGGCCGCGCGCTGCAATACCTGCCGATAGAGGTTGGCCTCGCCATTGCGCTGGCCGAGCTGGCCGATCAGCAACTGGCGAGCCCCGGCGACCAGGCCGGGAGCCTCCTCGATGCGCCATTCGGGGTGCTCCTCCAGGTGTTCGGCATAGAAGCGCCAGAGGTTGGGCGCCACGCCCTGCCAGAGACCGTCCGCCACACCGGCGCGCTCCGTTTCGTAGGCCGCCAGGGTCTTGCCGAGGAAGGCCGCGTCGGCCTTCTCCGGGCGCGCCATCATCAGGTAGGCCTTGAGCGGAGCGTAGGCGTCTCGGGCACGGATCGCCCGCTCGCGGCTCTCCGGCGGCAGGTCGAGCAACTCACGTAGCTGGCGCTCCAGGCCGGCGGCGGCCGGGTCGCGGATCAGGCGGTTGTTGGCCGTCACGTAACGCGGCCAGAGTGCGGCCAGCAGGCCGTCGTTCTGGCTCAGGCCGAAGCGCTGATACCAGGGCACGCCGTGCTTGGCCCGGTGATCGAGCCGATCGAGCTCGTGGACCAGTTCGTTGAGGGCCAGCAGTTGCGCAGCGCCTTCCCGGGGTTGGTCCAGGGTGGCGAGGACGGACTGCATCTCGGCCACCTGTACCCGGTTGCTGGCGAAGGACAGCACCAGGCCCAGTCCCCAGAGCGCCAGCAGGCCGAGCAGCGCGGCACGGCCGATGCGCCAGCCGGTCCAGCCCTGCGCCCGTCCGCCCGGATGGCGCCCCGCCAGGACCCCATGCCAGGCCGGATGGACCCGCCAGTGGTGATCCCCGGCAACGCTGGACCCCGGTAATGGCAGGCTGAACCACAGGCTGCGCAGCATCACCCCCGAGCCCTGCCGCAACCGCGCCCAGGCCCGGTGCCAGCGGCCGATACCCTCGCCCTGCAGGTCGTGGGCAAGGCGCAGGAGCGAGTCATGGCGGTTGTCGGCCCGCATCCTCGCCAGCCCCTGCTCACGCCAGGACGGCAACAGGCTCCGCAAGTGCCGTTCGAGCAGCTCGGGGCTGGCGCGCAACGGCAGCGCGCAGCCCACGGCCGACTCGATGGCCGGCTGCGCCCAGTGGCTTTCACGCACCTCCCAGAGGTGCACCGGCGCCTGCCAGCGCAACTGCCGCGCCAGCGCCTGCAGCTGGCGCTGGTAGCGGTCCAGGTAATCGGGATCGGCGCCTTGCGCCGGGTTCAGGGCCCAGACGATGCCGTCCAGCGGACGGCGCGGGCGGAGCGTGCGCCACCGCGTCAGCCTCGTGTCGAAGGCGGCTTCCTGCGCGGCACCGCCCAGCAGCAGCACCGCGCCATCGCCCTCCAGCCACTGGCGATCGGCCAGCGCGGGGGCGATGGCGGCCACCTCGCCCGGCTCGCCAATGACCAGCAGCAGGCGGGTGCGGCGGCGCCAGAAGGGGCCAAAGCCTTGACGAAGGTGCGCAAGCGGCGGCTTGACGTCTTGCGTCGCCGAGCCATCCGCAGACACCGGAGCAGTCCCATGCGCGTCGTTACCTAACAATGACCGCGCCCGAACGATCGCCAGATGCCTCCAGGCCAGCAGAAACACCGGGCAGAACATGCACAGCACCAACCAGACCACCAGCCCACGCAACGCCAGATGTACGAGCGCTATACCGGGCAAGCCCAGTTCGGTCCCCCACAGGCCGTAAAGCAATGTGCCCAGCAGCACCAGCGCGCTCACCAGCAATAGGTAGACCAGCGCCGCGCGTCCCAGAGAGCCCTGAGGGCCTTGCTTATCCATTTCCATGCACCGCCACACCCATTGCCATGCCTTGTTCACCCTGAGCGCAGAGCCAGCCGCAGGGCTGCCTGCTCTCCTTTACCTGCAACAGCGCCAGGGACATGCCTACGAAAGGCGCCAAAGGCCCCAGAGCCCCCCAATGAGCGGACAGCTGATGTTCGCCGGCTTGCCACCCGCCCTCGATGAAGGCCCGGTGGCTGGCGGCATCCAGCGCCAGGCAGTGCGCCGGTGCCTTATCCAGCCTGCCGTAGCGCTGCATCTGCGCACAGAGTTCGGCGGCGGACTCCTCGTCGGTCAGGAGGTATTCACCACGGTGCAGCTGCAGCTGGCCGCGATGGCCAATCACCCAGGCGAAGCCCGCCTCGCCGGGCACCGCCCCCTCCTCCGCCTGTGCCAAAGACACCACACCGGCACAGAGCAGCCCATCCGCCTCCTCGGGACAGATGCGGGGGAACTCGTCGATCAGTGTGTCCAGATCATCCAGGGTGCGCAGCCGCCAGCGGGTCTCCGGCAACTGAGCTCCAGCGGCCACCAAGGTCGCGGCAAAAGACACCTCCCCCGCCGCATCGCCGACCCAGGCCAGGCCTCGCCAGCCGGACCAGCGTGCCTCCCGTTCGGGTAACGCCAGCAACTGCCGCGCAAGGTGCTGGCCCAGCGCGGCGTGCCGATCTTCGGCTTGACGCAACGAAACCTGGCAGCGCAGCGCCAGCTCTCCCGATCCGGGCAGCACGACCGGCTTCGGTACCGGCGTTGCCGCCATCAGCCCTTGGTACTGCCAGGATGAATCACCTGCCGGCCCCAATAGCAGTGCATGCTCCACCGGCAAGGTCGCACCACGTCGGCACCACCAGCCACGCAGGGCGGCCTCCAGGGTGGAGCGATGAGCGTCACGATTGATCAGGCCCACCTGCCACACCAGCAAGCGCAGCGCCAAGGCGAGCAACCAGGCCAGCGGCACAATCACACCCAACGGCCACTGCTCCTGGCGCGGCCGCCCTTCGGGCCACAAGGCCCAGGTCAGCCCGAGCTGGACACCCCACAGCAACAGCAGGGCCAGCCACCAGCGCCGCCACTGCGGCGCGCTGGGCTCCACGTAGTCCGGATAATGCGGCGGGCGTTTCATGGCGCCACACTCATCGAGGAGCCGGGCAGCGTGCTCATTACCCGGCAACCGCAGGCGCACGGGTGGCCATCCAGGGCCACCGCGCTCCCCTGCACGGTGGAAAGCGAGGCGCCCTGAACGATCTGGGTCATGCCGTGCTTGTCGCAGCGGGCGCGGGCTCCGACGAACGCCACCGGTTTGCCGAAGGCCAGGAAGTGCCCCTCCAGCACCTCGCCACCGAAGGGCACAAGCGGGTCCCCCACACGCACCAGGGGTTTCATGGCAGCACCGCCTTGGCCTGCTCGACCAGCCCACCGGTCTTGCGCAGGTAGTCCAGCATGGTCTGCATGCGCTGCTCTTCTTCTGCGGCAAGCAGGGCCTGTCGCTGCTCCGCCACCACCTGGCCGATGGCGCGGGTCGGCTGGAGAATCTTCTCCGCTCCCGGTAGGAAAGGCACCGGCTTGCCGCTGACGGTGTTGATCACCTGGTAGCCGATGCTCCCCGCCGCCAGGGTGCCGGCCAGTCCCGTCCAGCCATGCTTGCGAATGGCGTAGGCGCCGCCCAGCAACACCGCGACGCCGACGACACGCCCGGCGATCACGACCGGTGTGACGCGCTTGTTGGTCTGTGTGCCGAAATACACCATGCGATAGCGGAAATAGTCGCCCCACATCTCCCGCGCACCGATCGTGCTGTGCAGGAACCAGGCACGCGAGTCATGCACCTGATCGTCGAACAGCGCCACCAGCGCCGCCCGTGCGGGGTGGTCGGTGAGCTCGAAACGGCCTTTGAAGGGCTCCGCGAACAGCTCCCGCGCCCGCGCCTCGCCCTCCGCCTTGAGCCGTTGGAACTCGGCGAGCTCATCGTCGTCATTGAGCAGCAACACCGTATCGCCCACCAACACATCGAGCAGGAAGCCGCCGAGGCCGGTCTGCTCGCGCCAGCGCTCCGTATAGTCATGCTCGAACTCGGTGGCGGCCTCGCGGATCTGCTGCCGGTCCAGCACCGGCTCGTAGTCCGGCTCGTCTACGAGCCTCACATCGGGATTGCCACGGGCAGCCTGGCGTTTCTTTCGAAGCTCATCCCTGCGCGCCGCGAGGGCCTCCCGCTCCTGCACCTGCTCCTCCGCACTGGTTTGCCTGGCCTCGCCGTAGAAAGGCCGGCTGGCATAGCTGCCCCGGGCGAAGCGCTCGATACGCCAGCCGGTGAGCCAGGCCAACTGCTCGGCCATCAGGGTGTCCAGGTCCTGCCCGGCCTGCTGCGGTTCGTGGCTCGAGGACTCGGCGGGCGTCGCCTCCGACAGGCCCAGGGTGGCGCTGCGCCAGGCGTTGAAACGGTGGGTCAGCTCCTCGTTGAGCGTGAACTCACGATCCGTTTCGGCGGACATTGCTCGTACCGGTTTCATCTGCCTCAGCTCCTCCGGCACCACCGCTTCCGGCACCGCCAAGGGGGCTCCCGCAGCGAAGGCCGCGGCATAGAGATCATGCAGGGCAATCTGCGAGAGCAGCTCGGCCTGCCCATCCCGGGCCTTGCCCTGGGCGCCCGGCGGGTAGCCGCCCCCCACGTCCGAGTGCACGCCGGGGTAGAGCACTTCACGGGCATAGGGTGGGTAGTGCCCCGCTTCGGTGCGGATCGAGTCCAGCGGGAAGCACAGGCGCTGCTCGTGGGCGGCGACGAAATGCCGGCAGTCCTTGATCCACCCTGGAAAGCGCTCGGCGCAGGGCAAGGGCAAGTTGCCGTCGGCCCAGTCCATATGCCCGGAGGCGAAGGGCGCGGCATGGGCACTGCCCACCGAAGCCACGGTGTCCATCAGGCCGAGGAACTCGATGCGCAGCGGAATGCCCAGCAGGCTCCGCTCCGGCTGGTCCGCCCCCTCGGGCGTATCGAACAGCTCGCTGAGCCAGGTGACGAAGGTGCGCGCCTCCGCCGCCCCACGGGAAAAGCCGTAGACGAACAGCTTGATCGCCACCACCGTCGGCTGGGCATTGCCCACCCGCTGGCGCAGCGGCTCGAGCAACTCCATCATCGCCGCACGCCGGCAGGCGCGACCCAGGCCGGTCAATGGCCAGGCGGTGGCCATCTTCTTCAGTTGGGCCTGGGCTTGCGGCAGCTTGAGCCCCTTCTTGTCGTTCAGTGCAAACATCAAGGCATCGGCCACTTGCAGCAGGCCCCAGTTGATGCGGTCCTCCCCACGAAAGCCGAACGCCATTCCTCTTGTGCCGAACTCCAGCTCGCCGATTTCCGGAAAAGGCGTGCCCACGCCAGGGATGTAGTAACGGAAATAGCCACTGTCCAAATGTTCCAGGCTCGCATGGTAAAGGCGGGCGATATTGGTGGGGTGCGGAACCTTCGCCTTGCGGGTGTCATAGTCCTCGTTGTTGTTGGTGCCATCGAAGAACAGGCTGATATGCAGGCTATGGGCGCAGGTGGAGGCCCCCGGCCCTCCCTGGGCGGCATTCAGGCACCGGCGATGAGCCAGTTCCTCGGCCACCTGCTTGCGGTGGTTGGCGCGTACTGCGCTTGGGTCACCGGGCAAACGCCCCACCAAGGGGAAAACCGCCGGGACATGTGCCCAGGCATGAGTGTTCACTTCGGACATTCGGCAGGCTCCTTCATTTCCAGAGGTTCCTTGATTGGATTTTTAGGCGAGCCATAACCCCAGCAAGCCGTGGTGACCTTGACTTGGTGGCAAGGCAAGAAATGCACTTCCAGAGCGCATAGGCCTTGTTCATAGGGTGGCAAGGGAACGATGGCGGTGTGATGCTCGTAGTTAGCCTTGTGCTTGACCATAAACTTACGGAACTCATCAGTACCTAATGGCGGTGACTTGGCATAAGGATCAGGATCGGTTTCCCACTCAACCTTCATCATCAAACCCGGTCGCCATTCGCGGGGCAGCATCACGCAGCACATACCTCCCCCATAACCATGGGGAGAGATATTCGGCCCTCCATACCCATTGACCTTGAAGTAGTTGATTGCGGCCGAAGTATGATTGACGCCATTCAGGTTCCCTCCCAGATATTCAGACTCCCCCAGCGAACAACCCGCCAAACTTAAGAACAACACCCCCCATAACCAGTTGAGTACACACGCAGCCCTCATTTCCAATTCCTCGCAGCGATACTCCAGTGACAAATTAAAACCGCCTAGTGCAAGGGGACTTCATTTATTTCAGGAACAACCACCTTATGAACTATTACTTCGGACATACCGCAGGCTCCTTCATTTCCAGAGGTTCCCTGATCGGGCTATTGGGCGAGGGGTAGCGCCAACATGAAGTCGTGACCTTGACCTGATGGCAGGGGAAAAAATGCACCTCCAGCGCACACAGGCCCTCTTCTTCATAGGGTGGCAAGGGAACGCTGGCGGTGTGTTGCTGATAATTAGCGGCGTGCTTGGCGTAGGCCTCTTCATCAAATCCATAGCCAGTTGTTTTGCGCTTGATCTTGGCATAAGGATCAGGATCGATTTCCCACTCAACCTTCATCATCAAACCCGGCCGCCATTCGCGAGGCAGCATCACGCAGCACATACCTCCCCCATAACCATGGGGAGAGATATTCGGCCCTCCATACCCATTGACCTTGAAGTAGTTGATTGCGGCCGAAGTATGATTGACGCCATTCAGGTTCCCTCCCAGATATTCAGACTCCCCCAGCGAACAACCCGCCAAACTTAAGAACAACACCCCCCATAACCACTTGAGCTCACACGCAGCCCTCATCTCCAATCCCTCGCAGCGATATTCCAGTGACAAATGAAAACCGCCTGATGCCAGGGGAATTCACTTATTTCCGAAACAACCACCTCATAAACTGTTACTTCGAACATACGGCAGGCTCCTTCATTTCCAGAGGCTCCCTAACCAAAACTTTCGACCACCTTCAAAAAAGCAACTTAGAGTCTTGAATCACATAGATTTCCAAGTCTCCGAAGAAGCCTTCCTGCTCCGCTTTGAGAGCCAGGTGGTAGCAGGCTTCGAACCGTTGTTCTTCTGTGCTGTCCGGCATTCGCTCACTTGCCAGTCCAAGCAATTGCTGGGCATCGCTGAGGCTGCCCAGGCGAAAATACTGTTCATCGGTCAGGGTGATGGCTGCCGGCGGCTCCGGCGCAGCGGAGCTTGAGCGGTAGGTGCCGGACCGCCAGACGGGTAGCCGGTCGCGGTCCAGCCAGCTCCAGAACAACGCCACGCCGAGGAACTGCTCCTTCTGCTCCGGGTCCAGCACTCGGTCCAGCAGATGCGGCAGCACTCGTGGGTCGTAGAAACGCAACAGCCCACTCAGCCCTCCCCATTCCAATTGCGAGAGGCCTTGAAACGTCTTGGCCAGCGACTCGAACGGTAAAGGCGAGAGCAACACCAGGAGCCGTGACTGCGGCGCCAGGTGCTCAACCAACTCGCCCAACCAGCTCTTGTGCCGCCACTCATCAAGGCTGATTCGTATCAGCAGTGGTGCCTGCTCCAGGAGTGCCTCTTCAGGCAGGCCACTGAACAACGAAAACCAGGGCATGGCCGGCTCCATCAGGGCCAGCCCTGGCAGGATGGCCAGGTCACAATTGGCCTGGTCGATCAGTACGTCGACATGGTTCAAGCCCGCCGCAGCTACCATGTCGGTAATCTGCTCTAGCCAGACATCGAAGGATGGGTTCATTCCGCTCACCTCAATTGGTCACGCGCATAACGGCGCCTGCAGCTTGTGCCTGGGCTTTCTTCAGGCAGTCCTCGCAAACGGAGGTAGGTAGTTCAGGAAGCGGGAAACCCTGGCCTGCCGGGCCTTCCCATACGTGCCGGCCCTTGAGATTGAGCGTGCCGGGGCTGTGGATTTCGATGGCGCCATCGGGGGTGATGCGGATGTAGCCACCGCCGCTGGCCAGGGTGATGCCGTTCTGGGCGGTGATCTGCAGGTGGCCCTGTACCGATTGCAGGGTGATGTCCCGCTGGGCGATGAGGTTAAGCAGGTCGCCGTGGGATTCGATTTCCAACGGGCCCCTGCCGGATACCAGGCGCAGGCCTTCTTGCTGGGCCAGCAGCGACAGACCCTGATTGGACTGCAGGGCCAGACGCTGGGCGGCGGCGAGGTTGATTTCGTCCAGGCTCTGTAGGTAGAGGGTCTGATCACTCTGCAGCAGCAGGCTGGATGGGGTGACGGCGGCGATACCGCTCGGAGCGCTGAGCAGAATGGCCGGGCCTTGCAGCCCTTTGCCCTGCTTGAGGAGGTCGTCCAGGCCTTCATGGCTCGACTCGCGGCTTTGGTGGGCCCGGGCGATTTCCTGCCACTGTTCGAGCTGCTGGCTGGCCTTTTCCATCTGGACGACAGCGGGCTTCATCTCGAGCACCTGCCCCTGGGCCCTGGCCTGCTCGTCGGCACTGATGAACACCCCCTTGCCCGCGCGGATGGCGCCCCAGCCATCGGTGCGCAGCTCGAAGCCTTCGCCGCGCTTCTGCCGCTGGCCGTCCACCAGGTGGCCGAGGTTGAGCTGGCTCTTGCCGCTGTGTTCGGTGCTGAGCTTGATGTGCTCCTGGCCACGGCTGTCGTCCAGGCGCAGCTTGTTGTTGGCCGGGGTGCGCAGGACGTTGCGCTTGTAGTTCTTCAGGGTCACCAGGTCCGGGTGCTGGCTGTCGTGCAGGGCGAAGGCGATGAAGCCCCGGTCCGGGTCGCCGTGCTCGAAGGCGATGGCGACTTCGGTGCCCTGGATCAGCGGCAGGTGCAGGCCGTAGGTGTCGCCGGCGTAGGGCCGCGCCAGGCGCAGCCACAGGCTTTCCTGCCCGGCGGGCCAGCTGTCCTGGTCGAAGAGGAAGTTGACCTTGTAGCGGCCGTCCAGGTCGATGTGGCTGTAGAGGTCGCCCGCCTGCGGGCTGGTGACCCGCGCCGGGATAGTGCCGGCGATCACCGGTTTGGCCAGGCGTTCCGGGCGGAAGCAGATGTGCTCGGCGTAGGGGATGGCGCTGAAGCTTGCCTGGAAGCTGCGGTCGCGGGCGGCGGTGGTCTCCAGCCGGGTGATGACGGCGCCGGGGGCGAAGGCTTCCGGCGCGCCGCCTTCGACCTTGAGCACCTGGCCCGGCGCCAGGGCGGCGCTGCTGGTGAGGCCCGACAGGCTGGTCTGCTGGTTGAGGTAACGCTCGTGGGCGAGGCGGGCATAGAAGAAGCCGCTTTCGCTCTGCAGGTCTTCATCGCGGGCGTGGGGGTCGTCCAGTTCGGTATAGGGCTCGGCATAGTGATAGGCCTCGCCGTAGGTGGTGGGGTCGCCCCGGGTCTGGTCGACTTCGCCGTCGAGGTAGGCGGCGGCATCGCGCGGGGTGTAGGCGCGAATGCGCAGGTGCTTCTCCACCACGCCATGGCTCGTTTGCAGGCCCCAGACGGCATCCGCTCCGCTGCTTTGGGTGCCCGATTGCGGGCGGCAGGGCAACTGGAGGCCGAACTGGTAGTTGCGCTGGTCGTCGTGGAACTGGACCACGTCGATACCCAGGCGCTCGTCGGCGGTGAAGCGGAACCAGATGCCGACCTCGGCCATCAGGCGCCGGATGAAGGCCAGGTCGCTCTCGCCGTACTGCATCACCTGCTCACGCTTGGGGTATTCGCGCTTGAGGTCGAAGAGGAAGTCCTGGCCGGCCCAGCGGTGGCGGTCGCTGCGCAGGATCTGCTCGACGATCTCGGGCACCGAGAGGTGCTGGTAGATGCGGTACTGGCGGCCCCGTCCGAGCAGCGCCAGGCGCGGCTCCAGGGTGAGTTGGTAACGGGCCTCGTCGTTGGAGCCGGAGAGCCGGCAAAAACCGGTCACCACGCCGTGCAGGGTGCGCAGGGGTTGCGCGGGGGGCAGGCTCAGGCCGACGAAGGGCACCGGGGTGGGCGGCGGATGGAGGCTGAAGCGGGCGGCCTGGCCGAGGAAGCGGTCAGCCGGCAGGTCCCGCGCGGTGGCGGTGAATTCCACCTGGTAGGAGAAGGGTTCACTGAGGGCTTCCTTGCCGTGGAAGGCCAGCACGTCGAGGGCGGTATCGAGCCCGTCGACTGTGAGCGTGTGCCGGCTGTGATCGAAGAAGGGGCGGATTTCAGCGAGCATGTTCAGGCCTCCTCGAGCATCCCGTGCGGATGCTCAAGCGAATCGGAGAAGTGCAAGGTGATGCCGTCGGCATCGCTATGGCTCAGGGTGACGCCGCGGGTGCCCAGCCGGCTGGCCTGGCGCTGCAACAGTTGCTGGCTGAGCACCGGCAGGATCTGCTGGTTGAGCAGGCTGTCGATGTTGCGGGCGCCGGTGTCAGGCAGCAGGCAGGCGGCGGCCAGGGCATCGCTCAAGGCGTCGTCGATGCGGCAGTCCAGCCCGTAATGGCGCTGCAACCGGCGGGCGACCTGGGCGAGCTTGAGGTCGACGATGCGCTTCAGCGAATCGGCCCCCAGCGGCCGGTAGATCAACGTCTGGAAGCGGGCGAGCAGCGCGGGCTGGAAGTGCTCGCGCAGGATTGGGCGCAGCAGTTCCTGAAGGGTGCCGTCGGTGGCGTCCGGCTGCTCCTGCAGGCAGGCCTGCAGCAGGTCGCCGCCGAGGTTGGAGGTCATGAGAATGACGGTGTTGCGGAAGTCGATCTCGCGCCCCTCACCGTCGCGCATGAAGCCCCGGTCGAAGACCTGGTAGAAGAGGTTCAGCACGTCGCGATGGGCCTTTTCCACCTCGTCGAGCAGCACCACGCTGTAAGGGCGCTGGCGTACCGCTTCGGTGAGCACACCGCCCTGGCCGTAGCCGACGTAGCCGGGCGGCGAACCCTTGAGCTGGCTGACAGTGTGGGCCTCCTGGTACTCGGAGAGGTTGAGGGTGATCAGCGATTTCTCACCGCCGAAGAGGCTGTCGGCCAGCGCCAGGGCGGTTTCGGTCTTGCCAACGCCGCTGCTGCCCACCAGCAGGAACACGCCCTGGGGCGTGCGTTCGTCGGTGAGGCCGGTACGCGCGGCACGCAGTCGCTGGGCCAGCGCAGCCAGGGCGGTGTGCTGGCCTATCACTCGCTGGGCCAGGCGGTGCTCCAGTTCCAGCAGATTGGCCTGTTCGTCCTTGAGCAGGCTGCCCAGGGGTACGCCGGTCCAGTCGGCGATCACCTCGGCGACGTTGCGCGAAGTGACGTCGAGGGAAAGCAGAGGCCGGTCGCCCTGTGCTGCTTCCAGTTGGCGTTGCAGCTCTGCACAACGCTCCGCCTGCCGGGGCTCTTCCTGGCGAGCGGCGAGCAGTTGCAGGCTCAGTTCGAGTTCAAGGCGATACTGGCGCTCCAGCTCGCAGTGCTGGCGTTCCAGCTCGGCGCGCTGCTCGGAGAGTTCATCGAGCCGCCCGGCGGGGGGGCGCCCTCCCAGGTGACTGTCCGCGTCCAGGGCCTGCTGCTCCAGCTCCAGGGCCGACAACCGGGATGCCAGTCGCACCAGCGATTGGGGCTCGCAGTCGAGACTCATGCGTACCCGGGCGCTGGCGGTGTCCAGCAGGTCGACCGCCTTGTCCGGCAATTGGCGCCCGGTCAGGTAGCGACGTGAAAGGCTGACCGCGGCCTGCACGGCGGCGTCTTCGATATGCACGCCGTGGTGGCGGGCATATCGGCCCTTGAGGCCCCGCAGCATGAGGCAGGCGCCGGCGTCATCCGGTTCGTCGACCTTGACCATCTGGAATCGACGCTCCAGCGCGGCGTCGCGCTCGAAGTACTGCTTGTACTCGCTCCAGGTGGTGGCGGCGATGGTGCGCAGTTCGCCACGGGCGAGTGCGGGCTTGAGCAGGTTGGCGGCATCGGCGCCACCGGCCTGGTTGCCGGCGCCGATCAGGGTGTGGGCCTCGTCGATGAACAGCAGGACCGGACGCTCCGCACGCTGGACGGCGTCGATGACCTGCTTCAGGCGCTGCTCGAACTCTCCCTTGACGCCGGCCCCGGCCTGCAGCAGGCCGAGATCGAGGGTGCGCACGCTGACCGTCTTGAGGCTGTCGGGGACGGAGCCCTCGGCAATGCGCAGGGCCAGGCCCTCGACCAGCGCGGTTTTGCCGACACCGGGCTCGCCCACCAGGATGGGGTTGTTCTTGCGCCGGCGGCTGAGGATGTCGATGACCTGCCGGACTTCGTCGTCACGGCCGAATACCGGGTCGATTCGCCCCTCGCGTGCCTGGGCGGTCAGGTCCTGGGTGAAACGCTCGAGCACCGCGTGAAGCGCATCCGTTCCCGCCTTGCCAGCCGGCGCGGTGGCCAGCACGGCGGCGCAATTCTCGTCACCTTCGAGGGCGGCCTCCCGTTGCAGCGCCGGACGTTCTTCGGAGTGCTGGTCGAGCATGGGCAGCAGGCGCTGGACCTGCGACTCGCCGAGGCTGAACAGGGGCCAGGCGGCCTCGCAGCGGATCAGATGGGGGGCCTCCAGCAAGGCACCGAGCAGGTGCAATGAGCGCAGGCGGTCGTTGTCCTCATCCAGCGAGGCCCGCAGCCAGGCGCTCTTGATGAGTTGCTGCAACTCGGCACTGAGCTGAGGCTTTTCACGCACGCTGCGGGGCAGGCGGTCCAGGTGGTCGAGCAGGCCCTGCCACAGCGCGTCGAGGTCCCATTCATAGCGGCGGGCGATCAGGGTGAGATCGCCCTCCCCCTGCTCCAGTAGCTTGAGCAGCCAGTGTTCGGGGGTGATCTGCCCGTGGGCGCGGCTCTGGCACAGTGATGCCGCGGCGCTGAGTGCCCGGGCGCAATAGGGATTGAGGCGACGAAGCAGGCTGGCGGGGTTCTGGGCCATGGAGGTGCGTCCTTGTACGAAGTGCGGGGCGCTTGCGCGTCCGATGGGAAGAGGCAGTGCGCCGGGTGCTGCGCGCCCCCGGCTCACCGCGACGGGCGAAGCCTGAGCTCCGCCCGTCATGCCCGACGTCAGGCGCTCTGACGCTCGTTCCAGGAATCGGAGTGGATGATGTTCCCGTCCTTGTAGGTCCAGGTGATCTTCTCGTAGCGCAGCTCGACCTGTTCCAGGTGGTTGTGCTTCTCCTTGGCCGGGTCCTTCACGTCATGCATCTTCGGCGCGACCTTGACGACCTTGACGTTCTCCAGCTTGGTGTTGAAGTACTCGACTTCCTGGCCGGCGTCGTCGATGCGATACCACTTGAACTCGGCGCTCTTGAGGGTCTGACCGGTGGTCACGGCCTTGTACAGGTAGGGACTGGACGCATCGATTTCCTTGGTGAAGAGGAAGGGAGTGTGCACCCGGGTTCCAGTCAGCTTGCCGGTGTTGTTGTCGGTCGGGATGTAGAGACTGTGATCCTGGGCGACGACCTCGATGCTGCCCTCGCGTTTCTGCACGTCCACCGAACCCTTGATGTCTGCGCCACCATCGTCTTGCAGCCAGAGGTATACGGGAATTGCCATTTGAAACTCCTTCTCAGAGGTTGACAGCCGCAGAGTGCGACTGGTGCTTGCCGTCCGGAGCGGTGGTGGGCAGCGCGCAAGCCCCCACTTCCGGCACCAGACGGATATCGACGCGCCGGTTCGCGGCACGTCCGATCTCGGTGTCATTGCTGGCGATCGGCTGGCCGGCGCCGAAGCCCTGTACGGCGAAGCAGCTGTCGGGGATATCGCCCATGCGCTGCATCCAGTCCCGTACGGCGCCGGCCCGAGCGCGGGACAGCTGGAGGTTCTGTTCGGCGTTGCCGGTGGCATCGGTATGGCCAGCGATGACGATCAGCCAACCGGGCTGGGCCTTGATGCCGACCAGGGCATTGATCAGCAGCTTGGTCGACTCAGGCTTGAGGGTGGCGCTGCCCACATTGAACAGCGACAGGCTGTCGAGCCTTAGGGGTTCAGGCTGAGGCTGATCCGCGACCTGCGCAGGTGCGTCCTGTGGCAACCGGTGGCGGGTGATCACGGCCAGCAGTTCACGCCTCAGGCGTTCGCCCTGATACAGGCCCATTCCGAGCCAGAGGGGTTCCCCATGGCGGTAGTAACCATCCAGGCGATCGGCGTCGGCACGCAGGACAGCTGCGGCGGCCTCGCGCAAGGCGAACTCGGGCAGGTTGCGGCTTGGTACATAAGGAATGGCCAGATAACGCTGCAGGTCATCGCTGACCTGACGCACCAGCCTGCTGTTCTGCCAGGTGGAGCCGGCCATGGCCAACAGGATGGCCGCCGTCGATAGCCAGAGAGCAACCGATCCGGCGCGGGCCAGGGCCGAGCTTCGTACCGTTACAGGCAGCAATGGCAACAGCGGGTCTGGAAGGGGCAGCCTTGCCGGCGCCGCCGGGACATCCAACTCACTGAGAACGGTCTTGCCATGCAGCCATTGCTGCCAGAGATTTCCGGGGAGACTGCGGGGCAAGGCCGGGACCAGCATGATCCCATGCGCAAGCGCGGCCGGCTCCCTTCGGATGGTGAAACGAACCAACAGATGCTGATTCAGCCATTCCGCGGCGCTGTCCAGCACGACGCTGGTCCGCAGCCGAGCCGCCGACAAGGAGAACGCCCCCCTGCACTTCTGCCATTCGCCAAGACCGATCCGAGCCCCCGCCTCGAAGACCTCCGGCTGCACCGCACCTTCCGTCCAGCAGAACCAGGGAGAGTCGGCTCGAGGGCATTGCAGATAGGTGACCCGAAGCAGTGGCAAGGCGGCGCCCTGTCGACGTGCCAGCGCCAGTTGATGGTGAAACGCCAGGAGACGCCCTTCCAGCTCAGCGGCATCATCGTGTTCGTTGGGGTTGATGACCAACAGAACAGCGAGCTGTCCAGCCCAGTGGGGCCGAAGCGCCAGAATGCTGCCAACCCGAAGTGGCAACCTCTCGCAGTCTTCCACCCGCAGGTAGCAGCCTTGCGACGTCGTCCTCAGCAAGGCCCCGTCCGCCGAGTCGCCGAAGAGACCCGACAGGCCATCACCACAAACCAGTACCAGGGGCTGTCGGAAGTCCGCCGCGGGCAAGGGTATGGCGCTGTCCAGTGCGGGAAGCGGGTGACTGACCCTGCGCCAGACAAGAAATGCCACCAGGGTGACGGCCAGAGCCGCACCACTGCGCTGCCACGCCTCGAGGGGAAAGAAGAACAGGAGTAACAGTGTGAGCAGCGCTGCCCATGCGCAGAGACCACGCTTCAGCGTGACGGTCATGGTGCCTCCTTCATGCCACACCAGGCAGCAGCGAGGCGACCGCACGCTGGAGCAGATGATCCATTGACCACCAGGCACCGGCGATCAGCGCAGCCGCCACGAACAGCTGGATGACAGGGCTGCGCAACCATTGCTGCAAGACGAAGCCGTGACCGCGCGCGGAGTCGGAGATCAATCCATCACGCACGACCAAGGGGCGGACCTGAGCGTCCAGCGTGCTCAGAAGCTCCTCTCGCTCAGGGGCCTGCAAGTCTCGATAGCGTCCCTTGAACCCCAGCATCAGCACACGGTGGTAGACCGTCAGGACCTGTGGGTCTGGCGCGGGTTGGCGCAGGACTTCGCGCATGTCCTCGTAGAGGAACTCGCCCGCCTGGTGACGGTTGAAGAACTTCGCCTGCAGGGGCTCGCTGGCCCAATTCGCATGAGCCTCGTCACTGGCATAGCCGAGTACCGTTTCATCCAGCAGGGCACATTGGGCATAGCTGATGCAGTCAATGCTCCGCTGGCTGATACCCGCTTCCTCCAGGGCATTGCGCAGGGTTTCGACCTGCTTGCAGCAATGCCGCCAGAGTTCGCGGCCACTCTGCGCAACAGCACCTTCGCGCAGGGATACGACAAGCAGGTAGGTGTCCTGAAGCAAGGCATCGATATCGATTGCCATGGGCTGTTTCCTTGTCGCGGCCTGGTTCATGAGCGCAGCACCGCGAAGAGTTCGAGTCGCGCCTCGATCAAGGCGGCGGGCACGTAGATGGCGCAGACGCCTGCGGCCAGCATGGCGCGCCCCTTGGGATGGTCGAGATCCAGCGCGAAGTACTGGTTCTCCAGGCGCAGCGGAATGGCAGCCGGCACGTGGCGGAGCGGTTGAAGCGGAACGCCGTCGAGCGCGGCATTGACCAGGTGATCGACGTCGTCCGGCGAACCCAGCTTGCACAGGTGCGGAAACTGGCTGTGCAGTTGTGCCGCCGAAAGACGCGAACGTACGGACAGGTAGAAGTCGGCACCGCCCGGCTCGCGCAAACGCGGATCGTTGAGTGCCACCTGCCAGCGGTTGGCCCCGCGCTCTTCCAGTTCCAGGGCGATGACGCGCGACGGCAGGCTGGCCTCGAGCAGGGAAGAGATCATGCCCATCAGCGGTGGCAGCACGGTCTCCAGGTGCTCGTGCCGGTAGGCCGGAATCTGCTCGATGTCGTGCTCAAGCGAAAAGGTCGACAGGCTGCCGGCAAGCTTCACCAGTTCCCGGTAGACCTGCTCGGGATGGCGCGCGGGATGGGCCCTCAGATCGGCCAGGATCGGCTGGTAGGTATTGAGAGCATTGAGCAGCCAGAACAGCGAGACATCCGCCACTGCGAAATCGGCCATGCGCTGATTGCTTTCGCGGCGCATGCCCATCAACCGCTGGCGCTTGGCGGACAACTGAGTGAGCAGGTTATCCAGTTGCGTCGAGAGCCCCGGATGAGCAGCGAAGCTCAACAGTGGCGGTACATAGACGGGGTCGAGCCCCCAGATACCTTGGGGGTCGCGCACCAGGCGCGCAACCGGACAGGTCAGGTAGTCGCCATTGTCATCACTGGCCAGGCGCAGGCAGAGCTGGTGCTCCATTACGCTGATGGACTGCCGCTCATCGCCGTAGAGGTCCTGCACCGCTCGCCAATCCTGGCGGTAGCGGGTCGGCCGGTCCTCGCGGTCGCCCTCGAGCAGACAGTTGTTGCCATTGCCCTGCTCCAGCGGCAGCGCCAGCAGCACCAACGCGCTCTGTAGGTCGTCCGGCAGCACAAGGGACAGCTCCAGCGCAGGAGGCAGACGGTCGCTACGGTCCGTGTCGATCAGGGTGCCGTCCGGCATCCTCAGGTGCAGCCGGAATGCCTTGAGCTTCCCAAGCTTCAGCGCGTCCGGATCGAAGGCGGCCGCCAGCGCGCCCCAGGGGTGAACCAAAGCAAGGTGGGCGATGCATTCGTTGGTCCAGGCCTCCCAGCGCGCCTGCTGCTGGAACTGCTGCGGGGACAGGAGCGTCCCCGCAGCCCATAGGGGGCGGTCGATGTTCATGACGTCGTTTCCCTATGGAAGTGCTCAGGCCTTGGCCTTGGGCATTTGCGAAACCAGCGACAGGTTGACGTCCATGCCTTCTACCTGGAAGTGCGGTACGGCGTAGAGCTTGACGCGGAAGAAGCCGGGGTTGTCGTCGATATCCTCGACTATCACCTTGGCTTCGCGCAGGGGGTAGGAAGCCTGCAAGTCGTCACTGGGGTCGGTCATCTCGGTGACCAGGCCGCCAATCCACTTGTTGAGCTCCAACTCCAGCACGCGACGGTCCTTGGTGGTGCCGATGTTTTCCCGCTGGATGAGCTTCAGGTAATGGGCGATGCGCGACAGCAGGAAGATGTAGGGCAGGCGCGCGTTGATGCGGCTGTTGGCGGTCGCATCGGCCGTGTCGTACAGCGCCGGCTTCTGCGCCGAGTTGGCGGAGAAGAAGCAGGCGTAGTCGCGGTTCTTGTAATAGGACAGGGGGATGAAACCGAGGTTGGCGAACTCGAACTCGCGGGTTTCCGGAATCATCACCTCCGAGGGAATCTTCACCTGGTTACCGGTGCCCAGATCGTAGAGGTGGATCGGCAGGTCGGTCACGGCGCCGCCCGATTGTGGGCCACGGATCTGCACGCACCAGCCGTTGTTGATGAAGCTCTTCACCATGTTGGCGGCAAAGGCGAAGGAAGCATTGGTCCACAGGTACCGGTCATGGTCGGGACCTTTCACCTTTTCCACGTAGTTGAAGTTGCGTACGGGAATGGTGTCCGGGCCGTAAGGCAGGCGTCCGAGGACACGCGGCAGGGTCAGGCCGATGTAACGGGCGTCGTCGCTGTCACGGAAGGACTTCCACTTGATGTACTCAGCCCTGTCGAAGTAGTTGCCGATGTCCTTGATGGCGGCGACCTCTTCCATGGTCTCCTTACCGAAGAACGCGGGCCCGACGGAGCCAATGAACGGCATGTGGGCTGCTGCGGCGACCTTGGACAGGTTGCGCAGGAGGGCGATGTCCTGGGGGCTGCTGTCGAACTCGTAGTTGGAAATGGCGGCCGCGATCGGCTCGCCACCGGGGGTGTCGTACTCCTGGGTATAGGTGTGGACGTAGAGGCCGCTCTGGGCGATCTCCGGTGCGTCGTCGAAGTCCTGAACCAGGTGCTCCTTGCTGACATCGAGCAACTCGATACGCACGTTCTGGCGGAAATCGGTCTGGTCGATCAGCGACTTGACGCCACGCCACGTGGACTCGACGCGCTGGAAGTCCGGGTGATGCATCACCGCATCGAGCTGACGACTGATCTGGGCGTCGAGGGATGCGATGTGTTCGTCGAGCAGGGTCTTGTCCAGGCGTTCCACCCGCTGCGACGACTGCTTGAGCAGGTCGAGGAACACGCTGACGGCTGCGGTGACCCGCTCGTCAGCGGAGGCTTCGGACAACGCCTCGTTGTTCTGAAAGGCTTCGATCCCACCCAGCTCGCTGATGGGGCTGAGGTTGATCTTGCTGAAGAGTGCGGCATAGACGCCCTGGTGCTCCTGGGTTGCGGCGGCACCGCCAGAGGCTGCGGAGGTGTGTTCTACGGACATGGAGGACCTTCCTTTGAATGACCGGATGCGTTAACGCGCATCCTGGGGAGCGAGCGCGGCGAGTTCGGTTCGCAGTTCTTCGCTGAGGGCGTCGTCCTTGAGGATGCGTTCCAGTTCGTGGCGGAACGTGGCGTTGTCCAGCAGGTTGGACTTGAGGTCGCGCAGCAGATTGCGCATGGCGAGCAGGGCGCGGAGCTGAGGGATCTGCCGGGCCACCTGCTCAGGCTCGAAGTCCTTCATGCGGGAGAAGGCCAGCTCGACGGAGGTCTCCGAGTCGTCGCCGGCCAGGGTGTTCTCCACCGCCAGTTTCAGGCGCGGGTTGAAGTCGGCGAGCACGCTGTCGAAGTTGTTCCTGTTGATGTTGACCTTGCTGCGCTCGGACAACGGGCGCGCTTCCTGTCCATTGCTGTAGTCGCCCATGAGCATCAGCTTGAGGGGAAGTTCGATCTTCTTCTGGGCGCCACCGGTGTGCAGGTCGAGCTTGATGTTGATGCGGGCCTTGGGTACTTCGTTCTGGAAACTGTTCGATGCCATGACTACTCCAGGAGTCTCCCTTGCGGGAGGTCAGATGAAAGTGGTCGAGCAGGAATTCATGACCACAGCCAGGCGCATGCATGGGCTGTCGGTTCGATCAAGGCGAGTGAATTCCATTTCGCGCTCTTTGCTGGGTTTGCAGGGGGAACAACGGCAGGAGCGGTTGCTCCCGGTGTCACCTGGTTTTGAAAGCGATCGCCACGCTGGCGGACCGGCAGATATCTAGACCGATAACGGCAAGGCGGGGAAAGAGGACCAATCCGAGAAGTAAGGGGGAATGGTCTGATGCCGTCAGATTCTGCCGAGCGACTGCAACCCACATCGGCATTGAGGAAGGTGATGGCGGGCGTCGTCCACCCGGACTGGCCGCGGCTCAATCCGCCAGGATGATCTGGTTCTTGCCGCTGCGCTTGGCCTGGTACATCGCCGCATCCGCGCGGGCGTAGAGGCTGTCCAGGCTGCCGTCGTCCCGCAGGCTGGCGAGGCCCTGGCTGATGGTGACGCCGAAGCCCTGGCCCGAGATGTTGAACCCCAGGCGCTGCACTTCACGCTGCAGCCGTTCGGCGATCTGCCGCGCCAGCTCCGGCGGGCAACCGGGCAGCAATGCGGCGAACTCCTCGCCACCGATTCGGCCGAACAGGTCGCCCCGACGCAGGGCGTTGGCGCCGCACTGGGCGATACGTTGCAGCACCTGGTCACCGGCCTGGTGCCCATGCGTGTCGTTGATCTTCTTGAAGTCGTCGATGTCCAGCAGGATGAAGGCGAGCGGGCTGCCGTACTGCACCGCGTACTCGAACTCGCGCTGGGCGCATTCGAAGAAATGCCGGCGGTTGCTGCTCTTGGTCAGCACGTCGGTGGTGGCCAGGCGATGGAGTTCGCCCTCCAGCTGCTTCTTCTCGGTGATGTCCTCGGCGATGCCCACCACCACGGTGCTCTGCCCTTCGCCCCCGCCTTGGCTGATGAAGCACTTGTCGCTGATCCAGCGCAGCTGGCCGTCCGCACGCAGGATGCGATATTCCCGGGCTTCCACGGCGCCCTTCTCCAGCACCTCGGCGAAGGTCCGGGCGGCGTACTCCAGATCATCCGGATAGATGCAGTTGCGCCACTCGTTGTAGTCCGCCAGCAGCAGGGCGGCGGAGCGACCGAACATCCTCTCGTAGGCGGGGCTGACATAGATGACCTTCTGGGACTCCCAGTCGAACGCCCAGAGCACGGCATTCACGCTGCCCAGCAGGCTGTTGTAGATGGCTTCGCGCTCGCGCAGCCGCTCCACCTCGCCACGGCTGTGGAGCAGCGCGAGGGTGAGGGATTCCAGTTCACTGGGAGAGTCGACGGATGTATCCATAGCGGCCGCTACCTTGACGGGACCTGCCTTGGACAGAGTAGGCGGCCGGAAGTGCGGCGGGCGATCCAGCCGACGGTCAGGCGTGGCTGGCGTGACGAAAGGCCGGAAAGCGGTTGAGCAACCGATGCAGCACGAACACTGCCACCAGGGTCATGAACACCGCCACGCAGACCGAGGACAACCGGTAGGCGATGGCGTAGGCGACATCATGCTGCGGCGTCAGGTACTGGCCGAAGACGATGGCCAGGGTGGTGAGAGCGCCGAAGCCGACGCCCTGCGCGCCCTCCAGCACATGCAACCGGGCGCAGCAGAAGGCCGCCGTCCAGTAGATCAGGGTCACCAGCGGCAGGACGTCGTAGTGGCTGTAAAGCACCAGTTGCAGCGCCAGTCCGATACCGCAGCCCAGCAGGGTGCCGAGGGCGCGGATGCGACCGGCGAAACGGATGCCGTTCCAGTGCATGGGAAAGAGCACGAGGATGGACGCCACCTGGGCCGAGAGCGAGTCCTTGAGGTCCAGGCTCTGGAACACCATGAAGGAAAGGGTCGCCAGGCTCGCCCCCAGCACCGCCTCGTGGCGCTGGCTCGGCAGGTCCTTGGATGGCACCGAACGGGCGGGCCGTGACTCGGCGTCGGGGAACAGCCAGAACATCAGCCAGGCGATGAGCACCGTCAGGGCGGCCGCCGCGAGATTGCTGGCGATGAGGTCGAGCAGGTGGGTTTCCGGGTAGCTGGCGAAGTGCAGCTGCATGGACAGGAACACGGTGCCCAGTGCGCCGAACATGAAAAGCGGCCCCTGGGCCATCAGGCGGAAGCGCCAGAGAAAGGCGAGGAAGGCCAGGGGCGCCATCAGTTGCGGACGGTCTCCGAACAGGCCGTGGATCAGCAGTACCTCCAGGCTCACCACCACCGACTGGAGCAGGAACTGGCGCACCACGTGGGCATCGATGCTGGGCGTCAGTCCCAGCAGCAGCATGGGGTAGACGCAGAAGAACGAGCCGTTGTCCCAGCCCATCAGCTTGCAGACGAACAGGCCCAGGGCGCCACCGCCCGCCAGGCGCAGGCATTGGCGCAGGTCGTTCTCGGTCAGTCGCTGGCGGCGCACCATCGCCTCAGTACAGGTAGTGCAGCAGGCTGATGACGGTGATCTGCAGCCGGCCGAAAAGATCGGCCAGGCCCGAGTCGCGCGGATAGAGCTGCACCGTCGCCTTGGCGCCACTGGGCAGGACGCGGGGCAGCGCCTCGGTGAGCTGCACGTGGAGGCGCTGGCGCTGGGCATCGCGCACCCAGCGGTCGGAGATGGTCGGCGCGGCCAAGTCGCCATTGGCATCCAGCTGACCCTCCTTGACGCCGGCATCGATGGCACTCACGCGGGCGGCGAACACCTGCCCGGGCAAGGCGTCGAACACCACGGAGGCGCCGTCTTCCAGGCTCACGTAGCGCAGCGCCTTCTCGCGGAAGTCGGCGCTGATGTCCGCCTCGTCCGCCACCAGGGCCGCCACCGGACTGCCCGCGGCCAGGTAGGCGCCAGCGGACAGTTGCAGGTTGCTCAAGGTACCGGCGCGCTCGGCCCGCACTTCGCTGAAGTCCTGCTGCAGGCGGGCCCGCTCCAGGGCATTGCGGGCCTGGCGCAGACGCAGGTTGTCGTCCCCCTCGGCGCCCCGCTGGACCAGCAGCTCGCGGACTCGCGCGCCGGCCGCCGCCACCCCGGCCTGCGCCGCCTGGCGCCGGGCTTCGGTCTGTTCGAAGAGCTGGCGGGAAACGTGCTGGCTCCGCACCAGGCGCGCCAGCCTTGCGCACTGGCGCTGCAACTCGCTGGCGGTGGCCTGGGCGGCGGCCAGTTCGGCACGGGCGGCGGCGATGGCCGCATCCAGCTGGCGGTTATCCTGCCGGGCCTGCTCGAGCGCCAGCTCGGCGGCGCGCACGGCCAGGCGGAAGGGCTCGGGGTCCAGGCGGAACAGCAGCTGTCCGGCGTCGACGTGCTGGTTGTTGCGGACGGCCACCTCAAGCACCTGGCCCTCCACCCTGGGGGCGACGCGCAGGACGGGACGGGTCAGCTGCGCCTGGGGCGTGATGGGCATCCAGAGATCCGCCGCGAGGAAGTAGGCGAACAGCAGGACGAACAGGACGATGGCCACCTGGACCCGGCGGGCGAATTTCTGATCCGGAGTCATGGGGGAACCTCGAAAGGCCCGCGGAAAAAGCGGACAACAACGACGGAAACGGCCGACCTCGACCGGGAACCGCTCATGGGGCCAGTATATTTTCGGGGATTTCGTCGATAATCTGCGGTTTTCGAGAAGCAGTCTTACACGGGGAGTAACAATGGACACGCTCCACTGCATGCGGGTTTTCGTGCGGGTCATCGACACCGGCAGCTTCACTGCCGCCGCCCAGGCCATGGATCTGTCCACCGCCCAGGTCTCGCGGCTGGTGTCGGAGCTGGAGCAGCAGCTCCAGGCTCGCCTGCTCCACCGCACCACCCGCCGCCTGGCCCTGACGGAAGTGGGCGAGCGCTACCTGCAGCGCTGCCGACAGATCCTCGGTGAAGTGGATGAGGCCGCCGCCGAAGCCCGGGGCGCCCACCTCAAGCCCCACGGCCGCCTGCGTGTGCACACCATGACCGGGCTCGGCCTGCAGCACCTGACGCACCTGGTGGCGCGCTACACCGAACGCTATCCCGAAGTGGTGGTGGAGCTCACGCTGTCCCAACGCACGCCGGACCTGCTGGAGGACGGCCATGACGTGATCATCACCTTCGCCCGCGAACTGCCCGACTCGCAGATGGTGGCCCAGGTGCTGGGCTCCATGTTCAGCGTGCTGTGCGCCGCCCCCGACTACCTGAAGAAGCGGGGCGTACCCATGGAGCCGGCGGATCTGCGCCAGCACCGGTACCTGCGCCTGCTGGACCCGCTTTACCACGACAACTGGTTGTTCGATGGAGAGGACAGCGAGTTCGACGTGCTGCCGGCGGAAAGCTTCCAGGTGAACGTCGCCGAATCCCTCGCCAAGGCCGCCCAGGCCGGCATGGGCGTCTGCCTGCTACCCTCGTTCGTCGCCTGCCCCCCGGTGCGCGATGGCAAGCTGCTGCGGCTCCTGCCGGAATACCGCCTGCGCGAGCGCAGCATCTATGCGGTCTACCCATCGCGGCGTTTCCTCGATGCCAAGATCAAGACCTGGGTGGAATTCCTCAAGGCCGAATTGCCGCCGCTGCTTGCCCAGGACGAGGCCTTGCTGGAGGACCCGAAGCACTGGGCGATCAACTCGAAATTGTTGCGCCAGCAGAAATAGTCATTCACTGAAACCGCTGTTTTTCGCCTGCCAGGACCTCCCTAAGATGGCGCCATGTTTCGCAAGAAACCATCCAAGAGGTTCAAGATATGCAACGCAACCTGATCGCTACTGCCTTTTTCGCCGTTTTTTCCCTCTTTTTCTCGCAACTGACCCTGGCCGAAGAGTCCAGCGCCTTTGTTGCACGCAACGCAGCGCTGGCCGAACAGCGCGCCGCGGCCGCACACCAGGACGCCGTTGCCAAGCAGAACGCTACCCCGCAGCGGGCCGAGAAGGCCGCCAGCGACAGCTGATCACTGCGTCCCCAAGGTTCTCCACCTCCTGACGTCGGTGCGTGACAGCTCCTAATCGACGTCTTGTTCAAGCCGCCCATGATGGGCGGCTTTTTTTGGTTCTTCGCAGATTATCGGGGAAGGGACTTGCTCAAGCCGGATTGTCGAACCGGCGTCAGGTTTTGTGGGGGATCGGCTCATTTCCGCGCAGGCTGCGAGTTGCTGTTTCGCCCTCCCGGGCGAGTCCCTTGTGCGCCCAGCATGGGCGCCATCCTAGAGGTGAAAGTCCTCTCTTGAGCTGGCCACAGCGAATGAAGTGAAGCGCAACTGCATGAAGGCGACTGAGTGTGGGGAGGAAGCGTGGAGCGTAAACCGCGAGCCGAGTTACACGAACTGCATCTGAGGCGTTACCGGACAGGGCGAGCAGCCAAGGTACTGCGAAGCTCTTGTGGCCAAAGCCCGGTGACGTAAATGCAGCGGTTGTGCGGTGAAGGATGGCGTTCTTACCTGGGGAGATCTCGCCTTATGCCTGAAAGGGCAACGACGTAAGTTGGAGCGAGAAGTCAGCAGAGGCCGTAGTAGTTGCGCTGCAGCGAAGGGCCGAACGAGAAGGAGTGAGGTTCACCATGGCGATACAGCAGGCCTTGCATCAGATGCCCGGGAAACCGGGGCGGGGACGGAGCTGCAACGGGTGAAGCCCGACGCGGGGCGTCCAGCGATGAAGCCGGCTGTCCGCGCCATGACCAGAACCACACGGGGTCAGGGCTTCTGCAAGAAGTCCTGACAAGAGAGAACCTGCAACTGGCGCTCAAGCGCGTTCGGGCTAATAAAGGTGTTGCGGGCGTCGACGGTCTTGGGATCGATGAGACGGTCGAGCATCTGAAAACGGCCTGGCCCGCGATACGGGCACAGTTGCTGGCCGGGACGTATCGGCCAAGTCCGGTGCGTAGAGTCCTGATCCCCAAGCCGGAGGGTGGCGAGCGCAAGCTGGGCATCCCGACGGTGACGGACAGGCTGATCCAGCAGGCGCTGCTACAGATTCTGCAGCCGTTGCTGGACCCAGGGTTCAGTGATCATAGCTACGGCTTTCGTCCCGGTCGCAGCGCTCACCAAGCGGTACTGGCAGCGCAGCGATACATTCACTCGGGGCGGAACATCCTGGTGGACGTCGATCTGGAGCAGTTTTTCGATCGCGTCGACCATGACCTGTTGATCGCTCGACTGAGCAGAAAGGTGACCGACCGAGGCGTTCTGCGTCTGGTCCGGGCCTACCTGAACAGCGGGACGTTGATCGACGGCGTGGTGGTGGCCAGTGAACGAGGGACACCGCAAGGCGGCCCCCTTTCACCACTGCTGGCCAATGTATTGCTGGATGAGGTGGACAAAGAGTTGGAGCGACGAGGCCATTGCTTCGTCAGGTACGCGGACGACGCGAATGTTTACGTACGCAGCCTCAAGGCCGGTCAGCGGGTAATGGCAGTGCTCCGTCGCCTTTATGATCGACTCAGGCTGCAAGTGAACGAACGCAAGAGCGCGATTGCCAGTGCGTTTGGCCGCAAGTTCCTGGGCTACAGCTTTTGGCTGTCGGCTCAAGGCGAGATCAAACGCGGGGTGGCCAGCCAAGCACTGCAGCGGTTCAAAAGCCGCATCCGACAGCTGACGTCTCGAAACGGAGGCCGAAGTGTGTCGCAAGTGGTGGAAAGCCTGAGGCCTTACCTACTGGGTTGGAAAGCGTACTTCGGTCTATCGCAAACCCCTCGTCGTTGGCGGGGTTTTGATGAGTGGATACGCCGACGACTCAGGGCCATCCAGCTCAAACAATGGAAAACCGGACGGAGAACGTACCGTGAACTGCGCAAACTTGGAGCATGGCCTGATCTGGCAGCGGCGATAGCCGGCAACAGCCACAGGTTCTGGCACAACAGTGTCGGTCTGATCCATGGAGTGCTTACGGTGGCGTGGTTCGACCGGTTGGGTCTACCTCGACTCTGCTGACCTCAACTTCTCGAACCGCCCGGTGCGGACCCGCATGCCGGGTGGTGTGGCAGGGGCGCGGCCCGATGGCCGCCCCCTATGCCGATTCTCAATCGCCGAAAGGAACCAAAGGGCTTGCCCCTGCATCCAGGTTTGGCTGTGCCAAACTTCCCTCGCTGCATCGTCGCTCCGGGGGCACGGCGCGAGGGGCCATCCATGGCCCCACACGCCTCTCGCGGCATCCATGCCGCTCGTCCTCCTGCACGACGACTCCGCTCGGCCTCCTGACGGGGCACTTCGCGCGGCGTCATATTCTTCGCCTGGTTTCAGATTGGTTTGGGCAGCAGGATGACTTGTCCCCTGCCGGCGCGAGTCACCCCTCTCCTCTTCTGGGAGAGGGGCGGGGGAGAGGGCGGTATCCGCAGACTGGGAGTGGGTCAGGGCGCCACGCAAAATCGCCAATCCAGTGTGAACAGGATTTCCCCGATAATCCGCGATGAACCTTTTTTTATGCGCTGGGCGGGGAGCGGCGGAGCAACCGAGGACCTTCGTGGCCCCGGAAAAGAAAAAGGCCGGCTTCATTGCCGGCCTCTTCCAGAGGGTTGCCCCGAATCAGGCAGTGGCCGGACGCAGGGAATAGGTCTTGAGCTGCTCGGCGAAGTCCCGGAGGGACTGGATGCCGCTGGTTTCGGCCTCGTGGATCCATTCCTTCATGGCCGCCAGCATCTCGTGGCCATTGGCACTGGTCTTGACCCAGATCTGCTGCAGCGCGAGGCGCTTCTCATAGATCACCTTGAGTGCCTGGCTCTGCTCCAGCATGGCGGCGATGCGCGCCTGGTGGCTCTCGTCCAGCAGGCTCGTCTCGCGGGAGAGCAGGCGCTTGGCGCGGCGGAACAGGTGGCGCACCGACTCGTCGGCCTTGGCCAGTTCCTGCTTCACCAGCGGGCTGATCACCAGCTTTCGGTACTGCGCCATGATCTGGAAGCGGTTGTTGAGGATGGCCATGGCGGTGTCCATGTCCAGGCTGCCCTTGCCTTCCACACGGTGGGCGATGGGCGCGACACGCTGCACCTTGGCCAGGCCCAGCAGGCTGAACAGGCGTATCCAGGCCCAGCCCATGTCGAACTCCCACGACTTCACCGAGAGCTTGGCGGAGTTGGGGTAGGTGTGATGGTTGTTGTGCAGTTCCTCGCCACCGATGAGGATGCCCCAGGGCACCAGGTTGGTGGCGGCGTCGCGGCACTCGAAGTTGCGATAGCCGATGGCGTGGCCCAGGCCATTGATGACGCCGGCGGCCCAGACCGGGATCCACATCATCTGCACGGCCCAGATGGTGATGCCGGCAGCGCCGAACAGGGCGAGGTCGATCAATGCCATCAGGGTCACGCCGCCGATGGGATAGCGGCCGTAGACATTGCGCTCCAGCCAGTCGTCCGGGCAGTTCTTGCCGTAGATGCGCAGGGTTTCCTCGTTCTTCGCCTCCGCCTGGTAGAGCTCGGCCCCCTGGCGCAGCACGGTCCAGAGCCCCTTCACCACCGGGCTGTGGGGGTCGTCGACGGTCTCGCATTTGGCGTGGTGCTTGCGGTGGATGGCGGTCCACTCACGGGTGTTCATGGCAGTGGTGAGCCACAGCCAGAGGCGGAAGAAATGCTTGAGCGCGGGATGCAGCTCAAGGGAACGATGGGCGGAATAGCGATGCAGATAGACGGTGACGCTGACGATGGTGATATGGGTCAGCACCAGGGTGACCGCCACCAACTGCCACAGCGACAGGTCGAGAATTCCGTTGTACCACATGGATGGTGTTGCCTCGGATGATGTGAACGGGACTTGTCAGGCACGACAGGTTCTGGATTATCACAAAGCGATCGGAGAAAACCATCCTCTCTTTTAGATAGAAGCCCTCCGACCGTCGGTTGGCCCTATAATGCGATCCGCCCACGAACGATCAAAGCCAGGAAGGCCACGCCTCCATGCGTTCCAAGTTCAACGCCCTCAGACTGGTACTCACCTATTTCGTCCTGGCCAGCCTCTGGGTGCTCTTCAGCGACCGCGTGCTGCTCGGCCTGGTGGGTGACCGCGATCTGCTGGCCGAACTGCAGACCGTCAAGGGGTTGGCCTTCGTCGCCGTCACCAGCCTGCTTCTGTTCGGCCTGATCTGCCTGCACCTGCGCAGCCTGCGCAGCTACCTGGATGCCCGTCGCGCCCACGAAAGCAGCCTGCGCCAGGCCGCCGCCGTGTTCGACGCCACCCAGGAAGGCGTGCTGGTCACCGACGCCACGCGCAGCATCGTCCACGTCAACCGTGCCTTCGCCCGCATCACCGGCTACGAGGAGGCCGAGGTGCTGGGCCATGATCCGCGCCTGTTCAGCTCCGGTCGCCATTCCCGGGAGTTCTACAATGCCATGTGGCACGCCCTGGACAGCCGCCGGGAATGGAGCGGCGAGGTCTGGAACCGACGCAAGGACGGCGAGATCTACCCGCTCTGGCAGAACATCCGCGCCATCCATGACGAGGACGGCGTGCTGACCCACTACGTCGCGGTGTTCTCCGACATCAGCGCCATCAAGCGCTCACAGAACGAACTGGACTTCCTCGCCCACCACGACCCCCTGACCAACCTGCCCAATCGCCTGCTGTTCACCGAGCGCGTGGAGCAGGTGCTGGAGCGCTGCCGCCGCGAGCATCGCAACGGCGCCATCCTGCTGATGGACCTGGACCACTTCAAGCACATCAACGAAAGCCTGGGCCCTTCCCAGGGCGACCTGCTGCTGAAAATGGTCGGGACTCGCCTGCAGACGCTGCTGGAAGGCGGTATGACCCTCGCGCGGCTCGGCGGCGACGAGTTCGGCCTGCTCTGGGACAACTGCCCCCTCGCCGACCAGGCCGCCGCGCTGGCCGAACGCATCCGCTCCGCACTGGCCACCCCCTTCCGCATCGGCGGCCACGACCTGTTCATCAGCACCAGCCTCGGGATCAGCCTGCTGCCGGAGGAGGACGACAATGTCGAGCGGGTGATGCGCAACGCCGACTCGGCACTGTTCAAGGCCAAGAGCGCCGGCCGCGACTCCTACGCCTTCTACAGCCAGGAGCTGACCGCCCAGGCCCAGCAGCGGGTGGAGATGGTCAGCGCCCTGCGCGTAGCCCTGGAGCGGGACCAATTGCGGGTCCACTACCAGCCCATCCGCCGCCTGGCCGATGGCCGGCTGATCGGCTTCGAAGCCCTGGTGCGCTGGGAGCATCCCGAACGCGGCCTGGTGTCGCCAGGCGAGTTCCTCCCGGTGGCCGAGGACAGCGGCCTGATCGGCGGCATCGATGTCTGGGTGCTGGAGCGCGCCTGCCGGCAGATCCAGCAGTGGCTGGAGCAGGGCCATGAACTGGATTTCGTCGCGGTGAACCTGTCCTGCCGGCTGTTCCGCCGCACCGAACTGGAAGGCCAGGTGGCCCGGGTGCTGGCCGCCACTGGCCTGCCGCCGGGCTACCTGGAACTGGAGATCACCGAGAGCGCGGTGATGGAAGACCCGGACACGGCCGAGGCGCTCCTTTCCCGATTGCGTCAGTTGGGCGTGCGGCTGGCCATCGACGATTTCGGTACCGGCTACTCCTCGCTGCAGCGCCTCAAGCGTCTGCCGGTGCACAAGCTGAAGATCGACCAGAGCTTCGTCCGTGGACTTCCCGCCGACCAGAACGACATCGCCATCGCCCGGGCCGTCACCGCCCTGGGCCACAGCCTGGGACTCGCCGTGCTTGCCGAGGGCATCGAAACGGCCGACCAGGCCACCTTCCTCCGGGACCTGGGCTGCGAGTACGGGCAGGGCTACCTGTTCAGCCGCCCCGTCCCGGCAGAAGAGGTTGAGCGGCTCTGGTCCCCGGTCTGACCTCACCATCGAACAAAACTTTCAGCTATATAAAAATTCTTAAATAGTATTTTTAAGAATATATGGCAGCTGCTTAAGATCCGCTCCACGCCACGCGGAACCCTCTCCGTCCCACGCCGCGGGCCTCATATCCAAGGAGCACGATCATGAGCGCACCCCTTCGCAGCCTGGAAGGCCAGGACGATGCCGCCCTCCTGCGCGAAATCCAGAACGCCCTGCACGGCCTGCGTTTCGGTTCGGTGGAAATCACCCTGCATAACGGCCAGGTGGTGCAGATCGAGCGCAAGGAAAAATTCCGTCTGCAACCGCCGAACAACCGCACCAGCTGATCCACCCGCACAGGCCGAGACACGGCCGACCCAAGGCCCGACCGGACAGCCGGAGGGCGACTCGACAACCCCATCCAACCCGCCAACAGCACAAGATTCCCGTCAGGAGCTGCACCATGTCGATTCGCCGTTTCGCCCTCGCCACCCTCGCCAGCGCCCTGATCGCCGGCCCGGCCGCCGCCACCGAACTGCTCAACGTGTCCTACGACCCGACCCGCGAGCTCTATCAGGATTACAACGCCGCCTTCGCCAAGCATTGGAAGGCCCAGGGCGGCGACGATGTGAAGGTCCAGCAATCCCACGGCGGCTCAGGCAAGCAGGCCCGCGCCGTGATCGACGGCCTGAGGGCCGACGTGGTGACCCTGGCGCTGGCCGGCGACATCGACGAATTGCACAAGCTCGGCAAGCTGATCCCCGAGAACTGGCAGGCCCGCCTGCCCGACAACAGCACCCCCTACACCTCGACCATCGTGTTCCTGGTGCGCAAGGGCAATCCCAAGGGCATCAAGGACTGGGGCGACCTGACCAAGGCGGGCGTGGAAGTGATCACCCCGAACCCCAAGACCTCCGGCGGCGCCCGCTGGAACTTCCTCGCCGCCTGGGCCTGGGCGAAAAAGACCTACGGTAGCGACGCCAAGGCCCAGGAATACGTGAAGGCGCTGTACCAGCAGGTACCGGTACTGGACACCGGCGCTCGCGGCTCCACCATCACCTTCGTCAACAACAACATCGGCGACGTGCTGCTGGCCTGGGAGAACGAAGCCTTCCTGGCCCTCAAGGAGCAGGGTGGCGAGAACTTCGAGATCGTCGCCCCGAGTCTCTCGATCCTCGCCGAGCCGCCGGTATCCGTGGTGGACAGGAACGTCGACAAGAAGGGGACCCGCAAGGTGGCCGAGGCCTACCTGCAGTACCTCTACAGCGAAGAAGGCCAGCGCATCGCGGCGAAGCACTTCTACCGCCCGCGCAACGAGAAGGTGGCGGCGGAGTTCGCCAGCCAGTTCCCGAAACTGGACCTGGTGACCGTGGACAAGGACTTCAACGGCTGGAAGGAGGCGCAACCCAGGTTCTTCAACGACGGCGGCATCTTCGACCAGATCTACCAAGCCCATTGATCCCCAGGGTGCGCTGCGCGTACCAGCCGCCAGCAGGAATGCAGGCCCCGCGCGCGGCGCCCCTACTTCACGTACAGGTCCATTCCATGTCCCGCCGAACGTCCCCGGTCATACCCGGCTTCGGGCTGACCCTGGGGTACACCCTGGTGTACCTCAGCCTGTTGGTGCTGATTCCCCTGGGCGCCCTGTTCCTCAAGACCTTCGACCTCACCTGGGCGCAGTTCTGGAACATCGTCAGCGCACCCCGCGTGCTCGCCGCGCTCAAGCTCAGCTTCGGCACCGCGCTCGCCGCCGCCGTGCTCAACGGCATCATCGGCACCCTGCTGGCCTGGGTGCTGGTGCGCTACGAGTTCTTCGGCCGCAAGGTCATCGAGGCCATGGTCGACCTGCCCTTCGCCCTGCCCACCGCGGTCGCCGGCATCGCCCTCACCGCGCTCTACGCGCCGGCCGGCCTGGTGGGCCAGTTCGCCACCGACCTCGGTTTCAAGATCGCCTATACCCCGCTGGGCATCACCCTGGCGCTGACCTTCGTCACCCTGCCCTTCGTGGTGCGCACGGTGCAGCCGGTGCTGGCCGACATCCCCCGCGAGGTGGAAGAGGCGGCTGCCTGCCTGGGCGCGAAGCCCCTGCAGGTGTTCCGCCACGTGCTGCTGCCGGCCCTGCTGCCCGCCTGGCTGACCGGCTTCGCCCTGGCCTTCGCCCGGGGCGTGGGCGAGTACGGCTCGGTGATCTTCATCGCCGGCAACATGCCGATGAAGACCGAGATCCTGCCGCTGCTGATCATGGTCAAGCTGGACCAGTACGACTACGCCGGCGCCACCGCCATCGGCGTGCTGATGCTGGTGGTGTCCTTCCTCCTGCTGCTGCTGATCAACCTGCTGCAACGCCGCATCGAGACCCCCTGAGGAGAGCGCCATGAGTTCCGCAACCCTGACCTCCGTCAGCGCAGCCCGCCGTGGCAGCGCCTGGGGACGCCGCCTGCTGATCGGTGCCGCCTGGCTGGCCTTCGTGCTATTCCTCGTGCTGCCGCTCCTGGTGGTGTTGAGCGAGGCCCTGAAGATGGGCCTGGGCACCTTCTTCGCGGCCATCCTCGAGCCCGACGCCCTGTCCGCCCTCAAGCTGACGCTGATCGCCGTGGGCATCTCGGTACCGCTGAACCTGGTGTTCGGCGTGGCCGCCGCCTGGTGCGTGAGCAAGTACGAGTTCCGCGGCAAGAGCCTGCTGGTGACCCTGATCGACCTGCCGTTCTCGGTATCGCCGGTGATCGCGGGCCTGATCTACGTGCTGCTGTTCGGCGCCCAGGGCTACTTCGGCGAATGGCTGATGGACCGTGACATCCAGATCGTCTTCGCCGTGCCCGGCATCGTCCTGGCCACCCTCTTCGTCACGGTGCCCTTCGTCGCCCGCGAACTGATCCCGCTGATGCAGGAGCAGGGCACCCAGGAAGAGGAAGCCGCGCGCCTGCTGGGCGCCAGCGGCTGGCAGATGTTCCGGCACGTGACCCTGCCCAACATCAAATGGGGCCTGATCTATGGCGTGGTGCTCTGCACCGCGCGGGCCATGGGCGAGTTCGGCGCGGTATCGGTGGTGTCCGGCCACATCCGTGGCGTCACCAACACCCTGCCGCTGCATGTCGAGATCCTCTACAACGAGTACAACCACGCCGCCGCCTTCAGCGTCGCCAGCCTGTTGCTGGCCCTGGCGCTGTGCATCCTGCTGCTCAAGCAGTGGAGCGAATCCCGTCTGTCCCGCCTACGTCACAGCGACGCGGAGGAGTAAGCCATGTCCATCGAAATCCGTAATGTCAGCAAGACCTTCGGCGCCTTCCGCGCGCTCGACGACATCAACCTGGATATCCACAGCGGCGAGCTCGTGGCCCTGCTCGGCCCGTCCGGCTGCGGCAAGACCAGCCTGCTGCGCATCATCGCCGGCCTGGAAACGCCGGATGCCGGCAGCATCCAGTTCCATGGCGAGGACGTCTCCGGCCACGACGTGCGTGATCGCAACGTCGGCTTCGTGTTCCAGCACTACGCCCTGTTCCGCCACATGACCGTGTTCGACAACGTCGCCTTCGGCCTGCGGATGAAGCCCAGGGGCGAGCGCCCGAGCGAGAAGCGGATCGCCGAGAAGGTCCACGAGCTGCTGAACATGGTGCAGCTGGACTGGCTCGCCGACCGCTACCCGGAGCAGCTTTCCGGTGGCCAGCGCCAGCGGATCGCCCTCGCCCGCGCCCTGGCGGTGGAGCCGAAGATCCTGCTGCTGGACGAGCCCTTCGGCGCGCTGGACGCCAAGGTGCGCAAGGAGCTGCGCCGCTGGCTGGCGCGCCTGCACGAGGACATCAACCTGACCTCGGTGTTCGTCACCCACGACCAGGAAGAAGCCATGGAAGTGGCCGACCGCATCGTGGTCATGAACAAGGGCGTGATCGAGCAGATCGGCTCCCCGGGCGAGGTCTACGAGAAGCCCGCCAGCGACTTCGTCTACCACTTCCTCGGCGACTCCAACCGCCTGCACCTGGGCGATGAGCGGCACCTACTGTTCCGGCCCCACGAGGTGTCCCTGTCCCGCGGCGAGGAGGCCGAACACCGCGCCGCCCAGGTCCGCGACATCCGCCCGCTGGGCGCGATCACCCGGGTAACACTCAAGGTCGAGGGCCAGGACGAGCTGATCGAAGCCGAGGTGGTCAAGGACCATGACAGCCTGGTGGGCCTGGTCCGGGGCGAGACGCTGTTCTTCAAGCCCAAGGCCTGGCAGAAAGCCGTGGGCGCATGACTGGAACGGGTACCCCGGCGACGCGCCAGGGGTCGCCGCGCCGCGCGCACTGGCAGGTGGAACCTGAAAGCGCGACACAGCCCACAACAAATCACTCTTTCGGGTAATAGCCTCGAGGCCAAGGCACAGTAGGCTGTGCCGCTCATTCCACGACTCCTCAAGAACAACAAGAACAGGAGCAACCACGATGATCCGCAAGGTCCTGCTGTACCCGCTGTTCTGGCTGCTGCTCGCCCTCTCCGACCCGGCCCATGCCCAGTTGTCGGCGGCGACACTGGCCCAGGTCCACGCCTGCCGCGCCACCAGCAGCCTGCTGCTGTTCCGCGGAGAAGGCTTCCAGGACACCCACGCCGCCCGCATGAAGGCCGACCTCGCCGCCCTGGACACCGCCTACCGGCGCATCGCCGACCCCGGCGAGACGCTGGCCAGCGCCCACGCCAACCTGCTGGAACAACTGCGGCGAGGCGCCACCTTCGGCCCCCGCGAAGAGGACGTGCCCTGGCGTTATCCACAGGAGCTGGCCAAGGCCCTGCGGGACTTCCTCATCGCCGCCCGCACCCGGGAGGACGCCTCCGAGGCCGACGCACTGCCGGCCAAGGTGGAATACCTGAACGTGCAATACCTGAGCCGCGCCTACATCGGCACCTTCGAGATCGCCCGGGAGGACGGTGGCATCTACGTCGGCCAGGACGAGCGCCTGCTGCTGCCGGCCATCGACCAGGCCCTGGCGCCCCTGGACGACAAGGCCGACCCGAGCCTGGCGAGGCTGAAGACCCGCTGGAGCTTCCTCAAGACGGCGCTGGCGGACCTCAACAGCCAGAGCAATGCCCTGGTCAGCGCGTCCGGCCGGCCCTACGCGCCCATGGTGGTGGACCGCCATGCCAGATCCATGAGCACGGCGTTGCTGGCGAAAGGCGATTGAAGGCGCCGACTCGCGTCAACCTCAGACCGCCGCCTTCTTCTCGCGGATGCAGGTGGGACCGGCGCGCTCCTCCACGGCGCGCTCGACCTCCCTGCGCAGGCCCATCAGGAAGCCCAGCTCGGCCAACACGAACAGTGGGCCGACGATCAGGCCCGACAGGTCGTCGACGAAGGCCGGCTTGCGCCCCTCGTAGTGGTGACCGACGAACTGGATGATCCAGCCCACCACGAACAGCGCGAGCCCCACGCCGAGCCACAGGGCGGTGCTCTGCACGGCGAGGCCGGCGCCCACCCAGAGACAGAGCAGCAGCACCATGGCCATCACCAGGCCGTAGGCGCCATCGAGGCGGAAGTAGAAGCGGGCGGACAGCAGGCTCACCAGCGCCGCAGGTGACAGCCAGAGGCCGAAGGCCTCGAAGCCCGGGCGGGACAGCAGCACGGCCACCGCCAGCACGATCATCGGGATACCGACGAAGTGGGTGGCGATGTTGCGGCGGTCGCGGTGGTACTCGGCGTACTGGCCAAGATGGTCGATGAGGGTTTTCATTGTCCTGGTCCTCAGGTTCGCGGGCGGTTGCGCGAATGATGGCGCCCCGCACCGGACAACCTCTGTCAGCTAGCCGACAAAGCCCATGAATGAATTCAAGCACCTTCCCGACCTGCTGCTCACCGGCCACTGGTTCAGCCAGTTGCCCGTCGGCCTGCGCGACGCGCTCCTGGCCATGGCCCAACTGCGGCGACTGGCCCCCGGACAGCGCCTGTTCCGTCGGGGCGACCCACCTTGCGGCCTCTATGCCGTGCTGGAAGGCGCGATGCGCGTCGGCAGCATCGGCGAAAGCGGCAAGGAAGCCTTGCTGGTGCTGGTGGAGCCGCCCCACTGGTTCGGCGAGATTTCCCTGTTCGACGGCCAGCCCCGCACCCACGACGCCTTCGCCGAAGGCCAGGTGACCCTGCTGCACCTGCCCCAGGTGCCCTTGCTGGCGCTGCTGGAACGGGAGCCCCGCTACTGGCGGGAGATCGCCCTGCTGATGAGCCAGAAGCTGCGCCTGGCCTTCATCGCCCTGGAGGAGATGAGCCTGTTGCCGGCGCCCCAGCGACTGGCCCGGCGGCTCCTGATGATCGCCGAGGGGTACGGCGCCCTCAGCGGCCAGCGGCGGGTGCTGCATCTGGCCCAGGAGCCGTTGGCGATGATGCTGGCGATCTCGCGCCAGACCACCAACCAGATCCTCAAGGAACTCGAAGCCCAGGGCGCCGTGCGCCTGACCTACGGCGAAATCGAGATCCTCGACCCCGACCTGCTCAAGCGCGCGGCCCAGGGCAAGACGCCCTGAGGCGAGCCCTCTTGCGACCCCCGAGATCGCATGCCTTCGGGCACGCCTTCCCCGTTCAACAGCATCCCGGGCCCCAGTGCCCTAGAAGCGCAGGCTCAACCTCGCCGTCAGGCCGTTGTCCCGCCCGTCCTCCGCGTAGGTGCCGTTGTAGAACAGCCCCAGGTAGGCCGCTTCGACCAGTTGATAGTCCGCGCCCAGGTCGAGGCGGAAGGCGTCGCGCAGCAAGGCCGCATCACCGCCACTCGCGTCCTGCAGGCGGCTGTCGCTGAAGGCATGGCGCCATCCGGCGCCGAGTCGTGTGGTGAGACGCCGGCCGGAGCCGAGGTCGAAGCGGGTGGTGCCGCGCAATCCGAAGGTGCCATAGCCCAACTCGTCCCGCTGGCTGCCCGTGGTGGCGATGGCGTCGCTGTCCAGCCGCAGGTAGGCCAGTTCGGTGTAACCCTCGACACTGAAATCACGGAAATCCAGCGAATAGCCGAGCTCGCCGAACACCTGGTCGGCATCGCCATCGGCCGCGCGTCCGTCGCCGTCATGGGCACTCCAGGCCGCCCCCAGTTTCACACCGATCTGGTTGTAGACCTTGGTGCCGGCATAGGCCCCCAGATGCAGGCTGTGGATATCCGCCCCCGCGCCGCTCAGGTCCATCGAGGTGGCCGAGTAGCCGCCCATGCCTCCCACCAGCCAGTCTCCCAGGGGCCGTTCGGCACCCAGCAGCATGCCCGCAAGATCCCGCTCCCGACGGGGTGCGCGATGGTCGGCGTCCACCGATCCCCGGCTGCCGAAGGCGCGGGCCCAGGCGGGTTGCTGCCCCTCTTCCAGGGGCGGCTCACGGAAGGAGAAGCGCAGTTGCTGGATGCGTTCCGATGCCGCGTCGCGCAGGAAGTGACTGTCCTCCAGCAGCGTCGCGCGACTGGCGGCGGCCAGTTCGTCGCCGGGAGTGGGCAAGGCCACCAACAGGGCACAACTGCCGCAGAGTATCGCGGGCGATCGAGGGAACCTGGACATCGGGGGGCTTCCGGATAGGAACTTGGATAACTCTAGCCCCTGATCAGGTCATGCATTTTTTCGAGTGTCCATCGGCATTTCTGGTTTGCCGGACCCACTGCGGACGGCTGCAATGGCCCTCCGTCCAACAAGGAGCCATGCCATGCGCCAGCCACCCTCCCCCGCCTTGGGCGCCCACGCGTCGATGCTGCTCTGGGCGCTTCTGGTGGCGCTGTCGTTCTTCGCCGCCGCCGAGGTGAACCCGGCCCTCGACGCGCTGCCCCTGACCGCCCTGCGCCTGCTCCTGTCCGGCTGCCTGTTCCTGCCTTTCCTGCTCCTGCGCCGCCCCGCCCTGCCCGGTGCTCGCGCCCTGCTGGCCCACGCCGTGCTGGGCGCTCTGCTGGCGATGTACTTCGGTGGCCTGTTCGAGGCCCTGAAGCGCACCCGAGCACTGGACACCGCCCTGCTCTACGTCAGTGTTCCACTGCTGACCCTCGGCGCCGAACGCCTGCTGCTGGACCGTCCGGTGTTGCAGCGCCTCTGGCCCACCCTGGTAGCCGCCCTCGGGGCGCTGGCCCTGCTGGGCCTGGAGAACGCCCATTTCGACGCCTACGCCTACGGCGTCTACGGCCTGGGCTGCCTGGCCATGGCCGGCTACGGTCCCTTGAGCCAACGCCTGAAACCCTGGCTTGGCCCCGAGCGCGGCGCCGCCTCCCTGGCCTCTGGCAACCTGCTGGCCGGAGGCGTGCTGCTGGCCCTGGCCTGCACCCTGGGCCAGCGCTGGGAGGGCCTTCAGGGCCTCTCCAGCCGGGACCTGGGCTGGCTGCTCTACCTGGCGCTGACCGCCACCCTGGCCACCTTCTGGCTGCTGCACCGGGCCATTCACTGGCTGCCACCGGCCACCGTGATCGCCTACAGCTATGTCAGCGGCCTCTTCGCCCTGCTGCTGCAAAGCGCCTGGCTGCAACAGATGCCCGCCCCCCTGGCCTGGCTGGGCACGGGGCTGATCGCCCTCGGCATCGCCTGGCTGGCGCGATTGAGCCCGGTGCGGGTCGCCACGACATGAACGCTTGCCAGCCCATCGGGTAACCGCTCTGATGACAGCCTCCCACCTTGGAACGCCCAGATGCTGCTCGCCAACGCCCTCCGCAAGATCGACTTCCAGGACCTGCTGGTCTTCCTCGAGATCTGCGAGCGCCAGCATCTGGGCGAAGTCGCCGAGGCTCTGAACCTCAGCGCATCCAGCGTCAGCTACAGCCTGAAGAAATTGCGCGGCTGCTTCGATGACGAGCTGTTCATTGCCACCCGCAGCGGCATGCGTCCCACCCGCAAGGCGCTGGCCATGCGGCCCCAGGTTCGCACCATGGTGGAGATGATGAACGGTTGCCACGGCGACCAGGGTGCCTTCGACCCCTGCCAGGCGCCACGCACCTTCCGGCTCTGCGCGCCGGAGTATTTCGAACTGCTGATCCTCCCCGCGCTGCTGCGTCGACTGAACGACGCGGGCTACCCGGTGAGCCTGGACGTGCAGCGCCTGGGCCGGGATATTCCCGCCGAAGCCCTGGTTCAGGGCGGGCTGGACCTGGCGCTGGGCTTCGGCCCCAACCTGCATCGCGCCCATCCCGCGCTGATGAGCCTGGCACTGCTGAAGGACGAGCTGCTCTGCATCAGGGATGCGGCGAGTGCGCCGGTGAATGACCTCGACGACTTCTGCGCCCGCCGTCAGGTGTTCCCGACGCCCTGGAACTCGGAGCGCAACATGATCGACGGCTGGTTGCAGGAGCAGGGACGCGCCCGGCAGATCGCCGCCCGCACCAACAACTACCTCGCCGCCCTGCAGCTGATTCCCCACAGCGACCTGCTGCTGGTGCTGCCGGAACGGGTGTATGAGCGCCTGGGGGACGCGCGAACGGCCCGAAGCCCGCTCCCCGGGCTACCGAGCTTCTCCCTGGAAATGCTCTGGGCCCAGCCGTTCGACCAGGACCCGGCCAACCTCTGGCTGCGGGAGCAGATTCTCAGCGTGTGTGCCGAGCAGTCACTGCTCTAGCCGTTCGTCCAGAACGCGGTCGAGCAAGCTTCGGCTGGATGCCAATACCTCGGCCTGCGTCGTCTCGCTGGCCAGCATGCGCGCGACCACCAGCGCACCGACGCATTGGGCGATCAGCGCCCAGGCCAGTTCGTCATCCCCAAGGATCTCGGCCCAGGCCCGCTGGAGCTGCTGCATCCAGTGCTCGGCCCGTTCCCGGACAGCCTCGTCGGCGCGGGCGATCTCCGCGCCCAGGGCCGGGATGGCGCAACCGGATTCCGGATGCCGCACATGGGCCATGCAGAGGTAGTGGTCGAGGCAGCGGTCCAGCCTGTCGCGGCTGAAGCCGGACTCCTGGGTGATCCGGCCGATGAGGCTGCGGGACAGTTCACGCTGGACGATGGCGCTGAAGAGGTCGTCCTTCGAGGGGAAGTGGCTGTAGAAGGCGCCGCCGGTCAGGCCGATGGCCTTCATCAGGCCATCGACGCCGGTGGTGGCGAAGCCGCCGCGCTTGGCGAGCGCGGCGCTGCTTTCCAGCAGCTTCTCCCGGGTTTCTTCCTTGTGACTGGCGGAATAACGCATGGCGACCCCCTCGCTCGATCTGGCTTGACGCGTCGCGAAGGGTAACATAACGTCCGTTTACCTAACGATCGTTCATCAAGGTGAAGCGCATGCCCAGCGAGCCCCATAACAAGAAAGTCGTACTGGTGATCGGTGCCGGTGATTCCACGGGGGGCGCCATCGCCAGGCGCTTCGCCCGCGAGGGTTACATCGCCTGCATGACCCGCCGCAACGCCGAAAAACTGCAGCCCCTGGTGGACGCCATCCGCGCCGAAGGCTTCGAAGCCCACGGCTTCGGCTCCGACGCCCGCAAGGAAGACGAGGTCGCCGAACTGGTGGAAACCATCGAGCGGGACATCGGCCCCATCGAGGCCTTCGTCTTCAACATCGGCGCCAACGTGCCCTGCAGCATCCTCGACGAGACTGCGCGCAAGTACTTCAAGATCTGGGAAATGGCCTGCTTCTCCGGCTTCCTCACCAGCCAGGCCGTGGCGCGCCGCATGGTCGCCCGTGGGCGCGGCACGCTGCTGTTCACCGGCGCCACCGCCGGCCTGCGTGGCGCCGCCGGGTTCGCCGCCTTCGCCGGCGCCAAGCACGCCCTGCGCGCGCTGGCCCAGAGCATGGCGCGGGAGTTGGGGCCGAAGAACATCCACGTGGCCCATGTGGTGGTGGATGGCGCCATCGACACCGACTTCATCCGCGACAACTTCCCCGAACGCTACGCCCTGAAGGACCAGGACGGCATCCTCGACCCCGAGCACATCGCCGAGAACTACTGGTACCTGCACAGCCAGCCCCGGGATGCCTGGACCTTCGAGCTCGACCTGCGCCCCTGGATCGAACGCTGGTGATCAGCGCTCTGTCCTTGCGGCCTCGATGAGGTGCCGCTCCTCCGGAATCAGGAACGACAAGAGAAAAACAAATGACCAAGACCCTTGAGTTCTACTTCGACCTCGGCAGCCCGGCCAGCTACCTGGCCTGGACCCAGCTGCCAGGTATCTGCGCCCGCCAGAGTGCCGAGTTGCGCTACCGGCCCATGCTGCTGGGCGGGGTGTTCCAGGCCACCGGCAACGCGTCGCCGGCCGCCGTCCCGGCCAAGGCCCGGCACAGCATGATCGACCTGCAGCGCTTCGCCCGCCGCTACGGCGTACCGATGCACTTCAATCCGTACTTCCCCATCAACACCCTGACCCTGATGCGCGGCGCCATCGGCTTGCAACTGCGCCAGCCGGAACGCTTCGAGGCCTACCTGGAGGCGATGTTCCGCGCCCTCTGGGAGAACAAGCGCAATCTCGGCGACCCCGCCGTGCTGGCGGCCACGCTGCAGGACGCCGGGTTCGACCCGCAGGCGTTGCTCAGCCTGGCAAGCGATCAGGCGGTCAAGGACGCCCTGAAGTCCGCCACTGAGGAAGCCGTCCGCCGGGGCGTGTTCGGTGCGCCCACCTGCTTCGTCGGCGATGAGATGTTCTTCGGCCAGGACCGGCTGGATTTCGTCGAGGAGGCGCTGGCCTAACCGGGCATCACACTGGGCTTGGACGCCAGCACGCTGGCGTCCAAGCCGAGCATCCGCGCGGCCTTGTGCCGGGCCAGGGGGCGGGCGTCGGCGCCTTCGGGCAGCTCCGCGACGAGACGGGCGATGTGCAGGATCAGCCCGTCACGGGAATGCACACCGCCTCCCAGCTGGAACGCCGCCGCGATCAATTGGCGCAGTTCCAGCGGCAGGCGCCAGCGAGTACGCAGCGCCGAACCGAACGGGGCGCCGTGCTTGCGCAACGCCGCCTCCACGTCGTCGTCGACCAATGCCCGGCCACCGGAGTCCCGCCAGGCCTGGATGCTCCGCAGCACCGCGAGGTCCCCCAGCAGATGCAAGAGACCTGCGGTGTAGCAGCGCTCGGCGTCGCCCTCCAGGCATTGGGCAAGCCAGCGCGCCGTCTCCGCGGTGCGCTGGGACTGCTGCCAGATGCGCTCGCCGTGGGGCAACAGCAGCGGGTCGCCGAGGCTGACGCTGCGCTGCAGCGCCAGGCCCAGCGCCAGGTTGAGGCTGTACTTCGCGCCCAGGCGGGACAATGCCTGGGGCAACGTCTGGCAGGCGCTTCCCACATGCCGAGCGGCGCTGTTGGCGGCGGCGATGAGCTGGCCGGTGAGCTGCGGGTCACGGCGAAACAACGGCTCCAGGTCCGCGAGATCCCGCTGATGGGCGTTCAGGGCCAGTTCGAGCGCCTCCAGCACCTCGGTCAACAGGGGCGCTCCGGCCGAGCCGTCGCGGGCCTCGCTCAGGTAATCGTCCAGCTCCCGGGTCGCGTCCACCGCCGGCATCGGGCAGGCGATCTCTTCCCCGGGCTCGAGCAGCAGGTTGCGCAAGCGCTTGAGCAGGTCCTCGGTGTTGAAAGGCTTGGCCAGGTAGGCGGTCGGTGCGAGGGGCAGTGCGGCACGCACGCTGGCGGCATCCACCCGGTCGGTGAGGAGAAAGAAGGGGACCGGCGGATGGCGACGCTGCCGACGGACTTCCCGCAGCAACTCCAGGCCGCCGATGCCGGGCAGGCCGTAATCGACGATCAGCAGGTCGGGCCAGCCGTCGACGCACTGCTCCAGGACGGCATTGCTGTCCGCCAGCACCTTGAGGTTGGCGTCGCAGCGCGCCTTGCGCACCAGCTCCGCGAGCAGTTCGGCGCTCCAGCGATCAGGGTCGGCAATCAGCACCCGGGGTGCCTGTTGGGGTTCAGCCATGGGTGGCCTCGGTCTCAAACGCTACTGCATCCCCGGCCGATCGACGGAAGGCCCGGGTTCCAGCGGACACTCCAGCAGACTAGCCAATGGCATCGCCATCGGCCATGAGTCGTGTCAACGCAACAGGCGCTGTGGTATGCGCTCCAGCAACCGGGGATCGAGGCGAAGGAGGCGTGCGGAGCGCTCTCCCAGCAGGCTGGCGAGCGGCTGGTCGTCCGGCAGTCGCAACAGGGCGGCGCAGAGGTTGAGGACCAAGGCTTCCCGAGAAAACACGCCGCTGCCCAGGCCATGGAAGGCGGCCACCAGTTCCCGCAGCCCGAACGGCAGGCGCCAGCGGATGCGCAGCGCCGAACCGAAGCTGGCGGCGCGTCGACGCAAGACGTCCTCCAGCTCCTCGTTGCCGAGGCTGCCACCGGCATCCTGCCAGTCCTGGAGGCTGCGCAGCAGCGCCAGTTCGCCGATGTTGTGCAGAAGCCCGGCGGTGTAGCAGAGCTCGGCATCCAGATCGAGTTCGCTGGCCAGCCAGTAGCCCAGCTCCGCACTGCGCTGGGCGGATCGCCAGACCGTCTCGGCCAGCTCCGCCAGACGCGGGTCCCGCAGGCGCGCGTTGCGCTCCAGGGCCATGCCCAGCACCAGATTGAGTACGCGGGTGATGCCGAGGCGCTGCATGGCCTGGGCCAGGGTCTGGCAGGGCATGCCCAGGTGCTGGGCGGCGCTGTTGGCGGCGGCGATCAGGCGGGCGGTGATCTGCGGATCGCGGGAAAACACCTCGTCCAGGTCACGCAGGTCCACCTGGTCGGCCTGCAGGGACTGGCTCACGGCTTCGCGCACGTCACCCAGCAAGGGGGCGCCCTGGCCTTCCTCACGCACGCTGTCGAGGTACTCCGCCAGGCTGTTGAGCAGCAGGGCCGGCTCAAGGCGACCGGCCCGCTCCTCGGCAGCCGGCAGCAGCGCCACAAGGCGCTTGCGCAGCTTGGCGGCATTGAAGGGCTTGCCGAGGTAAGCGGAAGGCGCCAGCGGGCGGACGGCGCGGACACTGGTGGCATCCACCCGACCGCTGATGAGGATGAAGGGCAAGGCGGGAAGTCGGGGGTGGCGCCGCAACTGGCGCAGCAGCTCGACGCCATCGATTCCGCCCAGTTCGCCATCGGCGATCACCAGGTCAGGCAACCCGCGCTTGCAGCGCGCCAGGGCTTCACGGCCATCGGCCACCTGCATCACCTTGGCGTCCGGACGTACATCGAGCACGAGCTGGGCCAGCAAATCGGACGTCCAGGGGTCGGGCTCGGCAATCAGGATGTGCGGAACCTTGGGGGTGGGCATGGCGATCTCGGCTGAAGGGTGGGTCGTCCCTGACGAAATGACGCACGTCCGGGAGCTGGCCGAAATGCAGATCAGATTCGTCTGAAAAAACTTAAGCGCGCAGTCTAATTCGGGGCCGTTCGGCTGGATAGTGGCCTAGTCCAGCGATCGTGAACTCATGCCGGGCGAGGTCGTACCCACGGCAAATGCGCCGGTGCGCACGGAAAGAAAAAGACCCGCCGGGGCGGGTCTTTCTTCAGCACCTGGGCGATCAGGCCAGTTCGTCGAAGCACTCGGCGACAATGGCGATGCCCTTGTCCAGCTGTGCGTCGGGAATGGTGACCGGCATCAGGAAGCGGATGACGTTGTAGTAGGTGCCGCAGGACAGCAGGATCAGGCCCTTCTCGCGAGCGCGAGCGACGATCTTGCCTACCAGCTCGGCAGCCGGCTTGCTCTCGTCACCGCCTTCGAACAGCTCGATGGCGACCATGGAGCCCAGGCCGCGGACGTCGCCGATGACCTTGTGCTTGGCCGCGATTTCACGCAGGCCGGCCTTCAGGCGCTCACCCACTTCCTGGCTGCGGGCCAGCAGGTTTTCTTCGTCGAACACCTTCAGCACGGCCAGGGCCGCGGCGCAGGCGATCGGGCTGCCGGCGTAGGTGCCGCCCAGGCCACCGGGGGCGATGCTGTCCATGATCTCGGCCTTGCCGCAGACGCCGGAGATCGGGAAGCCGCCGCCAACGGACTTGGCGAAGGTGGTCAGGTCAGGCACAACGCCCAGTTGCTCGGTGGCGAAGAAGGTGCCGGTGCGGCCAGCGCCGGTCTGCACTTCGTCGGCGATCAGCAGGATGCCGTGCTGGTCGCACAGGGCGCGCAGGCGCAGCATGAAGGCCTTGGAGTTGACGTAGAAACCACCTTCGCCCTGGACCGGCTCGATGATGATGGCGGCGATGTCCTGGGGCTGGGCGTCATTCTTGAAGATGCGCTCGATGCTGGCGATGGAGTCGTCTTCGCTCACGCCATGCAGCTCGCACGGAGCCAGGGCGCGGAACACGCCACCCGGCATCAGGCCCATGCCGGCGGAGTACGGAACCACCTTGCCGGTCAGGGACAGGGTCATCATGGTGCGGCCGTGGTAGGCGCCGGTGAAGGCGATCACGCCGGCGCGGCCGGTGGCGGCACGGGCGATCTTCACGGCGTTTTCGACGGCCTCGGAGCCGGAGGTCACCAGCAGGGTCTTCTTGGCGAAGTCACCCGGTACGCGCTTGGCGATCTCTTCGCAGAGCTCGATGTAGGGCTCGTAGGCCAAGACCTGGAAGCAGGTGTGGGACAGCTTGGTCAGCTGCTCCTGGACGGCGGCGACCACTTTCGGGTGCAGGTGGCCGGTGTTCAGCACGGCGATACCGCCGGCGAAGTCGATGTACTCGCGACCGTCGACATCCCAGACGGTGGCGTTCTCGGCGCGCTCGGCGACGATCGGGTGGATCTGGCTGACACCGCGGGCAACGGCAGCGGCACGGCGTTTCAGCAGGGATTCATTCTTGCTCATAAGTTCCTCACGGCCGCTCATCGGGCGGCGCAGTCTCAAGGATTAATGCCCCCGGTAGGGGCCGTCGCAGCATACGATGATCGACTGCGAGGGCTTGCCGGAGGCTCGTTTCTTCAGGGGTGGAGCTGGGGCGCCGCGCGCTCTTTCGCGCCTTGTCCCGTCTGGGGGAGCCTGCAGGGGCTCAACACTGTTCTACTGCGTGAAAGCCGGATTTGGCCATCTTTTCCGATTTCCCTCGTCAAATAGCTCGCTATTCTCCTCAGCCAACCGAAAAACCTGCCTCAAACCGGTCTTCCCCTCGTTACGAACGGTCGAGCCCAACAGGCTCCGGATCAGATACCGCCGAGGCAGAGATACTTGATCTCCAGGTAATCCTCGATGCCGTACTTGGAACCTTCACGGCCCAGGCCGGAGGCTTTCACACCGCCGAAGGGCGCGACTTCGTTGGAGATCAGGCCGGTGTTGATGCCCACCATGCCGTACTCCAGGGCTTCGGCCACGCGGAACACGCGGCCCAGGTCGCGGGCGTAGAAATAGGAAGCCAGGCCGAACTCGGTATCGTTGGCCATGGCGACCACGTCGGCCTCGTCCTTGAAGCGGAACAGCGGGGCCAGCGGACCGAAGGTCTCTTCCTTGGCCACGGCGGCGCTCTTCGGCACGTCCACCAGGATGGTCGGCTCGAAGAAGGTGCCGCCCAGGGCGTGGGGCTTGCCGCCGGAGAGCACCTTGGCGCCCTTGGAAACGGCGTCGGCGATGTGCTCCTGCACCTTGGCCACGGCTTTCTCGTCGATCAGCGGGCCGGTGGTGGTGCCCTCTTCCAGGCCGTTGCCGATCTTCAGCTTGGCCACGGCGGCCTGCAGCTTGGCGGCGAAGGCGTCGTAGATGCCGTCCTGCACGTACAGGCGGTTGGCGCAGACGCAGGTCTGGCCGTTGTTGCGGTACTTGGAGATCAGCGCGCCTTCGACGGCGGCGTCCAGATCGGCGTCATCGAAGACGATGAAGGGGGCGTTGCCGCCCAACTCCAGGGACACCTTCTTGATGTCCTTGGCGCACTCGGCCATCAGTTGGCGGCCGATTTCGGTGGAGCCGGTGAAGGACAGCTTGCGCACGATGGGGTTGCTGGTCAGCTCGCCACCCACTTCGCCGGCGGAACCGGTCACCACGCTCAGCACGCCCTTGGGAATACCGGCGCGCTCGGCCAGGACCATCAGGGCCAGGGCGGAATAGGGGGTCTGCGAGGCGGGTTTGATCACCATGGTGCAGCCGGCGGCCAGGGCCGGGCCGGCCTTGCGGGTGATCATCGCCGAGGGGAAGTTCCACGGGGTGATCGCGGCCGTGACGCCAATGGGCTGCTTGATGACGATCAGGCGCTTGTCCGGCTGGTGGCCGGGAATCACGTCACCGTAGACACGCTTGGCTTCCTCGGCGAACCACTCGATGAAGGACGCCGCGTAGGCGATCTCGCCCTTGGCCTCGGCCAGCGGCTTGCCCTGCTCGATGGTCATCAGGCGACCCAGGTCGTCCTGGTTCTCCATCATCAGCTCGAACCAGCGACGCAGCTTGGTGGAGCGCTCCTTGGCGGTCAGCGCACGCCAGGCCGGCAGGGCGCGCTCGGCGGCCTCGATGGCGCGACGGGTTTCGGCGGTGCCCATCTTCGGCACGCTGCCGATGATCTCGCCAGTCGCCGGGTTGTTGACCTTGATGGTCTGGCCGTTGTCGGCATCAACCCAGGCGCCATCGATGAAGGCTTGCTGGCGGAACAGCGCGGCGTCTTTCAGTTGCATCTCTGTCTCCTTCACACCGGCGCGACACGGGGCGCCGGGGCAGGTTGTCGTTCTTCGGCCCATGCAGGATTGGCCAGGAGGGAGTCGACCGAGCGGCCCGGATATCCTGGTACGGCAGGGGGCGTTTGAAATCTCAAACGGAATCCTAGGGTGCCGAAAACCTTAGGGCAATAGCCTGTTCGATAAAATCAACAAAAAGTCACTGCAGCTTGTCGAAATCCTGATCAAACGTGACCAGAACCGGAACCATCGTTCAACATCACGAACAAGGCGACGCGCATGGACGACAGCGCTGGAGATGGGTATGATGCGCCCCGCGTGCATCCGTAGCTCAGCTGGATAGAGTACTGCCCTCCGAAGGCAGGGGTCGTGGGTTCGAATCCCGCCGGATGCGCCAGACACAAGAAAGGCCCCAGGAGAAATCCCGGGGCCTTTTGCTTTTTCAGCGAGAACCTCTCAGTCCATCTGCCTTGTCCGGCGCCTCAGACTGTCGAAACGCACACTGCCCGCCATGAGGCGAGCCTGCCACGGACGAGGACCGGGTCCACCTGAAGGCCAGCCGGTGGAGGTAGCGACGCTGCTCCTCGGCGGTGGCGGGAGTGCCGAGGCCGGTGGTCATCAGCAGGTCGCCCTCGCCCAGCCACTCGGTGGGATCGGGTAGTTCGCAGACATGGGCCCAGCGAACGGGCCGGTCGAGGCCCGCCGCGCCGCTCAGCAGTCGCGAGCGGCGTTCCGGCAGGCCGAGCAGGTCACGGAGATTCAGAGGCATGTAGAGGGCGCTCCGGCGGTCCGCCACCAGGGTAAACGCCGGCCGTCTCCGCTGCCCCGGGCTCACCAGCTGGCGGGCAGCATGCCGAGTGCGGAGGCGACGGCATAGACGCCGCTGGCGGCGAAGATGGCGATGATCGCCACCTGGATCGACGGATGGGCGTACCAGCCGCAGGTGAACTCGGGCTGGCGATCCCCGGAGCGTCGGGCGGCGTTGAGCAGCAGGATCGGGATGATGCCCATCGGTACGCCGCCGAAGGTGCCCAGGTAACGGCGCGACAGGCCGCTGAGCTGGTTGTTGCCGCGGGTGCGCAGGCTGGCCTCGGCCATGTAGAGCAGGGTGATGATGCAGAAGAAAGAGGTGATGGCCAGGCAGGCCAGCCGCGGCAGGTAGCCGACCTTGCGGGCGGCGTAGGCCATGCTGAACACGCCCGCGCCGATGATGATGGCGATGGACTCCAGCGAGCCCAGGGCGTGCGCCTTGAGTCCGGATTCCGCTTCGGAGCGCTGGTTGATACCCACTTATCGTGTCCTCTGTTGTCGGGGTGCTGGGGGCGGCCGGCGGGGCTCATCCGAGAATCAGGTAGGTCTTGCGGACGGTCTCGCGGATGTCCCAGGTGCCAAGGGAGTTGGCCGCGAAGTAAAGGGCGTCGCCCGCCTGGAAGTGGATCGGATCCCCGGCGTCCGGCGTGAAGCTGCCGGCGGAAGCGCCCCGGGGTGCACTCCCAGATGCCGGTAGAGGCGTTCTGCCCGGGCAACTCCTGGTGCAGGGCAGTGGCGGCCCGGGCGACAGGCTCGCCGAGGGGCTGGCCGACCGGGGTGGCGGCCCAGGCGTTGGTGGCGAGGACGACGCGATCCGCCTGGATCCGCGCCTGGGCGGTGCTGACCTGTGCCGGGCGGCCGGGCAGGAGTTCGGTGACGCCGGAGCGCTCGTGGATCTCCACGCCCCTGGCCAGGGCCACCCGGCGCATGCCTCGGGCCAGCAGCGCAGGCTGTACGGTGGCATTGCTGCGCTCGAAGACGCCGGCCAGGAGAACGGTCGGGCCACCTCGGCTGCGTCCAGGCGCTGGAATGGCGTCACGCCCAAGGCGTTCGCAGGCCTGGAGGGTGGCGTTCCAGGCGTCCACGTGGCTGGGCGTGGTGGCCGTCCAGAGCCAGCCCTGCTGCCGGAAGTGGGCATCGATGCCATGTTCGGCGCAGAACTCGCCAAGTTCGGAGATGGCGCGCTCGGCGCTCTCGCCCAGGAAGCGCGCCTGCTGGGCGTCGCAGAAGCTCCTCAGGGAGCCGATCTTCGGCAACCAGGACATGACGAAACCGCCGTTGCGTCCTGAGGCCCCGCCCCCGCAGACGTCATGCTCGACCAGTATGACGCGGGCGCCAGGTTCGAGTTGCTAGAGCGTCAAGGCCCTCCACAGGCCGACGAAGCCGCTGCCCACCACGAGGAAATCGACCTTGTGGTTGCCGGCGATGGGCGTTCGGGCCGGTCTTCCGGCCTCGGCGGTCTCCAGCCAGTAGCTGGTCTTCAGGGGCGGGGTAAGCGGGAGTTTCATGTCGACGACCCGTGGGTGGCTGTGGGGTCGTGTCAGTTTCAGCAGGCGCGGCCGGCGCAACAATCGAGCGCGGCTAAGAAACGAAACGCCCCGCTCATACGATGGTATGAGCGGGGCGGTGGGTGGGTGCGATCGCGGGGCGCGTCAGAGCAGGCTTCTGAGCACCAGGAAAGCACCGGCGCTGAGCAGCGCCGCGGCGGGCAGGGTGATGATCCAGGCGAGGCCGATGGGTTTCATCAGGCCCCAATTCGTCTGGCGGTTGACCAGGCCGATACCGAGCACGGCACCGATCAGGATGTGGGTGCTGGAGACCGGCAGGCCCATGACCGAGGCCGCCATCACCACCCCGGCGGCGGCCAGTTCGGCGGAGAAGCCTGAAGCCGGGTGCAGTTGGGTGAGGTTGTGACCGACGGTCTGGATCACTTCCTTGCCGATGAACCAGAGGCCGACGATCAGTGCCACGCCGAAGGTGATCATGGCGATGGTAGGGATGGCCGCCTGGGTGCCGGTTTCCCCGGTGCGCAGCACATCGATGATCGCGGCGAAGGGGCCGATGGCATTGGCGATGTCGTTGGCACCATGGCTGAAGGCGAATCCGCAGGCGGTGAACACCTGCATCCAGCTGAAGATGAGGAAGGTCGCGCGGCCGAGGGGCTCGTCCCGCAGCGAACGGGCGAAGACGTAGGTGGACATCCATACGCCGACACCGATCATGCCCAACAATAGATAGCTGTTGAGGGTGGTCAGACCCAGTTCGAGGTTCTTCAGGCCCTTGAACAGCAACATGGAGCCGATGACCATGGCGCCGATTGCGGCCACCAGCGGCACCCAGGTCTCCAGGGCACGGTGAGAGGCGATGTCCTCGCGCTGTCGTTCGAGGTGATAGAGACCCTTGAAGTAGTCGGACTCCAGGTCTTCGGGATCGAAGTCCCGGTCGCTCATCAGTTGCTGGTCCCGCGCCATGGCGTGGGTGTAGGCGACCTTCTGCAGTTCAGAGAGACGGTCAAAGCCTTCCTGATGCTGGGCCTTGTGGGCACGCTTTTGTTCCCGCAGGGCTTCCAGGCGGTCTTCGGCGCGCTCGTTGTAACTGAGGATGTGCTTCTTGATCTGGTTGAACAGCAGGAAGGCCACCAGGCCGCCTAGCAGCGGAGAGAGTACCCAGGAAATGACGATCTCGCCGATCTTGCCCCACTGCACCAACTCGAACGCAGCGTCGCTCCCCTGCATCAGGATGCCGAGGGTGATGGAGCTGCCGACAATGGCACCAATGATGGAGTGGGTGGTGGAGACCGGATAGCCGCGCTTGGTGGCGAACAGCAGCCACAATGCGGCGGCGATCAGCGCCGACATCATGATGTAGACGAAGTCCATGGGCGCGACCTGCATGGCGCCCAGGTCGACGATGCCGCCGCGGATGGTCTGGGTGACGTGGCCACCGGCGATGATGGCGCCGGACACCTCGAACACGGCGGCGATGATAAGTGCCTGCTTGATGGTCAGCGTGCCGGCGCCCACAGAGGTACCGAAGGAGTTGGCGACGTCGTTGCCGCCGATGTTGAACGCCATGAACACGCCGAACAGTGTGGCCAGGACGAACAGCAGGATGTGGTTACCCTGGACGTAGTCAACGCCCCAGAACAGGAAGTAGCCAGTGACGGCGATGAACAGCGTGCTGAAGAACAGGCTGATGGGCGAGATGCCGGACGGCGACGCACTAGGGATCGTCGTGGGGTTGGTCATGGAAACTCCAAAGCATGGCCGATTGTCGCCGAGCCCAGGCCAGACGGCCCGCCACTCGACGGCACGAACCCCCAGGGTTCGTCGCCGCGCAAAATTAAGACAGTTTCATGACCATTTGATGACAGCGCATCGCTGGCTGGACGTCAGGTACGCAGCGGGCAGGAAGACGGCAGCTGCCTGCTCGATGGCGGGCGACAAGGCACACTTGCCAGTCCTCGGCGGAGGGCATGGGACGGCAGACGCAGTCTCGGCAGCGCGTTTGGGGGACTTTTGCGACACCCGATAGCCATCAGGCGCCCCACTGCCTGCGGCGCCCGTGAAGCGGCCTGTGCAGGTTTTCCGGGCGCCCAAAGACAAACCCCCGACACGCGTTAGCGTATCGGGGGTTTGGGATAGGAGCTTGACGATGACCTACTCTCACATGGAGAAGCTCCACACTACCATCGGCGATGCGTCGTTTCACTGCTGAGTTCGGGATGGGATCAGGTGGTTCCAACGCTCTATAGTCGTCAAGCAATTCGGTTGGGGCATCGTCTGGGACGCTACCCCTAATCAGGTATGTGACAGTTGTTGGCTTTGCGGTTCATGCGAACTTTCGGTTCACATCGACTTCACCAGTCGCACCCACAATCACCAGATTGTTTGGGTGTTATATGGTCAAGCCTCACGGGCAATTAGTATTGGTTAGCTCAACGCCTCACAGCGCTTACACACCCAACCTATCAACGTCGTAGTCTTCGACGGCCCTTCAGGGGATTCAAGATCCCAGTGAGATCTCATCTTGAGGCGAGTTTCCCGCTTAGATGCTTTCAGCGGTTATCTCTTCCGAACATAGCTACCCGGCAGTGCCACTGGCGTGACAACCGGAACACCAGAGGTTCGTCCACTCCGGTCCTCTCGTACTAGGAGCAGCCCCTCTCAAATCTCAAACGTCCACGGCAGATAGGGACCGAACTGTCTCACGACGTTCTAAACCCAGCTCGCGTACCACTTTAAATGGCGAACAGCCATACCCTTGGGACCGGCTTCAGCCCCAGGATGTGATGAGCCGACATCGAGGTGCCAAACACCGCCGTCGATATGAACTCTTGGGCGGTATCAGCCTGTTATCCCCGGAGTACCTTTTATCCGTTGAGCGATGGCCCTTCCATACAGAACCACCGGATCACTAAGACCTACTTTCGTACCTGCTCGACGTGTCTGTCTCGCAGTCAAGCGCGCTTTTGCCTTTATACTCTGCGACCGATTTCCGACCGGTCTGAGCGCACCTTCGTACTCCTCCGTTACTCTTTAGGAGGAGACCGCCCCAGTCAAACTGCCCACCATACACTGTCCTCGATCCGGATGACGGACCAGAGTTAGAACCTCAAGCATGCCAGGGTGGTATTTCAAGGATGGCTCCACGCGAACTGGCGTCCACGCTTCAAAGCCTCCCACCTATCCTACACAAGCAGGCTCAAAGTCCAGTGCAAAGCTACAGTAAAGGTTCACGGGGTCTTTCCGTCTAGCCGCGGATACACTGCATCTTCACAGCGATTTCAATTTCACTGAGTCTCGGGTGGAGACAGCGCCGCCATCGTTACGCCATTCGTGCAGGTCGGAACTTACCCGACAAGGAATTTCGCTACCTTAGGACCGTTATAGTTACGGCCGCCGTTTACCGGGGCTTCGATCAAGAGCTTCGCTTGCGCTAACCCCATCAATTAACCTTCCGGCACCGGGCAGGCGTCACACCCTATACGTCCACTTTCGTGTTTGCAGAGTGCTGTGTTTTTAATAAACAGTCGCAGCGGCCTGGTATCTTCGACCGGCATGGGCTTACGGAGCAAGTCCTTCACCCTCACCGGCGCACCTTCTCCCGAAGTTACGGTGCCATTTTGCCTAGTTCCTTCACCCGAGTTCTCTCAAGCGCCTTGGTATTCTCTACCCAACCACCTGTGTCGGTTTGGGGTACGGTTCCTAGTTACCTGAAGCTTAGAAGCTTTTCCTGGAAGCATGGCATCGACCACTTCGCTTTCTAAAAGAAAGCTCGTCATCAGCTCTCGGCCTTGAACACCCGGATTTGCCTAAGTGTTCGGCCTACCACCTTAAACTTGGACAACCAACGCCAAGCTGGCCTAGCCTTCTCCGTCCCTCCATCGCAGTAACTAGAAGTACGGGAATATTAACCCGTTTCCCATCGACTACGCTTTTCAGCCTCGCCTTAGGGGCCGACTCACCCTGCGTCGATTAACGTTGCGCAGGAACCCTTGGTCTTTCGGCGTGGGAGTTTTTCACTCCCATTGTCGTTACTCATGTCAGCATTCGCACTTCTGATACCTCCAGCAAGCTTCTCAACTCACCTTCACAGGCTTACAGAACGCTCCTCTACCGCTCGTCTTGCGACGAACCCGTAGCTTCGGTGTGTAGTTTGAGCCCCGTTACATCTTCCGCGCAGGCCGACTCGACTAGTGAGCTATTACGCTTTCTTTAAAGGATGGCTGCTTCTAAGCCAACCTCCTAGCTGTCTAAGCCTTCCCACATCGTTTCCCACTTAACTACAACTTTGGGACCTTAGCTGACGGTCTGGGTTGTTTCCCTTTTCACGACGGACGTTAGCACCCGCCGTGTGTCTCCCACGCTGACACTTCCAGGTATTCGGAGTTTGCATCGGTTTGGTAAGTCGGGATGACCCCCTAGCCGAAACAGTGCTCTACCCCCTGGAGTGATACGTGAGGCGCTACCTAAATAGCTTTCGAGGAGAACCAGCTATCTCCGAGCTTGATTAGCCTTTCACTCCGATCCACAAGTCATCCGCTACCTTTTCAACGGGAGTCGGTTCGGTCCTCCAGTCAGTGTTACCTAACCTTCAACCTGCTCATGGATAGATCGCCCGGTTTCGGGTCTATACCCAGCGACTAAACGCCCTATTAAGACTCGCTTTCGCTACGCCTCCCCTATTCGGTTAAGCTCGCCACTGAATATAAGTCGCTGACCCATTATACAAAAGGTACGCAGTCACCTAACAAAGTAGGCTCCCACTGCTTGTACGCATACGGTTTCAGGTTCTATTTCACTCCCCTCTCCGGGGTTCTTTTCGCCTTTCCCTCACGGTACTGGTTCACTATCGGTCAGTCAGTAGTATTTAGCCTTGGAGGATGGTCCCCCCATGTTCAGACAAAGTTTCACGTGCTCCGTCCTACTCGATTTCACTTCCAAGAACCTTTCATATACGGGGCTATCACCCACTATGGCCGCACTTTCCAGAGCGTTCTATTAGATTCAAAGAAGCTTAAGGGCTAGTCCCCGTTCGCTCGCCACTACTAAGGGAATCTCGGTTGATTTCTTTTCCTCAGGGTACTTAGATGTTTCAGTTCCCCTGGTTCGCCTCTTGCACCTATGGATTCAGTACAAGATACCTAGGTTATCCTAGGTGGGTTCCCCCATTCAGAGATCTCCGGATCAAAGTCTGTTTGCCGACTCCCCGAAGCTTTTCGCAGGCTACCACGTCTTTCATCGCCTCTGACTGCCAAGGCATCCACCGTATGCGCTTCTTCACTTGACCATATAACCCCAAGCAATCTGCCTGCGATCATGGTGTGAAGACGACATTCGCCGAAAATTCGCGCTTGAACTCGCAAATTTTGCCTTGAGTTGCTGAATGCAGTGAAACATTCAACAAGTCACTTCTATCACATACCCGAATTTTTAAAGAACGATTCTGAAGCAAAGTCCAGAATTCAATATCCAACCACGGATACTCAATTCTGCACTCTTGGCTGCCTGACTGGAGAGTGGTGGAGCCAAGGAGGATCGAACTCCTGACCTCCTGCGTGCAAAGCAGGCGCTCTCCCAGCTGAGCTATGGCCCCAATGTCGGCCGGTCATTCGACCCCGCGACAATTGGTGGGTCTGGGCAGATTCGAACTGCCGACCTCACCCTTATCAGGGGTGCGCTCTAACCAACTGAGCTACAGACCCAATCGCCTTCGCAATTGAATCAAGCAATTCGTGTGGGAACTTATGAAGAAGCTGATGTCTTCGATTAAGGAGGTGATCCAGCCGCAGGTTCCCCTACGGCTACCTTGTTACGACTTCACCCCAGTCATGAATCACTCCGTGGTAACCGTCCCCCTTGCGGTTAGACTAGCTACTTCTGGAGCAACCCACTCCCATGGTGTGACGGGCGGTGTGTACAAGGCCCGGGAACGTATTCACCGTGACATTCTGATTCACGATTACTAGCGATTCCGACTTCACGCAGTCGAGTTGCAGACTGCGATCCGGACTACGATCGGTTTTATGGGATTAGCTCCACCTCGCGGCTTGGCAACCCTTTGTACCGACCATTGTAGCACGTGTGTAGCCCTGGCCGTAAGGGCCATGATGACTTGACGTCATCCCCACCTTCCTCCGGTTTGTCACCGGCAGTCTCCTTAGAGTGCCCACCATAACGTGCTGGTAACTAAGGACAAGGGTTGCGCTCGTTACGGGACTTAACCCAACATCTCACGACACGAGCTGACGACAGCCATGCAGCACCTGTGTCTGAGTTCCCGAAGGCACCAATCCATCTCTGGAAAGTTCTCAGCATGTCAAGGCCAGGTAAGGTTCTTCGCGTTGCTTCGAATTAAACCACATGCTCCACCGCTTGTGCGGGCCCCCGTCAATTCATTTGAGTTTTAACCTTGCGGCCGTACTCCCCAGGCGGTCGACTTATCGCGTTAGCTGCGCCACTAAGATCTCAAGGATCCCAACGGCTAGTCGACATCGTTTACGGCGTGGACTACCAGGGTATCTAATCCTGTTTGCTCCCCACGCTTTCGCACCTCAGTGTCAGTATTAGTCCAGGTGGTCGCCTTCGCCACTGGTGTTCCTTCCTATATCTACGCATTTCACCGCTACACAGGAAATTCCACCACCCTCTACCATACTCTAGCCCAGTAGTTTTGGAGGCAGTTCCCAGGTTGAGCCCGGGGATTTCACCTCCAACTTGCTGAACCACCTACGCGCGCTTTACGCCCAGTAATTCCGATTAACGCTTGCACCCTTCGTATTACCGCGGCTGCTGGCACGAAGTTAGCCGGTGCTTATTCTGTTGGTAACGTCAAAACAGCAAGGTATTAACTTACTGCCCTTCCTCCCAACTTAAAGTGCTTTACAATCCGAAGACCTTCTTCACACACGCGGCATGGCTGGATCAGGCTTTCGCCCATTGTCCAATATTCCCCACTGCTGCCTCCCGTAGGAGTCTGGACCGTGTCTCAGTTCCAGTGTGACTGATCATCCTCTCAGACCAGTTACGGATCGTCGCCTTGGTGAGCCTTTACCTCACCAACTAGCTAATCCGACCTAGGCTCATCTGATAGCGTGAGGTCCGAAGATCCCCCACTTTCTCCCGTAGGACGTATGCGGTATTAGCTCGAGTTTCCCCGAGTTATCCCCCACTACCAGGCAGATTCCTAGGCATTACTCACCCGTCCGCCGCTCGCCGGCATCCCGAAGGACCCGCTGCCGCTCGACTTGCATGTGTTAGGCCTGCCGCCAGCGTTCAATCTGAGCCATGATCAAACTCTTCAGTTCAATACTGCTTGGGTTTTGAGAAAACCCTAAACCTGGCTCAGCAATCGCAAATAAACTCTCGAATTCACGAGTGTTACTTGTGATGCTGATAATCAGTTGACTATCAGTCTTACCTCACAAGCACCCACACGAATTGCTTGATTCAGTTGTTAAAGAGCGTTTCGATCAAGTCTTTCGTCTCAACCGAGGCCGCGCATTCTACAGCAGCCCTTCTTGCTGTCAAGCTGTTTTTCAGAAATTTCCTTCTTACTCAACCGCTTGCAAAATTGGATGGTTCAACTTCGCTAACCATCCAGCAGCGCCACTAAGTGACAGCTGCGAACCTACGTTTCATAGGCTTTCACTAAAAGGCAAAGCCCCGGCATGCAGTGAGCATACCGGGGCCTTGGGATAGGAGCTTGACGATGACCTACTCTCACATGGAGAAGCTCCACACTACCATCGGCGATGCGTCGTTTCACTGCTGAGTTCGGGATGGGATCAGGTGGTTCCAACGCTCTATAGTCGTCAAGCAATTCGGTTGGGGCATCGTCTGGGACGCTACCCCGAATCAGGTATGTGACAGTTGTTGGCTTTGCGGTTCATGCGAACTTTCGGTTCACATCGACTTCACCAGTCGCACCCACAATCACCAGATTGTTTGGGTGTTATATGGTCAAGCCTCACGGGCAATTAGTATTGGTTAGCTCAACGCCTCACAGCGCTTACACACCCAACCTATCAACGTCGTAGTCTTCGACGGCCCTTCAGGGGATTCAAGATCCCAGTGAGATCTCATCTTGAGGCGAGTTTCCCGCTTAGATGCTTTCAGCGGTTATCTCTTCCGAACATAGCTACCCGGCAGTGCCACTGGCGTGACAACCGGAACACCAGAGGTTCGTCCACTCCGGTCCTCTCGTACTAGGAGCAGCCCCTCTCAAATCTCAAACGTCCACGGCAGATAGGGACCGAACTGTCTCACGACGTTCTAAACCCAGCTCGCGTACCACTTTAAATGGCGAACAGCCATACCCTTGGGACCGGCTTCAGCCCCAGGATGTGATGAGCCGACATCGAGGTGCCAAACACCGCCGTCGATATGAACTCTTGGGCGGTATCAGCCTGTTATCCCCGGAGTACCTTTTATCCGTTGAGCGATGGCCCTTCCATACAGAACCACCGGATCACTAAGACCTACTTTCGTACCTGCTCGACGTGTCTGTCTCGCAGTCAAGCGCGCTTTTGCCTTTATACTCTGCGACCGATTTCCGACCGGTCTGAGCGCACCTTCGTACTCCTCCGTTACTCTTTAGGAGGAGACCGCCCCAGTCAAACTGCCCACCATACACTGTCCTCGATCCGGATGACGGACCAGAGTTAGAACCTCAAGCATGCCAGGGTGGTATTTCAAGGATGGCTCCACGCGAACTGGCGTCCACGCTTCAAAGCCTCCCACCTATCCTACACAAGCAGGCTCAAAGTCCAGTGCAAAGCTACAGTAAAGGTTCACGGGGTCTTTCCGTCTAGCCGCGGATACACTGCATCTTCACAGCGATTTCAATTTCACTGAGTCTCGGGTGGAGACAGCGCCGCCATCGTTACGCCATTCGTGCAGGTCGGAACTTACCCGACAAGGAATTTCGCTACCTTAGGACCGTTATAGTTACGGCCGCCGTTTACCGGGGCTTCGATCAAGAGCTTCGCTTGCGCTAACCCCATCAATTAACCTTCCGGCACCGGGCAGGCGTCACACCCTATACGTCCACTTTCGTGTTTGCAGAGTGCTGTGTTTTTAATAAACAGTCGCAGCGGCCTGGTATCTTCGACCGGCATGGGCTTACGGAGCAAGTCCTTCACCCTCACCGGCGCACCTTCTCCCGAAGTTACGGTGCCATTTTGCCTAGTTCCTTCACCCGAGTTCTCTCAAGCGCCTTGGTATTCTCTACCCAACCACCTGTGTCGGTTTGGGGTACGGTTCCTAGTTACCTGAAGCTTAGAAGCTTTTCCTGGAAGCATGGCATCGACCACTTCGCTTTCTAAAAGAAAGCTCGTCATCAGCTCTCGGCCTTGAACACCCGGATTTGCCTAAGTGTTCGGCCTACCACCTTAAACTTGGACAACCAACGCCAAGCTGGCCTAGCCTTCTCCGTCCCTCCATCGCAGTAACTAGAAGTACGGGAATATTAACCCGTTTCCCATCGACTACGCTTTTCAGCCTCGCCTTAGGGGCCGACTCACCCTGCGTCGATTAACGTTGCGCAGGAACCCTTGGTCTTTCGGCGTGGGAGTTTTTCACTCCCATTGTCGTTACTCATGTCAGCATTCGCACTTCTGATACCTCCAGCAAGCTTCTCAACTTACCTTCACAGGCTTACAGAACGCTCCTCTACCGCTCGTCTTGCGACGAACCCGTAGCTTCGGTGTGTAGTTTGAGCCCCGTTACATCTTCCGCGCAGGCCGACTCGACTAGTGAGCTATTACGCTTTCTTTAAAGGATGGCTGCTTCTAAGCCAACCTCCTAGCTGTCTAAGCCTTCCCACATCGTTTCCCACTTAACTACAACTTTGGGACCTTAGCTGACGGTCTGGGTTGTTTCCCTTTTCACGACGGACGTTAGCACCCGCCGTGTGTCTCCCACGCTGACACTTCCAGGTATTCGGAGTTTGCATCGGTTTGGTAAGTCGGGATGACCCCCTAGCCGAAACAGTGCTCTACCCCCTGGAGTGATACGTGAGGCGCTACCTAAATAGCTTTCGAGGAGAACCAGCTATCTCCGAGCTTGATTAGCCTTTCACTCCGATCCACAAGTCATCCGCTACCTTTTCAACGGGAGTCGGTTCGGTCCTCCAGTCAGTGTTACCTAACCTTCAACCTGCTCATGGATAGATCGCCCGGTTTCGGGTCTATACCCAGCGACTAAACGCCCTATTAAGACTCGCTTTCGCTACGCCTCCCCTATTCGGTTAAGCTCGCCACTGAATATAAGTCGCTGACCCATTATACAAAAGGTACGCAGTCACCTAACAAAGTAGGCTCCCACTGCTTGTACGCATACGGTTTCAGGTTCTATTTCACTCCCCTCTCCGGGGTTCTTTTCGCCTTTCCCTCACGGTACTGGTTCACTATCGGTCAGTCAGTAGTATTTAGCCTTGGAGGATGGTCCCCCCATGTTCAGACAAAGTTTCACGTGCTCCGTCCTACTCGATTTCACTTCCAAGAACCTTTCATATACGGGGCTATCACCCACTATGGCCGCACTTTCCAGAGCGTTCTATTAGATTCAAAGAAGCTTAAGGGCTAGTCCCCGTTCGCTCGCCACTACTAAGGGAATCTCGGTTGATTTCTTTTCCTCAGGGTACTTAGATGTTTCAGTTCCCCTGGTTCGCCTCTTGCACCTATGGATTCAGTACAAGATACCTAGGTTATCCTAGGTGGGTTCCCCCATTCAGAGATCTCCGGATCAAAGTCTGTTTGCCGACTCCCCGAAGCTTTTCGCAGGCTACCACGTCTTTCATCGCCTCTGACTGCCAAGGCATCCACCGTATGCGCTTCTTCACTTGACCATATAACCCCAAGCAATCTGCCTGCGATCATGGTGTGAAGACGACATTCGCCGAAAATTCGCGCTTGAACTCGCAAATTTTGCCTTGAGTTGCTGAATGCAGTGAAACATTCAACAAGTCACTTCTATCACATACCCGAATTTTTAAAGAACGATTCTGAAGCAAAGTCCAGAATTCAATATCCAACCACGGATACTCAATTCTGCACTCTTGGCTGCCTGACTGGAGAGTGGTGGAGCCAAGGAGGATCGAACTCCTGACCTCCTGCGTGCAAAGCAGGCGCTCTCCCAGCTGAGCTATGGCCCCAATGTCGGCCGGTCATTCGACCCCGCGACAATTGGTGGGTCTGGGCAGATTCGAACTGCCGACCTCACCCTTATCAGGGGTGCGCTCTAACCAACTGAGCTACAGACCCAATCGCCTTCGCAATTGAATCAAGCAATTCGTGTGGGAACTTATGAAGAAGCTGATGTCTTCGATTAAGGAGGTGATCCAGCCGCAGGTTCCCCTACGGCTACCTTGTTACGACTTCACCCCAGTCATGAATCACTCCGTGGTAACCGTCCCCCTTGCGGTTAGACTAGCTACTTCTGGAGCAACCCACTCCCATGGTGTGACGGGCGGTGTGTACAAGGCCCGGGAACGTATTCACCGTGACATTCTGATTCACGATTACTAGCGATTCCGACTTCACGCAGTCGAGTTGCAGACTGCGATCCGGACTACGATCGGTTTTATGGGATTAGCTCCACCTCGCGGCTTGGCAACCCTTTGTACCGACCATTGTAGCACGTGTGTAGCCCTGGCCGTAAGGGCCATGATGACTTGACGTCATCCCCACCTTCCTCCGGTTTGTCACCGGCAGTCTCCTTAGAGTGCCCACCATAACGTGCTGGTAACTAAGGACAAGGGTTGCGCTCGTTACGGGACTTAACCCAACATCTCACGACACGAGCTGACGACAGCCATGCAGCACCTGTGTCTGAGTTCCCGAAGGCACCAATCCATCTCTGGAAAGTTCTCAGCATGTCAAGGCCAGGTAAGGTTCTTCGCGTTGCTTCGAATTAAACCACATGCTCCACCGCTTGTGCGGGCCCCCGTCAATTCATTTGAGTTTTAACCTTGCGGCCGTACTCCCCAGGCGGTCGACTTATCGCGTTAGCTGCGCCACTAAGATCTCAAGGATCCCAACGGCTAGTCGACATCGTTTACGGCGTGGACTACCAGGGTATCTAATCCTGTTTGCTCCCCACGCTTTCGCACCTCAGTGTCAGTATTAGTCCAGGTGGTCGCCTTCGCCACTGGTGTTCCTTCCTATATCTACGCATTTCACCGCTACACAGGAAATTCCACCACCCTCTACCATACTCTAGCCCAGTAGTTTTGGAGGCAGTTCCCAGGTTGAGCCCGGGGATTTCACCTCCAACTTGCTGAACCACCTACGCGCGCTTTACGCCCAGTAATTCCGATTAACGCTTGCACCCTTCGTATTACCGCGGCTGCTGGCACGAAGTTAGCCGGTGCTTATTCTGTTGGTAACGTCAAAACAGCAAGGTATTAACTTACTGCCCTTCCTCCCAACTTAAAGTGCTTTACAATCCGAAGACCTTCTTCACACACGCGGCATGGCTGGATCAGGCTTTCGCCCATTGTCCAATATTCCCCACTGCTGCCTCCCGTAGGAGTCTGGACCGTGTCTCAGTTCCAGTGTGACTGATCATCCTCTCAGACCAGTTACGGATCGTCGCCTTGGTGAGCCTTTACCTCACCAACTAGCTAATCCGACCTAGGCTCATCTGATAGCGTGAGGTCCGAAGATCCCCCACTTTCTCCCGTAGGACGTATGCGGTATTAGCTCGAGTTTCCCCGAGTTATCCCCCACTACCAGGCAGATTCCTAGGCATTACTCACCCGTCCGCCGCTCGCCGGCATCCCGAAGGACCCGCTGCCGCTCGACTTGCATGTGTTAGGCCTGCCGCCAGCGTTCAATCTGAGCCATGATCAAACTCTTCAGTTCAATACTGCTTGGGTTTTGAGAAAACCCTAAACTTGGCTCAGCAATCGCAAATAAACTCTCGAATTCACGAGTGTTACTTGTGATGCTGATAATCAGTTGACTATCAGTCTTACCTCACAAGCACCCACACGAATTGCTTGATTCAGTTGTTAAAGAGCGTTTCGATCAAGTCTTTCGTCTCAACCGAGGCCGCGCATTCTACAGCAGCCTTTCTTACTGTCAAGCTGTTTTTCAGAAATTTCCTTCTTACTCAACCGCTTGCGTGATTTGGCGATTGCCTCGTCACTAAGTTGTCGATTAGGAATTTTCCTTTTACATCAACAACTTATCGCCTTCTGGAAGCTAAGTCCCCGTCAGCGAGGCGCGCATTCTATACAATCCACCAACCCTGTAAAGCACTTTTTTGAAGTTTCTTAAAAACCTCGTTCAAATGACCTGCTCCCGATGCAGCTGAGCGATACGCTCTTCCGTCAAACCAAGTACCCGCGCCAGTACCTGATCAGTGTGCTCGCCCAGAAGCGGTGGCGGCAGGCGGTACTCCACGGGCGTCTCCGATAGACGCAGGGGGCTGGCCACCTGGGGCACCACGCCTGCCAGGGCATGCTCCAACTCGACGCGCAGCCCACGTGCCTGAACCTGCGGATCGGCGAATACCGCTGCCAGGTCATTGATAGGGCCACAGGGAACGCCGACTGCCTCCAGCGCAGCGACCCACTCGGCGGTGGTCTTGAAGACGGTCGCCTGGCGAATCAGCGGGATCAGCTCGGCACGATGAGCCACCCGAGCCTTGTTGGTTGAAAAACGCGGGTCGTCCGCCCACTCCCGATGACCGGCGACCTCGCAAAACTTGCGGAACTGGCCGTCGTTACCGACGGTAAGGATGAAGTCCCCATCCGCGGTGGGAAAATCCTGGTACGGCACTATGTTGGGATGGGCATTGCCCAGGCGACGAGGCGGGTTGCCCGTGGTCAGGAAGTTCATCGCCTGATTGGCCAGGCAGGCCACCTGCACGTCCAGCAGGGCCATGTCGATGTGCTGCCCCTTGCCGGTCAGTTCCCGGGAGGCCAGCGCTGCCAGCATGGCAACCGACGAATAGAGCCCGGTGAGAATGTCCGTCAGGGCGACACCGACCTTCACCGGTCCAGCGCCTTCCTCCTGATCGGAACGGCCGGTGATACTCATCAGCCCACCCAGCCCCTGGATCATGAAGTCATAGCCCGCCCGCTTGGCGTAGGGACCGAACTGGCCGAAGCCTGTGATGGAGCAATAGATGAGGCGCGGATTGAGGGCCTTGAGGGACTCGTAGTCCAGGCCGTAGGCCGCCAGCCCACCTACCTTGAAATTCTCGATGAGGATATCGGAGCGGGACGCCAGCTCACGCACCAGCGCCTGCCCTTCCGGCTTGGTGAAGTCGATGGTCACTGACTGCTTGTTGCGGTTGGCGGAAAGGAAGTAGGCCGCCTCGCTGGTATCCCGGCCATCGGCCCCCTTGAGGAAGGGCGGCCCCCAGGCACGGGTATCGTCGCCGGCGCCCGGCCGCTCGACCTTGATCACCTCGGCCCCCAGGTCCGCCAGTATCTGCCCGGACCAAGGGCCGGCCAGTACGCGGGAGAGGTCGAGCACACGAATATGGGAAAGCGCGCCAGCCATGGGAACCTCTTCTTATATAGAGAGAAAAGCCGGAACCGCACCTTGCGCCTCCGGCTTTCGACTCGCAGGCCTTAGAAGAACGCCTGGATGCCGGTCTGGGCGCGACCCAGGATCAGCGCATGGACGTCATGGGTCCCTTCATAGGTGTTCACCACCTCCAGGTTGACCAGGTGGCGGGCCACACCGAACTCGTCGGAGATGCCGTTGCCGCCCATCATGTCCCGCGCCACCCGAGCGATCTCCAGCGACTTGCCACAGGAGTTGCGCTTCATGATCGAGGTGATCTCCACCGCCGCGGTGCCTTCGTCCTTCATCCGCCCCAGGCGCAGGCAGCCCTGCAGGGCCAGGGTGATCTCGGTCTGCATGTCCGCCAGCTTCTTCTGGATCAGTTGGTTGGCCGCCAGGGGACGGCCGAACTGGTTGCGGTCCAGCACGTACTGGCGCGCGGTATGCCAGCAGTATTCGGCGGCACCCAGGGCGCCCCAGGAAATGCCGTAACGTGCCGAGTTCAGGCAGGTGAAGGGACCACGCAGGCCACGGACGTCGGGGAAGGCGTTCTCTTCCGGCACGAAGACGTTATCCATGACGATCTCGCCGGTGATGGACGCCCGCAGCCCCACCTTGCCGTGGATCACCGGTGCGGACAGGCCCTGCCAGCCCTTTTCGAGGATGAAGCCGCGGATCTCGCCCGCATCGTCCTTGGCCCAGACCACGAAGACATCGGCAATCGGGCTGTTGGTGATCCACATCTTCGCGCCGCTCAGGCGGTAGCCACCGTCCACTTTCTTCGCGCGGGTGATCATGGAGCCCGGGTCGGAGCCGTGGTTCGGCTCGGTCAGGCCGAAGCAGCCGATCCACTCGCCGCTGGCCAGCTTCGGCAGGTACTTCTGTTTCTGGGCCTGGCTGCCGAACTCGTTGATCGGCACCATCACCAGGGAGGACTGCACGCTCATCATGGAGCGGTAGCCCGAGTCGACACGCTCCACTTCCCGGGCGATCAGGCCGTAGCAGACATAGTTGAGGCCGCTGCCGCCGTACTCAGCCGGAATGGTGGCGCCCAGCAGGCCTACTTCACCCATCTCGCGGAAGATGGCCGGATCGGTCTGCTCGTGGCGGAAGGCCTCCAGCACCCGTGGAGCCAGCTTGTCCTGGGCGAACTGGTATGCGCTGTCACGCACCATGCGCTCTTCTTCGGTGAGCTGCTGGTCCAGCAGGAGCGGGTCGATCCAGTTGAAGCTTGCTTTGGCGGCCATGGGGAGTGTCCTCGGTAAGCGGGAATGGAGTCGGGCCATCAGTGGCCCTGATCGTTATCAGTGTCGCTTCATCCTAGACAGCCTAGGCCGTAACCGACAAACGAGGATTTCGCATGCTGTTGTGCTAATTTCTCACTCCGAGATGCTCTTTTCCCGTGTTTTTGGCCACTTATTGTGAGACTGAGGTACAGCATGCGCAGGAAGATTCCCAGCACCGGCGCCCTGGTCGCCTTCGAGTCCGCCGCACGCCACCAGAGCTTCACCAAGGCCGCAGAAGAACTGGCCCTGACCCAGAGCGCCATCTGCCGGCAGATCGCCGGGCTGGAGGAGTTCCTCGGTCTGGAGCTGTTCCGCCGCTCCCGACGCGGGGTGAAGCTGACCGAAGCCGGGCTCGCCTACTCCCGCCGCATCGCCGCCCAACTGGATGCGGTGGAGCGCGACACCCTCGCCGTCATGGGCCAGCAGGGCGCGATGACCGTGGAACTGGCCATAGTCCCCACCTTCGGCACCCAGTGGTTGCTGCCACGCCTGAAGGACTTCCAGCGACTGCACCCGGAAGTGACGGTCAACCTCACCAACCGCACCCGCCCCTTCCTCTTCGCCGACACCGATTTCGACGCCGCCCTCTACTTCGGTGACGCCGAGTGGTCCGGCACCCGCGCCGACTTCCTCATGCACGAAAACGCCCTGCCGGTATGCAGCCCGGCCCTGCTGGAGGGACGCGACCGCCTCGACGCCGAGACCCTGGCACGCCTGCCGCTGTTGCAGCAGACCACCCGCCCCTATGCGTGGCGCCAGTGGTTCGGCTCCCAGGGCATGACTGTCGCCCGCGACCTCAGCGGTCCCCGCTACGAACTCTTCTCCATGCTCGCCCAGGCCGCGATGCACGACATGGGCGTGGCGCTGATCCCGCCTTTCCTGATCCAGCGGGAACTGGCGGACGGCCGCCTGGTGATCGCCAATCCCCACAGCTTTCGCAGCGACAAGGCCTATTACCTGATCATTCCCGAGCGCAAGCTGGAGTCCGCCGCCCTCGGCGCCTTCCGCCACTGGCTGGTGGACGCCGCCCGCCTGTATCGCCACGAAGCGGGGCTGGACTGACCCGCTGTAACCCCCGGTAGCAATCCTCCCGGGCGACGCCCTGCACGGCTGGCCCAGCCCACGCCAAAGCCACTTTCCGCCGCCGGCATCACCCCCTCGGGTGAGGCCCGAAATCGCCCGTTCAGGCAGTTATGGCGCCCATGGCGCCTGATTAGCATGAGGCCTCCCAAATCCCGCTCTGGAGAGCCGCATGACAACAAGAACAATGCGCGGAATCTTCCCGCCACACCTGCTGGCCGCCGCCGTCGCCCTGGGCTGCAGCGACCAGATCCACGCCATCACCTTCAACATCGGCGACATCGAAGCCCAGTTCGACTCCTCCCTCTCCGTCGGTGCCAGCTGGGCGGTGCGCGCCCCGGATCCGGAGTTCTATTCCACCGCCAGTGGCGGCGAGGCACTGACCCGAACCTCCGACGACGGCCGGCTGAACTTCAAGAAGGGCGAGACCTTTTCGAAGATCTTCAAGGGCATCCACGACCTCGAACTGAAGTACGGCGACACCGGCGTCTTCCTTCGGGGCAAGTACTGGTACGACTTCGAACTGAAGGACGAGCACCGGCTCTTCTATGACATCGACGATCACAACCGCAAGGAAGGTGCCCAAGCGTCCGGCGCCCAGCTGCTGGACGCCTTCCTCTACCACAACTACAGCCTGGGCGACCTGCCGGGCAGCTTCCGTGTCGGCAAGCAGGTAGTGAGCTGGGGCGAGAGCACCTTCATCGGCAACTCCATCAACAGCATCAACCCCATCGACGCGGCGGCCTTCCGCCGGCCGGGCGCCGAGATCAAGGAAGGCCTGATCCCGGTGAACATGCTCTACCTGTCCCAGAGCCTCACCGAGAACCTCTCGGCCGAAGCCTTCTACCAGCTGGAGTGGGACCAGACGGTAGCCGACAACTGCGGCACCTTCTTCGCCACCTCGGATGTGGTGGCCGATGGCTGCGTGGACCGCCTGATCGTTAGCGGACCGGATCTGCCGCCCGGCGTCTCCCCCAATACCGGTGGCACGCTTTACATACCCCGCGCCGGTGACCGCGACGCCCGCGACGGCGGGCAGTTCGGCGTGGCCCTGCGCTGGTTCGTGCCGGAGCTGAACGACACCGAGTTCGGCGCCTACGCCATGAACTACCACAGCCGCGGCCCGATCTTCAGCACCCTCCGCACCACCACCCCGAGCCTGGCGATCATCCCCGGCGCGCCGGGCGCCCGCTACTTCATCGAGTACCCCGAAGACATCCGGCTCTATGGCCTGAGTTTCCAGACCAATATCGAAGGCACCTCGGTAGCGGGTGAACTGAGCTTCCGGCCCAACATGCCGTTGCAACTGAACAGCACCGACCTGTCCTTCGCCGCACTGGGCATCCCCAGCGTCCCCATCTTCGAAAGCGGCCACGCCCGCAACGTCGCCGGCGAGGAGATCCACGGCTACATGCGCAAGCCGGTCACCCAGGCCCAGGTCACCGCCACCCAGTTCGTCGACCAGGTGATGGGTGCCAGCCGCCTGACCCTGGTGGCCGAAGTGGGCTACAACCACATCGGCGGCATCAGCGACGACATCGGCGACCTGCGTTTCGGCCGCGAACCCATCTACGGCCCCGGCCAGCTCTCCTCCCAACCCCTGTGCCTGGCCCTCACCGCGGCCAGCCCGAACCAGCGCGAATGCAACGACAAGGGCTTCTACACCAGCAGCTCCTGGGGCTACCGCGCCCGGGCGGTGTGGGATTACCCCAACGTCGTCGCCGGCATCAACCTGAGCCCGAGCATCGCCTGGTCCCACGACGTGGACGGCTACGGCCCGAACTTCAACGAAGGCTCCAAGGCCGTCAGCCTCGGCCTCAGCGCCGACTACCAGAACACCTACACCGCCAGCCTCAGCTACACCGACTTCTTCGGCGGCCACTACAACACCACCACTGATCGCGACTTCGTCGCCGTCAGCTTCGGCGTCAACTTCTGACAAAGGGGTCCGTGACCATGAAAAACAGTCTCCTGCAAGGCGGCGTTCTCGCCCTCGGCCTGTTGGCCCTTCAAGCCGTGGCCGCCGTCGCTCCCGACGAAGCCGCGCAACTGGGCGCCAGCCTCACCCCACTGGGCGCGGAGAAGGCCGGCAACGCCGACGGCAGCATTCCCGCCTGGACCGGTGGCCTGCCCACCAATGCGGCGACCGTGGACGACCGAGGCTTCCTCGGCGATCCCTTCCCGGGCGAACAACCCCTGTTCACCATCACCGCCGCCAATGCCGAGCAGTACAAGGACAAGCTCTCGCCCGGCCAGATGGCCATGTTCAAGCGCTACTCCAGCACCTACCGCATCCCGGTCTACACCAGCCACCGCAGCGCGGCCGTCCCCCAGACGATCTACGACGCAGCGAAGCAGAGCGCCCTCAACACCCAGCCGGTGGACGGCGGCAACGGCCTGACCAACTTCGCCGACAGCCACTACTACGCCTTCCCCATTCCCAAGGATGGCGTCCAGGTCATGTGGAACCACATCACCCGCTACCGGGGCGGCAACGCCCGGCGCCTGGTGATCCAGGCCACGCCCCAGACCAACGGCTCCTTCACGCCGGTGCAGTTCCAGGACGAGGTGGCCTTCCCGGCGGACATGACCGCGCTGGACAAGGAAAAGTCCGCCAACGTCCTGCTCTACTTCAAGCAGCGCGTGGTCGCGCCCTCGCGCTTGGCCGGCAACGTGCTGCTGGTCCACGAAACCATCGACCAGGTGAAGGAGCCGCGTCTGGCCTGGCTCTACAACGCCGGCCAGCGCCGGGTCCGCCGCGCGCCCCAGGTGTCCTACGACGGCCCGGGCACCGCCGCCGACGGCTTGCGCACCGCCGACAACTTCGACCTGTTCTCCGGCGCCCCGGACCGCTATGACTGGAAGCTGGTCGGCAAGAAGGAGATGTACATCCCCTACAACAGCTACAAGCTGGAATCACCCCAGGTGAAGTACAAGGACATCATCCAGCCGGGCCATGTGAATCCGGACCTGACCCGCTACGAGCTGCACCGTGTCTGGGAAGTGGTGGCCACCCTCAAGCCGGGTGAGCGGCACATCTATGCCAAGCGCCACTACTTCATCGACGAGGACAGCTGGCAGATCGCCTATGCCGACCATTACGACGGCCGCGGCCAGCTCTGGCGAGTGGGCGAAGGCCACGCCAGCTACCACTACCAGCGCCAGGTCAGCGCCTACGCCGTGGAGACCCTCTACGACCTGATCGCCGGACGCTACATCGCCCTCGGCCTGAAGAACGAGGAGAAGCGCGGCATCGAGTTCGGCTTCGCCGCCAATGGCGCCGACTACACCCCCGCCGCCCTGCGCAACGCCGGGATACGCTGACCCGACAGCGCCCCGCAAGGGGCGCTCACTCCCGGCGTTTTATGGCTTCGCATCACGCCGGTCCATGCTCCTTCACCCCCCAATCCGCGAGGCCTAGTCTCCCAGGACCCGGTTCACCCATTACAACAACAGCGCGAGAACCGCAGATGCCCCGCTCCGGCCAGACCACCCCCGTACCATCGTCTCGCCTGCCGCGCCTGCCACCGGGCCACATACCCCGTCCCGGCCTGGTGGAGCGCCTCGCTGCCCAGGACGCCCAGTTGCGGCTGCTGTCGGCCCCTGCGGGCTTCGGCAAGAGCGTGCTGCTCAACGAATTCCTGCGCACCCACGGCGGCAACGGCCGGGTGATCTGGTTGAACCTGGCCGGCCAGGCCCTCTCCCCGGGGCAATTGATCGCGCATCTGGCGAGCGAGCTGGACCGCGACCTTCCGGCGCTGCCCGCGCCACAGGCCCTGCAACAGCTGCTCGCCCAGCGCGACGCACCCCTCTGGCTGGTGCTGGACGACTACCCCGGCCAACCGCCCGCCGAACTCGACGACTGCATCGATCAACTGCTGGCTCGCGCCCTCCCGGAGCTGCGCCTCCTGGTCAGTACCCGCCAGCGGCCCGACTGGAACCTGCCGCGCCTGCTGCTGGCCGGCGAACTCCTGGAGCTGGACGCCCGGCAACTGGCCTTCGACCGCGAACACTACGAGCGCCTGGTGGACAGGCTGGCCCCGCAGACCGCCGCCGCCGCCCGGGACGAACTCTGGCGGGCCACCGAAGGCTGGTGCGCCGGCGTGCGGCTGCAACTCACGGGCGGATCCCCGTCCGGTGCCCAGGGCAATCATTGCTGGCTGAAGGAGTACCTCGACCATGAACTGCTCAACCGGCTGAGTGAGGACGAAGCCCAATGCCTGTTCGCCCTGGCGCACCTGCCGAAGGTTTCCGCCACCCTCTGCCAGCAACTCTGGGAAGACTGCGATGGCACCGCCCTGTTCGAGCGCCTGCTGGCCCGCCAGGCCTTCTGCATGCCGCTGGATGAGCACGGCAGCTGGTACCGGGTGCTGCCCGTGGTCGCCCGCGTGTTGCGCCATCGCCTGAGCGAAGCCGCCGCCACCCGCCTGCACCTGGCCGCCTGCCGCGTGTTCATCGCCGCCGGCCAGGTGGAGGACGCCATCGAACAGGCCCTCTGCGCCGGCCAGCCGGAGGCCGCCGCCAACTACCTGGAGCGGCTCGGCCAGGAATGGCTGACCGGCGAACAGCACCTGGCCCGTCTGCTGGCCTGGCGCAGTCGCCTGCCCGGCACCCTGCTGGAAAGCACACCGCGCTTGCTGACCCTCAATGCCTGGGGGCTGCTGGTGTCCTGGCGACTGGACGAGGCGGACGCCTGCATCGCCAAGCTCGGGCATTTCCTCCCGCAGCCCAGCGCCCGGCGCAACCGCAAGCTGCTGGCCAACTGGCAAGCCCTCCGCGGGGTCCTCATCGCCCTGCGCAGCCAGTCGGCCACCCACGCCGTCCGCCATTGCCGCGAGGCCCTGGCCGAACTTCCGGAGCATGACTGGATGGCGATCCTCTTCTGCCATTCGACCCTGGCCCGCATCGCCCTGGCCGAAGGCGCCCAGGACGAGGTCCAGACCCGCCTGCACCAGGCCCTGGAGATCGCCCGGCGTCACGGCAGCCTGCTGTTCGAGGTGCTGATCAACCTGGACTGCATCCGCCTGCTCCTGCTGCGGGGCGAGCACGGACGCGCCCAGGCGCTGCTGGACCAGAGCTTCGTCCTCATCGGCCAACGCAAGCAGGTGGACAGCCTGCTGCTCGGCCGCCTGCACCTGATCCAGGCCGAACTGCACCTGATCGCCGATCGCCTGGACGACGCCGAGCGCGCCCTGCACACCGGCCTGCGGGAGGCCCGGGCGTGCGCCGATCCATTCGCCCTGGCCGGCTTCCTCGGCCTGGCGGAACTGCATGCACGACGGGGCCATTTCGACCAGGCCTTCCAGGAACTGCGGGAAGCCGAACGCCATATGCACTGCCACCAGGTCTGGCGCTATGCCTACAGCGGACTGCTCAACCTGCAGCGCATGCGGGTGTTGGCCCGCCAGGGCCGCTGGGAACGCATCGGCCCCGTGGCCCTGCGCATCCGTCGCTACTTCGTCGGCGAACGACCCTGGATGCCGCAGCTGGACTACCCGACCCTGCCCCTGCGCAACCAGTTGCTGCTGGCCAGGTCGCGCCTGGAGACCGGCCATGCCGAGGAAGCGGAAGCCCTGCTGCTGCCGCTCCTTGATCGGTGCAAGGTGCTGCAGTTCATCCCGCTGGTTTGCGAGGTCCAACTGGCCCTGGCCGCCGCCTGGCACGCCCTGGGACGGGACGAAGCCCAGGGGCTGCAACGCCAGGCCCTGGAGCAGGCCGAGCGACTGGGCCTGGCCTGCCTGCTGCGCGACCAGCCGGATGCCGGGCAGGCCGCCGGGAGTGGCGGTCAGGCCAGCCTCCTCAGCCAACGGGAACGGGCCGTGCTGCAACTGCTGGCGGAGGGCTTCTCCAACCAGGAGATCGGCGGCACCCTGTTCATCTCGGTGAACACCGTGAAAACCCACACCAAGAAGATCAACAGCAAGCTGGGCGTCAAACGTCGGACCCAGGCCGTGATGCGCGCCAAGGCCCTCGGCCTGCTGGTCTGACCCCTTTCGCCTTCGCCCGACGAGCCAGCCAGCTCGCTTTACGCGCCGCGACAAATTGGCGCAGGCCGCGTCGCACCTGGGCTCCAGGCGAACCACCGATTCAGCTGGAAAACGCTGAAAACGAATTCCTGACCCTGTAGTCAATCATTTTCAAAAGCTACAGAACGCCCGATTTCCGCAGCCTTATGGCAACTATTAGAAAGTCTGATTAACAGTGCTCCAGCCATTAACGGCAGTATGTGTCGGGCTGCAAGCTCGTACCGGCGCTGGCTTGATGGAAAGTCATTCAGCACCGGGATGACCCGGGACACCCAATCCACCGACCGAAACACCCCCATGCCAAGGGCGACGGGGCCTGTAGAGGAAAGCGGGCACGACGGGTCCGAATATGACTTGTAGTTGTTACCGCGTTTAGCTTCAGAACTGCTTGAAGCGCCTGCGGTTCCGATTGCAGAATGCCGCCCCTCGAAGGTTTCGGCCTTCGCGGCCATGCCGATCCGCCCCCGCCAGAGCACCACCCGTAGTGCAACTGGTTCACCAGATCGATCACGCAGGAGAGTTAGAAGTGCACATCGGTGTTCCTCTCGAAACCCACGCCGGGGAGACGCGGGTTGCCGCGACACCCGAGACCATCAAGAAGCTGGTGAGCCAGGGCCACCAGGTGACTGTGCAGAGCGGTGCCGGCGTCAGCGCCTGCATCCCGGACAGCGCCTATGAAGCCGTCGGCGCCACCATCGGCAACGATGCCGCCGCCTTCGGTGCCGACCTGGTGCTGAAAGTGGTCGCCCCCACCGAAGCCGAGCTGGCCCACATGCGGACCGGCGCCGTGCTGGTGGGCATGCTCAACCCCTTCAGCAACGAGATCATCGCGCGCATGAACGCCCGCGGCATCACCGCCTTCGCCCTCGAAGCGGCGCCGCGCACCTCCCGCGCCCAGAGCCTCGACGTGCTGTCCTCCCAGGCCAACATCGCCGGCTACAAGGCCGTGATGCTGGCGGCCAACCACTACCCGCGCTTCATGCCCATGCTGATGACCGCCGCCGGTACCGTGAAGGCCGCCCGCGTGCTGATCCTCGGCGCCGGCGTGGCGGGCCTGCAGGCCATCGCCACCGCCAAGCGCCTGGGCGCCGTGATCGAGGCCTCCGACGTGCGTCCGGCAGTGAAGGAGCAGATCGAATCCCTCGGCGCCAAGTTCGTCGACGTGCCCTTCGAAACCGATGAAGAACGCGAATGCGCCCAGGGCGTCGGCGGCTACGCGCGCCCGATGCCGCAATCCTGGATGAAGCGCCAGGCCAGGGCGGTGCACGAGCGCGCCAAGCAGGCCGACATCGTCATCACCACCGCGCTGATTCCCGGCCGCAAGGCGCCGACCCTGCTCCACGAGGCCACAGTCGCCGAGATGAAGCCGGGCTCGGTGGTCATCGACCTGGCCGCCGCCCAGGGTGGCAACTGCCCGCTCACCGAAGCGGACCAGGTCGTGGTCAAGCACGGCGTGACCATCGTCGGCCACAGCAACCTCGCGGCCCTGGTGCCGGCGGACGCCTCCGCCCTCTACGCCCGCAACCTGCTGGACTTCCTCAAGCTGGTCATCGACAAGGACGGCCAGTACCACCTCAACCTCGAAGACGACATTGTCGCCGCGTGCCTGATGTGCCGCGACGGGCAAGTCGTCCGTACCAACGGCTAAGGGGCAGCGGACATGGATCTGATCTCTGACGGCATCTACAACCTGATCATCTTCGTGCTGGCCATCTACGTCGGCTACCACGTGGTGTGGAACGTGACCCCGGCCCTGCACACCCCGCTGATGGCCGTGACCAACGCCATCTCGGCCATCGTGATCGTCGGCGCCATGCTGGCCGCCGCCCTCACCGTCACACCCCTGGGCAAGACCATGGGCACCCTGGCGGTGGCCCTGGCCGCGGTGAACGTCTTCGGTGGCTTCCTGGTCACCCGCCGCATGCTGGAAATGTTCAAGAAGAAAGCGCCGAAAGCGGCTGCGGAGAAACACTGACCATGAGCATGAACCTGATCACTGTTCTCTACCTCGTCGCCTCGGTGTGCTTCATCCAGGCGCTCAAGGGCCTGTCGCACCCGACCTCGTCCCGTCGCGGCAACCTGTTCGGCATGGTGGGCATGGCCATCGCCGTGGTCACCACCGTCGGCCTCATCTATAAGCTGGGCGCCGATCTCGCCACCCAGGGCCTGGGCTACGTCATCGTCGGCCTGCTGGTCGGCGGTACCGCCGGTTCGATCATGGCCAAGCGTGTCGAGATGACCAAGATGCCGGAACTGGTCGCCTTCATGCACAGCATGATCGGCCTGGCGGCGGTCTTCATCGCCATCGCCGCCGTCGTCGAGCCCCAGTCCCTCGGCATCGTCGCCGCCATGGGCGACGCCATTCCGGCAGGCAACCGCCTGGAACTGTTCCTCGGCGCGGCCATCGGTGCCATCACCTTCTCCGGCTCGGTGATCGCCTTCGGCAAGCTGTCCGGCAAGTACAAGTTCCGCCTGTTCCAGGGTGCCCCGGTACAGTTCGCCGGCCAGCACAAGCTGAACCTGCTGGTGGGCCTGGCCATCATCGGCCTGGGCCTGTACTTCACCTTCACCGGCAACCTCCAGGCCTTCGCCCTGCTGGTGGCCCTGGCCTTCGTCATCGGCGTGCTGATCATCATCCCGATCGGCGGCGCGGACATGCCGGTGGTGGTGTCCATGCTCAACAGCTACTCGGGCTGGGCGGCCGCCGGCATCGGCTTCTCGCTGAACAACTCGATGCTGATCGTGGCCGGCTCCCTGGTGGGCTCCTCGGGTGCGATCCTCTCCTACATCATGTGCAAGGCGATGAACCGCTCCTTCTTCAACGTCATCCTCGGCGGCTTCGGCGCCGAAGCCGACGCGGGCGGTGCGGCCGGTGAACAGCAGCAGCGCAACGTGAAGTCCGGCTCGTCCGACGACGCCGCCTTCCTGCTGACCAACGCCGACAGCGTGATCATCGTCCCCGGCTACGGCCTGGCGGTGGCCCGCGCCCAGCACGCGCTGATGGAACTGGCCGAGAAGCTGGGCCACCGCGGCGTGACCGTGAAGTACGCGATCCACCCGGTCGCCGGCCGCATGCCGGGCCACATGAACGTCCTGCTGGCCGAGGCCGAAGTGCCCTACGAGCAGGTGTTCGAGATGGAGGACATCAACTCCGAGTTCGGCCAGGCCGACGTGGTCCTGGTGCTCGGCGCCAACGACGTGGTCAACCCGGCGGCGAAGAACGATCCGAAGTCCCCCATCGCCGGCATGCCGATCCTCGAGGCCTACAAGGCCAAGACCGTGATCGTGAACAAGCGCTCCATGGCCAGCGGCTACGCCGGCCTGGACAACGAACTGTTCTACATGGACAAGACCATGATGGTCTTCGGCGACGCCAAGAAGGTCATCGAAGACATGGTCAAGGCGGTGGATTGATCCCCCTCCGGCAACCCCGAGAACCCCGGCCCTGCGCCGGGGTTTTCATTTAAGGAGCCCCCCTGCGAGACCGTACGCCCCGACGGAAGGCCTTATATAGAGCGCTTTCTTCGACCTTGGTATAAAAGTCGGACGACCCGCCAGCCCCTAGACTGCGCGCCTTTCCTACCGGTTGTCCGAGGTTATCCCCATGTACTCCGATCGCGTGCGCCTGCCCTCCCTGCTGGACAAGGTGATGAGTGCGGCCGAGGCCGCTTCCCTGATCCAGGACGGCATGACCGTCGGCATGAGCGGCTTCACCCGCGCCGGCGAAGCCAAGGCGGTGCCCGAAGCCCTGGCCCAGCGCGCCAAGGAGCAGCCGCTGAAGATCAGCCTGATGACCGGCGCCAGCCTCGGCAACGACCTGGACAAGCACCTCACCGAGGCCGGCGTGCTGGCCCGGCGCATGCCGTTCCAGGTGGACAGCACCCTGCGCAAGGCGATCAACCAGGGCAAGGTGATGTTCATCGACCAGCACCTGTCGGAGACCGTCGAGCAGTTGCGCAACCACCAGCTGAAGCTGCCGGACATCGCCGTGATCGAGGCGGTGGCCATCACCGAGCAGGGCCATATCGTCCCCACCACCTCGGTGGGCAACTCCGCCAGCTTCGCCATCTTCGCCAAGCAGGTCATCGTCGAGATCAACCTGGCCCATGACACCAACCTGGAGGGGCTGCACGACATCTACATCCCCACCTACCGCCCCACCCGCACGCCGATTCCGCTGACCCGGGTGGACGACCGCATCGGCGGCACGGCGATTCCCATCGACCCGGCGAAGATCGTCGCCATCGTCATCACCAACCAGCCGGATTCGCTCTCCACCGTGCTCTCGCCGGATGACGAGACCCAGGCCATCGCCGACCACCTGATCGCCTTCTTCACGCGCGAAGTGGAGGCGGGCCGCCTGAGCAACAACCTCGCGCCGCTGCAGGCCGGCATCGGCAACATCGCCAATGCGGTGATGTGCGGCCTGATCGAGTCCCCCTTCGAGAACCTGACCATGTACTCGGAGGTGCTGCAGGACTCCACCTTCGACCTGATCGACGCCGGCAAGCTGCGCTTCGCCTCCGGCAGCTCCATCACCCTGTCCGCACGCCGCAATGGCGATGTCTTCGGCAACCTGGAGCGCTACAAGGACAAGCTGGTGCTGCGTCCCCAGGAGATCTCCAACCACCCCGAGGTGGTGCGGCGCCTGGGCATCATCGGCATCAACACGGCCCTGGAGTTCGACCTCTACGGCAACGTCAACTCCACCCACATCTGCGGCACGATGATGATGAACGGCATCGGCGGCTCCGGCGACTTCGCCCGCAATGCCCACCTGGCCATCTTCGTCACCAAGTCCGTGGCGAAGAACGGCGCCATCTCCAGCGTGGTGCCCATGGTCAGCCACGTCGACCACACCGAGCACGATGTCGACATCCTGGTCACCGAGCAGGGGCTTGCCGACCTGCGCGGCCTGGCCCCACGGGAGCGGGCCCGGGTGATCATCGACAACTGCGTCCACCCGGACTACCGCCCCGCGCTGCTGGACTACTTCGAGCGCGCCTGCGCCAAGGGCGGCCACACCCCGCACCTGCTGCGCGAGGCCCTGTCCTGGCATATCAATCTGGAGGAAAGCGGCCGGATGCTGGTCGACTGAGGGCATCTGAGCGAAACAGTTATAAGGCTGTAACGCTTCATTCTGACAAAGCGGCCTTAAAACAGTTTCTGAAAAAACAGAACTGTACTGTTCAAAAACACTACCTGAAGCTTTATCTACGAGAAATTATGCGGTGCTTCGTTGAAAGGCAGATAATTCAACGGGGCACCCATACAGCTGCGCATTATTTCAGCCAAACAGTTAGCAAGCATGCTAACAATGTCCTGCACAATTCAGAGCAACTGTGACTACAGCTGCGGCTGTTCCGGGAGGATCATAGGCACCAGTTGATAACCAAGCCCCGTCAAAAGCGGGAAGGACCTGCCGCCATGGAACGTACCCTCAGTTCCGACCTGATTTTCGAAAGCGTCGAACAATCCCCGAAATCCTCTTGGGTTCTGCGCGCCGCCTCCGCCCTGCTGCTGTGGCAGCGCCGCATCGCCAGCCGTCATCAGCTGGCCCGCCTGGACGCCCGCCTGCTGGCCGACGCCGGCATCAGCGAAGCCCAGCGCGAAGCCGAGCTGCGCAAGCCCTTCTGGCGCTAAGCCGATCGCCGGGCCAAGGCCCGGAGCGCAACACCCCAGACAGAACCCGTCGCTACCGCGACGGGTTTTGTCGTTTCTGGCCCGGAGTAACCGAGGAGCCGCCCTTACCAGAACAGGTGGAGTCACCGGGAGCAGTACAATTCGAACAAATACCAATCTGATACAGCACAATTTCAGACTGCTGTGACTGCACAGCCTGTTCCTCCAGCGCGACCATGGGCACCCAATAGCCAAACCCGCGAAGATCGCGGGAAGGAAACGCGCCATGGACCGCACCCTGACGGCCTCCTCCGCCTCCACTTCGCCCCCCGCCCCGGTCGCGCCTTACCTGCGCCTGTTCGCCACCCTGGTGCTGTGGGCGCGCAATGTCCGTACCCGCCGACAGTTGGCGAGCCTGGACGACCGGGCCCTCGCGGATGTGGGGATCAGCCGCGGCGAGCGCCTGGCGGAATTGGAGCGACCCTTCTGGCGTTGAACGGCGACAGGCCACCACTGGCCGGAGAAGCCCGGATTGACTAGGCTTCCCGCAGTCGGCAGCGCCTCTCGCGCTGCCGCTCCGGTCAGTTCAAGGAGCCTCCCATGACCTCTCTTCGCATCCTCGGCGCCGCCGCCCTGCTGGCACTCGCCGGCAGCGCCTCGGCCACCAGCTTCGTCGTCACCACCGATGCCGTGGTCGGCGCGGTCGCAGCCACGTCCGAAGCCACCACCGACGTCTCTTCTTCCTTCAATGACGACAAGATCGTACTCGCGGCCCGAGACGACGCCGCCAGCTTCGTCGCCAGTGCCGGCGAGATCCGCGGCGCCCACCTGGAGGCCGCGCTGAAGCATATCCGCAACGTCCAGCCGCAACTGGCCGCCAGCGATCTGCAACTGGCCCAGGCCATCCTCACCCTCTGACGGGTTCCGGGCCGCGCTCCCCGCGCGGCCCTCCCGCCTGAAAGGCCCGTGCCGCCTGGCTCTGAGGGCCTCATTCCGTTAACCTTCGCGCCCTGAAGAACCGGTGGAGAACCGCCGCCGGATATCGACGTCAAAAGCCTTAGAAATTTCCTACGGAGAGCCTTCATGCGCCGTTCGCTGTCTGTCGCCGCCCTCGCCCTGTCCCTCGTTGCCGGAGCCGCCCAGGCCCAGACTCTGGTGGCCACCAGCAACATCATCGTTCGTGCGCTGGACCGCACCCTGGACTTCACCTCCGACACCACCACTTCCATCCGCGACATGAAGGTCGTGGTGGCCGCCCGTGACGACGCCGCCAGCTTCGTCGCCAGCGCCGGCGACATCCGCGGCGCCCAGCTGGAAGCGGCCTTCAGCGCCCTGCGCGAGCGCTTCCCGCAGGCCCGCGAGGCCAGCGACCAGGCCCTGGCGGAAACCATCCTCGCCCTCTGACCGAACGCGAGCGTTATCCCCTGAACGCCCTCCTGCGCCTGATCGGCCTCTGCGGCCTGCTGCTGGCCGGCGAAGCCCAGGCCGACCTGCGCCTGGTGCTGGACGACGAGGGCCTCTCCCGTGCCCAGCGACAGGCCAGCCAACAGCTGCTGGACGACGCCCTCGCCGCCCTGCCGCCCAGCTTCATCCAGCGCCTGGATCGGGTGGTGCGGGTGGGCTGGAGCGATGAGCTGCCGGACAACGGTTACGGCCGCGCCACCCGTTTCGACGCCCTGGTGCTGAACCGCAGCCTGCTGCCCTCCCTCGCCGATGGCAGCGCCGCGACGCAGAAGACCGCCCGGGTCCACGGCAGCGTGCGCCGGGAGCTGCTGGCCACCGTGCTGCACGAACTGACCCATCTCTACGACCGGGCGCGGCTCTGGAGCCCGGCGGAACGCACGCGCCAGTTCCGCTGCCGCCTGCAGGTCGCCAGCACCGGCCCGGTGGGCCTGCCCGGCGACTGCCGGGGGCAGGACCAGCGGCGCTTCACCCTGAGCGACGACCCTCGCCTGCTGGACCTGGCCGGCTGGCCCCAGGCCGTGGGCCGGCGTGGCCAGCGCGAGGCGGAGAACCACCAGCTCGCCCGCAGCCCGGACCCTTACGAGCTCACCAACCCCCGCGAGTTCGTCGCGGTGAACATGGAGTACTTCCTCCTCGATCCGTCCTACGCCTGCCGCCGCCCGGCGCTGCAACGCTACTTCCGCGAACACTTCGACTGGCAGCCGGCGCAGCGCGAGGCCTGCACCCAGGGTTACGCCTACCTCAACGCCGGCCGCGACTTCGCCCGCCAGCCCCTGGGCAAGCTGGACCCCGAGCGCGTCTTCGAAGTGGACTACCTCTTCGCCGAAGCGAACCAGAACTGGGCCAGCCGCTGGGGCCACAGCATGCTGCGCCTGGTGATCTGCGCCCCCGGCCGGCCACGGGGGCCGGATTGCCGGCTGGACCTCGACCAGCACCTGGTGCTGTCCTACCGCGCCTTCGTCGGCGATGTGCAACTGTCCAGCTGGGACGGCCTCACCGGCGCCTATCCCTCGCGGCTGTTCGTGTTGCCGCTGCACCAGGTGATCGAGGAGTACACCAAGGTGGAACTGCGCAGCCTCGCCTCGGTGCCGCTCACGCTCGACCGTCGGCAACTGGAGCACCTGGTGGAACACGCCGCCGCGATGCACTGGAGCTACGACGGCGACTACTGGTTCCTCTCCAACAACTGTGCCGTGGAGACCCTCAAGCTGCTGCGCAGCGGCACCGACCACCCGGCCCTGAAGGACCTGGACAGCATCATGCCCAACGGCCTGCTGAAACTGCTGGAAGGTCGCGGCGTGGCCGACCCGACGCCCCTGCGGGACCCGAAGGAAGCCTTGCGCCTGGGCTACCGCTTCGACTCCTTCCGCGACCGCTACCAGGCCATGTTCGTCATCCTCCGCGAACGCCTGCGCGTGCCCCAGGAGAACGTGGAGGACTGGCTGGAGCTCAAGGCCGAGCAACGCCGGCCCTGGTTCAACGCAGCCGACCTGCGCGCCAGCGCCGCCCTGCTCCTGCTGGAACAGGCGGCCCAGCGTCGCCAACTGCTGCTGGCCCAGGACGAACTCAAGCGCAACTACCTCGGCTCCCGGGAGCAGGCCGGCCAGACCCGCTTCGCCAAGGCCGGGGGCACCCTGGAGCAGATGCTGGCCAACAGCGGCTTCCTGAGCCGTCCGGCGGAGATGCTCCAGGGTGGCTACGGACTGCCCCAGGACGCCGAGTGGCGACGCCTGGAGGCTGAGAGCAGCAGCCGCCAGCAGACCATGCGCCAGCTCAGCGACGACCTCGACCGGGAAGTACGCAGCCTGCTGGAGCCCCGGCGCCTGGCCGAGCTGAACGCCACCGAGGCCAACCTCAAGGCCATCGGCGAGCACCTGCGCCAGCTGCACAAGGCCTCCGGCGGGCTGCAGCTGCCATAGGGTGCAGCACCGGTTCGGCCAGCCTCATCAAAGCGTCTCCTCGTCCTCCTCCGGCAACTGCGGGTCCAGGTGCAGCCAGGGCAGCCGGCTCTTCACCCAGATATGCCGGCTCGGCGGCGAATCCTCCGGACGGTCCAGCGTCGCCACGGTCAGGTCCAGGCTGTCCGGGCTCAGCTGCGTGAACAGCGCCAGGTGGCTGCCGCAGTTCGGGCAGAAATATCGGGTGCAACTGGCGGACGAGGCGTACTGGGCAGGGGTGCCTGCGGTCCAGCGGAAACCGGTCAGGGGCACCGTGGCCCAGGTGGTGACGATGCCGCCGGTGGTGCGGCGGCAGATGGAACAGTGGCAGTGGGCGACGTCGGCCAGGTCCGCCTCGACCTGGTAGCGCAGCTGCCCGCAGTGGCAGCCGCCGGTGTGCAACTGATGCATGGTGGACTCCTGCGCGGGGCTACCCCCAACCCTAGCAGGCGGTTGCGCGGCCCCACCGGATGCAAGGAAGATGGCCCGTCCCCGCAGACCCGGATGTCGCCGTGCTGACCCTCTTCCAGGCCCTCTGGCCCCTCTTCGCCCTGATCGTCGGCGGCTACCTGCTGCGCCGCTGGGATTTCCCCGGCGAGGCCTTCTGGCCCGCCGCCGAACGCCTGAACTACTTCATCCTGTTCCCCGCCCTGCTGTTCAGCAGCCTGGCCACGGCGCCCCTGGACAACCCCGCCCTGCCCCGGCTGGCCCTGGCGGTGTTCATCGGCCTCGGCGCCGGCTGGGTGGCCCTGCTGCTGGCGCGACGCCTGCTGGGCTGGCCGGCGGCGCGCTTCGGCGCCCTCACCCAGGGCCTGCTGCGCTTCAACACCTACCTGGGCCTGGCCGCCATCGGCAGCCTCCATGGCAAGGACGGCCTGGCCATCGCCGCGCTGATGCTGGCCCTGATGGTGCCCACGGTGAACCTGATGTCGGTCTGGGCGCTGACCGCCGAGCGCGGCGTCAGCCTGGGCGGCCTGCTCAGGCCCATGGCCAGGAACCCGCTGATCCTCGCCTGCCTGGCCGGCGCACTGGTCAACCTGGCCGGCGTCGGGCTTCCGGGCGGCAGCGACCGTCTGCTCAACCTGCTGGCGGTGGCCAGCCTGCCCCTGGGCCTGCTCTGCGTGGGTGCGGCGCTGAGGCCCCAGGAACTCACCGGCGAGATCCCCGCCCTGGCCTGGAACTGTGCCCTGCGCCTGCTGGCCATGCCCGCCCTTGCCTTCGCCGTGGCTCTGGGCCTGCGCCTGCCCTCCATGGAGAGCGCGATCCTGGTGCTGTTCTTCGCCCTGCCGACGGCCCCCACGGCCTACGTCCTGACCCGGCAACTGGGCGGCGACAGCCACCTGATGGCCGGCATCATCACCCTGCAGACCCTGCTGGCAGGCGCCAGCCTGCTGCTGGTGATGCAGCTGATGACCGGTTCGACCTCATTGGCGGGATGAGCCGTCAGCTTCGCCGTTCGTCGCCCATTCCCCCCACGATCACCTCGGATCGCCGCCGAAAGCTCGCTGAAAGCTTGACGCCTTAGCATCCGCCCCACTGCCGGCACGACCGGCCGCCCGGGGCGACCCGGGCCATTCGACAACAACAAGATTGGTGATCGCCATGCCCCGCTCCTGCTGCCGCCCCGGCATTCCCCTACCCGCTCTCCGCACGCCCTCGGCCGCGCGCTGATCCGCCCTTCACGCCGCCCACGTCCGGAGAATCCCCATGCTGACCCTGCTCGGCTTCGCCATGGTCATCTGCTTCATGTACCTGATCATGACCAAGCGCCTGTCCGCCCTGATCGCGCTGATCATCGTGCCCATCGCCTTCGCCCTGATCGGCGGCTTCGCCGCGGGCATCGGCCCGATGATGCTGGAAGGCATCGGCAAGCTCGCCCCCACCGGCGTGATGCTGATGTTCGCCATCCTCTATTTCGCCCTGATGATCGACTCCGGCCTCTTCGACCCGCCGGTGCGCAAGATCCTCAAACTGGTGAAGGGCGACCCGCTGAAGGTGTCCATGGGCACCGCCGCCCTGGCCCTGATCGTCTCCATGGATGGCGACGGCGCCACCACCTACATGATCTGCGTCGCCGCGCTGCTGCCGCTTTACAGCCGCCTGGGCATGAGCCCGCTGATCATGGCCGGCCTGATCATCCTGGCCGGCGGGATCATGAACATGACCCCCTGGGGCGGCCCCACCGCCCGCGCCGCCAGCGCGCTGCACGTGGACCCTTCGGACATCTTCGTGCCGATGATCCCGGCCATGGCCGTCGGCGCCCTCGCCCTCTTCGGCCTGGCCTGGGCCTATGGCAAGCGCGAGCGCGCGCGCCTGGGTGTGCTGCACCTGCCGGACGAGGAGATCAACCATGACGAGATCAGCGTGTCCCAGTACCCGGAGGCCCGCCGGCCGAAGCTGCTGTGGGTGAACGCGGGCCTGACCGCCGCCCTGATGGTGACGCTGATCCTCGGGCTGCTGCCCCTGCCGGTGCTCTTCATGATCGCCTTCAGCATCGCCATGATCATCAACTACCCCTGCCTCCAGCAGCAGAAGGAGCGGGTCGCCGCCCATGCCGGCAATGTCCTGGCGGTGGTCGGGCTGATCTTCGCTGCCGGCATCTTCACCGGCATCCTCTCGGGTACCGGCATGGTGGAAGCGATGTCGAAGAGCCTGCTGGCGGTGATCCCGCCGTCCATGGGGCCCTACCTGGCGGTGATCACCGCGCTGGTGAGCATGCCCTTCACCTTCTTCATGTCGAACGACGCTTTTTATTACGGCGTGTTACCGGTGCTGGCCGAGGCGGCGAGCCATTACGGCATCAGCCCCGTGGAGATGGCGCGGGCCTCTATCGTAGGCCAGCCGGTGCATCTGCTGAGTCCGCTGGTACCCTCCACCTACCTCCTGGTGGGGCTCGCCAAGGTGGAGTTCGGCGACCACCAGCGCTTCACATTGAAGTGGGCGGTGATGATTTGTCTGTGTATCCTCCTCGCCGCCCTGCTGCTGGGAGTCTTCCCGCTCTTTGGAGCCCACTGAGCAGCCGCTGAATGACCTACACGAGAAAGCCGGAAACTGCTTAAGCTCTTTCCGGCTTCTTCGTGCCCAACCTAAACCAGAACCTACGAGGATCAACGCATCATGGAATGGCTGACCAGCCCGGAAATCTGGGTCGCCTTCTTCACCCTGACCGCCCTGGAGATCGTCCTCGGCATCGACAACATCATCATGATCGCGATCCTCGTGGGCCGCATGCCGCCGCACCTGCAGGCGCGTACCCGCTTCTTCGGCCTGGCCCTGGCGATGGTCACCCGCATCGCGCTGCTGCTGTCGATCACCTGGATCATGCGGCTCACCAACGACCTGTTCCACCTGTTCGGCCAGGGCATCTCCGGCCGCGACCTGATCCTCTTCTTCGGCGGCCTGTTCCTGCTGTGGAAGAGCTCCACCGAGATGTACCACAGCCTGGAAGGCGAGGATGAAACCGGTGAGCAGCCCTCCGGCGCCGCGCGCAACTTCATCGGCACCATCATCCAGATCGCCATTATCGACATCGTGTTCTCCCTGGACTCGGTGATCACCGCCGTCGGCATGGTCTCCCACGTGCCGGTGATGGTCGCCGCGATCATCGTCGCCGTCCTGGTGATGATGCTGGCCGCCGGCACCATCAGCGATTTCATCGACAGGCACCCGAGCCTGAAGATGCTGGCCCTGTCCTTCCTCGTGGTGGTAGGTACCGTGCTCATCGCCGAGTCCTTCGAAGTCCACGTGCCCAAGGGCTACGTCTACTTCGCCATGGCCTTCTCCCTGGGCGTGGAGGCGCTCAACATCCGCGCCCGCATCGCCCGGGGCCGCAAGGAAGACCCGGTGAAGCTGCGCAAGGACATCCCCGGCCAGTAACAGGCCCGGATGACCGACGAACGGGGCCGCAAGGCCCCGTTCCTGTTTCCGGAGGCCCACTTGGCGATGCCCCTGGATGTTTCACCTCAGAAAATCGCGCCAACTCCTTGATCGATAACAGGCAGCCTCGCCATCCAGGGTCTTTAATGAAGGGCAAGGGCCGAACGGGCAGTTCCATCATGGAAATCCGTCCGGCTCCGGGGGTCCAAGGATGACAACCGTATTACCACTCGCCTGACTGCGCCGCCGCGCCCACCGGAGGCTGCGGCGACCCTCGTCTTCGCCAGGAGGGCCACCATGCTGACGCTGCTCAACCTGCTTTCCGCCGTCGCCCTGCTCATCTGGGGCACGCACATCGTGCGAACGGGCATCCTCCGCGTGTACGGCGCCAACCTCCGACGCCTGCTCAGCCGCAGCGTACGCCGTCGTCCCCTGGCCTTCGCCGCCGGCATGGGCGTCACCGCCCTGGTGCAGAGCAGCAACGCCACCGCCCTGCTGGTCAGCTCCTTCGTGGCCCAGGGCCTCATGATGCTGGCCCCGGCGCTGGCCATCATGCTCGGTGCCGACCTGGGCACGGCCCTGATGGCGCGGGTCCTGACCCTCGACCTGTCCTGGCTGTCGCCGCTGCTGATCTTCTTCGGGGTGATCTTCTTCCTCACCCGCAAGCAGACCCGGGCCGGGCAACTGGGCCGCGTCGCCATCGGCCTCGGGCTGATCATCCTCGCCCTTCAGCTGATCATCGCCGCCGCCGAGCCCATCACCTCCGCCAAGGGCGTGAAGGTGCTGTTCTCCTCCCTGACCGGCGACGTGCTGCTGGATGCCCTGACCGGCGCCCTCTTCGCGATGATTTCCTACTCCAGCCTGGCCGCCGTGCTGCTCACCGCCACCCTCGCCGCCTCCAAGGTGATCTCCCTGAAGGTCGCCCTGTGCCTGGTGATCGGCGCCAACCTCGGCAGCGGCGTCCTCGCCCTGCTCAGCAGCAGCCTGCAGAACCCCTCCGGTCGCCGGGTGGCCCTGGGCAGCCTGCTGTTCAAGCTGGCCGGCTGCGCCCTGGTGCTGCCCCTGGTGGGACCGCTGGCCAACTGGATCGACAGCTGGCCCATCTCCAACGCCGAACTGGTGATCGCCTTCCACGTGCTCTACAACGGCGTGCGCTGCACCCTCTGCCTGCCGTTGACCGTCCCCATGGCACGCTTCTGCGACTGGCTGCTGCCCGATCGGCCGCAGCCGGACGACGTGGCCAAGCCGCGCCACCTGGACCCGGCCGCCCTGGACACGCCCAGCCTGGCCCTGGCCAACGCGGTGCGGGAAACCCTGCGCATGGGCGACATCGTCGAACAGATGCTGAACAACCTGGTGCACCTGCTGCGCGGCGGCGACCCGCTGCTGGGCAAGGACATCCACCGCCTCGACGACGACCTGGACGCCCTCTACACCGCCATCAAGCTCTACCTGGCGCGCATGCCCCGGGAGGACCTGGGCGAACGCGACAGTCGCCGCTGGGCCGAGATCATCGAGCTGACCATCAACCTCGAACAGGCCGGCGACATCATCGAACGCATGCTCGACGACCTGCGCAGCAAGAACAGCGCCCAGGGCCGGGCCTTCTCCGAGGAAGGCCAGGCGGAGATCGTCAGCCTCCACGACCAGTTGGTGGAAAACCTGCGTCTCGCCCTCTCGGTGTTCCTCAACGGCGACCTGGAAAACGCCAAGCGCCTGCGCCGTGCCAAGCAGCGCTTCCGCATCCTCGAACGGCGCTACGCCCACGCCCACGTCTCGCGACTGCACCAGCAGGTGGTACAGAGCATCGAGACCAGCGCGCTGCACCTGGGCCTGATCAGCGACATGAAGCGGCTGAACTCGCTGTTCTGCGCCATCGCCTACGCGGTGCTGGACAACCCCGATGCCCCGGAAGCCATGGACGAAGATCCCGCCTCGGACGTCCCCCAGCGCTACTACGAGCCGGAGATCAGCTCCCATCGTTGACCCCGGCCGGCCCCGCGATCGCAAGTCGCCGGGGCCGGACCGCAGGCAACCGCGCATCGCCGGTGCTGATGGCCCATCGCGACAACTGATGCGGATCAATATTCGCCCCGTTACCCAGTCTTAGAGTTGATGGCCTTTTGATAGCAGGTCAGTCGCCATGCCGCGTATTTCCCCGCCCCTGATGCTGATCAGTCCAGACCGTCCGCTGGCCGAGCGGGCCCGCCGCCTGCTGGCGGACGATAACCTGGAGTGCGCCGTGCTGGTGGACAGCGGCGACTGCACCCGGGCGCCGCTTTGCCACTGGCTCAAGGACCCACCCCAGGGCCAGGCCGGCCAGCTTCGCGCCTTGCTGGTGGAAACCGTGAGCGTGCTGGACGATACCCGCCACGCCTTCCGCTCCCGGGAGCTGGGGCGGTTGCGCAAACGTCTCGAACTGGCGCTGAGGGAGTTGCCGGCCCTCGAGGACTGAGGTAAAAACGCCCGGCAAGGTTCCGCCAAGACGGAAGCCGGCTTTGCCGGGCAGGACGCAGGGGCCTGCAAGACAAAGCGCCGTGATCGGCAGCTCCAGACCCGGGGCTGACGATCACGGCGCTTTTTTTATGCCCGCGAAAAGCACCCAAGGGGGGGAGTAATGGGCCTGGAACGACAACTCAAGGGAATGCCCGGCCGCATGGGCCTGTCGCGCAGCGAAGTGGAACTGCGCTGTCGCTACCTGGACTGGCACACGGAAGATGCCACGCGCCTCAATGCCCGGGGACCGGAAATGGAGGCGGTCCACCACGCCTTCGTCGAACGGCTCTACGCGCACCTGGACCAGTTCGACCCCATCGCCGTCATCCTGCGGGACCCCGCCACCCTGCAACGGCTCAAGCGCAGCCAGCTGGATTACTACCGGCGCCTCTGGAGCGGTCCCTACGACCGCGAATACGTGGAGAACCGCCTGCGGGTCGGGCTGGTGCACCAGCAGGTGGGCGTCGACCTCAAGTGGTACCTCGGGGCCTACCGGCTCTACCTGGACCACATGCTCGACGCGATGCTCCCGCCGGGCGAGGGGCGCGACACCTTCTCCAGCCTGCTCAAGGCCGTATTCTTCGACATGGCCCTGGCCATCGACACCTACAGCTGCGCCCAGCGCCAGGCCCTGGAGGACAGCGAGGCCCGCTTCGCCCGCGCCCTGCGCGGGGCCAACGACGGCCTCTGGGACTGGGACCTGGAGCAGGATCGCCTGTACTGCTCCGAACGCTGGGCCGCCATGCTCGGCGTTGGCCGCGACAGTCTGGGGGAGGGCAGCGCCAGCTGGTTCGCCCGGGTCCACCCGGATGACCTGCCGGGCCTGCGCCAGGCCATGGATGCCCACCTGCGGGGCGACACGCCCTCGCTGCACCACGAGTACCGCATCCGCCGCCGCGACGGCGGCTACCTCTGGGTGCTGGTGCGCGGCGTCGCCGAGGAGGGCCGCATGGCCGGCTCCCAGACCGACATCAGCGAGCGCAAGGCCTCGGAGCAGAAGCTGCGGCACGCCGCCCGACATGACCCCCTGACCGGCCTGGCCAACCGCCTGCGCCTGGACGAACTGCTGCACCAGGCCCTGTCCCGCCGCCAGCGCCCGGGGGCGCGGGAAGCGGCGCTGCTGTTCATCGACCTCGACCGCTTCAAGCTGATCAACGACAGCCTGGGCCACGCCATGGGCGACCGGGTGCTGGTCGCGGTGGGCCAGCGACTGTCCCGCTGCCTGCGTCCCGGGGATCACCTGGTGCGCTTCGGCGGCGACGAGTTCGTCGTCCTGCTGGACGATCTGGCCTGCCTGGCGGACGCCGAGCAGGTCGCCCAACGCATGCTCGACAGCCTGCACCAGCCCCTGCGCCTGGACGACCACGACCTGGCGGTGAGCGCCAGCATCGGCATCACCGGGCTGCTGCTGGACGGCCAGGCGGTGGACACCCTGCAGGCGGCCGACCTCGCCCTCTACCGCGCCAAGGAGGCCGGCAAGGCCCAGTTCGCCCGCTACAGCGCCGAGCTCCAGGCCACCGCCCAGCGACGCCTGGCGCTGCACAACGACCTGGCCCTGGCCCTGGAGCGGGAGGAGTTCGAGCTGCACTACCAGCCCATCTGTCGCATCGACGGCGACAGGCACCGGATCATCGCGGTGGAAGCCCTGCTGCGCTGGCGCCGCGACGGCCGCCTCGAGTCGCCGTTGCAGTTCATCCCGGCCCTGGAGGAGTCCGGGCAGATCATCGCCGTGGGCGACTGGGTCCTGCGCCGGGCCTGCCGGCAGCTCCGCCGCTGGCAGCTGGCCGGCCTGGGCGAGCTGCGCTGCTCGGTGAACCTTTCCAGCCGCCAGTTGCTGCAACCGGACTTCGCCGGCCGGGTGGCGGCCATTCTCGCGGAAAGCGAACTCGCTCCGGCCAGCCTGGTGCTGGAGATCACCGAAAGCCTGCTGATGCAGGACAGCGCGGAGACCCTGGCCTGCCTGCGGGAACTGGCGGTGCTGGGCGTGCGCCTGGCCCTGGATGACTTCGGCACCGGCTATTCCTCCCTGGGCTACCTCAAGCGGTTCCCGCTGCAGATCCTCAAGGTGGACCGCAGCTTCATCGGCGGGATACCGGACGACCCGGAACTCAGGGTCATCGCGCGGGCCATCATCGGCCTGGGCCACAGCCTCGGCCTGGAGGTGGTCGCCGAGGGCGTGGAGCGTCCGGGCCATCTGGACTTCCTCCACGACGAGGACTGCCGCTACGCCCAGGGCTACTGGTTCAGCCGTCCGCGGCCGGCGACGGCCCTTGAGCCGCTGCTCCGCGGCGAATGCGGTTTCGAGGGCGAGGGCGACCTGCCCGGCGGCATCGAGTGGCTGCAAGAACAACAACAGGGAAGCACGCCAGCATGAAGATCAACCTGCCGGTCACCGGCCGCGCGGTGGCGTTCGACGCCGACGCCAACATCCTCTCCACCACCGACCCCAAGGGCGTCATCACCCACGTCAACCCGGACTTCCTCGCCATCAGCGGCTTCAGCGCCGACGAGCTCCTGGGTCGCAGCCACAACGTCGTGCGCCACCCGGACATGCCCCCGGCCGCCTTCGCCCACCTCTGGCAGACCCTGAAGGGCGGCCGCAGCTGGATGGGCCTGGTGAAGAACCGCTGCAAGAACGGCGACCACTACTGGGTCAGCGCCTACGTCACACCGGTACAGCGCGAGGGCCGGGTGGTGGAGTACCAGTCGGTACGGACCCTGCCGGAGCCCGGCCAGGTCGAGGCCGCCGAACGGCTCTACGCCGAGCTGCGGGAAGGCCGCACACCGAGGGTCCTGAAGCGCCCGCGACTGGGCCTGGCGCTGCGCCTGCCGGGCGGCTGCGCGCTGTCCGGCCTGGGCGTCGCCCTGCTGATGGCACCCCTGGCGGATTCCGCGTTGCTCGCGGCGGGCGCGGCCCTGGCCAGCGCGGCGCTCTGCGGCGCCTGGACCCTTTGGCAGATGCGCCCGCTGCAGCCGCTGCTGGCCAAGGCCAGGAGCATCGCCGACAACCCCTTGGGACAATGGCTCTACTGCGGGCGCCGGGACGAGTTCGGCGAGCTGGCCTTCGCCCTGCGCATGCTGGAAACCGAGGCCGGCGCCGTCGTCGGGCGCATCGCCGAGTCGGCCCGGCAACTGGCGGACCACGCCGACCAGATGGCCAGCTCAGTATCCAGCACCAGCCAGGCGACCCGCCGCCAGCAGGCGGAAACCGAGCAGGTGGCCAGCGCCGTCGAGCAGATGGCCTACAGCGTCCAGGAAGTCGCCCGCAGCGCCCAGCAGAGCGCCACCGCCGCCGACCAGACCGACTCCGCCGCCAGCCTGGGGCGCGAGGAGGTCGAGGCCACCCGCAATCGCATCACCCGCCTGGAGGAAGACGTGCGGCGCGCCAGCCAGCAGGTGGAGACCCTCCGGGAGCACAGCGGCGACATCACCCAGGTGCTCGGCGTGATCCACGGCATCGCCGAACAGACCAACCTGCTGGCGCTGAACGCGGCCATCGAGGCGGCCCGGGCCGGCGAGGCCGGACGCGGCTTCGCCGTGGTGGCCGACGAAGTGCGCGCCCTGGCCTCCCGTACCCAGAGTTCCACCGAGGAGATACGCGGTCTGATAGACACCCTCCAGCGAGGCGCCAGCCAGGCCAGCGAGGCCATGCAACGCAGCCGCGAGCAGGCCGCCGACAGCCTCCATCAGGCCCTGCGGGCGAGCGAGTCACTGGCCCTGATCAACGACCAGGTCAGCGAGATCAGCGGCATGAGCCTGCAGATCGCCAGCGCCGTGGAGCAGCAAAGCGTGGCCAGCGAGGAGATCCAGCGCAGCCTGGCGAGCATCCGCCTGGCCGCCGACGACAACGCCCGCAACGGCGGCCTGAGCCAGCACAGCGCGCTCCGCGTGGCGGAACTGGCCGGCGAGCTGCAGCAGCTGGCCCAGCAGTTCTGGGAGCGGCGACGACGGGTGGAAGGAGGCCGTTAGCGCCCCCGGTCAGCCCGGGGCGGCCGCGCCTTCTCAGGGCCGGCGCCCGGCAGTATCCTGCCCGGCTTCATCCCTCCAGCCCGCCGCCCCGATGCCGCTGACCGCCTTCAAACCCCAAGTGCTGAAGCTGATCGAACTGCTGCAGCGCCACCCCCGACTGATCGCCCTGTACGGCTTCGGCTCCGGCCTGGCGAGCTTCTTCCTGGTGGAGCGGGGCGCCCGGGTGGCCAAGGTGATCGCCATCCTGCTGCTGGTGAGCTGGGTCTGGCTGATGCTGGAGAACCTGTTCCGACGCGGCGTGGAGCGGCTCTTCGGGATCGAACTGCCGCCGCCGCTGATGCGCTTCCTGACCCAGCTGATCCACCAGGAAAGCCTGTTCTTCGTGCTGCCGTTCTTCTTCGTCACCACCAGCTGGAACAGCGGCCAGGCCCTGTTCACCGGACTGCTGGGGGTGGCCGCGCTCTGCTCCATCACCGACCCGGTGTACAACCGCCACCTGGCCCCACGGCGCTGGCTGTTCCTCGCCTACCACACCCTGACCCTGTTCGCGGTGCTGCTGGCCGCGTTGCCGCTGATTCTCCAGCTGACCACCGCCCAGAGTTACCGCTGGGCCCTGGGTACCGCGGTGGCGCTGTCCTTCATCAGCCTGTTCGGCGTCCTCCGCGCGCAACGATGGTGGCGCACCCTCGGCCTGCTGGGCCTGACCCTGGCCCTGGGCGGGCTGGGCTGGGTCACCCGGGTCTGGGTACCACCGGCGACCCTCTGGCTCACCGAGGTGGCGGTATCGCCCGAGCTGAACGATCGCACGCCCGGTGAGGGCGTCGACCGCGTGACGGCCAATGACCTGCGCGCCAGGGGGCTCTACGCCTACACCGCGATCAATGCGCCCCGGGGTCTGAACGAGCGCATCGTCCATGTGTGGCGCTTCAAGGGCCGCGAGGTGGACCGTATCGCCCTGGATATCCACGGCGGCCGCGAAGCGGGCTACCGCGCCTGGACCCACAAGCGGAACTTCCCCAGCGATCCCGTCGGCCGCTGGCAGGTCCAGGTGCTCACCGAAGCGGGCCAGATGATCGGCACCCTGCGCTTCACGGTCACGCCCTCCGAGCTGCCGCCCAAGCCCCGTTGAGGCGTTCGTGGGGGGCGGGGCGGGAGGCCCCTCAGCCGAAGAACCAGTAGCAGACGCCGATGGCCGCCAGCACGCCGGCCAGCTCAGCGGCCAGGGCGCAGCCCACGGCATGGCGGACACGCTGGATGCCCACCGAGCCGAAATAGACCGCCAGCACGTAGAAGGTGGTTTCGGTGCTGCCCTGTACCGTCGCCGCCACCAGGGCCGGGAAGCTGTCCACACCCTGGGTCTGCATGGTCTCGATCAGCATGGCGCGGGCGGCGCTGCCGGAGAACGGCTTGACCAGGGCGGTGGGCAACGCTTCGACGAACCGGGTGTCCCAGCCCAGCCATTCCACCACCACGCGAATCCCGTCGAGGCCGTAGTCCAGGGCGCCGGAGGCGCGCATCACGCCAATGGCGCAGAGCATGGCGACCAGGTAGGGCAGGAGATTCTTCGCCACCTCGAAGCCCTCCTTGGCGCCGTCCACGAAACACTCGTAGACCGGTACCCGTTTCAACGCCCCCAGTACCAGGAAGCACAGGATGATGCCGAACAGCGTGAGGTTGCCCAGCAGCGAGGAGAGGGCGGCCAGGGCGGTGGCCGAGAGCCCGGCCAGCACGGCCATGAATCCGCCCAGGAGCAGGGCCCCGGGCACCAGGTAGGCCAGCACCACCGGATCCCAGAGGCGCAGGCGCTGCACCAGGGCCACGGAGAGCAGGCCCACCAGGGTCGAGGCGCTGGTGGCCAGGAGGATCGGCAGGAACACCAGGGTCGGATCGTCCGCGCCCTGCTGGGCGCGGTACATGAAGATGGACACCGGCAGCAGGGTGAGGGACGAGGCGTTCAGCACCAGGAAGAGGATCTGCGCATTGCTCGCCGTGGCGGGATTGGGGTTGAGATCCTGCAGGGCGCGCATGGCCTTGAGGCCGATGGGCGTGGCGGCATTGTCCAGGCCCAGGCCGTTGGCGGCGAAGTTGAGGGTGATCAGGCCCAGGGCGGGATGGCCCCGGGGCACCTCCGGCATGAGGCGGTGGAACAGGGGCGCCAGCGCGCGTCCCAGGGCGTCCACCAGCCCGGCCCGCTCGGCGATGCGCAGGAAGCCCAGCCACAGGGTGAGGGTGCCGAAGAGGAGGATCATCACCTCGACCGACAGCTTGGCCATGGCGAACAGGCTTTCCACCATCGCCGCCCAGACACCCGGGTCCCCCCCGATCCAGCGTCCCAGCGCAGCCACCGCCGCCACCAGGAAGAAACCCAGCCAAAGGCCGTTGAGCATGTGCAGTCCCCCCGAAATCCATTCGGCGGATTCTAGCGGGGAGCTGGAAGCGGACGCGACCCAATCCGGTCAGGGGTAGGGCGCGGAGTGGGATCCCGCTGCCGGCCGGGAGCCTGGAACTCCGGCTCCCGGCAGCAGCTCGCCTGACCCGCTTGCGCGGGAGCTTCCCCTCAGCCCCTGGGTCACGCCGCTCCCACCGACGCGGAACAACCCGGCCCCCTGGTCGATGGGCCCGTCGCCGGGCCCTTGTCCTGCCTGTCTCAGCCGGACCGGCGCCCCATGATGAAGGACACCACGAACAGCACCAGGAAGATGATGAAGAGGATCTTCGCGATCCCCGCGGCGGTCCCGGCGATGCCCCCGAAACCCAGTACGGCGGCGACTATGGCGATAACCAGGAAAGCAAGCGCCCAACTCAGCATGGCCTTTCTCCTTCTGCTTGGGTGATCGGCGCGCGCACGGCGTGTTCGCGGCGCCAGGTCCGAGGGCAGGGCGACCAGAGCCCCGCCCTCGGGTGTTACGAATCGGTGGTGCATCGCCCCTGCCACCCACAACCCATTGAAGAACCTGTCTGCTTCAGTGACCTGAAACTATCCGGGCAAGCGCGGGCGGCATTCTGCGCGAGGGGGCTTGCCGGCCGGAGATCCTGCTGTCCGGAAAAAACCCGAAACCTCCCTGTTCCGGGTGGAGCACCCTGGACGGCCTCAAGGGTCACAAGAGGTAAAGGCCCTTACTCGTTCAGGTACGAGTACTTTCGCAATGCCTGTGCCAGATTCCGGAAAACAATAAAGAGCTTATTAATCAATCAATTAGCTTTTATTCAGGGACTTCCTACACTTGCAGGCTGCAAGGTGTGTAGGAAAAGTACGTGCAACTTGCACGATTTTTCCTGGACTAACTTTCTATGACTCGGAAATGGAGTGAGAGCATGGAACAGGTCACCGAGAACCAGGGGCGCATCCTGCTGGTGGATGACGAAGCCGCCATCCTGCGTACCTTCCGCTACTGCCTGGAGGACGAGGGTTACAGCGTGGCCACGGCAGGCAGCGCGGCCCAGGCCGAGGCGATCCTGCAACGGCAGGTGTTCGATCTGTGCTTCCTCGACCTGCGCCTGGGCGAGGACAACGGCCTGGACGTCCTGGCGCAGATGCGCGAGCAGGCGCCCTGGATGCGGGTGGTGATAGTCACCGCCCACTCGGCGGTGGATACCGCGGTGGATGCCATGCAGGCCGGTGCCGCGGACTACCTGGTCAAGCCCTGCAGCCCGGATCAGTTGCGCATGGCCGCCGCCAAGCAACTGGAAGTGCGCCAGCTCACCGCCCGCCTGGAGGCCCTGGAAGGCGAAGTGCGCCGGGGCGGCGATGGCCTGGACTCCCACAGCCCGGCGATGATGGCGGTGCTGGAAACCGCCCGGCAGGTCGCCGGAACCGACGCCAACATCCTGATCCTCGGCGAGTCCGGCACCGGCAAGGGCGAGTTGTCCCGCGCCATCCACGGGTGGAGCAAGCGGGCGAAGAAAGCCTTCGTCACCATCAATTGCCCCTCACTGTCGGCGGACCTCATGGAAAGCGAGCTGTTCGGCCACAACCGGGGGGCCTTCACCGGCGCCAGCGAAAGCACCCAGGGGCGGGTCAGCCAGGCCGATGGCGGCACCCTGTTCCTCGACGAGATCGGCGACTTTCCCCTGGGCCTGCAACCCAAGCTGCTGCGCTTCATCCAGGACAAGGAGTACGAACGGGTGGGCGACCCGGTGACCCGCCGCGCGGACGTGCGCATCCTCGCGGCGACCAACCTGGACCTGGACCAGATGGTGCGCGAGGGGCGCTTCCGCGAGGACCTGCTCTACCGCATCAATGTGATCGCCCTGAAGATCCCTCCGCTGCGGGAGCGCCACGAGGACATCCTCGGCCTGGCGGAACGCTTCCTCGCCCGCTTCGTCACCGAGTACGCACGGCCGGCGCGGGCCTTCAGCGAGGAGGCACGCGCGGCACTGCTGGGCTATCGCTGGCCGGGCAATGTGCGGGAACTGCGCAATGTGGTGGAGCGCGCCAGCATCATCTGCAACCAGGACCTTGTCGAAGTGGTCCACCTCGGCCTGGGCGAAGCCCCCGCTAGCAACACGCCCCGGGTGGGAGGCCACCTGAGCCTGGAGGAGCTGGAACGCGCCCACATCGCCGGCGTGCTGGCCAGCAGCGAAACCCTCGACCAGGCCGCGCGCACCCTGGGCATCGACGCCTCGACCCTGTACCGCAAGCGCAAGCTCTACGGGCTCTGACCCCATGCGACTGCGGACCCGGCTGTTCCTCAGTATTTCCGCGCTGATCACCGTGGCGCTGGTGGGCCTGCTGCTGGGCCTGGTGAGCGTCATGCAGATGGCCGGCGCCCAGGAGCGGATGATCGGCCGCGCCTTCGCCACCATCGACATCAGCCTGCGGATGCGCCAGCACCTGGGCGACCAGTTGGTGAACCTGATGGGCAAGGACCTGGACCTGCCCGCCCTGGAGCGCTCCCAGCGGCGATTCCTGGGCGCGCTGGAAGAAGGCCTGGCCAACTCGGCCGACCCGGACACGCGGGAACGGGTACAGCGCATCGCCGTCGCCTACCAGACCTTCCTCGATGTGGTGCGCCAGCCCGCCAGCCTGCGCTGGGGCCTGCTGGACGACAACGATTTCAGCCATGCCCTGGACGTGCTGCGCAACAGCATGGTGGACCTGCAGAAGCATGCCCTGGAGCGGGTTGGCCAGGCCGAGGGCGCGGCCCGCGAACGCGCCGTGCTGATCGGTGGCCTGCTGGGACTGCTGGGCATCGCGGTGCTGCTGATCGGCGTCATCACCGCCCATGGCATCGCCCGGCGATTCGGCGAGCCCATCGACGCCCTGGCCAAGGCCGCCGACCAGGTGGGCCGGGGCGACTTCCAGGTGACCCTGCCCCTTTCACCGGTCAACGAGATGGCGGCGCTGATCCGCCGCTTCGGCCTGATGGCGGAAGCGCTTCGCCTGCTCAAGGAAACCAATATCGAGCAGCTCCTGGCCGAGCGCCAACGGTTGAAGGCGGTGCTGGACAGCATTGACGACGGCCTGCTGATTCTCGACCGCCAGGGCCGGGTGCAACACGCCAACCCGGTGGCCCAGCGTCAGCTGTCCTGGGGCGCGCTCCCGGAAGGCCAGCCACTGTCCCGGGCCCTGGCGCGACCGGAGCTGGAGGAGGCGGTCCAGCGGGTGCTGCGTGGCGACCCCCTGGAGGAGGAGCCGGAGGACCTGGTGATCGAAGCCGAAGGCGAACAGCGGCTGCTGAGCTGGAGCCTGGCCCCGGTGCTGCTGGACGAGGGGCGGGTGCTGGGTGCGGTGATGGTGCTGCGGGACGTGACCGAGGCGCGCGCCTTCGAGCGGGTACGCAACGAGTTCGTGCTGCGGGCCTCCCACGAGTTGCGCACGCCGGTGACCGGCATGCAGATGGCCTTCGGCCTGCTCAGCGAGCGCCTGCGCTTCGCCCCCGACAGCCGGGAAGGCGACCTCCTGACCACGGTGGACGAGGAGATGCAGCGGCTGGTGCGGCTGATCAACGACCTGCTGGACTTCTCCCGCTACCAGAGCGGCGTGCAGGTGCTGGCGCGGGAGCCCTGCGACCTGGAGGACCTGCTGGCGGCCCTGCGCCAGCGCTATTCGGCCCAGGCCGGGGAACTGGGCCTGGAGATCGAACTGGAGCTGCACCCGCCGCTGCCCCGGGTGAACCTGGACCGCCTGCAGATCGAGCGGGTGCTGGACAACCTGGTGGGCAACGCCATCCGCCACAGCCGGCCCGGCGGCCACATCCGCCTGCAGGCCCGCCGTCACGGCGAGCGGGTGTTGCTGAGCGTGGCCGACGAAGGCGAGGGCGTGCCCTACAGCCAGCAGGCGCGGATCTTCGAGCCCTTCGTGCAGGTGGGCCAGCGCAAGGGCGGCGCCGGCCTGGGCCTGGCCCTGTGCAAGGAGATCGTGCAGCTCCACGGTGGGCGCATCGGCCTCTATTCAAGGCCGGGGCAGGGCGCGCGGTTCTACATGACGCTACCGGTGTGACCGCTCGCCCGGCCGGTCGAGGGCCGTGGGGTCAGCGCGGCATCCCATTGAGCACCAGCAGCAGGGCGGCGGTTTCCGCATCCGGTTCGCCGTCGTAGAGGCGCTGCCGGTACTTCATCTGGAAGGCGGCGATGACGTTGCGGGTTTCCTTGTCCAGCACCCCGGTGCGCGGCGTGGTGTAGCCCTGGCGCGCGAGTTGTTCCTGGAACCAGCCCACAGTGGGCAGCGCCACGGCGAAGCGGGCCTGGGCGCGGGCTACGGCAGCGGCATCCGGCCAGGGCACCAGGCCGGCGTCGGCCAGGCGCTTCCAGGGGAACAGGGGGCCCGGATCGACCTTGCGCTGAGGGGCGATGTCGCTGTGGCCGATGATGCTGCCCAGGGGCAGGTGGTGGCGCTTGACGATGTCTTGCAGCAGCGGGATCAGCGCGTCGATCTGCTCGTCGCTGAAGGGCTGGTAGACCCGGCCGGCGGGGGTATCGCGGTAGCCGTCGTTGACCAGTTCGATGCCGAGGGTGCTGGCGTTGAGCCAGGTCCGTCCCTGCCACTCGCTTTCCCCGGCGTGCCAGGCGCGGCGGTTCTCGTCCACCAGGCGGTAGATGGTCGCCGGCTGGTCGCCGATCAGGTAGTGGCTGCTGACGCCGTCGCGGGTGAGCAGGCGCAGGGAGCTTTCCAGGCCGGTGGAGGTGTAGTGCAGCACCACGTACTGCACGCGGCTGCTCTGGCTCACCGAACGGTAGCTGTCGTCGATGCGCAGGCCGCCGGTGCAGCCGCCGAGCAGGAGGAGGGCGAGACCGAGGTAGAGCTTCTTCATGGGGTCAGGTGGAGGACGCTTTGCAGGTTGTCGAGCAGCATGTCGACGCTGAGCATGATCAGCAACATGCCGGTCAGGCGCTCCACGGCCATCAGGCCGCGGTCGCCCAGGAAGCGCTGCAGGAACGCGGCCTGCAGCAGGATGAGGGCGGTAGCGGCCCAGGCCAGCAGCACCGCGACATAGAGCACCCAGAGCTCGCCCTGGTGGGTATTGCGCAGGGTCATCAGCACCGCCAGGGCCGAGGGCCCGGCCACCGCCGGCGTCGCCAGGGGCACGAGCATGGGCTCGCCGCCGGGCAGGTCGCCGAGGACACCTTCCGGACGCGGGAAGATCAGCCGCAGGGCGATGATGAAGAGGATGATGCCGCCGGCGATGGCGATGGACTCCCGGGAAAGGCCCAGGCCGCTGAGGATCCTGTCGCCGAAGGTGAGGAAGAGCATCAGCAGCGCGAGCGCGAACAGCAGCTCACGCAGGGCGACCCTGAGCCGCCGCTCCGGGGCCACGCCCTTGAGGGCGGCGATGAAGATGGCGATGTTGCCGAACGGATCGGTGACCAGGAAGACCAGGACGGCGATGCCGAGGATTTCCATGGGGGGCTCCCCTTGAACGATGCTGAGAAGTGTAATGGCCGGATGCGCAGCCGTCTTCGCGCACGCCCCGGACTGTTGCGGCGACGCGAGGGGCGCGGATTATACGCAGGCCCCGGCACCTGGCCAGTCCGGCGACCGGGCGCCACGCCGGGATGAACGGTGACACGGGTTATTTCAGCTGCGGTTAATGTTGTAGGAGAAGGATTCCCAACCGAGGAAGACCGCCATGCGCCGCGCGCTGCTGTGGTTGAAGCAGGATCTGCGACTCGACGACCACCCGGCGCTGCACGCGGCGATACAGGCCGACCGGCTGTTGCCGCTGTTCGTGCTCGATCCCCAGTGGCTGCGCCCTTCCCCCCTGGGGCCCCGTCGCCTTGGCGTGCACCGCGCACGCTTCCTGCTCGAAAGCCTGGCGGCCCTGGACGCGGGCCTGCGCCAGCACGGGTCTCGGCTGCTGGTGGTGCAGGGTGATGCGGAACGGGTGATCCCCTCCCTGGTGGAGCGCCTGGACCTGGATGAGGTGCTGACACTGGAGGAGGTGGCGCCTTTCGAGCTGGACGAGATGCGTCGGGTCCGCCATGCCCTGGGGGTTCCCCTCACCGAATGGCCGGGCAACAGCCTGTTTCGGGAAGAGGAACTGCCCGTGCCGCTCCAGGCACTGCCCTCGGTGTTCAATCGCTTTCGCGATCTGGTGGAGGCGCGGGTCCATGTCTTCCAGCCCAATCCGACGCCCCACGCATTGCCGCCCCTGCCCACGGGTGCCGCCGCGCTGCTGACCCCCCTGCCCAGCCTGTCGCGCCTGGGCCTGGGCGAACCCCTGGGCGTTCCCGCCACGGCGTTCCCCTTTTCGGGCGGCGAGCCGGCCGCCCTGGCCAGGCTGCGCGACTACCTGTGGGAGTCACGCAGCATCCGGGACTATCGGATCAGGAGCGACGGCATGATCGGCAGCGAGTACTCCTCGAAGCTGTCGCCCTGGCTGGCCAACGGCAGCCTGTCGCCTCGCCGGGTCGCCGCCGAACTGCATCGGCTGGAGTCCCAGCACGGGCGCGACGACTCCACCCAGCAGCTCTGGCACCAGTTGCTCTGGCGCGAGTATTTCCGCTGGACCATGCGCCGGCTCGGCGATGCCCTGTTCCGTGCCGACGGGCTCAAGGCCACCGCGCGGGCGCCGCGCAACCTGGATGAGCGATTCCATGGCTGGTGCATAGGTCGCACCGGAATGCCCCTGGTGGACGCGAACATGCGCGAGCTGGTGATGACCGGCTGGATGTCGGGCCGTGGCCGCCAGGTGGTGGCCAGCTACCTGGTGAACGACCTGCAGCAGGACTGGTGCCACGGCGCCGCCTGGTTCGAGGAACACCTGCTGGACTACGACCCGGCCAGCAACTGGGGCAACTGGGCCTACCTCGCCGGGGTGGCCTGCGACCCGCAGCGGGCGAAGGCCTTCAATGCCCTGCGCCAGGCATTCCAGTACGACCCTGAGGCGGCCTATGTCAGTCTCTGGCTTCCGGAGCTGCGCGGCCTGCCGGTGGAACAGCGGCACGCCCCCTTCATCCTCAGCGAGCATCAGTTCGCGGGGCTGGACTATCCCCGGCTGGCGTCCATTCCGGAGTACTGGAAGCCGTATCTGCCGAGTGCGGCCTGACGCGTTTCAGACCGCCCTGGAGACTTCGTCGCTGGCCGGTGCCGGTTCGATCCGGTTGCGGCCCTGGTGCTTGGCCCGGTAGAGGGCCTCGTCGGCTCGCTGGAACGCGGCGTCACCAGGCTCGCCGGGCAGCATCGGGGTCAGGCCTGCCGAGAAGGTGATGGCTACGCGCTCGCCCTTGAAATGGAAGGGGCAGGCTTCGATGTCGGTGCGCAGGGCCTCCAGCAGTTGCCGGCCGCCATCCAGGGGCGTGGAGGGCAGCAGCAGGACGAACTCCTCGCCACCGAAACGGGCGATGAAGTCCGTCTTGCGCAGGCGCCGGGCCAGCTCGCCAGCGATGATCTTCAGCACCTTGTCGCCGGCCAGGTGGCCGAAGCTGTCGTTGATGCGCTTGAAGTGGTCGATATCCACCACCGCCAGCGACAGGTCGCCGCCATAACGCTGCTGGCGCGCGCGCTCGATCTCCAGGCGCTCATTCCAGGCCGCGCGGTTGGGCAGGCCGGTGAGGGGGTCCTGCAGGGCTTTCTGCCGCTGAAGTTCGAGGTCCTCCTGGAAGGCCCTGGCCTCCACCTCCATCGTCGACACCCGCGCCATCAGCGCCTGGAGACGCTCGCCCACCTCATGTTCCCGGGAGGAGCGCTGCCGGTGGAAACGGTCCAGGGTCTGCAGCAGGCCGTCCAGGCGTCGTTCCAGGCTGCGCTTGAGGTCGTCGAGGTCGCTGGCGTCCTGGACGCTGGCCTGCAGGCCGCTGACCTGCTCGCGCAGCTGGTCGTCGAGGGCGCGAGCGCTGTCCAGGGATTCGGCATAGCCCTCCTGGGCCGCCGTGAGGTGTTCGAGAAACAGTGCCAGGCGCTGGTTGAGCTGCTTGAGGTAACCGACGAACTCACGTTGGCCGTTTCCGGTGATCGCCAGGACCAGGACGCCGAAATCGTCCAGCACCGGCACCAGCTCGTACCAGTTGAGCCCGCCCTGCAGGCGCTGGCGCAACGCATCGGCCTGGGGCTGGTGGTGTTCGGGAAGGTCCAGCTCGTCCAGCAGGGCACGCAGGCTCGCCGCCACATGCGGGGCGATGGCGCTGTAGCCGGGCTCGGGTACGCTCGGCAGGGCGTAATCGGGGTCGCCCTCGCCAGTGATCAGGGATGCCGCCAGGGGCAGGCTGTCCAGCGTGCTGCTGCGAGGCGCGGACGCAGGGGTGGCCGGCATCGGTGCGGGGGGAACCGGCACGGGTACGGGTGGTTCGGCCGCCGGGAAAGGCTCGGGGCCCTCGGCCACCGTAGAGGTCACGGCGGCCGCCGGTTGGCCAACGGGAGCGGCGTCCGCCGGGATCTCCTCACGGGCACCGAAGAGTCGTTGCAGCAGACCGGGGCGAGGCGCCGAGGGGTCGACACGGGCAATGGCTTCCAGGGCCTGGCCCTGGAGCATGCCCAGCTCGGCCAGCAGGGCCGGCAGTTCACGGGGCTGGCGGGCGCGCTCGTCGATTCGCTTGGCGAACTGCTTGAGGCCCTTGCGCACCTCCCGTGGCAGGTCCAGCTCAAGCAGGCGTCCGGCCAGCGCGGCCAGGGCGCCGACGCTCTGCTCCGCGCGCTGCTGGCGGCGCTGCTCGGAGTCGAGGACGGCTTTCTCCAGACGCGGAATCAGGGCGGAGAGGCCGGCGTCCATCTGTTCGCCACGAATGATTTCCCGCAGCTCCTGCATGCAGAGGTCCACCGCCTTGTCGGTGCCCTCGGCAGCCAGGGAACTGCGCACCAGGCCACGCCGCAGCAGGTCGAGGCGGGCGTCCCAGCGACGCTCCAGCTTCTCCTGCTCCTCGAGGTTCTCCAGGTACTTGGCTTTCCAGCGCTGGGCGTCGTCGCTCATGCGGGAACACCCTGCGGGGACGGGCTGAGGGCCAGGGGCAGGTCCGCACGCAGCCCGTCGGGCAGGCGGATGTCCACGGCCACGGGGAGGTGGTCGGAAATCGGCTGGCTCAGCACTTCCACGCGCTCAAGGGTGAGGCTGGGGCTGAGCAGGATATGGTCGAGGCAGCGCTGGGGGCGCCAGCTGGGGAAGGTGGCCTCGACCTGGGGCGCCAGCAGGCCGAGGTCACGCAGGGGCGAATGCTCCAGCAGGTCGTTGGCGTGGGTGTTCATGTCACCCATCAGCACCAGGTGCCGGAAGCCGGCCACCCGCTCACGGATGTAGGCCAGCTGGCGGGTGCGGGTCCGCGCCCCGAGTGCCAGGTGCATCATCACCACGGCGAGGGCATCGCGCCCCTGGCCGAAGCGCAGGAGGATCGCGCCACGGCCGGGAGGGCCGGGCAGGGGATGGTCTTCCAGCAGGGTAGGTTGCAGGCGGCTGAGCAGGCCATTGCTGTGCTGGGCGAGACGCCCGAGGTTGCGATTGAGTTGCTGGTACCAGAAAGGGAAATCCGCCAGTTGCGCCAGGTGCTCCACCTGGTTGACGTAGCCGGAGCGCAGGCTGCCGCCGTCGACTTCCTGCAGGGCGACCAGGTCGTATTCCCCCAACAGCTCGCCAATGCGCTGGAGGTTTACTGCGCGACCCGGGTGGGGCAGCAGGTGCTGCCAGCCACGGGTGAGGTAGTGTCGATAGCGCTCGGTGCTGATGCCGACCTGGATGTTGAAGCTGAGCAGCCGCAAGCGCCCGTCCACGGGCAAGCCATCGCGGTCGCAATGGGGATTCACCCGTGCATCGCACGAGCTCGCCTCACGGTCTCCCCAGCGTCGCAGCATCGGGCGAATGCGCCGCTTACTTCGCGGCGCGCTCCTTCTCGATCAGGTGCTCGGCGACCTTGAGGGTCTGCTCCGGACCACCGGAGGAGCTGATGTCGAAACGGTACTTGCCGTTGACCACCAGGGTCGGCACGCCCGTGATCTGGTAGGCCATGGCCAGCTTCTTGGCCTTCTCCATCTGGCCCTTCACGGCGAAGGAGTTGAAGGCCTTGAGGAAGGCGTCCTTGTCCACGCCCTGACCGGCCAGGAATTCGGCCATTTCCTCGGGGGTCGCCAGTTTCTTGCCGTCCTTGTGGATGGCGTCGAACACGGCCTTATGCACCTGATGCTCGACCTTCATGCTTTCCAGGGTGATGAACAGTTGGCCGTGGACATTCCACAGTCCGCCGAACATGGCGGGAATGCGCACGAAGTTGACGTCTTCCGGCAGCTTCTCGGCCCAGGGGTTGAGGGTGGGCTCGAACTGGTAGCAGTGGGGGCAGCCGTACCAGAACAGTTCCACCACCTCGATCTTGCCGGGCACGGCGACCGGTACCGGGCTGCCCAGCTCGACGTACTGCTTGCCGGCTTCGATGTCATCAGCCTGGACGGCACCCATGCCCAGCAGGCTGGCACCGGCGAGGACAGCGGAAAGGATCAGGTTACGCATGCTTCACTCCTTGGGGGAAATTGGCGCCACGAGGGCGAGAATTCGACCTGCGGCAATGCGGCGGGTTCCGGCCATTGTAGCGGGCCCAGGAACGAAAAAGGGTGGCCGAAGCCACCCTTGTTCAAGTTCCCACGCCGGTATCAGTGCAGGCCCTGGATGTAGCTGGAGACCGCTTCGATATCCTTGTTGCTCAGCTTGGCCGCGATGCCGCGCATGATCATGCTGTCGCCGTCGTTGGTGCGGTTGCCTTCACGGAAATCGGTCAGCTGCTTGGCCACGTACTGCGCATGCTGGCCACCCAGATGCGGGAAGCCCGCCGCCGCGTTGCCGGTGCCATCAGGCGCATGGCAACCGGTGCAGGCCGGCATGCCCTGGTCGAGCTTGCCACCACGGAACAGGGCTTCGCCCCGCGCCACCAGCTTGGGATCGGCGGCGCCAACGCTGCCTTTCTGGCTGGCGAAGTAGGCAGCGATATCCGCCATGTCCTGGTCGCTCATGTTGGTCAGCAGACCGGTCATTTCCAGCACAGTGCGGTTACCGGACTTGATGTCGTGCATCTGCTTGAGCAGGTAACGCTCGCCCTGGCCAGCCAGTTTCGGGAAGTTCGGGGCGGCGCTGTTGCCATCCGGGCCATGGCAAGCGCCGCAGACAGCGGCCTTGGCCTGACCGGCCTTGGCATCGCCAGCGGCGTGGGCCATGCCGGTGATGCCCAGGGTCAACAGCAGACTCACGATTACTTTGTTCATCAGCTAATCCAACTACGGCTAAAGGGGTGAAGGTGTTATGTACCGGGCTACTTTTACTGGCTCATCCACTCGATGACGGCCTTGTAGTCCTCGGCACTGCAATCCATGCACATGCCTTTCGGCGGCATGGCGTTGAGACCATTGGTGACGCTCTGCACCAAGGTATCCATCCCCTTGGCAAGTCGCGGTTCCCAGGCAGCCTTGTCGCCCTTCTTCGGCGCCATCGGCAATGCACCGTTGTGGCAGGCCGCACAGGCCTTGTTGAAAACCGCTTCCGGATCCTGTGCAGCTTGGGCGACACAGGAAATCGCCGCGAAGCCGGCGACCAGCAGGTATTTCTTCATGATCAACCTCATCGGGAGGGCATTGCCGCGCATTCTTTCGTGCGTCGGTCACTGCCGTGGACACCAGACCCTGGGGGATAAAGCGCACACTAAATCTGCGGCATTATATACTGGCGATGCATAAACGGAAACGAAACCGGCCTATGCGACACCGCGTCGCACCCCCCTTGGATTCCCCATGTCAACGAAGAACCCGATCCTCGGCCTGTGCCAACAGGCCCGCTTTCTCATCAGTGCCGCCAAGGTCGACCAGTGCCCTGCGGATACCGGACTGGAAGTGGCTTTCGCCGGACGCTCCAACGCAGGCAAGTCGAGCGCCCTGAATACCCTGACCCACGCCAGCCTGGCCCGTACCTCGAAGACCCCCGGCCGCACCCAGTTGCTGAACTTCTTCTCGCTGGACGACGAACGCCGCCTGGTGGACCTGCCCGGCTACGGCTACGCCAAGGTGCCGATTCCCCTCAAGCAGCACTGGCAGCACCACCTCGAAGCCTACCTGAGCAGCCGCGAGAGCCTGGTAGGCCTGGTGCTGCTGATGGATATCCGCCACCCCCTCACCGACTTCGACCGGCTGATGCTGGACTGGTCCCAGGCTGGCGGCATGCCGCTGCACATCCTCCTGACCAAGGCCGACAAGCTGGCCTTCGGCGCGGCGAAGAACGCCTTGCTCAAGGTGCGCCAGGAGATTCGCAAGGGCTGGGGCGAAGGCGTGACCATCCAGTTGTTCTCCGCGCCCAAGCGCCAGGGCATCGAGGAAGCCCATGCGGTGCTGGCCGAATGGCTGCAACTGGGCCAGGACCCCGAGGCCGACGCCTGAATCGCAGGCAAAAAAAACCCCGGACTTCGTATGGGGAGGGGGAAGTTCGGGGTCTAAGTCTGAACCGCTAGGGCGGGGTTCAGATATCTGCCAACACTAAACACAGCAAAAGGAGCATCGAAGGGCTTCACCAGCCATTCCTACTCTGTGACTCACCCTCCCGGCAGAAAGTTCAGACCAATATTCAAACCACTTTGCTATCAGGGCAAAGCTGTTTATTCGATCAGGAACTAAGCATCTGTTTCACGACTGAAACAGATGCTCGCCCCCATGCGAAGACTCAGTGCGCTTCGTCCCAGTTGTTCCCCACGCCCGCCTCCACCACCAGCGGTACGTCCAGCTCGGCGGCCCCGCTCATGAGCGGGCGGAGGGTATCGCGGACCCGCTCCACCAGGTCTTCGCGCACTTCCAGCACCAGTTCGTCGTGAACCTGGAGGATGACGCGGGCGTCCAGGCCGCTGTCCTGCAGCCAATCGTCCACCGCCACCATGGCGCGCTTCATGATGTCCGCCGCGGTGCCCTGCATGGGGGCGTTGATGGCGGTACGTTCGGCGCCCTTGCGCATGGCCTGGTTCTTCGAATGGATTTCCGGCAGGTAAAGGCGGCGCCCGAACAGCGTCTCGACGAAACCCTGGGCGGCGGCCTGCTCGCGGGTGCGTTCCATATAGGCCAGCACGCCGGGATAGCGGGCGAAATAGCGGTCGATGTACGCCTGGGCCTCCTTGCGCTCGACGCCGATCTGCTTGGCCAGGCCGAAGGCGCTCATGCCGTAGATCAGGCCGAAGTTGATGGCCTTGGCACTGCGGCGCTGGTCGGAGGTCACCTCGTCCAGGGCCACGCCGAAGACCTCGGCGGCGGTCGCACGATGTACGTCGCGGCCGTGGCGGAAGGCATCCAGCAGGCCCTCGTCCTTGGCCAGATGGGCCATGATGCGCAGCTCGATCTGGGAGTAGTCCGCCGCCAGCAGCTTGTAGCCCTCGGGCGCGACGAAGGCCTGGCGGATGCGGCGACCCTCGGCGGTGCGGATCGGGATGTTCTGCAGGTTCGGGTCGGAGGACGACAGGCGCCCGGTGGCCGCCACCGCCTGGTGGTAGGACGTGTGGATGCGGCCGGTGCGCGGGTTGATCTGCTCCGGCAGCCGGTCGGTGTAGGTGCTCTTGAGCTTGCTCAGGGAGCGGTACTGCATGATGACCTTGGGCAGCTCGAAATCCTGCTCGGCCAGGTCCGCCAGCACATTCTCGGCAGTGGAGGGCTGGCCGGTGGCGGTCTTGGCCAGCACTGGCAGGCCCAGCTTTTCGTAGAGGATGGCACCCAGTTGCTTGGGCGAGCCCAGGTTGAACTCCTGCCCGGCAAGGTCGAAGGCCTGGCGCTCCAGGGCCACCAGTTTCTCGCCCAGCTCCAGGCTCTGCTGGCCCAGCAGCTTGCCATCCACCAGGGCGCCGTTGCGCTCGATGCGGGCCAGCACCGGCACCAGGGGCATCTCGATTTCCGTCAGCACCTTGGCCAGGGATGGAACGGCTTCCAGCTTCTGCCAGAGCACCTGGTGCAGGCGCAGGGTGACGTCGGCGTCTTCGGCGGCGTAGGGGCCGGCCTGCTCCAGGGCGATCTGGTCGAAGGTCAGCTGCTTGGCGCCCTTGCCGGCGATGTCCTCGAAGCGGATGGTGCTGTGGCCGAGGTACTTCAGGGCCAGGCTGTCCATGTCGTGACGGGTCGCGGTGGAGTCCAGCACATAGGATTCCAGCATGGTGTCGAAGGCCACGCCGCGAACGGCGATGGGGGTCGACGCGTTGGCCAGGACGTTCATGTCGTACTTGGCGTGTTGCCCCACCTTGGCCTTGGCCGGGTCCTCCAGCAGGGGCTTGAGGGCCTTGAGCACTGCATCGCGATCCAGCTGCGCCGGTACGCCCATGTAACTGTGGGCCAGGGGGACGTAGGCCGCTTCACCGGCTTCCACCGCGAAGGAGACTCCCACCACCTGCGCCTGCTGGGCATCGAGGCTGGTGGTCTCGGTGTCGAAGGCGATGAGTGGCGCGGCCTCCAGCTTCTTCAGCCAGGCGTCGAACCGGGCCTGATCCAGCACCACCTCGTAGCGCTGCTCGGCCTTGGCGGCCGGGACGTCCTCCAGCACGAGTGAATCACCCTCGGACTTGGCCTGGCGCTGCAGCTCGTCCAGCCAGCTCTTGAACTCGAGGATGCGATAGAGCTCGGCCAGGGTCTCGCGATCGGGCTCGCCGGGATGCAGGGCGTCGATCTCGACATCCAGCTCGACATCGCACTTGATGGTGGCCAACTTGTAGGAGAGGAAGGCCATGTCCTTGTGCTCCAGCAGCTTGGCCGGCAGCCCCTTGGCCCCCCGGATCGGCAGCTCGGGCACCTTGTCGAGGCTGGCATAGAGCACATCGAGGCCGCCGCCGACACCGGTGAGCAGGCCGAGGGCGGTTTTTTCGCCGACGCCGGGGACACCCGGGATGTTGTCCACCTTGTCGCCCATCAGGGCCAGGTAGTCGATGATGAGTTCAGGACCGACACCGAATTTCTCCTTCACGCCATCCACGTCCAGCGTGCTACCGGTCATGGTGTTGACCAGCGTAATGTGCCCGTCGACCAACTGCGCCATGTCCTTGTCACCGGTGGAAATCACCACCGGGCGGCCACCTGCGGCGCTCTGCCGGGCGAGGGTGCCGATCACGTCGTCGGCTTCCACACCCTCCACGCACAGCAGCGGCAGTCCCAGGGCGCGCACGCTGGCATGCAGCGGCTCCACCTGCACCCGCAGCTCGTCCGGCATAGAAGGGCGATTGGCCTTGTACTCGGCGAACATCTCATCGCGAAAGGTGCCTCCCTTGGCGTCGAAAACCACCGCAAAGGGGCTGTCCGGAAATTGCCGGCGCAGGCTCTTGAGCATGTTCAGCACGCCCTTCACCGCCCCAGTGGGGAGGCCGGCGGAGGTGGTCAGCGGGGGCAGGGCATGGAAGGCGCGGTAGAGGTAGGAGGATCCGTCCACCAGGACGAGGGGAGCTTGGCTCATGCGTGAAATCAACCTTTATTCGCCGGACCCGAAGTAGAATGGACCGATCATTGACGAGAAGGGACAAGGTTACCATGCGCGCACTGAACCGCCTGTTGATCGCCAGCCTGCTGGCCGTCGCCCCGGTCGCCACGTTCGCCGCCGACGAGCCGTCTGCGGAGCCGGACGTCACCATCCGCCAGGAGGGCGACAAGACCATCCAGGAATACCGTGTGAACGGCTTCCTCTACGCCATCAAGGTGACCCCGAAGAACGGCAAGCCGTACTTCCTGGTCCGGGCCGACGGCGAGAGCAACTTCGTTCGTTCGGACAAGCCCGACATGCTCATTCCCGCGTGGGAAATCTTCAGCTGGTAGCACACGCAATCCCGTAACAAGGTAGTCCAATGTCCGTATTCACCCCGCTCGAACGCCCGGAACTGGAAGCTTTCCTCGCCCCCTACGGGCTGGGACGACTGAAGGATTTCCAGGGCATCGCCGAAGGTTCAGAGAACAGCAACTTCTTCGTCAGCCTGGAGCGGGGTGAGTTCGTCCTGACCCTGGTTGAGCGCGGCCCCAGCCACGACCTGCCGTTCTTCATCGAGTTGCTGGACGTGCTCCACGATGCCGAACTTCCGGTGCCTTTCGCCCTGCGCACCGAGACCGGCGAGGCCCTTCGGGAGCTGGCCGCAAAGCCGGCGCTGCTGCAGCCGCGCCTGCCGGGCAAGCACGTGCACCACCCCAATGCGCACCACTGCGCCGAAGTCGGCACCCTGCTGGCGCGCCTGCACCTGGCGACCCGCGAGCGGGTACTGGAACGCAAGAGCGACCGGGGCCTGGCCTGGATGCTGGAGGAGGGCCCGAGCCTGGCGCTGCAGCTGGACAACACGGCGCTGCCGTTGCTGCGCGACGCGTTGAAGGAGATCGACGCGGTCCAGCAGCGTTTCCTCGCCCTGCCCCGCGCCAACCTGCATGCCGATCTCTTCAAGGACAACGTACTGTTCGACGGCCCCCACCTGACTGGGGTGATCGACTTCTACAACGCCTGCTCCGGCCCGATGCTCTATGACCTGGCCATCTGCCTGAATGACTGGTGCTCCGACGCCGACGGCCACCTCGACAGCCAACGGGCCCGAGCCCTGCTGGGCGCCTATGCCGCCCTGCGCCCCTTCACCGCGGCCGAGGCCGAACTCTGGCCGGCCGCCCTGCGCATCGCCTGCGTGCGGTTCTGGCTGTCCCGCCTGATCGCCGCCAATGCCTTCGCCGGGCAGGACGTGCTGATCCACGACCCGGATGTGTTCCGCAAACGCCTGGCGCAGCGGCAGCAGGTCGACCTGCCGCTGCCGTTCGCGCTTTGAGGCCTGGAAGCGAGCTCACCCGCCAAGGGCGCTGCCAAGGCTCGACCCCGGCCCGGCCATCCTTGGCCGGGCGTTCGCCCTTCAAAACGCATGCTTGTCCGGCGTGAAGATCAGACCCGCAGTCGACATCCCTGTCGGTACTCCGCTGCCAAGGCTCGACCCCGGCCCAACCATCCTTGGCCGGGCGTTCGCCCTTCAAAACGCATGCTTGTCCGGCGTGAAGATCAGACCCGCAGTCGACATCCCTGTCGGTACTCCGCTGCCAAGGCTCGACCCCGGCCCAACCATCCTTGGCCGGGCGTTCGCCCTTCAAAACGCATGCGTTTTGAGCGGGCTCACCCACATTTCGAGTGGCCGCAGTTGAGGCAGGTGGCGCAGCCATCCAGTTGCACCACGGCCTGGGCGTTGCACTTGCCGCAAAGCTGGGCTCCGGGGGGGAAGTCTTCGCCGGGCTCGGCGGTGGAAGTGCCCAGGCTGGCTTCATAGGCGGCGCGTTTCTCCGCCAGGTAGAGCCGCTGTTCCTCGTCCAGTTTCTGCCCCTCCATCAGGCCGATGGCGATCAGGTGCCGTTCCAGCACCGCGCCGATCTCCGCCACCAGGGAGGGCATGTAGACACCGCCGCGCTTGAGGTAGCCGCCGCGGGGATCGAAGACCGCCTTCAGTTCCTCCACCAGGAAGGTGCAATCCCCCCCCTTGCGGAACACCGCCGACATGATGCGGGTGAGGGCGACTATCCACTGGAAATGCTCCATGCCCTTGGAGTTGATGAAGATCTCGAAGGGTCGTCGCTGCTCATGGGGCGTGCCGGGATTGAGCACGATGTCGTTGATGGTCACGTACAGGGCATGCTCGAACAGCGGCGACTTGATCTTGTAGGTGGCGCCGACCAGGATTTCCGGACGCTGCAGCGTCTCGTCCATCTGCACCACCGGCACGGCCTCGCCCGTCTCGCGGGCCTTGTCCGTCTCGGGCTGGACCAGACTGAAACCGGTGATCCGCTTTTCGATCTTCAGGCTCATGACGGCCTCCGCAGGCTCAGAACCTGCCGTAATAGCCCTCCTTGAGGGCGTCGAACAGGTTGGCGGCGGTATGCACCTCGCCGTCGTACTCCACTTCCTCATTGCCCTGGAGCTCCACCACGCTGCCGTCTTCCAGCTCGAAGCGGTAGCGCGTTCGCGCAAGGTCCGCCTCCTTGACCAGCACACCCTGGAAGGCCGCCGGATTGAAACGGAAGGTGGTGCAGCCCTTCAGCCCCTGTCGCCAGGCGCGCAGGTAGATGTCCTTGAAGTCTTCGAAGGGGAAATCGGTGGGAACGTTGGCGGTCTTCGAAATGGAGGAGTCGATCCACTTCTGCGCCGCCGCCTGCATGTCCACGTGCTCGGCCGGGCTGATGTCATCGGCGCTGACGAAGTACTCCGGCAGGCGCTGCGCCGGGTGCTCGGCATCCGGACGCGCCTGGGCGTTGACCAGGGCACGGTAGGCCAGCAGCTCATAGCTGAACACCTCGACCTTTTCCTTGGTCTTGCGCCCGGGCCGAATGAGGTTGCGGGCGTAGTGATGGGCGTAGCTGGGTTCGATGCCATTGGAGGCGTTGTTGGCCAGGCTCAGGCTGATGGTGCCGGTCGGCGCGATGGAGCTGTGGTGAGTGAAGCGCGCGCCCACCTCCGCCAGTTCCGCCACCAGTTCCGGCGCATGCTCGGCGATCCGCTGCATGTAGCGCGAATAGCGGGCATGGAGGATGCGCCCCGGCACCCGGTCGCCCGCCCGGTAGCCGTCGTCCACCATCTCCGGACGCTTGCGCAGCATCGCGGCGGTCACCTCGTAGTCCAGCAGGAGCACCGGTGCCGGCCCTTTCTCCCGTGCCAGCTCCAGGGCGACCTGCCAACCCGTCAGGGCCATCTCGCGGCTCACCTCCTCAGTGAAAACGCAGGCTTCCGGGCTGCCGTAACGCAGGCGCAGCAGGGCCAGTGTCGAGCCCAGGCCGAGAAAGCCCATGCCATGGCGGCGCTTGCCGAGTATCTCCTCGCGCTGGGGCGCCAGGGGCAGGCCGTTGATCTCCACCACGTTGTCCAGCATGCGGGTGAACACCCGCACCACCTCGCGGAAACGTTCCCAGTCGAAACGCGCCTCCTCGCCGAAGGGCTCCTCCACGAAAGCGGTGAGGTTGACGGAGCCCAGCAGGCAGGAGCCATAGGGTGGAAGCGGCTGCTCGCCGCAAGGGTTGGTGGCGCGGATCGCCTCGCACCACCAGTTGTTGTTCAGCTCGTTGACCCGGTCGATGAGGATGAAGCCGGGCTCGGCGAAGTCGTAGGTGGAAACCATGATCAGGTCCCACAGGTGGCGGGCGCGGACGCGACCGTAGACCTTGCAGGCCACCAGGCCGTCGTCGCGGGTGATGTAGCCCTCGTGCACCGGCCAGTCGCGCCAGATCACCTGGCTCACGTCGTGGAGGTCCAGTTCGTCCCGTTCACGGGGATGGACGGGAAAGAGCAGGGGCCATTCGGTGTCGTTCTCTACCGCGTGCATGAAGGCGTCGGAGACCAGCAGGCTGAGGTTGAACTGGCGAAGGCGGCCGTCCTCGCGCTTGGCGCGGATAAACTCGCGCACGTCCGGATGGCAGACGTCGAAGGTGCCCATCTGCGCGCCCCTGCGGCCACCGGCGGAACTGACGGTGAAGCACATCCGGTCGTAGATATCCATGAAGGACAGCGGACCGCTGGTCTGCGCCCCGGCGCCGGCGACGAAGGCGCCCCGGGGACGCAGGGTGCTGAACTCATAGCCGATGCCGCAGCCGGCCTTGAGGGTGAGGCCGGCCTCATGGACCTTGGACAGGATGTCATCCATGGAGTCGAGGATGGTGCCGGAGACGGTGCAATTGATGGTGGAGGTGGCCGGCTTGAGGTCCTGGGCACCGGCGTTGGAGAGGATGCGGCCGGCAGGAATGGCGCCATTGCGCAGCGCCCAGAGGAAGCGCTCATACCAGTGCTCGCGCGCCGTGGGTTCGGCCTCCACCCCCGCCAGGGCTCGTGCCACGCGCTGCCAGGTGCCGTCGGGGCTGAGGTCGATGGGCGTGCCGTCCTTCTGTTTCAGGCGGTACTTGCTGTCCCAGATGTCCTCGGACGCCGCCTGCAGGGCGACGCCGTGGTGACCCTGGGTCGCCTGGGGTGCTCCCGTCCCGGCCATCAGCTGCCCTCCCGTATGAAGCGTCCAGACTCGTCTGACCATGATCGCCGGCCGCTGACTCACCTCAACAGGGACCGGTGTCCTTCTTCACCTTAGCAGGCGACGATCCAGGCACGGATAGGGGGCGGAACGCACGACGGGTACGCGCGGCGCGCCCCAACCCGTCGCAGCGGATTCAGAGCGCTTCCAGGCACCCGGCCAGGCCATCGGCCAGGCTCTCCAACAGGGCTTCGTAGCCGTTCGCAGCCACCGGCGCGTGCATGCCCATGGCATCCAGCTCCGCCAGGCGCACCTGGAGCCCCGCTGTCAGGGTTTCCGCCAGACGAGGCACCACGGGCGGTTCGTTGAACACGCAGCTGGGGCCTGCCTTCTGCAGCCGCTCGCGCATGGCGGCGACGTGCCGGGCGCCGGGCTGGACCTCACCGGCCACGCTGAAGACCCCGGCATGACGCAGACCGTAGGCGGACTCGAAGTAATCGAAGGCTTCGTGGAAGACGAAGAAGGGCTTGCCGGCCACCTTGGCCATGCGCGCCTTGAGGCGTTCGTCCAGCGCCGCCAGGCGGTCCTCGAAAGCCTCGAGGTTGGCCTGGTAGCGGGCGGCATTGGCCGGGTCGGCAGCGGCCAGGTCGGCAGCCATGCGTGCCGCGATCACCCGGGCGTTGGCGGGCAGCAACCAGAGGTGGGCGTCGAGCGAGCCGGGGCGGTGATCGTGATCATGCTCATGGGCATCGTGGTCGTGCTCCCCATGCTCGTCGTGCAGCGCTTCGAAGCGGCGCAGGTGCATGCCGGGCTCGTCCTGAAGGGCCACGCTGGGCTTGTCGCGCCCCTGCAGGACGCGGGGCAGGAAGCTTTCCAGGTCGGGGCCGACCCAGTACAGCAGGTCCGCTTCCCGCACTCGCCGGACATCCGATGGACGCAGGGCGAACTGGTGGGGCGAGGCCCCCGGAGGCAGCAATACGTCGGGCTGGCCGACACCCTCCTGGACGGCGGCGGCGATCAGTTGCAGCGGCTTGATGCTGGTAAGCAACCGGACATCCGCCTGGGCCGACAGGGCGCAGGCGGCAAGGAGCAGGGAGACGAATAGACGGATCACGGCGCAGACTCGGCGGCAAAAGGGTAATAGAATAACGTCTCTTCGAACGGACGTCGCCGCCACCATGCTCAAGCCGATCAGCGTGAAAGCCCCCCTGGCCTGCCGCCCCCACGACCATTCCCACTGCGTCAGCAACGCCCTGGCCGAGGCCGAGGCCATCTGCAGCCGCCACGGCCTGCGCCTGACCGCGCTGCGCAAGCGCGTGCTGGAGTTGGTCTGGCAGAGCCACCGGCCCCTCGGCGCCTACGACATCCTCGGCGTGCTGGCCGAGGAAGACGGCCGCCGCGCCGCGCCGCCCACGGTGTACCGCGCCCTGGACTTCCTGCTGGAGAACGGCCTGGTGCACCGCATCGCGTCCCTCAACGCCTTCGTCGGCTGCAACCATCCCGGCGAGGCTCACCAGGGCCAGTTCCTGATCTGCCGCAACTGCCAGACCGCCATCGAGCTGGAGCAAACGCAGATCAGCCAGGCCATCGTCGAGAGCGCCAGCGCCGTGGGTTTCACCGTCGAAGGCCAGACGGTCGAGATCGTCGGCCTCTGCGCCAACTGCCGGACCCAGCCATGAGCGACGCCCTGATCCGCCTCGACCGGGTCGGCGTGGACTTCGCCGGCCAGTCCGTGCTGCAGGACGTGCAGCTGGCGCTGAAAGCCGGGGAAATCGTCACCCTGATCGGCCCCAATGGCGCCGGCAAGACCACCCTGGTGCGCACCGTGCTGGGCCTGCTCAAGCCCGACCGGGGCGAGGTGTGGCGCAAGCCGCGCCTGCACATCGGCTACATGCCGCAGAAGCTCCAGGTGGACGCCACCCTGCCGCTCACCGTGCTGCGTTTCCTGCGCCTGGTACCGGGAGTCGACCGCAAGGCGGCCCTGTCCGCGCTGGACGAGGTGGGTGCCGTCCAGGTCATCGACAGCCCGCTGCAGGCCATCTCCGGCGGCGAACTGCAACGGGTGCTGCTGGCCCGCGCGCTGCTTCGCGAGCCCGAACTGCTGGTGCTGGACGAACCGGTGCAGGGCGTCGACGTCGCCGGACAGGCCGAGCTCTACCGGCTGATCACCCGCCTGCGCGACCGCCACGGCTGCGGCGTGCTGATGGTGTCCCACGACCTGCACCTGGTGATGAGCGCCACCGACCAGGTGGTCTGCCTGAACCGCCACGTCTGCTGTTCCGGCCACCCGGAGCAGGTCAGCGGCGACCCGGCCTTCATCGAGCTGTTCGGCCAGGACGCCAAGAGCCTCGCGGTCTATCACCACCACCACGACCATTCCCATGACCTGCACGGCGAAGTGGTGAAGAGCCCCTTCCCCGACGGCACCCGTTTCACTCCCGCCCACCAGCACGGCCCCGACTGCAACCATGGCTGATTTCCTGTTCAACGCCCTGCTCGCCGGCCTCGCCCTGGCCCTGGTGGCGGGCCCCCTCGGCTCCTTCGTCGTCTGGCGGCGCATGGCCTACTTCGGCGACACCCTGTCCCACGCCGCCCTGCTGGGCGTGGCCCTGGGCCTGATGCTGGACGTCAGCCCCACCCTGGCGGTGACCGTCGGCTGCGTATTGCTGGCGGTGCTCCTGGTGACCCTGCAATCGCGCCAGCCGCTGGCCTCCGACACCCTGCTGGGCATCCTCGCCCACAGCACGCTGTCCCTGGGCCTGGTGGTGCTGAGCTTCATGACCGAGGTGCGCATCGACCTCATGGCCTACCTGTTCGGCGACCTGCTGGCGGTCGGCCCGAAGGACCTCGCCTGGATCCTCGGCGGCAGCGCCCTGGTACTGCTGGTGCTGATCCCCCTGTGGCGGCCGCTGCTGGCCATCACCGTCCACGAGGAGCTGGCGCGGGTGGAAGGCCTGCCGGTGGCGGCCATCCGCCTGGCCCTGATGCTGCTGATCGCCATCGTCATCGCCGTGGCCATGAAGATCGTCGGCGTGCTGCTGATCACCTCGCTGCTGATCATTCCCGCCGCCGCCGCCCAACGCCACGCCCGCAGTCCCGAGCAGATGGCCCTGGGCGCCAGCCTGCTGGGCCTGGTTGCGGTCTGCGCCGGCCTGGCCCTGTCCTGGTACGAAGACACACCGGCCGGGCCGTCCATCGTGGTCTCCGCCGCCAGCCTGTTCCTCCTCAGCTTCGCCCTGCCCCGGCGCGCCTGAGGTCCTCCAGCACCAGGGTCGCGGCCCTCTCGGCGATCATCAGGGTCGGCGAGCAGGTGTTGCCGGAGACGATCTCCGGCATCACCGAGGCATCGGCGATCCGCAGCCCTGGCACCCCATGCACCTTCAGCTCGGCGCCCACCACCGCCTCGACACCCTGGCCCATGGCGCAGGTGCCCACCGGATGGAAGATGGTGGTGCCGATCCGCCCCGCCGCGTCCTGCAGCGCCTCCTCGGATTGCAGCGCGGGCCCCGGCAGGTGCTCCTCCGGACGATAGGCCGCCAAGGCGGGCGCGGCGACGATGCGGCGGGTGAATCGGATGGCGTCGGCGGCCACCCGCAGGTCCTCGGGATGGCTCAGGTAGTTCGGCTGGATCACCGGCGGCGCCTGGGGGTCGACGGAGCGCAGGTCGATACGGCCCCGGCTCAGGGGACGCAGGTTGCAGACCGAGGCGGTGAAGGCCGGGAAGGGATGCAGCGGTTCGCCAAAACGCTCCAGGGACAGCGGCTGCACGTGGTACTCCAGGTTGGCCCGGGGTTGCTCGGGACCCGAACGGACGAAGGCGCCCAGCTGGCTCGGCGCCATGGCCAGGGGTCCGCTGCGGCTGGCCAGATAGCGCAGCGCCATGCCGGCCTTGCCCCACAGGCTGCCCGCCATCTGGTTGAGGGTGGGCACGCCGCTGACCTTGAACACCAGACGCAGTTGCAGGTGATCCTGGAGGTTGCCGCCGACGCCGGGAAGTTCGTGACGCACACCGATGCCGAGGCGCTCCAGCAAGCCCCGTGGGCCGATGCCCGAGCGCTGCAGCAAGAGCGGCGAGCCTACGGCGCCCGCACAGAGGATGACCTCGCGGCGGGCTCGGACCTCATGCTCCAACCCCTGCCAGCGTCCGGCCACGCCGACCGCGCGCCCCTGCTCCAGCAGCAGGCGATGGGCTTCGAAGCCGGTGTACACGAACAGATTGGGCCGCTGCCGCACCGGCCTCAGGAAGGCCTTCGAGGCGTTCCAGCGCACACCGCCCCTCTGGTTGACCTGGAAATAGCCGCAGCCTTCGTTGTCGCCGGTGTTGAAGTCATCCACCGGGGCGATGCCGCACTCCGCGGCCGCGCGGCGAAAAGCGTCGAGAATCTCCCAGGACAGCCGCTGGCGTTCCACGCGCCACTCGCCGGCATCGTTATGGAAGGCGCTGGCGCCGCCGAAATGGCTCTCGCTGCGAAGGAACAACGGCAGCACGTCCGCCCAGCCCCAGCCGGGGTTGCCCAGCTCCACCCAGCGCTCGTAGTCGGCGGCCTGGCCGCGCATGTAGATCATGCCGTTGATGGACGAGCTGCCGCCCAGCACCCGGCCCCTTGGATAGCCCAGGCTGCGGCCGTGCAGGCCGGGCTCGGCCTCGGTGCGGTAGCACCAGTCGGTACGCGGGTTGCCGATGCAATAGAGATAACCCACGGGAATGTGGATCCAGGGATGGTTGTCGCGTCCGCCGGCCTCCAGCAGCAACACCCGCACGCCAGGGTCGGCGGACAGGCGGTTGGCCAGCAGGCAGCCGGCCGGACCGGCGCCGATGATGATGTAATCGAACGCCTGATGGGCTGTGTACATGGCATTCCTCGCCGTTCTTGTCGTTGTGCCGGCCATCTTGCCGGAATCAGCCGGGCAAAAGAGCCGCTGCAGTGCATGGGATGCCTCTGGAAATGCCAGGATTACGGCGGATTTGCCTCTATTTTTTGTCCTGAAGCCATTGTCGATGTAGAATCGCGCGTTTTTTGAGCAATCAGAGACCCGCCGGAATGAAGTCGTTCGCCACTCGTTGCCTGCCCGTTGTCGCCCTGTCCCTGCTGCTGGCCGCCTGCCAGACCGCCCGGCAGACGGCCGAGGTACCCGACGCCGCACTGGTCAGCAGCTTCCAGGAGCTGGGCGACGACCTGTCCGCGGGCAAGCTCACGGAAGCCGAGGTGCAGCTCAAGACCCTGCAGGACACCGCCGCCGGCGATGCGCGCCTGGAGCACTACCAGCGCCAGCTCGCCGATGCCTGGCTGCAGCGCAGCCAGGACGCCCTGCAGCAGGGCGACCTGGATGGTGCGACCCGCGCCCTGAGCCACGCCCGCAGCCTGATGCCCAAGGCGCCGGCGTTGACCACAGGCCTGGACGGCGCCATCGACAAGGCGCGCCAGCTCAATCCCCAGAGCACCGCCGTCGAGCCCGGCCCGCAGTCCTGAGGCGGCCGGACCCGGCCCCATCCATCCTGTTATTCCCCTTGGCTATAGCCTTAGGTCCAGAAAGATTTTCTGCGCCTATCCCGCAACGGGTAAACTTTCCGGTTTTTAGCCGATCCGGCTAACGACGAGCCCACAAGGTTTCCGCAGTGATCGAATTCCATAGCGTCCACAAGGCGTACCGCGTCCAGGGCCGCGAAATCCCTGCCCTGCAGCCGACCGACCTGGCCATCCAGCACGGCGAAGTGTTCGGCCTGATCGGCCATTCGGGCGCCGGCAAGAGCACCCTGCTGCGCCTGATCAACCGCCTGGAAGAACCTACCGGCGGTCGCATCGTCATCGATGGCGAGGACGTCACCGCCCTCGATGCCGAAGGCCTGCGCCGCTTCCGCCAGCGGGTCGGGATGATCTTCCAGCACTTCAACCTGCTGTCGTCCAAGACCGTGGCGGAAAACGTCGCCCTGCCGCTCAAACTGGCCGGCGAGCTGTCCCGCACCGAAGTGGATCGCCGGGTGTCCGAGCTGCTGGCCCGGGTCGGGCTGTCCGACCATGCCCGCAAGTACCCGGCCCAGCTCTCCGGCGGCCAGAAGCAGCGGGTCGGCATCGCCCGCGCGCTGGCCACCCAGCCGAAGATCCTGCTCTGCGACGAAGCCACCAGCGCCCTGGACCCGCAGACCACCGCCCAGGTGCTGCAACTGCTGGCCGAGATCAACCGCGAACTGAACCTGACCATCGTCCTCATCACCCACGAGATGGACGTCATCCGCCGGGTCTGCGACCGCGTCGCGGTCATGGACGGCGGCGTCATCGTCGAGCAGGGCCCGGTGGCGGACGTGTTCCTCCACCCGCGGCACGGCACCACCCAGCGCTTCGTACTGGAAGACGAGCAGGTGGATGAAGGCGAGCAACGCGACGACTTCGCCCATGTCGAAGGCCGCATCCTGCGCCTGACCTTCCGCGGTGAGGCCACCTACGCCCCGCTGCTGGGTACCGTGGCCCGCCGCACCGGCGTGGACTACAGCATCCTGGCCGGCCGCATCGACCGCATCAAGGACACCCCTTACGGCCAGTTGACCCTGGCCCTCACCGGCGGCGACATCGACGCCGCGCTGACCTGCTTCCGCGAGGCTGACGTGCACCTGGAGATCCTGCGCTGATGGACGCCCTGCTCGCCAATATCGACTGGTACGAAATCTGGCTCGCCACCCTCGACACCCTGCTGATGCTGGGCGGCTCGCTGCTGTTCACCGTGCTGCTGGGCCTGCCGCTCGGCGTACTGCTGTTCCTCACCGGCCCGCGCCAGCTGTTCGAGAACCGCGCCGTCTACAGCCTGCTGTCGCTGGTGGTGAACGTCCTGCGCTCGCTGCCTTTCATCATCCTGCTGATCGTGATGATCCCCTTCACGGTGCTCATCACCGGCACCTCCCTCGGGGTCGCCGGCGCCATCCCGCCGCTGGTGGTGGGGGCCACGCCCTTCTTCGCGCGCCTGGTGGAAACCGCGCTGCGGGAAGTGGATCGCGGCATCCTCGAAGCCACCCAGGCCATGGGCGCCACCACCGGCCAGATCATCTGGAACGCCCTGCTGCCGGAGGCCCGTCCGGGCATCTTCGCCGCCATCACCGTCACCGCCATCACCCTCGTGTCCTACACCGCCATGGCCGGTGTGGTGGGAGCCGGCGGGCTCGGCGACCTGGCCATCCGCTTCGGCTACCAGCGCTTCCAGACCGACGTGATGGTGGTCACCGTGGTCCTGCTGCTGGTACTCGTACAGATCCTGCAGACCGTCGGCGACCGGCTGGTGGTCCACTTCTCCCGTAAATGACCCGGGGTCGGCGCCATCCGCGCCGCCCCACAAGACTGCCCACAAGGAGCCGAACATGAAGAAACTGCTGGTGGCCTTCGCCGCTTTCTCCGCCCTCACCGCCCAGGCCGGCACCCTCAAGGTCGCCGCCACCCCGGTGCCCCACGCCGAGATCCTCGAGTTCATCAAGCCGCAGCTGGCCAAGGAAGGCGTGGACCTCCAGGTGAAGGTCTTCACCGACTACGTCCAGCCCAACGTGCAGGTGGCCGAAAAGCGCCTGGACGCCAACTTCTTCCAGCACCAGCCCTACCTGGACGAGTTCAACAAGGCCCGCCAGACCCAGGTCAAGCTGGTCTCCGTCACCGGCGTGCACGTGGAGCCCTTCGGCGCCTACTCCAGCAAGGTGAAGTCCCTGGCGGAACTGCCGGAAGGCGCCCAGGTGGTGATCCCCAACGACGCCACCAACGGCGGCCGCGCCCTGCTGCTGCTGGACAAGGCCGGCGTGATCAAGCTGAAGGCCGACGCCGGCATCACCGCCACGCCGAAGGACATCGCCGAGAACGCCAAGGGCCTGAAGATCCGCGAACTGGAAGCCGCCACCCTGCCGCGCGTGCTGAACCAGGTCGACCTCGCCCTGATCAACACCAACTACGCCCTGGAAGCCAAGCTGAACCCCACCCAGGACGCCCTGGTGATCGAAGGCTCCGATTCGCCCTACGTGAACATCCTGGTGTCCCGCGAGGACAACAAGGCCAGCGAGGACATGCAGAAACTGGCCAAGGCCCTGCACAGCCCCGAGGTGAAGAAGTTCATCGAGGAGAAGTACAAGGGTGCCGTGGTACCGGCGTTCTGATCGCTGCCCGCTGAATGAAAAATCCCGCTCACTCGAGCGGGATTTTTTTTGTGGCTCCGGCGCGCCGGTCAGGCCTTGGGCGCCAGCAAGGCGGGCAACTGCTCCTTGAGCTTCTGGTTGTTCAACGGCGCACGGATGAAACCGCGCTGGGTGCCGTCGGGGCCCAGGATCACGAGGTTGCCACTGTGGTCGACGGTGTAGTTGGGCTTGCTGGTGTCCGCCGGAATGAAGGGGATGCTCACGGCGTTGGACAGTTTCTGCAGTGTGGGCAGGTCGGCGGTGAGGCCGACGAAGGCCGGGTCGAAGTAGCCCAGGTACTGTTTGAGCTTCTCGGGCGTGTCGCGGTTGGGGTCGACGCTGACCAGGATCACCCGCAGGTTGTTGCGTGCGGCCTCCGGCAGCAGGCCCTTGAGCTCGCGCATCTGCGCCAGGGTGGTCGGGCAGATGTCGGGGCAGAAGGTGTAGCCGAAGAACACCAGGCTCCATTGGTCCTTGAACTGGTCGACCGGTACGGGCTGGCCGTCCTGGTTGGTCATTTCCAGGCTGGGCAGGGTGCGCGGCTGCGGCAGCAGGACGATGCCCGCATCCAGCAGCTTGGTGGGGTCTGCCTGGCCCTGGCCGGACAGCACGCGGTGCACGGTGAGGCCGAGCACCACGGCGACGAGGGCGACGAGGACGAAGACGGTTTTCTGCACTCTGGTCATAGGTTCAGCATCAGGTAATGGTCCATCAGGAGGGCGATGAACAGCAGGAAAAGGTAGGCGATAGAGTACTTGAAGGTCCTGATCGCCGCGTGTGGTCTGCTGTCACGGTACAGCACCCAGGCCCACTGCAGGAAGCGGCCGCCGAGCGCCAGCGCGGCCACCAGGTAGAGCGGGCCGCTCATGTGGATGGCGTAGGGCAGCAGGCTCACGGCGAACATCACCAGGGTGTAGAGCAGGATATGCACCTTGGTGTACTGCTCGCCATGGGTCACCGGCAGCATGGGGATGTCCGCCTTGGCGTACTCGGCCTTCCGATGGATGGCCAGGGCCCAGAAGTGCGGCGGGGTCCAGGCGAAGATGATCAGCACCAGCAGCAGCGGCTCGGCGGACAGGTGGCCGGTCACTGCCACCCAGCCCAGCAGCGGCGGCGCGGCGCCGGCCAGGCCGCCGATGACGATGTTCTGCGGCGTGGCGCGTTTGAGAAAGCCCGTGTAGAGCACCGCGTAGCCCACCAGGGACGCCAGGGTCAGCCAGGCGGTCAGCTCGTTGGTGAAGGCCAGCAGCAGGGCCTGGCCGGCGACCGCGAGGACGAAGGCGAAGGCCAGGGCCGCCGCCGGCGAGACCCGGCCGTTCACCACCGGACGCTTGAGGGTACGGGCCATGATGGAGTCGATGCGCCGATCCACCACGTGGTTGACCGCCGCCGCCGCACCGGCACACAGGCCGATGCCGAGGTTGCCGAAGAGCAGCACCTGCCAGGGCACCCCGGCGCGGGTGGCGAGGAACATGCCCACCAGGGAGGTGATGAGCATCAGCACCACCACCTTGGGCTTGGTCAGTTCCAGGTAGTCCCGCCAGCTGGCGTGGGCCTGGCTGTGTCCCTGGCTGAGTGGAATGGCCATGGCGTCTCTCCTTATTTGCTGTGCGAGGTCAGAACCGCAGGAGCGAGCCCTGCTCGCGAACCATCGCTGCCGGCCCTATCGCGAGCGGCGCTCGCTCCTACCGGGCGACTGGCAGCGCGCACCCGGTAGTTCACTGAAACCAGCACCAGCAGCAGCAGGGCGCCGCCGCCGTTATGGGCCACCGCCACCGGCAGCGGCAGGTGGAAGACCACGTTGCTGATGCCCAGCCCCACCTGCAGGCAGAGAGCGGCCAGGACCACTCCGGCCAGGCCCTTGAGGCCGACGCTGCGCAACTGCCAGGCCAGGGCCAGCAGCGCCAGGGTCACCAGCACGGCGCCCAGGCGATGGGTCATGTGGATGGCGGTGCGGGCGTCGCTGTCCAGCTGGCCACCGAGGTAGTTGGGGCCGATGTGCTGGGTGAGGTGGAAGCCGTTGGCGAAATCCATCTGCGGCCACCACTGGCCATGGCAGGTGGGCAGGTCGACGCAGGCCACCGCCGCGTAGTTGGAGCTGACCCAGCCGCCCAGGGCGACCTGCCCGATCACCAGTGCCAGGCCCAGCGCCGCCCAGCGCCGGACCCTCGCGGGCAGGGCGAGGGGCGCGAAGGCACCGGACAGCCGCAGGCAGAGCAGCCAGAGCAGGGACAGGGTGGTGAAGCCCCCCAGCAGGTGCGCCGTCACCACCTGGGGCCAGAGCTGCAGGGTCACCGTCCACATGCCGAAGGCCGCCTGGGCCACCACCACCGCCACCAGCAGGAGCGGCAGCTTCACCGGCTGTCCCGGCTCGTGGCGACGACGCAGGGCGTGGAGGGCGAGCCCGAGGATCACCAGGCCCAGGGTGCCGGCGAAGTAACGATGGACCATTTCATTCCAGCCCTTCTCCGCCTCCACCGGGGCATGGGGGAAGAGGGCCTCGGCATGGGCCAGCTGGGCTTCCGTCTTGGGCACGCCGATGAAGCCGTAGCAGCCCGGCCAGTCGGGACAGCCCAGGCCAGCGTGGGTCAGGCGGGTGTAGGCGCCCAGCAGGACCACCACCACCGCCAGCAGGGTGGCGAACAGCGCGAGGCGGAATCCGGGCCGGTTCTTGTCGTTATCCACAGCAACCGCTCCTCACCTTTCCGGGGAAAGGGGTCGTTCAACCAATGTTGGAAAGCTTCAGCAGGTGGCGCAGGTCGTTGAGTATCTGCTTGCCCCTGGTGGCGCCGTCGTAGCGCAGCACCAGGTTGCCGTGGGGGTCGACTATCCAGAGCTGAGCGCCCTCCGGTGCGGCGGCGGCCTTGTGGTAGGCGGCGGCGTCGAGGCCGAGCCGCCGCAGCTGCGGATACTCCTGGCGCAGGGTCTCGGCATAGTCCGCCGGCACGACCGTGGTCGCCAGGGAATGGCTGGCACGGGAGGCCTCCCGCCCCAGGCCGATATGGATCTGCCGGGCCAGGTAGACCAGTTGCTGGCAGTCGGCCTGGCAGCCGGCGGGGGCGGTGACCAGCAGTTGCCAGCCGCCTCCGGACACCGCGCCCCGGACGCCGATGTCGGCGCCGGTCAGGCCGTTGCCGACGAGCGTGCCATGGAAGCTGCGCCCCTCCGGCACCCAGAACTGGAACTTGTACATCGCGGAGGCGAGGACCATCGGCCCGATCACCACCATCAGGATCAGCAGCAATTGCAGGCGGCCCCGTCGGCGGGCGGGCGGGGCATCAGGCATGGCGAGTGCTGGGTTCATGGTCGTTCTCCCGTCCTTTGCGCAGTCCGTAATAGATGAAGAGGCCCAGCAGTGCGGTCGCCAGGGCGAACCATTGCACGGCATAGCCGAGGTGTTTTTCCGGCCCCATGGCCACCACCGCCCAGTCGGTGCGGTAGGCCGCCGGGCCACCTTCCAGGCGCAGCTCCAGGGGCAGCCCGGTGCGCGCCAGGTGCTGCCAGAGGGCGGCGGCATCCACCTGGTTGACCAGTTGCGGCCAGTCGCTGGCGGCCGATGGCTTGAGTTCGAACGCGGCCCCCGGTGGCACGTAGACCCAGGCGATCAGGCGCTGCGGGCCTTCGGGGGTCTGGAAGCGGGGTGGCTCGCGCCGATCCGGCCAGGGCAACCAGCCCCGATTGACCAGCACCCAGCGGCCACTGGCGTCCTGGAAGGGTTGCAGCAGTTCCACGCCGGCGCGGCCATCACGGATGCGGCTGTCCAGCAACAGGCTGTGGCGGGGGTCGAAATGGCCTTCGAGACGCACCCGAAGCCAGGCGGGATCGGCGCTGGACGCCAGGTTCTCGAGGTCGACGGGGGAGGCGACGCGGCGCAGTTCGGCAGCTGCCAGCAGGGCGCGCTTCTCCTCGGCGCGGGACAATTGCCAGAACCCGAGGCCGATCAGCACCGGCAGCAGGGCGAGGACCACCAGGGCAGGACCAAGTCCCGGCCTGAAGCCGTTCATGACCGCCCCCCGTGAACCTGAACAGGGCTGGCTATACTGCACGACATCCCCCTTCCCCCGGAGTCACGCATGCTCAAGGCCGCGATCGTCCTCCTGCTGCTTGCCACCCTGATCAGTCTTTTCAGCGGCCTGTTCTTCCTGGTCAAGGATGAGGGTCGCAGCTCCCGGGTGGTCAATGCGCTGACCGTTCGTGTTGTCCTGGCCGCCCTGACCCTGGCGCTCATCGCCTGGGGCTTCTACAGCGGCCAACTCGTGTCCCATGTCACCTGGTGATCCCTGAAGGCCGGACGATTCCCCCCGTCCGGCCGTCTCGTCCAGCCGCGCTAAAGCACATACACAAAGATGAACAGCCCGATCCACACCACGTCCACGAAGTGCCAGTACCAGCTGGCGGCCTCGAAGCCGAAGTGGTGGTCGGCGTTGAAGTGCCCCCGCAGGATGCGCACCAGCATCACCGTGAGGATGATCGCCCCCAGGGTCACGTGGGCGCCGTGGAAGCCGGTGAGCATGAAGAAGGTCGCGCCGTAGATGCCCGAGCCCAGGGTCAGCCCCAGCTCCTGGTAGGCATGCACGTATTCCTCGGCCTGGAAGAAGATGAACACCGCTCCCAGGAGGATGGTCAGGGCCAGCCAGATCTTCAGCGGCCCCCGCTTGTTCTTGCGCAAGGCGTGGTGGGCGAAGGTCACGGTGAAGCTGGAGGTGACCAGGAGGATGGTGTTGATCAGCGGCAGGTGCCAGGGATCGATCACCGCCTTGGGTGGCGGGAACAGCTTGGAGTCCGGGTTCTCCAGCAGCGGCCAGGCGTACTGGAAGCCGGGCCAGAGCATGTTGGTGACCCCCTTGTCACCCTCGCCCCCCAACCAGGGGCCGGCGAAATGGCGGATGTAGAAGAGGGCGCCGAAGAAGGCGGCGAAGAACATCACTTCGGAGAAGATGAACCAGCTCATGCCCCAGCGGAAGGAACGGTCCATCTGGGCGCTGTAGAGGCCGCCACGGCTCTCGCGGATGACGTTGCCGAACCAGCCGAAGAGCATGTAGGCCAGCAGCAGGCCGCCGACGAAGAAGATGATCGGCCCGTTGGACTCGGGGCGCCCGGCCTTGAGGTCGTTGAACCAGGTGCCCACGCCGTAGACGGTCACCAGGAGCCCCAGGGTGGCGATGATCGGCCACTTGCTCTGGGACGGGACGTAGTAGTGCTCGTGACTTGCCATCGTTGTTGTTCTCCTTATCGGCCCGTCAGCCGCCATTCCTGGCGACGGGTGGCTTGCGGGCGGTGATATCGAACAGCGTGTAAGCGAGGGTCAGGTGATGCACATCCGCCGGCAGGTCGCGGTCGACGATGAAACGCACCGGCATCTCGATGCGCTCGCCGGGTTGCAGGACCTGCTGGGTGAAGCAGAAGCATTCGGTCTTGTGGAAGAAGGCGGCGGCCTTAGACGGCGCCACGCTGGGAATGGCCTGGGCCGTCATCGGCTTGTCGCTGGGGTTGTAGGCGACGAACAGCATCTCGTTGCTGGCCCCCGGATGCACCACCAGGTCATCGGCCCTGGGGCGGAACTCCCAGCTCATCCCCGCCGCGTTGGTGGCGAGGAACTGCACCCGCACCTGGCGCTGCTGGTCCTCGCTCTGGACGCCCTGATAGGCCCCGGCGGTCTTGCCGTTGATGCCGAACGCCTGGCACATCACGTCATAGATGGGCACCAGGGCGAAGCCGAAGCCGAACATCGCCACCACCAGCAGCAGCAGGCGAACCACCAGGCGGCGCACAGGCATCTCACTCATGGCAGCAGCTCCAGGCCGTCATTTCACTTCCGGCGGCGTCGTGAAGGTGTGGTAGGGCGCCGGCGACGGCACGGTCCACTCCAGTCCCTCGGCGCCGTCCCAGGGCTTGGCCGGGGCAGGCTTGCCGCCGCGGATGCACTTGATGACGATGAAGAGGAAGAGGAACTGGGTCGCGCCGAAGGTGAAGGCGCCGAGCGACGAGATCATGTTGAAGTCGGCGAACTGCAGGTTGTAGTCCGGAATCCGCCGTGGCATGCCCGCCAGCCCCACGAAGTGCATGGGGAAGAACGCCAGGTTCATGCCGATGAAGCTCATCCAGAAATGCAGCTTGCCCAGGGTCTCGTCGTACATGTGGCCGGTCCATTTCGGCAGCCAGTAATAGGCCGAGGCGAAGATGCCGAAAATGGCGCCAGGCACCAGCACGTAGTGGAAGTGGGCCACCACGAAGTAGGTGTCGTGGTACTGGAAGTCCGCCGGGGCGATGGCCAGCATCAGCCCGGAAAAGCCGCCGATGGTGAAGAGGATGACGAAGGCCACGGCGAACAGCATGGGCGTCTCGAAGGTCATCGAGCCTTCCCACATGGTGGTCACCCAGTTGAACACCTTCACCCCGGTGGGCACGGCGATCAGCATGGTGGCGAACATGAAGAACAGCTCGCCGGTCAGCGGGATGCCCACGGTGAACATGTGGTGCGCCCAGACGATGAAGGACAGGAAGGCGATGGACGCGGTGGCGTAGACCATCGAGGTGTAGCCGAACAGCGGCTTGCGGGCGAAGGCCGGGATGATCGAGCTGACCGCGCCGAAGGCGGGCAGGATCATGATGTACACCTCGGGGTGGCCGAAGAACCAGAACACGTGCTGGAAGAGCACCGGGTCACCGCCACCGGCCGCGTTGAAGAAGCTGGTGCCGAAGTGGATGTCCATCAGCATCATGGTCACGCAGCCCGCCAGCACCGGCATCACCGCGATCAGCAGGAAGGCGGTGATCAGCCAGGTCCAGACGAACAGCGGCATCTTCATCAGGGTCATGCCCGGGGCACGCAGGTTGAGGATGGTGGCGATCACGTTGATCGCCCCCATGATCGAACTGATGCCCATCAGGTGGATGGCGAAGATGAAGAAGGTGACGCTTTCCGGCGCGTAGGTGGTGGACAGCGGGGCATAGAAGGTCCAGCCGAAGTTCGGCCCGCCCCCCTCGGAGAACAGGGTGCTCACCAGCAGGCCGAAGGCCGCCGGCAACAGCCAGAAGCTGAAGTTGTTCATCCTCGGCAGGGCCATGTCCGGCGCACCGATCATCAGCGGGATCATCCAGTTGGCCAGGCCGACGAAGGCCGGCATCACCGCGCCGAAGACCATGATCAGGCCGTGCATGGTGGTCATCTGGTTGAAGAACTCCGGCTGCACGATCTGCAGGCCCGGCTGGAACAGTTCGGCGCGGATCACCATCGCCATGGATCCGCCCAGCAGGAACATGGCGAAGCTGAACCACAGGTACAGCGAGCCGATGTCCTTGTGGTTGGTGGTCAGCACCCAACGCATCAGACCCTTGGCGGGGCCGTGGTGGTGATCATGTCCGGCATGATCCTGGTCGATCACTGCGCTCATGTCAGTCTCCCTATAGGCCGGTGTCGTCTTCATTGGCTTTCCGCCTGCTTCAGGGCCAGCACTTCCTTGGGCGTCACCATGTCGCCCGTGTTGTTGCCCCAGGCGTTGCGCTCGTAGGTGATGACAGCGGCGATATCGACTTCCGACAGTTGCTTGCCGAAGGCCGCCATGGAGGTGCCGGGCTTGCCGTGGAAGACGATGTTCAGGTGGTCGGCCTTCGGCCCGGTGGCGATCTTCGAACCCTTGAGCGCCGGGAACATGGGCGGCATGCCCTGGCCCTCGGGCTGGTGACAGGCGGCGCAGGAGGTGTGGTAGACCTTGTCGCCACGGGCCACCAGTTCATCCAGCGTCCACTCCTTGTCGGTCAGCTCCTTGAGCTTGGCGGTCTCTTCCTTGCGCGCGGCCAGCCACTTGGCGAAGTCCTCCTGGGACTTGGCCTCCACCACGATGGGCATGAAGCCATGGTCCTTGCCGCACAGCTCGGTGCACTGGCCACGGTAGAGGCCGGGCTTCTCGATGCGCGTCCAGGACTCGTTGACGAAGCCGGGAATGGCGTCCTTCTTCACCGCCAGGGCCGGCACCCACCAGGAGTGGATCACGTCGGCGGCGGTGATCAGGAAACGCACCTTGGTGCCCACGGGCACCACCAGCGGCTGGTCGACCTCCAGCAGGTAGTGCTCGTCCTTCGGCGCCTTGTTGTGGATCTGCTCGCTGGGCGTGGCCAGGTTGCTGAAGAACTCCACGTCCTGGCCCAGGTACTTGTAGTGCCATTTCCACTGGTAGCCGGTGATCTGCACATCCAACCCGGACTCGGAGGTGTCGTAGATGTCGATCAGGGTCTTGGTGGCGGGAATCGCCATCAACACCAGGATGACAAAGGGCACGACGGTCCAGAGGATTTCCACCGTGGTGCTTTCGTGGAAATGCGCCGGCTGCTGGCCGGTGGAGCGGCGGTGGATGATCATCGACCAGAACATGGCACCGAACACGATCACGCCGATGACGACGCAGATCCAGAAGATGGTCATGTGCAGATCGAAGACGGTGCGGCTGACCTCGGTGGCACCGGGCGTCATGTTGACAGTCCAGGCCGCCTGGGCCTGGGAGAGAACAGACCACAGCAGGAGTCCCATCCAGACTCGTGGATGTCGCATCATTGCGGGTTCCCCTTCTCGTTCTTGTTATCCCGCCGGCTGGGCCAACGGACTGGGGACGGCTGTCCAGACTACCAAGCTCGGACCGCCGACCTCGGCACGCAGGTGCACAGTCGGGTTCCATCAGGTACTGCCTTTCGAGTCGGAGTATAGACAGGGACCTTCACCGCGCAACGCGCCGGAGGAAATAGCTGAAAGGCCCTGGGGCTTGCCCTGGAGGTCGCCATTGGCGAGGGGGAGGCACCAGTGGCAAAGTGCCGTTATAGCTGCGCCGAATAACTGTGAAGGGATTATGACAATCCGGTCTTAGCAGTTCTTCAGGGCAAGCTAAGTTCTGTTCTTCACTTTCACAACGCCATGTCCTACCCGGGAGCAGTCATGAATACCGCCGCACTGCGTGAAGTCATCCAGCGCGCCCTCCAGAACGAAGCCGCCTCCACCCAGCTCAAGGCCATACTCGAACATCAGGTCGCCAGCCTCCACCCCGCCATCCGCCTGCCGGACGAAGATGCCGAAGGCGTGCTCGCCCGCTTTATCGCCGGCTATGTGGAACAGGTACCGGATGTCCTGGAGGCCGCGACCAACGTCGCCCGGGAGGCGGGCATCGAGGACGAAATCAGGCCGGTGCTGAAGGTAGCCGAGCAATTCTTCCTCCAGCCTCCCGCCCTGATGGCCGGGCACGAAGGCCTGGAAGGCCTGCTGGACGAGGCGTACCTGGCCCATCGCCTGGTGGAGGAGGTCAACGATCGCTACATCGTCCACTTCGGTCAGCCGCTGATCCCGCTGGACACCACGGTGGCCAACCTCATCGCCCACCAGCTGATCGGCGAGCCCTTCGCCAACGAACTGGACGAGGCCGTGCACCACGCCGTGGAAGGCCTGCTGGACGAGGAAGCGTTCGACCAGCCCTCGGCCCAGGCCTATCGCCAGCGCCTCAACGACCCGAAGGTGGACGCCGCCTGGAAGCGCTGGCCCTGCATGTCCCGGCAACTGGGTGTGGAACTGCAGCTGAACCAGGCCCCGCGCACCGCCGGCTGAGCGGGGATCGCGCAACGAAGAAGGGGCTGCACCTGCAGCCCCTTCCTCTTCGATCAGTCCACCTGGTAGCGCGGACGCGGCGTGGCCATGGGCAGCGGGCCATCGCCGATGGGGCGGAAGCGGCCCAGTTCGGCGTCGTAGGCCTTGATCACCGAGGTCTCGATATCGTAGACCCAGCCGTGGATGAACAACTGGCCGCTGGCCAGGCGTGCCGCCACCGAGGGGTGGGTCCGCAGGTGGTCGAGCTGGGCCACCACGTTCTCCTCGGTCAGCACCTCCAGGGACTCATGGTTGGCGCACCCGCAGTTTTCCTGCACCACCACCTTGGCCACTTCGGCGTGACGCAGCCAGGCCTTGACGGTGGGCATGCGCTCGAGGGTCTGGGGGTCCATCACCGCCTTCATGGCGCCGCAGTCGGAATGCCCGCAAATGATGATGTGGTGCACGCCCAGGGCCATCACCGCGAATTCGATGGCGGTGGATACGCCGCCGTTCATCTGGCCATAGGGTGGAACCACGTTGCCGACGTTACGGGTGACGAACAGGTCGCCCGGGGAGCTCTGGGTGATGAGCTCGGGCACGATCCGAGAATCCGCGCAGGTGATGAACATGGCGCGGGGCTTCTGTTCATGAGCCAGTTTCTTGAACAGCTCTTCCTGCTGGGGGAAGACCTCGTCGCGGAAGCGCTGGAAGCCCTCGACAATGGTCCGCAGCGCCTCTTCGGCGCTTTCACTCCGCTGCTTGTCGTGCTCGTTGCTCATGCTGACAACCTCTGTGATCGTAGGAAGATTCTTTTTATGCCGCGCATTATCCACGCTTCGCAGGCACTTGGATTCCTACAGGACAGCCAAAACCACCCCGCGAGTCACACCTCAAAGTAACGCCATCTGTCCGCCCGGCGGACAGAAGCGTGACCTGTCCAGTTCCTGGTCCATGCGCCGGTCCAGTCCGAGCTTGCGCAAGGCCACGGCGAAGCGCTGGGCCAGCAACTCCGCGAACGGGCCCTGGCCGCGAAAGCGGTGACCGAAGCGGCTGTCGTAGACCTCGCCGCCCCGGCACTGGCGGATGATGCTCATGACGTGGGCGGCGCGCTGGGGGTAGTGGGCCTCCAGCCACTCCTCGAACAACGGCGCCACTTCACGGGGCAGACGCAGCAGCATGTAGGACGCCTGCCGCGCACCGGCGTCCCGGGCCGCCTCCAGCAGGCTTTCCAGTTCCATGTCGTTGATCATCGGAATCATCGGCGAGCAGAGCACGCCCACCGGCACCCGGTTCTCCCGCAACACGCGGATCGCGCCCAATCGCGCCGAGGGCGCGGCGGCACGGGGTTCGAGCGTGCGCTTGAGTTCGTCGTCCAGGGTGGTGAGGCTGATCAGCACCTTCACCAGCTTCTGCTCCGCCAGTTGGGTGAGCAGGTCCAGGTCCCTCAAGACCAGCGAGCCCTTGGTGACTATGGTCAGGGGATGGCGGTAGCGCAGCAGCACCTCCAGGGTCTGGCGGGTCAGCCGGTGCTCCCGCTCGATGGGCTGGTAGGGATCGGTGTTGGACCCCAGGTTGATGGGCGCACACTGGTAGCCGGGCCTGGACAGCTGCTGTTCGAGCAGGGCGACGGCATTGGTCTTGGCGATCAGCCGGGTCTCGAAATCCAGGCCCGGGGACAGGTCCCAGTAGGCGTGGCTGGGACGTGCGTAGCAGTAGATGCAGCCGTGCTCGCAGCCGCGATAGGGATTCACCGAGCGATCGAACGGCAGGTCCGGCGACTGGTTGCGAGTGATGATGCTCTTGGCGGTTTCCAGTCGCACCTCGGTGGCGCGGCTGGGCGGGACTTCCTGGAACCAGCCGTCGTCCAGGGCCACAGAGGTGGTGGGTGCGAAGCGATTGAGGGGATTGCTGCCGGTACCGCGGCCACGGGGCGGGAGGATGACGGACATGACGGGACGCTCCGAATATACTGTATGAATAAACAGTATTCTCTTGCGACGTCCTGCGCCAGCCGGATTTCGTCGGAAATTCAGCCCTCGCGAGCGTCAGCCCGTCAGGCGCACCCGAAGGCCGCCGTAGCCGTTCGATGCCGGCTCACCGTCGATCTCGACCCGGCCCTGGGCGGCCAGCTCCCGCGCCCGCCAGAACAGGAAGAAATCGCTGGCGAAGAAGCCGTCGCAGCCGGCCATCACCCCAGCCATCACCCGGCCCAAAGGGCGCCATTCGGCGGTGCAGTGGCCCAGCAGGTCGGCATCGATGAGGCTGAAGTCCTCGCCATGGAAGGCGCCATCCCGCCAGCGACGAATGCCCGCGCCCTCCGCCAGTACGCCGCGCCATTGCGCCACCAGTTGCTGGCGGCGCTCCAGCCCTACCAGCTTCGGCAGATACAACCCGGCGAGTTCGGCCGGCCGATGCATGGCCACCGCGCGACGGTTGGCCACACGGCTGTCGCCGGTGCCGCAGGGCACCTCCCAGAGCGGCAGTTCGCTGTGTTCCAGCGCGGCGGCGACCCGCGCCAGCAGCAACTGCTCGGAAGCACTGTCGCCATGCCAGACGGTGACCGCCTGGCTCTGCCCGGCCAGGCCGGCGAGCCACCGCGCATCCTCGTCCAGGCCGGCTTCGAAGTCCGGCGCAGGCTGCACCGCCTCGGGCCAGACCGCGCGCCAGAACGCCGCGCGACGGGTGCAGGGCGGTTGCTCGATGCCCTTCAGCGGACCGACCGCAAGGTCGTCGAGCAGCACCCGCAAACACTCGAGGGGGACGGTTTCGCCGAGGGCGAACGCGACGCCCTCCACCGCGTTGTCACCACAGACCAGATGCCACATGCGCCCTCCTTGGCGACCACCTTACTCGGCGGGCTTCTTCAGCTTGGGGTTGGGGAAGAACTGTACCGCCTGCACCTTGGGGTCGGCTGCCTTGGGCTTCGCCTGGTTCACCCGGGTCCCCAGCTCCTTGGGTACCGATTGGCCCTGGGCATTGAGGGTGTCGGCGTAGCCGCAGTTGACGCACTGGCGGTGCGGCACGCCGTCCTCGTCCCACATCTGGATCTTGTCCATCTCGCTGCAGGCGGGGCACACGGCCCCGGCGATGAATCGCTTGGGCGTGGCGCTCATGCCGCGTCCTCCGTCAGGCCGCTGTGGCGCAGCAGGGCGTCGATGGAGGGCTCGCGACCGCGGAAGTCGACGAACAGCACCATAGGCTCCTGGGAGCCGCCACGGGCGAGGATGGCATCGCGGAAGGCGCGGCCGGTGGCCGGGTTGAGCACACCTTCCTCCTCGAAGCGGGAGAAGGCGTCGGCGGACAGCACCTCGGCCCACTTGTAGCTGTAGTAACCGGCGGCGTAACCGCCGGCGAAGATGTGGGCGAAGCTGTTGGCGAAGCGGTTGAACGCCGGCGGGCGCATCACCGCCACTTCGTCACGCACGGCTTCCAGCACATCCAGCACGCCGCGGCCGTCGCCGTGGGTGGCGTGCAGCTCGAAGTCGAACAGGGAGAACTCCAGCTGGCGCACCATCATCAGGCCGGACTGGAAGTTCTTCGCCGCCAGCATCTTGTCCAGCAGGTCCTGGGGCAGGGGCTCGCCGGTCTGGTAGTGGCCGGAGATCAGCGCCAGGCCTTCCGGCTCCCAGCACCAGTTCTCCATGAACTGGCTGGGCAGCTCCACCGCGTCCCAGGCCACGCCGTTGATGCCGGAGGCACCGGCGTGTTCGACGCGGGTCAGCAGGTGGTGCAGGCCGTGGCCGAACTCGTGGAACAGGGTGGTGACCTCATCGTGGGTCAGCAGCGCGGGCTTGTCGCCGACGGCGGGCGTGAAGTTGCACACCAGGTTGGCCACCGGCGCGATCAGTTCGCCACGGGCGTTGCGGCGCTTGTCGCGGGCGCCGTCCATCCAGGCGCCACCGCGCTTGTTGGCGCGGGCGTAGAGGTCGAAGAAGAAGCGGCCGACGTGCTGGCCGTCCTCGCTGATCTCGAACAGGCGCACGTCCGGGTGCCAGGTGTCGAAGCCGCTGAGCTCGCGGATCTCGATGCCGTAGAGCTTCTGCACGATGGCGAACAGGCCGGCGAGCACCTTGTCGACGGGGAAGTAGGCGCGCAGGACTTCCTGGGAAATGCTGTAGCGCTGCTCACGCAGTTTCTCGCTGAAATAACCGACGTCCCAGCTCTTCAGGTCGGCGACTCCGCGCTCGGCGGCGAAGGCCTTGAGCTCGTCCAGGTCCTTGGCGGCGAAAGGCTTGCTGCGCTGGGCCAGGTCGCGGAGGAAGCCGAGCACCTGCGGGGTGTTCTCGGCCATCTTGGTGGCCAGGGACAGCTCGGAGAAATGGGCGAAACCCAGCAGCCGCGCCAGCTCCTGGCGCAGGTCGAGGATCTCGGCCATCACCGGGCCGTTGTCGTTCTGCCCGGCGTTGGGGCCCTGGTCGGAAGCGCGGGTGCTGTAGGCGGTGTAGACCTCTTCGCGCAGGGCGCGGTCGTCGGCGTAGGTCATCACCGCGTAGTAGCTGGGGAACTCCAGGGTGATCAGCCAGCCGTCCAGTCCCTTGGCCTCGGCGGCCTGCTTCATCTGCGCCCTGGCCGAGTCGGTGAGGCCGGCGAGGGCGGCTTCGTCGGTGACCTGCTTGGTCCAGGCCTGGGTGGCGTCCAGCAACTGGTTGGAGAAGCGGCTGCCCAGCTCGGAGAGCTTCATCTGGATTTCGCCGTAGCGCTGCTGCTGGTCCGTCGGCAGGTCGATGCCGGACAGGCGGAAGTCACGCAGGGCATGGTCGAGGATGGTCTTCTGGGCCACATCGAAACCGGCGGCACCGGGGCTTGCGGCCAGGGCCTCGTAGGCCTGGAACAGGGCGCGGTTCTGGCCAATTTCCGTCCAGTATTCGGACAGTTTGGGCAGGCAGGCCTCATAGGCGCTGCGAAGCTCGGCGTTGTTGCACACGGCGTTGAGGTGGCTCACCGGGCTCCAGGCACGGCCCAGGCGCTCGCCCAGTTCGTCCAGCGCCAGCACCAGGCCCTGCCAGGTGGGGGTGCCATCCTGTTGCGCCAGCAGCGCGGCGATGGCGGCCCGGTTGTCGGCGAGGATCTGGTCCACCGCCGGCTCGACGTGCTCGGGCTTGATGGCGGAGTAGGGCGGCAGGTCGAAGTCCTGCAGGAGGGGATTGCTGGAACTCACGGCATTCACCTGTTGCGTCTGGAAAAGTTGATGGCTCGGAGGAAAGCTTTCGGGCGGAACGATGGAGGGGGCGCCAGGCCCCCTCGTTCAATCACTGTCTCTGTCTGGACCGGGACATGGACCAGGCACCATTCTTGGGCAGGCCGCTGACACCCCGGGCGACTTTCTCGATCTCGCCTCCGCGACGCAGGAAGGCGGCAACCTGGGCCGCGAGGGATTCGCGGGTTTCCAGCGCCGCTTCAGATTCGACCTGACGCGCGGAGGATCTGATTCGCAGGGTAGACATGACACTCTCCTTCTCCAAAGGCGGCCCGCCAGCATGCCCGATAAACGGTACCTCTGGCGGGAAAGAGAAAGTCAGCCCCAATGACCATCGCCGTAGGACGTTTCTCCGAGTCCTAGGCAGCCATCTTAATTACAATCGACGCCTGGCGCAGCCACAGGAAAAGCTATGAAACCGATAAGAACCTACCAGGGCATCACTCCAGAGCTGGGCGAGCGGGTCTTCGTCGATGCCTCCGCAGTGGTCATCGGCGATGTCCGACTGGGCGACGACAGCTCCGTCTGGCCCCTGGTGACCATTCGCGGCGACATGCACCGCATCCGCATCGGCGCCCGCACCAGCGTGCAGGATGGCAGCGTGCTGCACATCACCCATGCCGGCCCCTTCAACCCGGACGGCTACCCGCTGGAGATCGGCGACGACGTGACCATCGGCCACAAGGCGCTGCTGCATGGCTGCAGCGTGGGCAGCCGCGTGCTGATCGGCATGGGCAGCATCGTCATGGACGGCGCGGTGATCGAGGACGACGTGGTGCTCGGCGCCGGCAGCCTGGTCCCGCCGGGCAAGCGCCTGGAGAGCGGCTTCCTTTACGTGGGCAGCCCGGTGAAACAGGCCCGTCCCCTGACCGAGAAGGAAAAGGCCTTCTTCACCTACAGCGCCGCCAACTACGTGAAGCTGAAGGACCTGCATATCGCCGAGGGCCAGGGAGACTGATCACCCCATGAACTACCGCAACATCCTCTTCGACCTCGACGGCACCCTCACCGACCCTCGCGAGGGCATCACACGCTCGGTGCAGTACGCCCTGGCCAAGCTGGACATCCATGAGCCGGACCTGGCCAGCCTGGAGCACTTCATCGGCCCGCCGCTGCTGCAATGCTTCATGCAGACCTACCACCTCAGCGAGGCGCGGGCCTGGGAGGCGGTGAACCATTACCGCGACCGCTTCAAGGTCACCGGCCTTTACGAGAACCGCGTATTCGACGGTGTCGAGACGCTGCTGGCGCGACTGGGCGAACAGGGACGTACCCTCTACATCGCCACCAGCAAGCCGACGGTCTTCGCCCGGGAGATCGCCCGGCACTTCGGCTTCGACCGGCACTTCAGGCGGATCTACGGCAGCGAGCTGGACGGCACCCGCACCAACAAGGTCGACCTGATCGCCCACCTGCTGGAGGAGGAAGGGCTGGCCGCGGAGGACACGCTGATGATCGGCGACCGCAAGCACGACCTCATCGGCGCCAGCCGAAACGGGCTGCATGGCGCCGGGGTGGGTTATGGATTCGGCAGTCGCGAGGAACTGCTGGACGAGTCGCCGGACTACTACTTCGCCAGCCTGGACGAACTCACCCGGGCCTTCGGTTGAGGGCGCGGGGCATCAGTCGCCATTGCGCTGGTAGAGGATCTTCTTGGTGCCGTTCTCGCAGGACCCCACCACCATGCTCGGATCCTTCACCTCATCGTTGGGGACGATTTCCAGGGTGTAGGTGCTGACCCCGGCGGCCTGGATCTTCACCTCGATCTCCTGCTTCAGTTCCTCGCAAGGCTTGGGGGCCGCCAGGGCGGCGGCGCTCAACGCCGACAACATCAGGGCTACCGCAACTCGCTTCATCGCCTACTCCATTTCCGTGGTGTCCTGGTTGTTTGACTGACAGCCAGCGAGCCAAGTTCTAGCCGTTTGCCATCAAGCTTTCCAGTGCCCGGATACGCTCTTTCGCGGGCAAGGCGCTCAGCTCCTCGACGCGCCGGTAGAACGCCCGCCAATCGCCGCTCACCGCCCGATGAAGCGCCGCGAACGCCGGCACCCACTGATCGTAGAGGCCGAAGGGCAGCAGCTTGGCATTGTTCATGGGCCCGTCCACCCAGGTGTCGAAGCGCTTGCGGCCTCCCCATTCGCGATCCCGCAGCGCCCGGTAGTCGCGGCGCAGGCGCTCGAACTCGGCGGCCTTGGCTTCGCGCATCCGCTCGGGCGACAGACCGCTGGCATAGAGACGCTCCAGGCGCTCGCGAGTGTCGAGCACCAGCCGGGTGAAGGCCTCCCGACGGTGCGTATCGGCATCATCCGCCGGCGGCAACCCACGGCTGAGGCGCCACTGCCGCAGTCCCTCGCGCTCGACGAAACTGGCGTAGGACTCGTTGAAGGCGGTATCCCCGGGCAGGTAGAACCGCTGATGGGCCAGCTCGTGGAAGATCAGCGCCGCGAGACGGTCGTCATCCCAGCGCAGCATGGTGCCGAGCAGGGGGTCGTCGAACCAGCCGAGGGTGGAGTAGGCCTCCACGCCACCCACCCAGGTGTCCAGCCCCTCCTCGCGCAGCAAGGCGGCCGCGCCGCGAGCCCGTCCCTGCTGGTAGTAGCCGCGATAGGCCACACAGCCGGCGATGGGAAAGCAGTGGGTGATGGGCTGCAGGGAGAACTCCGGCGTGGCGAACAGGTTCCACACCACATAGGGCCGGTCGAGGTCCGCATAGACCCGGTAGCTGTCATTGTCCGGCAGCCCCAGATGGTCGCTGGCGAAGCTTCGCGCCTGCTGGGACAGGGCCAGGCGCTGGCGCAACCCGGGGGCCAGTCCCGGTTCGTCCAGGAGCCGCTGGACCGGTTCCCGCGCCTGCAGCAGCGAGAACTGTCCACGTGCCAGATGGCCGTAGTACTCCAGGCTGGAGCAACCGCTCAGCGCCAGGGCGCCCAGCAGGGGAACCCAGGGCCGGCGGATGCGGTCAAGCAAATCGACAAGAAGGAGGGTCGGCATGCGGCGAGCCTAGCGCATCGGAACCCACCACCACCATCGACGGAGTCCCCCCATGCGCCCTCTGCTGCTTTCCCTGCCGCTGCTCAGCCTCGGCGGCTGCGCCCTGCTGATGCCCAGCCACGACCCCAGCCAGGCCTGGATCGCTCTCGACGCGCGGGAGGGCCAATCAATGCAGGCCAGCCGTGTGGACGACAAACCGCTCTCCGACCCGCGCTTCTTCCAGGTCACCCCGGGACGCCATGAACTGGAGGTGCGTCTGGAGTTCGAGGTGGGCGCCGGGGATATCGGCCAGGGCAGCGACGGCTACCGTCGGACCTGCCTGCTGAAGCTGGCCTATGCCGACTTCACGGCGGGCGAACGCTACCAATTGCAGGCGGGCGGCATCGGCTTTCGGCCCTGGGTCCGGCTGTACGACGAACGTAACCGGGAAGTGGCCAAGGCCAGGGAAAGTCGCTGCGGCGATGTCTGAAAGGGCGTACGCGGCGTTATGCTGAAAGGCACCCGCTCCCAGAGGACTCCCATCATGCGCACGTTGTTGGCCCTGACGCTGCTGGCCAGCCTCGCCGCCTGCGCCAGCAAGCTGCCCGATCCCGATCCCCGCATGGCCTGGATCGACATCGCGCCCGACCCCAGCGACACCCTGATGGCCCATCGCCTGGACGGCAGGCGCTGGGACGATGGTCGCTACTTCCAGGTGATGCCGGGCCGCCATGAGCTGGAGCTTCGCTATCAGTTCGAAGTGGGTGGCGGAGGCGGCGGCGGTATGGGCATGAACACCGAGCCCACCCGCATCACCTGCTACATGGAGCTGCGCTATGACGGCTTCGAGGCCGGCAAGCGCTACCGGGTGGAAGCCCGCAACGCCGCCAACCAGCCCATGGCCTGGCTCTACGACCAGCAGCGACAAGTGCTGGCGCGACACCAGGTCTTGCCCCGCTGCGGCCCCTTCTGAAGGCCTCGCTCAGCCCTTCAGGCCGGCCAGGATGTCGAAAGCCCGCAGCCGGTGCTCGTGCTGGTAGAGGTCGCAGGTGAAGATCAGCTCATCGGCCTCGGTCTGGTCCAGCAGCACCTGCATCCGCGCGCGGATCTTCTCCGGCCCCCCGATCATCGCCAGGGCGAGGAAGCTGCCCACCGCATCCTTTTCGTGGGGCAGCCAGCGGCCTGCCATGCTTTCCACGGGCGGACGCAGTACCAGGCTTTCGCCACGCATCAGCGCCAGCACACGCTGGAACACCGTGGTGGCAAGGAACTCCGCTTCCTCGTCAGTGGGCGCCGCCACCAGGGGTACCCCCAGCATCACGTAGGGCTTGTCGAGTACCGCGGACGGCCGGAAATGATTGCGGTAGACCCGTATCGCCTCATGCAGGTAGCGCGGCGCAAAATGCGAGGCAAAGGCATAGGGCAAGCCCTTCTGGCCGGCGAGCTGGGCACTGAACAGGCTGGAACCCAGCAGCCAGATGGGAACATTGGTGTCCACGCCCGGCATGGCGATCACCTTCTGCTCCGGCTGGCGCGGTCCCAGCAGGGTTTCCAGTTCCTCGACGTCCTGCGGGAAGTCGTCGGCACTGCCCAGCCGGTCGCGGCGCAGGGCGCGGGCCGTGAGGTGATCGGCACCGGGCGCTCGCCCCAGCCCCAGCTCGATGCGTCCCGGGTAGAGCGTGGCCAGGGTGCCGAACTGCTCGGCCACCACCAGGGGAGCGTGGTTGGGCAGCATCACGCCACCGGAACCCAGGCGGATACGGGCGGTATTGGCGGCCAGGTAGCCCAGCAGCACGGCGGTGGCCGAGCTGGCGATGCCGTCCATGTTGTGGTGCTCGGCGACCCAGAATCGCGAGAAGCCCAGCGCCTCCACGTGACGCGCCAGCGCCAGGGAGTTGTGCAGGGCCTGGGCCGCGCCACCGTGGTCGCGGATAGGCGCCAGATCGAGGACGGACAGGGGCAGGTTCGACAGGGAGGACATGAGAAAGACCTTGGCAAGGGATGAGCGGACGCTTATCCGAGTGAATCAGTAGGTCTTACTCTAAGGATTGGCGGTGGTCACCGCCAGAAGGCACTTTCCGGTAACCAGGGCACCACCAGGTAAGTAAGGGGCCGGCCTGGCAGCCGGCCCGATCCGCTGAAGCGGCGATCAGCGACGCTGGTAGACGATCTCCCGGGTGCCGCCCTCGCAGGTGCCCACCACCTGCTTGCCGGCGGCGGCGCCTTTCTCCACCACCTCCAGGCTGTAGGACGCCACCCCCTTGGCCTTGAGCTTGGCGTCGATCTCGGCCTTGAGCGCTTCGCAGGGCTTCACGGCGGCGAAGGACGATCCCGCCAGGGTGAACAAACCCAGTGCCAACAGCAGTCTTTTCATGAACAACGCTCCCTCGTGATGAATGAGATGGCTCGGGCGAGCCGTTCGCGCCGGGCCCGGTTCCGGGAGCCGGGCGCGAACGACCGGAGCCTACCCCAAATTCACGACAGACGCTGAAGCCCCTCAGCTGTCGGTGATACGAAAACCCACCTTCAGGGTCACCTGGTAATGCCCGACCTGGCCGTTCTCTATATGTCCGCGAACGTCCACCATCTCGAACCATTCCAGGTTGCGGATCGTTCGCGAGGCCTCCGCCAGGGCGTTCCTGATGGCTTCGTCGATGCTGTTGCGAGAAGACCCGATGATCTCGACCTTCTTGTAGGTGTGATGATCAGACATGCTGTTTTCCTCTTCGGAGCAGGACAGGGCGTCCGTGACCAGCGACAGGTTTCAGCATAGACAGCTAACCGGCGAACGCCTGCCGCAGCCACTGCGCCAGGCGTTCGGCGCGAGGGTCCAGTTGCCGCGCCGGCACCCAGAGCGCCAGCCGCGCGCGCGTCTCGACGAACCCCCAGGGCGCCACCAGGCGCCCGGAGGCCAGCTCGTCGGCCACCAGTTGCTGGGGCGCGATGGCCACACCCAGCCCGGCCACGGCGGCCTCCAGCAAGTAGTAGAGATGCTCGAAACCCTGTCCCAACCGCAGCCGGCCGCTGTCCAGCCCCTGGGCGGCGGCCCACTGTGGCCAGGCCTGTGGGCGGGACACCGTGTGCAGCAACGACTCCGCCAGCACGCTTTCCGGGGCCCCGTGCGCCAGGGCGTCGAAGCGTCCGTAGCGCGGGCTCAGCACCGGGCCGATGGATTCCGCCGCCAGCTCGATCACGCGCATGTCCGCCGGCCAGGGCGGCTCGGCGAAGCACAGGGTGGCGTCGACCCCCGGGCGGCGCGGATCCAGTTCCCCCTCGCTGGCCGAAAGCTGCAGACGCAGCTCCGGCAGCTCGCGGTTTAGCCGGTCCAGTCGCGGGATGAACCAGCGCGCCAACAGGCTGCCGGGGCAACCGAGGACGAAGGGGGCGTCTTCCGCACGCTTCGCCAGATCGGCACAGACCCCGCGCAGGCGCTCGAAGGCATCCCCCGCCGCATCCCGCAGCCGCTGGCCGGCATCCGTGAGTTTTACGCCACGCCCATCCTTGCTGAACAAGGCCACCCCCAGCTCCTCTTCCAGCAGCCGCACCTGTCGGCTCACGGCGCCGTGGGTCACGTGCAGCTCGTCGGCGGCGCGGCTGATGCTCTGCAGCCGGGCGGCCGCTTCGAAGGCGCGCAGGGCGTTGAGGGGGGGCAGGTCACGGCTCATGGCTATTGGTGAGTTTTCCTGACAGGTGGAAGCAATCTAATCGCTTTTCCGGCGAGCGGCCAGCGTTAGAATGACTGCCATCGGACACCATTCCCCAGGAGTTCCACCATGACTTCACTGCGCACCGGCCCCGACGCCAAGGGCCTGTTCGGCTCCTTCGGCGGCCAATACGTCGCCGAAACCCTGATGCCGCTGATCCACGACCTGGCCCGTGAATACGAGAAAGCCAAGGATGATCCGGCCTTCATCGAAGAACTGGCCTATTTCCAGCGCGACTACGTCGGCCGCCCGAGCCCGCTGTACTACGCCGAGCGCCTGTCCGAGCACTTCGGCGGGGCGAAGATCTACCTCAAGCGCGAGGAGCTGAACCACACCGGCGCGCACAAGATCAACAACTGCATCGGCCAGATCCTGCTGGCCCGGCGCATGGGCAAGAAACGCATCATCGCCGAGACCGGCGCCGGCATGCACGGCGTGGCCACCGCCACCGTGGCCGCCCGCTTCGGCATGGAATGCGTGGTCTACATGGGCACCACCGACATCGACCGCCAGCAGGCCAACGTCTTCCGCATGAAGCTCCTGGGCGCCACCGTGATCCCGGTCACCGCCGGCACCGGCACCCTCAAGGACGCCATGAACGAAGCGCTGCGCGACTGGGTGACCAACGTCGACAGCACCTTCTACCTGATCGGCACCGTGGCCGGGCCGCATCCCTATCCGGCCATGGTCCGCGACTTCCAGGCGGTGATCGGCAAGGAAACCCGCGAGCAGCTGGCCGAGAAGGAAGGCCGCCTGCCCGATTCCCTGGTCGCCTGCATCGGCGGCGGCTCCAACGCCATGGGCCTGTTCCACCCCTTCCTCGATGATGACTCGGTGCGGATCGTCGGCGTGGAAGCCGCCGGCCACGGCATCGAGACCGGCAAGCATGCCGCCAGCCTGAACGGCGGCGTACCGGGCGTGCTGCACGGCAACCGCACCTTCCTGCTGCAGGACGAGGACGGCCAGATCATCGACGCCCACTCGATCTCCGCCGGCCTGGACTATCCCGGCATCGGCCCGGAACACGCCTGGCTGCATGACATCAAGCGTGTCGAGTACACCTCGATCACCGACCACGAGGCCCTGGAAGCCTTCCACACCTGCTGCCGCCTGGAAGGCATCATCCCGGCCCTGGAAAGCTCCCATGCCCTGGCCGAGGCCTTCAAGCGCGCCCCGAACCTGCCGAAGGACCACCTGATGGTGATCAACCTGTCCGGCCGTGGCGACAAGGACATGCAAACCGTCATGCACCACATGCAAGAGAAGGAGGCCAACGCATGAGCCGCCTGCAGACCCGCTTCGCCGAACTGAAACAGCAGAACCGCGCCGCCCTGGTGACCTTCGTCACCGCCGGCGACCCGGGCTACGACGCATCCCTGGCCATCCTCAAGGGCCTGCCGGAGGCCGGTGCCGACGTGATCGAGCTGGGCATGCCCTTCACCGACCCGATGGCCGACGGCCCCTCCATCCAGCTGGCCAACATCCGCGCCCTGGGCGCCAAGCAGAACCTGGCCAGGACGCTGCAGATGGTCCGCGAGTTCCGCACCGGCAACCAGAGCACGCCGCTGGTGCTGATGGGCTACTTCAACCCCATCCACTACTACGGCGTCGACCGCTTCATCAGTGACGCCAAGGACGCCGGCGTGGACGGCCTGATCGTGGTCGACCTGCCGCCGGAGCACAACGAAGACCTCTGCCACCCGGCCCAGGCCGCCGGCATCGACTTCATCCGCCTCACCACCCCGACCACCGACGACGCGCGCCTGCCCACGGTGCTCGCCGGTAGCTCCGGCTTCGTCTACTACGTCTCGGTGGCCGGCGTCACCGGCGCCGGCTCCGCCACCCTGGAGCACGTGCAGGAAGCCGTGGCCCGCCTGCGCCGCCACACCGACCTGCCGGTGGCCATCGGCTTCGGCATCCGCACCGCCGAGCACGCCGCCAACATCGCCCGCCTGGCGGACGGCGTGGTGGTGGGTTCCGCCCTGGTGGACCAGATCGCCAAGGCGGATACCGCGGAGCAGGCCGTCGACGGCGTACTGACCCTCTGCAAGACCCTGGCCGACGGCGTGCGCAACGCCCGCGCCTGATCCACCCCGGCCGCACAAGAAAGCCGCTGCCCCGATAGGGCAGCGGCTTTTTCATGTGCGAGCGCCGCACCCCGCAGGATGGGTTTCGCAGGCTCTACCCATCCTGCGGAGCGACCTCGATACCGCTGAAGGCCCTTAAAGGTCGTATTCGATCTCGCCGTCTTCCAGGCCCGACAGGTCCAGGGGCCGCACCGTGCCCATCCACAGGGGGTAGTCGCGGTGGTCCCGCAGGTCGCTGCCGGTAATGGGGTGGACCAGCACGTTGAGCCCATCGCGGTGCAGCGCCAGCCAGGGAATCACCTCCCCGAACAGCTCGGGCTTGAAGGCCAGCTGGCAGCTCCAGTCCGGATGGGGGCCGACGGGCTTCTCATGGACGCGCCCCATCTTCAGTGGAAAGCGCCGGGCCGCCTCCTCGCAGAGCTCACGGGCCTGCTGCAGGGTGCTCGCGTCGAAATAGACATGGGCATGGAAGCCCTTGATACGGGGCGCAGGGGTCTGGATCACAGGGCAATTCCCTCCCGATGCCGGATGAGTTGGGGTTGGCGTGCCTCGTCCCCCAGCTCCTGCTGGAGCCAGTCGACGAAGCACTTCATCAGCCGCGCACGTCGTTTGCGTTCGGGCTGTACCAGGTAATAACCGAAGTCGGAGGTGACGCTGCCGTCCAGCAGGCGCACCAGCAATCCCTGCTCCAGCAGGTCGTCCACCAGGTAGCGCCAGCCGATGGCCACGCCCTGGCCGGCGATGGCCGCCTGGATCAGCAGGGTGTAGTTGTCGAACCGCAGCATCCCCGCGCCCGGCGCCTGGGTGATGCCCAGCTCGCGGAACAGCGTGGCCCAGTCGAACCAGCGCGTGCGCACCTCCGGCTTCAGGTGCAGAAGGGGCAGGTCGAGCAGGGCGCCAGCGGCCAATGGCAGCGCCTGTCCCGCCAGAAGACGCGGGCTGGCGATGGGGAACACCTCCTCGCGGAACAGCAGCAGGGCGTCGCCGTGCTTGAAGCGCCCGTCACCGAAGGCGATGGCGATATCCACCTCCGAGCGCAGCATGTTCATGGTCCGGTCGCTGGTGACGATGCTGACGTCGATGTCCGGGTTGGCCTCGTGGAAGCGGTGCAGGCGCGGCATCAGCCAGTAGGCGGCGAAGGCGAAATCGGTGGCCACCTGCAGCACCTCGTGCTGGGTACGCGAGCCGATGGCCTCCAGTCCGGTGGCGATGGCTTCCAGGCCTTCCTGGACATGGAGGAAGAGCAGCCGACCGGCGTCGGTGAGCTCGATGCCCCGGTAGACCCGGTCGAACAGGCGCGTCGCCAGTTGCTTCTCCAGTCGCTGGATCTGCTGGCTGACCGCCGGCTGGGTGGTGCCCAGCTCCACCGCCGCCGCCGTGAAGCTGAGGTGCCGGGCGGCGGACTCGAAGACCCGCAACAGGTCGAGGGAAAGGTCGGGGAGAAACTCTGCCATAAGCCCTACTTATCCGAGTCATGTTCCCCCGTGCGGTTTACCAGGGGATTGGCTGGCGCAATCATCATCCCCAGCACTTTCGCATAATTCGAAGGTATGGATAAGCGTACGATGAAAGCTCCCAATATTCTCTTCATCATGGCCGATCAGATGGCCGCCCCGATGCTGCCGTTCTATGCCCCCTCGCCCCTCAAGGTGCCGAACCTGGCGCGGCTCGCCGCCGAGGGCGTGGTGTTCGAGTCGGCCTACTGCAACAGCCCGCTGTGCGCACCGTCGCGCTTCACCCTGGTGAGCGGACAGCTGCCGTCGAAGATCGGTGCCTACGACAATGCCGCCGACTTCCCCGCCGACGTACCCACCTACGCCCACTACCTGCGTCGCCTGGGCTACCGCACGGCGCTGTCGGGCAAGATGCACTTCTGCGGCCCGGACCAGCTCCACGGCTACGAGGAGCGGCTGACCAGCGACATCTACCCCGCCGACTACGGCTGGGCGGTTAACTGGGACGAGCCGGACGTGCGCCCGAGCTGGTACCACAACATGTCCTCGGTGTTGCAGGCCGGCCCCAGCGTGCGCACCAACCAGCTGGATTTCGACGAGGAAGTGGTATTCAAGGCGCGCCAGTATCTCTACGACCATGTGCGCCAGAGTGCGGACCAGCCGTTCTGCCTGACGGTGTCCCTGACCCATCCCCACGATCCCTACACCATCCCGGAGGAATACTGGTCGCGCCACGACGAGGCCGAGATTCCACTGCCCCGGGTGCGCTTCGCCGATACCGAGCAGGACCCCCACAGCCAGCGCCTGCTCAAGGTCATCGACCTCTGGGGCAAGCCGTTGCCGGAAGCCAAGGTGCGTGACGCACGGCGCGCCTACTTCGGCGCCTGCAGCTACGTCGACGACCAGGTCGGCGCGTTGCTCAAGACCCTCGCCGACTGCGGCCTGGCCGAAGACACCATCGTCGTGTTCTCCGGCGACCACGGCGACATGCTTGGCGAGCGGGGCCTCTGGTACAAGATGCACTGGTTCGAGATGGCCGCCCGCGTGCCCCTGCTGGTGCACGCCCCCAGCCGCTTCGCCGCCGCGCGGGTCAGGGCCTCGGTGTCCACCGTCGACCTGCTGCCGACCCTGGTGGAGCTGGCCGGCGGCACCCTGGACGCCAGGCTGCCGCTGGACGGGCGCTCGCTGCTGCCGCACCTGGAGGGCCGCGAGGGCCACGACGAGGTGCTGGGCGAATACATGGCCGAAGGCACCACCAGCCCGCTGATGATGATTCGCCGGGGGCCCTGGAAGTTCATCTACTCGGAAGAAGACCCCTGCCTGCTCTTCGACCTGGCCAACGACCCGCAGGAGCTGGAGAACCTGGCCGGTTCCGCCGACCACCAGGCCCTGCTGGCCGCCTTCCTCGAGGAGGCCCGGGCACGCTGGGATGTCGCAGCCATCGCCGAGGAAACCCTGGCCAGCCAGCGCCGTCGCCGCTTCGTCGCCGGGGCCCTGTCCCGTGGCAAGCTGGCGAGCTGGGATCACCAGCCCTTCGCCGACGCGAGCCAGCAGTACATGCGCAACCATATCGACCTGGACGATCTGGAACGCCGCGCGCGCTTCCCCCAACCCTGAAGAAGCTGGTAGGAGCCGGCTCTGCCGGCGAAAGGACGGACACAGGTGCTTTCGCGGACAAGCCCGCTCCTGCGGACGAACAATCAGAATCGACGAGGAACCAAGGCATGAAGACGATCAATGCGGCGCTTGCCAGCGCCTTGCTGCTGACCACCACCCTGACCCTCAACGCCCAGGCCGAGGACGCCAGCTGCGCCACGGTGAAACTGGGCGATCCGGGCTGGAGCGACATCGCCGTCACCAACGGCGTGGCGCGCATCCTCCTGAACGGGCTGGGCTACCGCACCGAGACGCCGACCCTGGCCGTGCCGATCATCTTCGCCGGCCTGCACAAGGGCCAGATCGACGCCTTCCTCGGCAACTGGATGCCGGCCCAGCAGAGCAACTACGACAAGTTCGTCGCCGCCGGCAGCGTCGACAAGGTGACGCAGAACCTGGCCGGAACCGAGTACACCCTGGCGGTGCCGCGCTATGCCTACGACGCCGGTGTGAAGACCTTCGCCGACCTGGACAGGCATGCCGACAAGTTCAAGCACACCCTCTACGGCATCGCCGCCGGCTCGCCGGCCAACGTCTCCATCCAGCAGATGATCCAGTCGGACGAATTCGGCCTGGGCGACTGGAAGCTGGTGGAGTCCAGCGAGCAGGCGATGCTGGTCCAGGTGGGCCGCGCGGTGAAGCGCAAGGACTTCGTGGTCTTCCTCGGCTGGACCCCGCACCCGATGAACGTGCAGTACGACATGGTCTACCTGAAGGGCGGCGAGAAGTACTTCGGCGAAAGCGGCAGCGTGAACACCCTGGCGCGCAAGGGTTACGCCCAGCAGTGCCCGAACGTGGGCCGGCTGCTGGCCAACCTGCAATTCACCCAGGAGATGGAGAACAGCATCATGGACCAGGTGCTCAACGGCAACACCAGCAACGACGCGGCGGTGAAGGCCTGGCTCAAGGCCAACCCGGCCACCCTGGAAGGCTGGCTGCAGGGGGTGAACACCCGTGACGGCGGCGATGCCCTGGCAGCGGTGAAGGCCAGGCTCTGAGTCACCCCGGCCGGCGCGCGTCCGTTCGCCTGCCGGGGGAGGGAAGGATCAGCCCTCGGCCAGCTGGCGGCGCAGCTCCGCCAGCACCGGTGCACTGTCGGGCAACACGCCGCGCCACAACAGGAAGGCCTCGGCCGCCTGCTCCACCAGCATGCCCAGGCCATCCAGCGTACGCGCCGCGCCGTGACTGGCGGCCCAACGGTTGAAGGCGGTCGGCTCCTTGCCATACATCATGTCGTAGCAGAAGGTGTGGCCGGGCTGGATCAGCCTCGGCGAGATGGGCGGCAGGTCACCGGCCAGGCTCGCGGAGGTGCCGTTGACTATCAGGTCGACAGGCTCCTCCAGCCAATCGAAACCGCTGGCGGACACCGGCCCCAGTTCGGCGAACAGCCGGGCCAGGTTCTCGGCCTTCTCCAGGGTGCGGTTGGCGATCACCAGGGCCGCCGGCTTCTCGGCCAGCAGGGGCTCGATCACCCCGCGCGCGGCGCCCCCGGCGCCCAGCAGCAGGATGCGCTTGCCGGCGAGCGCCAGCCCGGCGTTGCGGGTGAGGTCACGGACAAGGCCCGCGCCGTCGGTGTTGTCGCCCAGCAGGCGGCCGTCGTCGAGCTTCTTCAGGGTGTTCACCGCGCCGGCGCGCTCGGCGCGGGCGCTGAGCTGGTCGGCCAGCTCGAAGGCCTGCTCCTTGAAGGGCACGGTGACGTTACCGCCGCGCCCGGTGGCGAAGAAGGCGCGGGCACAGCCGGGGAAGTCATCCAGGGGCGCCAGCACGGCGTCATAGGTCAGCGCCTGGCCGGTCTGTTCGGCGAACAGGCGGTGGATCAGCGGCGACTTGCTGTGGCCGATGGGGTTGCCGAATACGCAATAGCGGTCCATCAACGTCCGGCCTCCCCGAGCCAGTTCCGATCCTGGAGGAAGTACTCGGTCAGGCGCGCTTCCTCGCTGCCCGGCTCCGGTTTCCAGTCATAGCCCCAGCGTACCTGCGGCGGCAGGGACATGAGGATGGACTCGGTACGGCCGCCGGACTGCAGGCCGAACAGGGTGCCCCGGTCGAACACCAGGTTGAACTCCACGTAGCGGCCCCGGCGATAGGCCTGGAATTCACGCTGTCGTTCGGTGAAGGGGGTGTCGCGACGACGGCGGATGATGGGCAGGTAGGCTTCCAGGTAGGCGTCGCCGATAGCGCGGAGGAAAGCGAAGCTGGTGTCGAAGTCCCACTGGTTCAGGTCGTCGAAGAACAGGCCGCCGATGCCCCGTGGCTCGTTGCGGTGCTTGAGGTGGAAATAGCGGTCGCACCACTCCTTGTAGCGCGGGTAGACATCGGCGCCGAAGGGCGCGCAGGCGTCACGGGCCACCTGGTGCCAGTGCACGCAGTCTTCCTCGTTGCCGTAGTAGGGGGTCAGGTCGAAGCCGCCGCCGAACCACCAGACCGCCTCCTCGCCTTCCTTTTCGGCGATGAAGAAGCGCACGTTGGCGTGGGAGGTGGGGACGTGGGGGTTCTCCGGGTGGATCACCAGGGACACGCCCATGGCCTGGAAACCACGGCCAGCCAGCTCGGGACGATGGGCGCTGGCCGAGGGCGGCAGGCTGTTGCCGAACACATGGGAGAAGTTGACCCCGCCTTTCTCGATCAGTGCGCCGTTCTCGATGACCCGGGTACGACCGCCGCCGCCTGCGGGACGGTCCCAGGCGTCTTCGAAGAAGTCGGCCTTGCCATCTTCCGCCGCGAGCGCGGCGCAGATGCGGTCTTGCAGATCGAGCAGGTAGGCCTTCACGGCCTCGATACGGTCAGTCACGTGGTCAACCTTGGCGGGGGATGGCGGAAAAATGAGCAGGCAAGCATACCACCGCCCGGGGCCGCTGGTGGCTTGACGGGCGTCAAGGCGAAGCGTTGGATTGGAGCTTTTCCAACAGGAGCTCGCAACCATGGCCAAACGCATCCAGTTCTCCGCCTACGGCGGCCCGGAGGTCCTCGAGTACGCGGACTATCAACCGACGACACCGGGTCCCCGGGAAGTGCGGGTGCGCAACCGCGCCATCGGCCTCAACTTCATCGACACCTATTACCGCAGCGGCCTCTACCCGGCGCCGGACTTCCCCACCAGCCTCGGCACCGAGGGAGCAGGGGAGGTGGAGGCCGTGGGTGACGAGGTGACGCAGTTCAAGGTGGGCGATCGCGTCGCCTACGCCACCGGACCGCTGGGCGCCTACAGCGAATTCCACGTGCTGCCGGCCGACAAGCTGATCCACCTGCCGGATTCGATAGGTTTCGAGCAGGCCGCAGCGGTGATGCTGAAGGGCCTCACGGTGCAGTACCTGCTGCGCCAGACCTACGAACTCAAGGGCGGCGAAACCATCCTCTTCCATGCCGCGGCCGGCGGTGTGGGGCTGATCGCCTGCCAGTGGGCGAGGGCGCTGGGGGTGAAGCTGATCGGTACCGTGGGCTCGCCGGAGAAAGCGGAGCTGGCGAGGGCCAACGGCGCCTGGGCCACCATCGACTACAACCGCGAGAACGTCGCGCAACGGGTACTGGAGCTGACCGACGGCGCCAAGTGCCCGGTGGTCTACGACTCGGTGGGCAAGGACACCTGGGAGACCTCGCTGGACTGCGTAGCCCCCCGTGGCCTGCTGGTGAGCTTCGGCAATGCTTCGGGGCCGGTGACCGGCGTGAACCTCGGCATCCTGGCGCAGAAGGGATCGCTGTTCGTCACCCGGCCGACCCTGTTCGGTTACGCCAGTACGCCGGAGCGCCTGCAGGCCATGGCCAACGAACTGTTCGGGCTGATCGCCGAGGGTCGCATCCAGGTGGAGATCAAGCAGCGCTTCGCCCTGGCCGACGCGGCCAAGGCGCACAGTGCCCTGGCCAGCCGCCAGACCACCGGTTCGACCGTGCTTATCCCCTGATCACGCGGCCACTGACCAGGTCGCGGATCACGCTGGGATTGCGGCGCCCGCCCAGGGCGCCACCCAGCACCGCGTCCAGGTCATCGCCGAAGTACTGCTGCACCCGCAGGCGCGAACAGGCAGCCGGGCGACCGGACGGGTTGGCGGAGGTGGAGATCAGCGGGCCGGTCAGGGCGCAGAGCTCGCGCACCAGCGGATGGGCGCTGACCCGCAGGGCGACGCTGTCGTGCTGGCCTGTGACCCACTCGGGCAGCAGGTCCTGGTGCGGCACCAGCCAGGTGTTGGGCCCCGGCCAACTGGCGAGCAACTGATCGATCCAGGCACCCGGCAGGCCTTCCAGGAGGAAGTCGAACTGCTGGATATCGTCGGCCACCAGGATCAGGCCCTTCTCCACCGGACGCTCCTTCAGCGCCAGCAGGCGGTACACCGCCTCCTCGTTCCAGGGATCGCAACCCAGCCCCCAGACCGCCTCGGTGGGGTAGGCGATCACGCCGCCCTCACGCACCACCCGCGCCACTTGCTGCACTCGCCACTTGCTGACCATCACAGGCTCCCACCAATCGAATGGCGGAAAGTGTACAGGGCTCAACCGACGCGATGCACCCAGCCACCCGCCTCCCGGGCGACGCGGCCCTGCAGCTCAAGATCGGTGAGCTCCGCCAGCACTCGCGGCAAGGCCCAGCCGCTGGCGGCCGCCAATCCTTCGCTGGTATGGGGTGCCGCCCGCAGCAGGGCCAGCAGCGGATGTGCTTCGGCGGCGGGAGAGGAATGCTCCTCGGCCGGGGGCAGCGCCTGCCAGCCGCGCAGGGTGTCGAGTATGTCCTCCACCCGCTCCACCAGCGCGGCCCCCTCGCGGATCAGCTGGTGGCAGCCCCGGGCGCCAGGGTGGTGAATGGAGCCGGGGATGGCGTAGACCTCGCGGCCCTGTTCGGCGGCCAGCCGCGCGGTGATCAGGGAGCCGCTGGAGGGACTGGCCTCCACCACCAGAACGCCCAGGGACAGGCCACTGATGATGCGGTTTCGCCTGGGGAAGTTGCCGGGCTGGGGCGGGCAGTCCAGAGGAAGCTCGGACACCAGGGCACCGCCTGCGTCGAGAATCTCCCGGGCCAGGCCGCGATGCCGGTTGGGGTAGAGGCGCTGCAAGCCGGTTCCGAGCACCGCCACCGTGGCGCCGGACACGTCCAGTGCGCCCCGATGGGCCGCGCCGTCGATGCCCAGGGCCAACCCGCTGGTGATGACGAAGCCACCGCCGGCCAGGCTGCGGGCGAAGGCCCGGGCCGTATCGAGGCCGGGCGCGCTGGCGCGTCGGCTGCCCACCAGGGCCAGTTGCGGACGCTCCAGCAAGGCGGGCTCACCGGCCACGTAGAGCAGCGGCGGAGCGTTGTTCAGCTCGGCCAGCAGTGCCGGGTAGGACGGGTGGTCCCAGCACAGCAGGTGGTGCCCGGGGCTTTCCAGCCAGGCGAGGGCCCTGGCGGCGGCTTCACGGATCTCCGGGCTGCGACGGGGTTCGGCGGAGCAGGCGGGAAGCCCCAGGGCGCGCCAGGCGGACGCGGGGGCGCTGAGGGCAGCGGAGGCCGAACCGAAGGCGTCCATCAGGCGACGGAAGCGGGCGGCGCCAAGTTCGGGGAGGTGGTGCAGGCGGAGCCGGGCTTCCAGCTCGGCGGGTGAGAGGGCGGTCATCCCGATCAATCCTTGATCGCGCCGCAATCGCGGCAGGACCGCCATCAATACAACAAGCCCCCGGAGGCGGGGGCTTGCAGGTGTTACGGGTTGTGTACCTTGTCCAACACCGCCAACTGGCGGGTGGCGGCCAGGACCAGGCCATAGCTCAGCTTGTCGTAGGTGCGGAACACCATGAGCAGGCCGGCGCGCTCGTCCGGGATCTTGATGAACTCGTCGGTCACGCGATCACGCACGGTCTCGCCGGTCTTGTAGACCGCCAGCACGTTGCCCTCCACCAGGCCGTCGCGCTTGCCCTTGTTGATGGTGACCACGTCGAACTGGCCGATCTGGGTCACGCCACGGGGCACATCGAGGATCACGCCGCTGACATCCCGGGCCGGCGCGCTGGGCATGAAGGTGGAATTGATCGCCCGCTCCTCGGTGGGGAACAGGCGGTCGCCCAGGCGTACTTCCTGGGTCGAGCGGGTCAACTGCAGGGTGCCGATATCGCCTTCGTCCGCCACCATCTCGCCGCCGCCGATGTCGTCGGCGTTGATGCCGAGGAATTCCTTGGTCTCGGGGTCGATGTAGGTCTTGCCCTGGCGGAAGATGCCGTAGGCCGGCTGCTCCTGGGAGAAGTTGCCACGGGCGTAGACCCGATCACCGGCACCGCTGACCACGCGTTCGGCATTGCCGGCGACGATATAGGGTGCGGCCTCGAACTCCTTGGGATCGTCGACGATGCGGTTGGTCAGCAGGAAGGCGTTGATGGCTTCCAGCGGAATGGTGGGAATCGCCTCCGCCATGGGCGTGCTGCGCACCTTGGGGGAGAGCTTGATGGTGCCGCGGGAGTCACCACGGTTGAGCATCAGGCGCGGCTGGCCATCGACGTAGACCAGGCTGAGGACATCGCCGGGATAGATGAGGTGCGGGTTCTCGATCTGGGGGTTGGCGTGCCAGATCTCCGGCCACTTCCACGGCTGGCGGAGGAACTTGCCGGAAATGTCCCAGAGCGTATCGCCCCGGACCACCGTGTAACGCTCCGGATGGCCCTCCTTGAGCTCCACCGCAGCCTGGGTCAGCCCACTGGCAGCCAGGAGCAGCAGGGCGAGTAGTGATTTCCTCATGCGGTGAATCCCTTTATTATGTTCATTCACATGAAACGCCCTGAGAGCCGCCCCAACCGGGCTCTGCAGCCGTTTTTCGATGCTGCTCACCATCTTAGCAGCGGATTTTCAACTTATTCCACAAGTGCATCACAAACGCATATGGCGATTCTGAACATTCTCGAATTCCCCGATCCGCGGCTGCGCACCATCGCCAAACCGGTGGATGTGGTGGACGACTCCATCCGCACGCTGATCGACGACATGTTCGAAACCATGTACGCCGCCCCGGGTATCGGCCTGGCCGCCACCCAGGTGAATGTGCACAAGCGCGTGGTGGTGATGGACCTGTCCGAGGACAAGTCCGAGCCCCGGGTCTTCATCAACCCGGAGTTCGAGCCCCTCACCGAGGAAATGGACCAGTACCAGGAAGGCTGCCTGTCGGTACCCGGCTTCTACGAGAACGTCGACCGCCCGCAAAAGGTGAAGATCAAGGCCCTGGACCGTGACGGCCAGCCTTACGAGCTGATCGCGGAAGGCCTGCTGGCCGTGTGCATCCAGCACGAATGCGACCACCTCAACGGCAAGCTCTTCGTCGACTACCTGTCGTCCCTCAAGCGCGACCGCATCAAGAAGAAGCTGGAAAAGCAGCATCGCCTCCAGGCTTGATGCCCACCTGTCCCAAAGGCTTGCCCCGGCAAGCCTTTTCTTTTTGGTAAGTACCCATGACCGAGCCACTGCGACTCATCTTTGCCGGCACCCCGGAATTCGCCGCCGAGCACCTCAAGGCCCTGCTGGGCTCCCGTCACCAGGTCATCGCCGTCTACACCCAGCCCGACCGGCCGGCCGGCCGTGGCCAGAAGCTGATGCCGAGCCCGGTCAAGCAACTGGCCGTGGAACACGGTATCCCGGTGCTGCAGCCGCCGACCCTGCGCGATGCCGCCGCCCAGGACGAACTCAGGGCCCTGGGCGCCGACCTGATGGTGGTCGTGGCCTACGGCCTGATCCTGCCCCAGGCGGTGCTGGACACCCCGCGCCTGGGCTGCATCAACAGCCACGCCTCGCTGCTGCCGCGCTGGCGCGGCGCTGCGCCCATCCAGCGGGCGGTGCAGGCGGGCGATGCCGAGAGCGGCGTGACCGTGATGCAGATGGAGGCCGGCCTGGACACCGGTCCCATGCTGCTCAAGGTCAGCACCCCGATCTCCGACTCCGACACCGGCGGCAGCCTCCATGACCGCCTCGCCCAGCTTGGGCCCCGGGCCGTGCTCGAGGCCATCGAGGGCCTGGCCGCCGGCACGCTGGTGGGCGAGGTGCAGGACGATGCCCTGGCCAACTATGCCCACAAGCTGAACAAGGACGAGGCGCGCCTCGACTGGAGCCGCCCGGCCGCCGAACTGGAACGCCTGGTGCGCGCCTTCAATCCCTGGCCCATCTGCCACACCCTCCTCGACGGCCAGCCGCTCAAGGTCCTCGCCGCCGCCCCGGGCGAAGGCCGGGGCCAGCCCGGGCAGGTACTGGCCGCCAGCAAGGATGGCCTCACCGTGGCCTGCGGCGATGGCGCCCTGTGCCTGACCCGCCTGCAATTGCCGGGCGGCAAGCCCCTGGGCTTCGCCGACCTGTACAACAGCCGCCGCGAGCAGTTCGCCGTCGGCAAGGTGCTGGGCGCATGAACCCTCGCCTCGCCGCCGCCCGCGCCCTGGCCGCCGTGCTCAACGGCAAGGCCTCCCTGGGTGGCAGCCTGCCGCCGCTGCTGGACAAGGTGGAGCCCCGCGACCGCGCCCTGGCGCAGGACCTGGCCTTCGGCACCGCCCGTTGGCAGCCACGCCTCTCGGCCCTGGCTGAGCGCCTCCTGCAGAAGCCGTTCAAGGCCACCGACAAGGACGTGGAAGCCCTGCTGCTGGTGGGCCTCTACCAGCTCTTCCACACCCGCATCCCGGCCCACGCGGCGCTCGGCGAGACCGTCGGCTGCGTCGACAAACTGAAGAAGCCCTGGGCCAAGGGCCTGCTCAACGCCGTGCTGCGCAACGCCCAGCGCCAGGGCGCGTCGATCCTCGACGAGTTGGCCCGCGACCCGATGGTGCGTACCGCCCACCCACGTTGGCTGCAGAAGGCCCTCAAGGCCGCCTGGCCCGAGCACTGGGAAGCGATCTGCGCCGCCAACAACGCCCACCCGCCGCTGATCCTGAGGGTCAACCGCCGCCATGGCAGCCGCGACGCCTACCTGGACGAACTGGCCGCCGCCGGCATCGCCGCCGAGGCGTGCCGCTATAGCCGCGACGGCATCCGCCTGGTGGAAGCTCGCGACGTGAAGACCCTGCCGGGCTTCGCCGAGGGTCGCGTCAGCGTGCAGGACGAAGCCGCGCAACTGGCCGCCGACCTCCTCGAACTGGCCCCCGGACAACGCGTGCTGGACGCCTGTTGCGCGCCCGGCGGCAAGACCTGCCACCTGCTGGAGGCCGAGCCCGGCCTCGCCGAGGTGGTCGCCGTCGACCTGGAGGAAAGCCGCCTGGTGCGGGTGCGCGAGAACCTCCAGCGCCTGGGGCTGGACGCCCGACTGATCGCCGCCGACGGTCGCGATACCGCGAGCTGGTGGGACGGCAAGCCCTTCCAGCGCATCCTGCTGGACGCCCCCTGCTCCGCCACCGGCGTGATCCGCCGCCACCCGGATATCAAGCTCACCCGCCAGGAAGCCGACATCGCCGCCCTGGCCCAGCTCCAGGGCGAGCTGCTGGACGCCCTCTGGCCCACGCTGGACGTGGGTGGCGTGCTGCTCTACGCCACCTGCTCGACCTTGCCCCGGGAAAACAGCGAGAACATCGCCGCCTTCCTCGCCCGCACCCCCGGCGCTCGCGAGTTGGACATCCCGGGACCCTACGGACTCAAGCAGCCCCATGGCCGCCAGTTGCTGGCGCAGGAAGACGGCCATGACGGGTTCTACTATGCCAAGCTGATCAAGATCGCCGCCTCAGTGCGCGGCTAACGGAGCGAGCAGTGAAGATCATCATTCTCGGTGCGGGCCAGGTCGGTGGAACCCTGGCGGAACACCTGTCCGGCGAAGCCAACGACATCACGGTGGTGGACACCGATGGCGATCGCCTGCGCGACCTGGGCGACCGCCTCGACATCCGCACCGTGCAGGGACGCGGCTCCTTTCCCACCGTGCTGCGCCAGGCCGGGGCCGACGATGCGGACATGCTGGTGGCGGTGACCAACAGCGACGAGGTGAACATGGTCGCCTGCCAGGTCGCCTACACGCTCTTCTCCACACCCACCAAGATCGCCCGGGTGCGGGAAGCCGCCTACCTGACCCGCGCCGGCCTGTTCGACAACGAAGCCATACCGGTGGACGTGCTGATCAGCCCCGAGCAGGTGGTCACCAACTACATCAAGCGCCTCATCGAGTACCCCGGCGCCCTGCAGGTGATCGACTTCGCCGAGGGCAAGGCCCAGCTGGTGGGGGTCAAGGCCTACTACGGCGGCCCGCTGGTGGGCCAGGAGCTGCGCCAGATCCGCGAGCACATGCCCAACGTGGACACCCGCGTGGCGGCCATCTTCCGCCGCAACCGGCCCATCCTGCCCAAGGGCGACACCGTGATCGAGGCCGATGACGAGGTCTTCTTCATCGCCGCCAAGGCCCATATCCGCGCAGTGATGAGCGAACTTCGACGCTTGGAGGACAGCTACAAGCGTGTCGTGATCGCCGGCGGCGGCCACATCGGCGAGCGCCTGGCCGAAGCCATCGAAAGCCGCTACCAGGTGAAGATCATCGAGATGAACCCGGCCCGCTGCCGGCATCTCTCCGAAGTCCTGGACAGCACCATCGTGCTGCAGGGCAGCGCCTCCGACCGCGACCTGCTGGTGGAGGAGAACATCAGCGACGCCGACATCTTCCTGTCGCTGACCAACGACGACGAAGCCAACATCATGTCCTCGCTGCTGGCCAAGCGCCTGGGCGCACGCAAGGTGATGACCCTCATCAACAACCCCGCCTACGTGGACCTGGTGCAGGGCGGCGACATCGACATCGCCATCAGCCCCCAACTGGCCACCATCGGCACCCTGCTGACCCACGTGCGCCGCGGCGACATCGTCAGCGTGCACTCCCTGCGCAGGGGCGCGGCCGAGGCCATCGAGGCCATCGCCCACGGCGACGCCAAGTCGAGCAAGGTGGTGGGCAAGCGCATCGAAGACATCGCACTGCCACCGGGCACGACCATCGGCGCCATCATCCGCGACGAGGAAGTGCTGATCGCCCACGACGACACGGTGATCGAGTCCGGCGACCACGTGATCCTCTTCCTGGTGGACAAGAAGTACATCCGCGATGCCGAGCGTCTGTTCCAGGTCGGTCTCACCTTCTTCTAAAGGAAGCTCGCCATGCTCGAAGGACTGGAAAAGATGCTGGCCAAGGGGGTGGACAACCCCCTGCTGCGCTTCGGACTGGGCAAGGGCTACCTGGACCAGGGGGACACCGCCACCGCGGCGATGCACCTGCGCCGCTGCGTGGAACAGGACCCGAAGTACTCCGCTGCCTGGAAACTGCTGGGCAAGGCGCTGGAAGCCCAGGGCGACCTCGGCGCAGCCCGCGACGCCTGGACCGAGGGCCTGGCGGCTGCCCGGGCCCATGGCGACAAGCAGGCGGAGAAGGAGATGACGGTCTTTCTGAAACGTCTGGAGAAGCGCGGCAGCTCGCCGGCCTGATGGCGAGCGCGCCTCCCGGCGGCCTCACGGGCGGGCCGACCACGCATCGGCGGGACCCGACGCCAATTAGGCGCATCTGCGCAGCGAAGGCTTAGTCGCGCTCGATGAAACGGAAGCCGGCGCCCTCGGCATCCACCCGCATCACTTCCATCTGCAGGATCGGCGCCTCGATCGGCAGGTCCTGCACCTGACCGGAAACGATGCTGCCCACGGACAGGGCGGCCAGGTCGGGGTGGCGGACATAGACGCCGCCATCGGACAGGTCACGGGTCTGGGCGATCAGGTCGCCGAAGCTGGGGTGGCTGATCTTGATCCTGCACTTCATCGGAGTTCGGGGATATTGCCGCTGGTTCGCCATGGGATCGCTGGGTCCTGAGCCGGTTCGCTGCAAGGTTAATACGGTCAATCGCGAAAGCGCACAAGCCCGCCGTTGGCATGAAGAAGGCGCCCTCGGGCGCCTTCTTCGTCAGTACCACTTCTTCTCGCCCTCGGGGCGCTTCTTGAAGCGCTTCATGCTCCACATGTACTGGGTCGGGTAAGCGCGCACGTACTTTTCCACCACCGCGCTCATGGCCGCCACGCCCTCTTCCACGTTCTCGCTGTACATGCCGTCCGGTGCCGCTTCCAGGATGACCTTGAAGCCGGAGCCATCAGGCAGGCGCAAGGCATGCAGGAAAACCCCCCGGGCCTTGCCGCCGGCCAGCATGCCGGGCACGAACTTGCTGGTGAGCGCCTGGGTGCCGAGGAAGGGTACGAAGACCCCGGCGGACAGGCTCGGCTCGGGGTCGGCGGGAATGCCGACGGCACCGCCCTTGCGTACTTCCTTGATGACGCTGAGGATCCCCTCCTTGGTGGAGGGCGCCACGCGGTTGCCCAGTTGGACGCGCTGCTTCTGCAGCAGCTCATCCACCGCCTTCAGCTTCGGCGGACGGTAGAAGATGATGGGTTTGCACTGGTCGCAGTAGAAGTGGTTCAGCACTTCCCAGTTGCCCAGGTGGCTGGTGATGCCGACCACACCCTTGCCACTGGCCAGGGCCTCGTGGAGCACATCAAGCCCTTCCACCTCACGCACCAGGGCGATGGACTTCTCCGCCGGCCAGATCCAGGCGCAGGCGCTCTCGGTGAAGGTACGACCGATGTCCATCAGGCTGCGTCCCACCCGCTCCTCCAGCTCCGCCGGCGACAGCTCGGGAAAACACTTGGACAGGTTGATCCGTACCACCTCGCGGGAACGGTTCGGCAGCTTCCACATCAGCCAGCCGATGGTGGCCCCCACGGCCTGCACGGCTCGCCAGGGGAGCAGGGCAAAGAGGCGCAGGAAGCCCACGACCAATGCGCCTTTGAGCTTATCCACAGGCATCTCCAGGTGATCGAAAAGCGCGCATTCTACCGCGATAGGCCGCCGGCGCCTCAGCCAACGAGCTCCCGGTAGCGATAACAGTCGGTGGTGTGGTCCATGACCATGCCGGAAGCCTGCATGAAGGCATAGCAGATGGTCGGGCCTACGAAGGTGAAGCCGGCCTTCTTCAGCGACTTGCTCATGGCCTCGGCTTCCGGGGTGATCGCAGGCACCTCGCCACGGCCGTTGAAGTGGTTGATCTTCGGCACGCCCCCCACGAAGGACCAGAGCAGCGCCACCGGGTCTTCCTGGCGCAACCAGGCCTGGGCGTTCTGCCGCGCGGCCCGGAGCTTGGCCAGATTGCGGATGATGCCGGGGTCCTGCATCCGCTGCTCGATCTCTTCGTCGCTCATCACCGCCAGGCGCTTGGGGTCGAAGCCGAACAGCACCTCGCGATAGCGCTCACGCTTCCGGAGGACGGTGATCCAGGACAGGCCGGCCTGGAACCCCTCCAGCAGGAGCAGTTCGAAGAGCGCGCCTGCGTCTCGCAGGGGCACGCCCCACTCGGTGTCGTGGTAGTCGATGTACAGCGGGTCATCGTTGCACCAGAAGCAGCGGGTCATGGCAATCCGTCCTGGAAAGTGGGGGAGCGCTACTATAGGCGTCCAACTGTATAAAAAAACAGTGCCCAGCAATGACCCAGCCGAACTGGCACCTCGTCCGCCACAAGGGATGCGCATTACGCAGAGCCGACGCGATGCCAGGCGCCGAAACGCCTGGCGTTGCTGGGTTCGGCAGGAGTCGATCAGGTATACTCCGTGATTTTCCGTCGAAGCCCAGCACAGGTAAATTTCGTGAGCCAGACTACGCCTGCCGTGCGCACCTTCCAAGACCTGATCCTCGCCCTGCAGCAGTACTGGGCCGAGCAGGGCTGCGTGGTGCTCCAGCCCTACGATATGGAAGTGGGCGCCGGTACCTTCCACACCGCCACCTTTCTCCGTGCCATCGGTCCGGAGACCTGGAACGCCGCCTACGTGCAGCCGTCCCGCCGCCCGACTGACGGCCGCTACGGCGAGAACCCGAACCGCCTGCAGCACTACTACCAGTTCCAGGTGGTCCTCAAGCCCAATCCGGAAAACTTCCAGGAGCTGTACCTGGGCTCGCTGAAGGCGATCGGCATCGATCCGCTGGTTCACGACATCCGCTTCGTCGAGGACAACTGGGAATCGCCGACCCTCGGCGCCTGGGGCCTGGGTTGGGAGATCTGGCTGAACGGCATGGAAGTCACCCAGTTCACCTATTTCCAGCAGGTGGGCGGCATCGAGTGCTACCCGGTGACCGGCGAGATCACCTATGGCCTGGAGCGCCTGGCCATGTACCTGCAAGGCGTCGACTCGGTCTACGACCTGATCTGGACCGACGGTCCCTTCGGCACCGTCACCTACGGCGACGTCTTCCACCAGAACGAAGTGGAGCAGTCCACCTTCAACTTCGAGCACGCCAACGTGCCGAAGCTGTTCGAGCTCTTCGATTTCTACGAGAGCGAGGCCAATCGCCTGATCGAACTGCAATTGCCGCTGCCGACCTACGAGATGGTCCTCAAGGCCTCCCACACCTTCAACCTGCTGGACGCCCGTCGCGCCATCTCGGTGACCGAGCGCCAGCGCTACATCCTGCGCGTGCGGACCCTGGCCCGCGCCGTGGCGCAGAGCTACCTGCAGGCGCGCGCCCGCCTCGGCTTCCCCATGGCCACCCCTGAACTGCGCGACGAAGTACTGGCCAAGCTGGAGGCTCAAGAATGAGTGCACAAGATTTCCTGGTAGAACTGGGCACCGAAGAGCTGCCTCCCAAAGCGCTGAAATCTCTGGGTGACGCCTTCCTCTCCGGCATCGAGCAAGGCCTCAAGGCCGCCGGCCTTGGATATGCCAAGGCCCAGGTATTCGCCGCACCACGCCGCCTGGCCGTATTGGTTGAACAGCTGGCGACCCAACAGCCGGACCGGACCGTCAACCTCGATGGTCCGCCGGTGCAGGCCGCCTTCGATGCCGAAGGCAAGCCGACCCAGGCGGCCCTGGGCTTCGCCCGCAAGTGTGGCGTCGACCTGGAGCTGATCGACAGGAGTGGCCCCAAGCTGAAGTTCAGCCAGAGCATTCCCGGACAGCCCGCTGCCGGCCTGCTGCCCGGCATCGTCGAAACCTCGCTGGCCGCCCTGCCCATTCCGAAACGCATGCGCTGGGCCGCGCGCCGCGAAGAGTTCGTCCGTCCGACCCAGTGGCTGGTGATGCTCTTCGGCGAAGAGGTGGTGGATTGCGAGATCCTCACCCGGAAGGCTGGCCGGGAGTCCCGTGGCCATCGCTTCCACAACCCGGACAATATCCGTATCAGCAAACCGTCCACCTATCTGGAAGACCTGCGCAGCGCCCACGTGCTGGCCGACTTCGCCGAGCGTCGCGAGATCATCGCCAAGCGCGTGGCTGAACTCGCAGCCGAGCAGAAGGGCACCGCGGTGGTTCCCGCCGACCTGCTGGACGAGGTCACCGCGCTGGTCGAGTGGCCGGTGCCGCTGGTCTGCGCCTTCGAGGAGCGTTTCCTCGAGGTTCCCCAGGAAGCCCTGATCGCCACCATGCAGGACAACCAGAAGTACTTCTGCCTGCTGGACGCCAACGGCAAGCTGCTGCCGCGCTTCATCACGGTGGCGAACGTCGAGAGCAAGGACCCCGCGCAGATCATCTCCGGAAACGAGAAGGTGGTGCGGCCGCGTCTCACCGACGCCGAGTTCTTCTTCAAGCAGGACAAGAAGCAGAAGCTGGAAACCTTCAACGAGCGCCTGAAGAACGTGGTGTTCCAGGCCCAGCTCGGCACCGTCTACGAAAAGGCCGAACGGGTATCCCGCCTGGCCGGCTTCGTTGCCACCCAGATAGGCGCCGATGCGGCCCGCGCCGAGCGCGCCGGCATCCTCGCCAAATGCGACCTGGCTACCGAGATGGTCGGGGAGTTCCCCGAGATGCAGGGCATCGCGGGCTACTACTACGCGAAGAACGATGGCGAGGCCGACGACGTCGCCCTGGCGCTGAACGAGCAATACATGCCCCGTGGTGCTGGCGCCGAACTGCCGCAGACCCTCACCGGTGCCGCCCTGGCCATAGCCGACAAGCTCGACACCCTGGTGGGCATCTTCGGCATCGGCATGCTGCCCACCGGCAGCAAGGACCCCTTCGCCCTGCGTCGCCAGGCCCTGGGCGTGCTGCGCATCCTGATCGAGAAGCAGCTGAACCTCGACCTGGCTGCCGCCGTGGCCTTCGCCGTCGAACTGTTTGGCGCCAAGGTGAAGGCCGATGGCCTGGCCAGCCAGGTGCTGGACTTCATCTTCGACCGCCTGCGCGCACGCTATGAAGACGAAGGTGTCGACGTCGCCGTTTACCTGGCCGTCCGCGCCGTGCAGCCGGTGTCCGCACTGGACTTCGACCTGCGTGTGCAGGCCGTTCAGGCGTTCCGTGCCCTGGCGGGCGCCGAGGCCCTGGCTGCCGCCAACAAGCGCGTATCCAACCTGCTCGGCAAGGCTGAAGGCCAGGTCCCGGCGAACGTCGACGGCGCCTTGCTGCAGGAGCCGGCGGAGCAGGCCCTGGCCCGTGCCGTGGCCGCCGCCGAAACCGCAGTGGCCGCCGGTGGCAGCTACCGCGAGACCCTGGAGCGCCTGGCCGCCCTGCGCGAGCCGGTGGACGCCTTCTTCGACAGCGTGCTGGTGAATGCCGAGGACGCCGCCGTCCGTGGCAACCGCTACGCGCTGTTGGCGAAGCTGCGCGGCCTGTTCCTCGGCGTGGCCGACATCTCGGCACTGGGCTAAGGCGGTTGCGGGCCACAGGCAGCCAGCGGCAGGACTCGATCCGATGCACGCACGCTGCTTGTGGCTCGCCGCTCAGGACGCATCAATGAAACTACTGATTCTCGACCGTGACGGCGTCATCAACGAAGACTCCGACGCATACATCAAGTGCCTCGAGGAATGGATCCCCATTCCCGGCGCCATCGCTGCCATCGCACGCCTGAGCCGGGCGGGCTGGACAGTGGCCGTGGCCACCAACCAGTCCGGTATCGCTCGTGGTTACTACGACCTGGCGACCCTCGACGCCATGCACGCACGCCTGCGCGAAATGGTGGAGGAGCAGGGCGGTGAACTGGGCATCATCCAGTACTGCCCCCACGGGCCGGACGAGGGCTGCGATTGCCGCAAGCCACGCCCGGGCATGCTCAGGCGCATCGCCGAGCACTATGGCGTGGAGCTTGCTGGAGTCTGGTTCGTTGGCGACAGCAGTGGTGACCTGGACGCCGCACTCGCCGTCGATTGTCAGCCCGTGCTGGTAAAAACCGGCAAGGGCGAGCGGACGCTGGCCAAGGCATTGCCGGCAAGCACCCTGGTATTCGACGATCTAGCGGCAGTCGCCGCGCATCTCCTTCAGTAAGGTCCCAAGCTCCCATGACGACTGTGCAGGCCATCAGAACCTTCCTCTTCTACCTGCTGCTGTCGCTGAGCGCCTTTATCTGGGGCACGCTGAGCCTCTTTTTCGCGCCCTTCATGCCATTTCGAGCCCGTTACAACTTCGTGGTGCGCAGCTGGTGCCGATTCGCCGTCTGGTTGACCCAGGCGGTAGTGGGCGTCCGCTACGAAGTGCAGGGCCTGGAGAATGTGCCACAGCAACCCTGCGTGATCCTTGCCAAGCACCAAAGCACCTGGGAGACCTTCTACCTCTCGGGAGCCTTCGAGCCGCTGAGCCAGGTTGTGAAGCGCGAGCTGCTGCGGGTGCCGTTCTTCGGCTGGGCGATGGCCCTCATGAAGCCCATCGCCATCGATCGCAGCAACCCCAAGGCCGCACTCAAGCAACTGGCCGCACAAGGCGACGAACGCCTGAAGCAGGGCGCCTGGGTCTTGATATTCCCGGAAGGGACCCGCGTTCCCGTCGGCCAGATGGGCAAGTTCTCTCGTGGTGGCGCCGCCCTCGCGGTGAACGCCGGCCTTCCCGTGCTCCCGGTGGCCCACAACGCCGGACACTACTGGCCCAAGGAAGGCTGGGCGAAGCACCCGGGTACCATCCAGGTCGTCTTCGGTCCGGTGATGTACGCTGAAGGCGAGGGGCCCAGGGCCATCGCCGAGCTGAACGATCGCGCCTTCGCCTGGGTCGAGGCGACTCAGCTCGAGATCGAAGGTGACAGGCCGGGCGTGTCCACGGAAGCCGTCAGCCATTCTGTGGATAAGCTGTGAACAATATTTTGGCAACTCGCCGGATTCATCACGCAAGCCCTTGAATTACAAGGCTTGGCGTTTTGCGCTAAACCTTAGCGAGAAAGTGCATAACACTTTCTCGCTTCCCCCTCTGTTCATCCCTTCAAATAACCCGAATCCAGGGCGTTGAAGCAACGAATGATCCGCTCGCGGTCCACGTCGGGAAAGTTCTTCTCGGTGAGCACCACCAGTACGGCCGGCTTCACACGACCCGAGCGCAACTGCCGAATCATGTAGTCACTGATTTCCTCGTCGGAGGTGCTCGACTGTGGTTTCTCGTCACTCATGGCATCGCTCCTGCGAGCTTTTCAGGGCATTTGCACGCACGTGAAACCTCACCGACGTAACTGGTGCGAGACGAAAGGGGCTGGGGGCAAGGAAGGGAAACACCATTACTGAATACCAGAAAGCACTGAGGGGAGCCTGGGCTCCCCTCAAATGTTATTTCGATTTCTTGTTGTTGTTTTTATCGGTGTTCGTTGTTGTTTTTAGCTTTCGGTTACTAGCGAACCGAAGATGGCAGGTCCCAACATGGACCGAGGGCAAACGGATTTTTTTGGACGCTGATCATGCCATCGTCATTTCTGAACCAACCGGAGCGCCGCTACCTCAAGGTAGTTTTATTCTTCTGTTGCTCTGGTCACCGGGTATGGAACGACACACCCTGTCCAAAAAAATCGGTTTGCTTCTTCTCTGGGCTGTTGTTCTTGTTTTTTCAGAGTCGAAATATTCTTTTTGAAGCTTTTTATTGTTGTTGTGCCATATAGAAAGCATTTGCCGTGCCAGCTTCTTAAAACCCTTATAAATCAATAGCTTAATAAAAACACCTTCAGAAAGACGACAAACGAACGGGCAATCTGTTCCCTTACGACCCGCTTTAGGTCCATCCCGGACGTACGAGGTAACACTTGTCCAACACCGCTTCGTTACCCCTGATGTCCGTGTGGACACACAGCTTTCGTAGACCAGGACCGCTACTAGCGGACGCTCGCCTCCCTGAGCGTGGACTATCGTTGCCATCGTCGTGGGGAGCGCTTTCCTGCTCGCTCGGATCAAGCAATTACAAAGAGTACGACAGACCCGAAATGCGATAGCCGATGCGGATTCGCAACCTGCCCATCTGCAGCTCCTCAACGTCGCCGAGGTGATCAGTCCGCTCAGTCAGTCAGCCCCAGTAGGTACCTCGCAGCAGCGGCTTCCTGATTCGAGCGTAACTTGCCGGCGTAACGGACATCGACGGGTTCTCCAGCGAAGCCGTTCATCCGGCTGTACCAGCGCAATCCCTTTTCATCCAGGCCCCTTCGCGGGCCGGCAATGCGCTGTGGACAGCGCCCATGATCCGAGGCTTGTTCCAGACGGACTCTGCAACGCCGCCTACCGAATACGCGTGTTCACAAGAGGGTCGGGGAGTTCCGGCTTGATGCGGTAGGTCTGGTTGCCCAGGGTCACGCTCACTGATGCGGGTGGCAACCGCCCACTGGCTCGCAGAATCATCGGCGCAATGCCCACAACCATCATCGGACCGGGGTGACAGCCTGAGCTTGGCGTCCGAACGCATCAAGACAAGCCCCCCGCGGGAAGAACGGAAGCCCAGCACTCGTAATCGGTCAGTTCAGATGAAGGTGGGCATTGCTGCGCCTACAGACCGCGAATACGGTTGGTTGGACCGGTAGGGCGTCCCAAGAGAGCTGGCCGATCTTAAAGAAAAACCCCGGCGCAGAGGCCGGGGTTTTGAGCTTTAACGCGACTATAGCCGTTCAAACCACATCACACGTCCAGGTTGGAAACTGCCAGCGCGTTGCTTTCGATGAAGTCGCGGCGGGGCTCCACGGCGTCGCCCATCAAGGTATTGAAGATCTGGTCGGCCGCGATAGCGTCCTCGATGGTGACCTTCAGCATGCGACGGACGTTCGGGTCCATGGTCGTTTCCCAGAGCTGCTCGGGGTTCATCTCACCCAGTCCCTTGTATCGCTGGATGGTGTGACGCTTGGTGCTTTCGGTCATTAGCCAGTTCAAGGCGTCCTTGAAGCTGTTGACCGGCTTCTTGCGTTCACCCCGCTGAACATAGGCGCCTTCTTCCAACAGGCTATTGAGCTGGCCTCCCAGTTCGGTTACCTGGCGATAATCGTTGCTGGCAAAGAAGTCGCGGTTGAAGGTGATGTAGTGGGACAGGCCATGGGCGGTCTGCTCCACTTCAGGCAACCAGAGGTGGCGTTCGCGGTCTTCACGCAAGCTGGCACTGTAGGTGAGGCCGGACTTCTCGGCCGCTTTCAGGCGAACCTGGAAACCTTCCAGCCAGGACTCCATCAGGGCCTTGTCGGCCAGTTCCTCTTCCTTCACGCGAGGCAGATAGATCATGTGCTCGGTGAGTTCCTGAGGGTAGAGTCGCGACAGGCGCTTCAGGATACGCATTACATTGCGGTAGTCGTTTACCAGGCGCTCAAGTGCTTCCCCGGAAAGGCCAGGCGCATTCTCGTTCACGTGCAGACTGGCATCTTCCAGCGCCGACTGGGTCATGTACTCATCCATGGCCTCGTCGTCCTTGATGTATTGCTCCTGCTTACCCTTCTTGACCTTGTACAGCGGCGGCTGGGCGATGTAGACGTAGCCACGCTCGATAAGCTCCGGCATCTGACGGAAGAAGAAGGTCAGGAGCAGAGTACGGATGTGCGAGCCGTCCACGTCGGCGTCGGTCATGATGATGATGTTGTGGTAACGGAGCTTCTCGATGTTGTACTCCTCACGCCCGATACCGCAGCCCAATGCGGTAATCAGGGTGCCGACTTCCTGGGAGGACAGCATCTTGTCGAAGCGGGCCTTTTCCACGTTGAGGATCTTGCCCTTCAACGGGAGGATGGCCTGGGTCTTGCGGTTACGGCCCTGTTTGGCCGAGCCACCCGCGGAGTCACCCTCCACGATGTAGAGTTCGGAAAGGGCAGGATCCTTCTCCTGGCAGTCGGCGAGCTTGCCGGGCAGGCCGGCGATGTCCAGCGCGCCCTTGCGGCGGGTCATCTCACGCGCCTTGCGCGCAGCTTCACGGGCACGAGCGGCGTCGATCATCTTGCCGACGACGGCCTTCGCCTCGTTGGGATTTTCCAGCAGGAAGTCGGCGAAGTACTTGCCCATTTCCTGTTCCACCGCAGTCTTCACCTCGGAGGACACCAGCTTGTCCTTGGTCTGGGAGCTGAACTTGGGATCAGGCACCTTCACCGAGATGATTGCGGTCAGGCCTTCGCGCGCATCGTCACCAGTAGTGGCGATCTTGTACTTCTTGGCCAGACCTTCCTGCTCGATGTAGTTGTTCAGGTGACGGGTGAGGGCAGAGCGGAAACCTGCCAAATGGGTACCACCGTCACGCTGGGGAATGTTGTTGGTGAAGCAGAGGATGTTTTCGTTGAAGCTGTCGTTCCACTGCAGGGCGACTTCGACACCGACTCCATCTTCTTCACGCTGGATATTGAAGTGGAATACTTCGTTGACGATGGTCTTGTTGGTATTCAGGTATTCGACGAATGCCTTGAGGCCCCCCTCGTACTTGAACATCTCCTCTTTGCCACTGCGCTCGTCGCGCAGCAGGATGCCAACACCGGAGTTCAGGAACGACAGTTCCCGCAGGCGTTTTGCAAGGATGTCCCAGCTGAAGTGGATATTGGTAAAGGTCTCTGCCGATGCCTTGAAGTGGACCTCGGTACCGGTGCCATCAGTTTCGCCCACGGCACGGAGAGGGAACTGCGGAACGCCATGACGATAGATCTGCTCCCAGACCTGGCCGGCGCGGCGAATGGTGAGACGCAGCTCTTCGGAAAGGGCGTTTACAACCGACACGCCGACACCATGAAGGCCGCCGGACACCTTGTATGTGTTGTCGTCGAACTTACCGCCGGCGTGCAGCACGGTCATGATGACCTCAGCGGCGGAAACCCCTTCTTCCTTGTGGATATCCACCGGGATACCACGACCGTTATCGCGAACGGTGATGGACTCGTCCGTGTGGATGGTGATGCTGATTTCCGAGCAGTAGCCGGCCAGCGCTTCGTCGATCGAGTTGTCGACGACCTCGAACACCATGTGGTGCAGACCTGTCCCATCATCGGTGTCGCCGATGTACATACCGGGGCGTTTGCGTACGGCATCCAGCCCTTTCAGCACCTTGATGCTGGAAGAGTCGTACGTGTTGTTCTCGCTCATGCTTCACTCCCGATGATCGTGGGGCTGATACAGCCATGTTCCACGTGGAACATGGCGACCGGCGTATCCGTGCGCCAGCCGTCCCGCAGAAATTCATGGTCAACGCAGGTGATGAACACCTGGCAATCCAAATCTTCCAGCAACCGGCAAAGTGCCTGTCGATGCTGCTCGTCCAACTCCGACGGTAAGTCGTCGACTAGATAGATGCACTGGCCGCGCTTCGCCTGATTGACCAGATGGCCCTGGGCGATTCGCAGGGCACAGACGACAAGCTTCTGTTGTCCACGCGAAAGGATATCTGCGGCATTATGTGCACCTGATCGCAATCGCAGATCGGCTCGTTGCGGACCCGCCTGTGTGTGCCCGAGTTGCTGATCACGGAGAAGGGAAGTGGCGAGCACTTCGGACAACTCCCGATCCTTGTCCCAGCCTCGGTAGTAGCTGAGGGAAAGACTGTCGAGTTCTACCAGATCAGCAAGAGTCCGCTCGAAGACCGGTTTCAATGCCTGAATGTAAGCGCGTCGATACTGGTCGATTTCGTCGCTAGCCAGACACAGTTCGCGGTCCCAGGCCGCCTGCGAAGCGGCGTCCAGTGTACCATGCCGGAGCCACGAGTTCCGCTGCCTCAGGGCCTTCTGCAGCCTTTGCCAAGCTGGAAGAAAGCGAGGTTCCACGTGGAACACCCCCCAATCGAGGAACTGGCGACGAATCTTCGGAGCACCTTCCAGCAAACGAAAGCTGTCCGGGTTGATCAGTTGCAATGGGAGCACTTCGGCCAGCTGAGCAGTGCTCTTCGCATTCTGCCCGTCGATACGAATCTGGAACTCCCCCTGCCGATCTCTTGAAATGCCGAGGTTGCTGTAGCCACCCTCCATAAGCCCAATCTGTCCGAACACCGTGCAAGCAGGCTGTTCATACTGGATCACGGGTTGAAGTCGAGTGCTGCGAAAGGAGCGGGCGAGGCCCAACAGGTGTATGGCTTCCAGCAGGCTTGTTTTGCCGCTGCCATTGGCGCCGTAGAGGATATTGATGCGGGGAGAAGGGGAGAGGGTCACCGGCTGCAGGTTGCGCACGCCGGTGACCGAGATACGGCTGAGTGACATCGAGTCGTTACAGACGCATCGGCATTACGACATAGGAAGAGTCGTCATTGTCGGCTTCCTGAAGCAGGGCGCTGCTATTGGCGTCCGACAGGATCAGGCGCACCTGCTCAGTGGACATGACGCCCAGCACGTCGAGGAGATAGCTGACATTGAAACCGATCTCGAGGTTGCCGCCGTTGTAGTCAACAGCCACCTCCTCTTCGGCCTCTTCCTGCTCCGGGTTGTTGGCCTGGATCTTCAGCTGGCCGGACGCAAGGGTCAGGCGAATACCGCGATACTTCTCGTTGGAGAGAATGGCAGTTCGACTGAAGGCCTCACGCAGCACCTGGCGATCTCCCACAACCAGTTTGTCGCCGCCACGGGGCAGCACCCGCTCGTAATCGGGGAACTTGCCGTCGACCAGCTTCGAGGTGAAGGTGAATTCACCCGTGGTAGCGCGAATATGGTGCTGACCCAGAACGATGCGAACCTCGCCATCCTGCTCGGTCAGAAGCCGCGCCAGTTCCAGGATGCCTTTGCGGGGAACGATTACCTGATGGCGATCCAGTCCCTCGATGCCAGTCTGCATGGAACACATGGCCAGGCGGTGGCCGTCTGTGGAGACAGCGCGCAGAACGCCACCATTCACTTCCAGCAGCATGCCGTTCAGGTAGTAACGCACGTCCTGTTGAGCCATGGCGAAGCTGGTGCGTTCGATCAGTCGACGCAGTTTGCTCTGCACCAGGCTGAAATTCAGCGAGCCAGGACCTTCCTCGACGGTGGGGAAATCATTGGCGGGAAGTGTGGAAAGGGTGAATTTGCTGCGACCTGCCTTGATCAGCAGCTTCTGCTCATCGACCCGGATATCGATCAGGGCGTCGCTCGGCAGGCTCTTGCAGATATCCATCAGCTTGCGAGCCGGTACCGTGATCTCACCAGGTTCAGCCGGTTCTTCCAGGGCAACGCGGCCAACCAGTTCGACCTCGAGGTCGGTACCCGTCAGCGACAACTGCTGGCCTTCGACCACCAGCAGCACGTTGGAGAGGACCGGCAAGGTCTGGCGGCGCTCGACGACGCCGGCGACCAGTTGCAGGGGTTTCAACAGGGCTTCGCGTTGAATTGTGAAATGCATGGTCTAGTCCCTTGCCTCTTGGGCTGCGGTCAGGTGGTGAGTGTACGCAGCAGATTCTTGTAATCCTCGCGGATGTCCGCGTCGGATTCCCTTAATTGCGCAATCTTACGACAGGCATGAAGCACCGTGGTGTGGTCTCGTCCGCCGAAGGCATCGCCGATTTCCGGAAGGCTATGGTTGGTCAGTTCCTTGGACAGGGCCATGGCCACCTGCCGTGGGCGAGCCACCGAGCGCGAACGGCGCTTGGAGAGCATGTCGGACATCTTGATCTTGTAGTACTCGACTACAGTGCGCTGAATGTTGTCGATGCTGACCAGCTTGTCCTGGAGGGCGAGAAGATCCTTCAGCGACTCGCGAATCAGCTCGATGGTGATCTCCCGTCCCATGAAGTGGGCATGCGCGATCACGCGCTTCAGCGCCCCCTCCAGCTCCCGCACGTTCGAGCGGATGCGCTGCGCGATGAAGAACGCAGCATCGTGGGGAAGATCCACCTTCGCCTGCTCGGCCTTCTTCATCAGGATCGCAACACGGGTTTCCAGCTCGGGAGGTTCCACAGCGACGGTAAGACCCCAACCGAAGCGGGACTTCAGGCGCTCCTCGAGACCTTCGATCTCCTTTGGATAGCGGTCGCTGGTGAGAATCACCTGCTGTCCACCTTCGAGTAGCGCGTTGAAGGTGTGGAAAAACTCTTCCTGCGAGCGCTCCTTACGTGCGAAGAACTGGATATCGTCGATCAATAGCGCATCGACCGAGCGATAGAAGCGCTTGAACTCGTTTATGGCATTGAGCTGGAGGGCCTTGACCATATCCGCGACGAAGCGCTCGGAATGCAGGTAGACCACCTTGGCATTCGGATTCTTCTTCAGCAGATGGTTACCCACAGCATGCATCAGGTGCGTCTTGCCGAGACCCACGCCGCCATAGAGGAACAGCGGGTTGTAACCGTGCTTCGGATTATCCGCCACCTGCCAGGCCGCCGCGCGCGCGAGCTGGTTGGACTTGCCTTCGACGAAGTTCTCGAAAGTGAAGGTGCGATTCAGGTAACTGGTGTGCTTCAAGGCACCTTCCACCTGCACCGAGCGCTCAGTACGAACGACAGGAGCAGGCACCACCGAAGCCAATGGATCGAGATTGTCGCGGTGTTCTTCCACGGTCTCGACACGCAGCTGCGATGGGGCAGGCGCGACGGGTGGTGGTGCCATCACAGGCGGTGGCGGTGGTGGAGCCTTGCGGGGAGCCGGGCTGCGCTTGCTGCCTATTAATAAGGAAAGGGCGGGTGCCAGGCCATTGCCTCGTTCGCCAAGCAATTCCAGGAGGCGGCCCATGTACTTCTCGTTGACCCAATCGAGCACGAACCGGTTCGGCGCATAGACGCGCAGTTCGTCCCCATCGGCTTCAACCTGCAAAGGGCGGATCCAGGTGTTGAATTGCTGGGCAGGCAGCTCATCGCGCAGGAGCTCAACGCACTGCTGCCAAAGTTCCACTGACACGGATATCCCCCAAGTCGGAAAGGTGCCGGACGCAAAAAAACAGGCCCCATTGTACCCAGCGTCCAGGGAGTTATCCACATGTAAAGGCGTGAATGGTTGAATAAAATCAAGATGTTATTCACCGCACAAGCTGAGCTGCGCATTGGCACGAATCTTGTGGATAACCCTTAGGTAACCCCCCTTTCCTGCCTGGGGAAAAGCCCATGCATAACTCCCCTGTGGGTAACTTGCCCTTCCACACCCAGCTTCCTACCAGTTACCCCACAACCAGGACACCTGTTGTGGACAGGGTTGTTATTGCGGTCCAGGCCACGGGGACCGTCGCTTTCTGAGAGTTTTCCACAGACGAGCGGCTTGCCAGCTTCTATAAACACATCAAGCCTTTCTTGAATATTTCCCTCTTTCTATATTCTGTTACCCAGCGGTGTTGGTTGGAAATTGACCTGCACTCGCCGTTTCACTAGAATTGCCGGTCTCTTTAAACGGGGGCCACTTCCGGCCCGTAGTGACCACCAGGTAAAGCATC